>JANMGP010000036.1:0-17409 GCA_031374705.1 Verrucomicrobiaceae bacterium | reverse complement strand
GTTGGAAATCGTGCCCGTCGCCACGGTCGGATTCGCCGAAGTGTAGCCGGTTCCCGAGGCCGCGAGCGTGAGCACCGCAGTCTCGTCGGATTCCGCAACGATGTCCGCAGTCGGATCAATCGTGATTGTCGCCGTCGCGCTATTCGCTGCGAAGGTGACAGTGCCCGCTGACGCAGTGAACGTCGCCGCGCCGGATTGAGTGTAATCCGTGTTGAATGTCGCGCTCCCTCCAACGGTGAAATCCACCGTGAGCGGACTCGTGAGCAGCCCGGTGCGCGTGAACGTATAGACGAGATTCGCCGCGCCATCTTCCGCCACCGAGGTCGGAGAAACAGCCACCGAGACGGTCGAGTCATCATTCGCGATCGTGCCCGTCGCCGGAGTGCCCGTGATGTTGTAGCCAGCGCCCGCAGTGATCGTCAGCAGCGCCGTCTCGTCGGATTCCGTGATGTTGTCCGCACTCGGATCAATGGTCACCATGGCCGTCGTCGCGCCCGCGGCAAATGTCACCGTTCCCGTCGTTGCCGAAAAAGTTGCCGAGCCCGTTTGCGTGTAGTCCGTGCCAAATGCCGCCGTTCCACCCACGCTGAAATTGACCGTCAGCGCTCCCGTCGTCACACCCGCGCGGGTGAACGTATAAACGAGATTTCCCGCGCCATCCTCCGTCACCGATGCCGGAGCTACCGCGACCGAGATATCCGTGTCGTCGTTTGTGATCGTGCCGCTCACCGCGCCCGCCGTGCCGATGCCGTAGCCTGCTCCAGCGGCGAGTGTGAGCAGTGTCGTCTCGTCCGCTTCCACCGTCGTATCCGCGCTCGGATCGAGCGTAACCGTCGCCGTCGCCGAGCCCGCGGCGAACGTCACCGTTCCCGTCGTCGCGTTAAACGTCGCCGCGCCAGCCTGCGTATAGTCAGCGGCAAAGGTCGCCGTTCCGCCCACGTTGAAATTCACCGTCAGAGTCGCTGCGGTGTTGCCCGTGCGCGTGAACGTGTAAACCATCGTGCCTGCGCCGTCTTCCGTCACCGTGGCGGGCGCGATTGCAAGCGTCACGCTCGTGTCGTCGTCGATGATTGTTCCCGTCACAGCACCTGCGGTCGCGACATTGTATCCCGCACCCGCAGTGAGCGTGAGCAGCGTTGTTTCATCGGGTTCCGCTGTGGCATCGACGGTCGGATCGATCGTCACGGTCGCTGTTGCCGAGCCCGCGCCAAATGTCACCGTTCCCGTCGTCGCGGTAAAACTCGCCGCGCCCGCCTGCGTGTAGTCAGTGCTAAAAGTCGCGGTACCACCCACGCTGAAATTGATCGTCAATGCGCCTGCCGTCACGCCTGTGCGGGTAAATGTATAAACGAGATTCGCCGCGCCGTCTTCCGCGACCGAGGACGGCGAAATCGCCAGAGTCACATCCGTGTCGTCATTCGTGATTGTGCCCGTCGCCGCGATGCCAGCAATCGTATAGCCGGTTCCCGCAGTCACAGTGGCGACGACGTTTTCATCCGCCTCGACGACCGTATCGACCGTCGGATCAACCGTGACCGTTTTGACGGTTTCGTTCGCCGCAAATGCAACCGTTCCCGCGGCAGTGCCTGCATTAAATGTGATGCCCGCCGCAGCCAGCACCGAGTAGTCCGCGCTCGTGAGTGTGCCGGGACCGGTGATGGAAAAATTCGCAGTCGTCGCGCCCGTCGTGAGACCCGCGCGGGTGAACGTATAAACGAGATTGCCCGCGCCGTCTTCCGTCACCGAGGAAGGAGCGACCGTCACTGCCACGCTCGTGTCGTCGTTCAAAATCGTCCCCGTCGCCGTGGGAGTCGTTCCGACATCGTAGCCCGTGCCTGCCGTGACCGTGAGGATTGCCGACTCGTCAGCTTCCACAGTTGTGTCGTCCGTTGCGCTCAGCGTGATCGTCGCCGTCGCGCTGTTCGCCGCAAACGTCACTGTGCCAAGTCCCGTGCTTGTGTCGAACGTGCCGCCGGCCAGCGTGTAGTCCGCGCCCGCAGTGCCAAAGAGCGCCGTGCCCGACGCTGCGAAATTCACCGTGCGGGCGAAGTCATTCAGCCCCGTGCGCGTAAACGTGTAAACGAGCGTGCCTACACCGTCTTCATTCACCGAGCCGGGCGAGACGGCCACCGTCACATCCGGCAAATTGATCGCCGTCACCGTCGCATCATTCGCCGGAGCCGTGTCTGGATCGTTCGTCAGCACCGTGGCAAAGTTCGTCCCGGATATCGTCCCCTGCGTGGAGACGGAAGTCGCTGTCGTGTTCGATGGCACCGTCGCGGCGAAATTTAGCGTCACACTTTTCCCAGCGGGCAGCGTGCCGATTGTGTAAGGCGAGAACGCAAACTCCGTCGTCGCGTTGCCACTCGGCACGGCACCGTCTGCCTGATGCGCCACCGGCGCGCGCCGAGAGCCGAGCGTGAGGAATCCATACATGATGCTCTGGCTGTCGCCGCCCGCGTAAGTATCATCGAGCCCCAGTGTGTGCCCGAGTTCGTGCATCACCGTCGTCATCGCATCCACGCGGCTCGCGACGATGCCGGACGAGTTTGCAAACTCCGAGTCATCCAGCGGAGTCGCATCCACAAACCAGCCGTTGCCCGCGCCGTCGTTGTCGAGCGTCACATGGCCAGCGCCCGCCTGACCGAGCACACGGGGGCCGAGATTTGCCACTTCAAAAGTCACGCTGTGTAAAAGCGCGGACTGCTCCGCAGAAAGCCCCGTCGCTTCCCATCGCGAGATCGCCGCAATGACAAGCGAGTCGAGTTCAGATTGCGAGAGGATGCCGTCGTCGACGATTGCAGGGGGCTGAACGATCGGGTCAATTGCCGGTGTCGCGACGTCCGTCGGCAGAACCACTTCGCCTGCCAGCGGCGCAAAAAGGAGCGGCGGCAGGGTGGGCACGCCATCCTTGAGGTTGATCGGCGAGACGGTGTTGCCCGCCAAATCCAGCGGCCCGGTATTGTCGGCGTTGAGCACCACGTTTACCTGCGCCTCGGAGGCATTCAACACCGTCCCCGCGCCCGAGCCGTTCCGGTAAAGATTGATTGGCGCAGTCGCGATTCCCGCGTTGCCGAGGAAGACATCGAACGAGTCATTCGGGTCGGAATTCGTCAGCGTGTTTTTGTCAGCACCGGTGCCCGCGCTTCCGATCACGACGTTCAGAACATTCGTGTCTCCCGCATTGTTCCCCGCGTATGCCCAGATTCCCGCGAACGCCCCGCCAGCGATCGTTCCCGGCTGCCGGATGATGTTGCCCTGAATCGTGGCATCGATCGTCGCATTGCCATCGACTGCGCCGATTTGGATGCCCGCCTGTCCGTATTGCTGAATCGTGCTGTCCTCGATCAAAAACCGTGAGCCGCCGTTTGTGCCATTGTTGCCACCGGCAAAAAGGCCGATGGCGTCTGCGGCTGGGCCGCTGCCCGAGCGGGCGACTCCGCTCGTGCCGAAGGTGCTCGTGCGGATTTTGCCGTAGAATGTGCCCGCACCATTGATCATTCCGGCGGTGAGAATGCGCCCTGGATTAGTGGCGCCGACCGTCACCCCGTCGCCATGCGTGAAGGAGCTTCCGCTGATGTCAAACGTCACAAACGTGTTCGTCCCCGTTCCGTTAAACACCATCGCATTGCTCGCATTTACATACGAGGTGTTCGTGTTCTTAATCGTGATCCCGCTGATCACGATATTCATCGCCGCGCCCGTCTGAGCGTTCGTCTGAATCGCGTTCTGGCGGAATGCCGTGAACTGCGTGCCGCCGCTGATTGTCAGATTTGCGACCGTGCCCGCGCCCTCGGCTTCGAGATATAGCGCATCCGACGCCGTGGCCGCAGTGAGGCTGTTTTTAAGCACGGAATTCGAAATTGTGAGATTCGTCAAAGTGCCCGTGTTGTTCACGACGGCGAGCGTCTTCGAGAAACCGTTGTCGAGCGTGCTGTTGCTGATCGTCGCCGTGCCGAGAAGGTTGAAAAAGCGCACGCTTCCCTCGCCCTGGTAGTTCGCCGCGTCGAGGTCCGCCGTGTTGCTCGTTCCGTTTGCCGTAGTCGTTCCGACTGTGGAATTATCGAGCGCGAATCCCGTCACGTTGATGCCGCGGATTCCGTAATTCTGGTTCCCCTGAATGTTCATCCACGCCAGCGAGACGCTCTTCGTGCTGTTCAGGTAAATGCCCGTCCCGCTTGTCGTGCTGCCGTCGCCGCCCGTCTTGCCCGAGATGGTTCCGCCGGAGCCCGCTGCCCCGGCTCCGGTCACCGTCAGCCCGCCGAGTGCGCCGGTCGTATCGAGCACGATTCCGTTATTTGCGCCTGCGCCGGAGTTGATGCTTTTGAAAACAATGCCGCTACCGCCGATGGTCACATTCGCCACATTCAACGCGGTTCCATTCGAAGAGGTTAAGTCATTGTCCGAGCCGGACACCGTGATCGTTCCGCTCGTCGTCACGCTCAGCGCCGAACCGCCCGTCACCGTGACATCGAAGTCGCCCATCGCCAGCGTCCCCACTCCGCTGCCCGTGATACCGGAGCCGCCCGAGTTCGTGACATTCAAGCCGCGCACCTCGTTCCCCGAAGCGAGTGTGATCGTAGAACCGGTCGTGTGCGAAAAAGTCGGGCGTGTTCCCGCCGTCTTGAGCGTGACCCCGCTCACAACGAGATTCGCGCCTTCACCGATGAGGTGCTGGCCGGCTTCCAGCGCAAGGCCGCCAGTGTAAGTGCCAGCGTAAAAATAGAGATAGTCATTCGGACCATCGAGGTCGCTTGCGCCGTTGAGGTTCGCAGCCGTGATCGAATTAAACGGCGAGTTTGAACGGCCCGTGCCGCCTGGCGCGGCGCTGGCGTCCACATACCAGACTTTCTCGGCGACCGTGATTGTGACGGTCGCTGTGCTCGTGAGGGCACCGCTATTTGCCGCGCCAAGGCCGGTAACGCCGTCGTCGGTAATGGTGTACGTAAATGTATCCGTCCCGGCAAATCCCGCCGCGGGCAGATACGTGAACGAGCCGTCCGAATTCACGCTCACCGTGCCGCCGTTCGCGCTAGTCGCCGTGAAGCTCAGCAGGGTGAAGGTGTCGAGCGTTCCGAGATCGTTCGCGAACTCGGCGTCGTTCGCGAAGAGATTACCAGCGAGCACTTTCGCCGGAGTCGCCGGTGCAGCCCCACCGACCACCAGCGTCGTGTTGCCGATGGCCGCAAACGCATCGTCGCCCGCGAGCGGAGAGATATTCAGAGAGCCCGCAACAAAGTTCGCGTTGTTGACGAGATGCGAAATCTGGAGGTTGAGCGCCGACGTGTCACCGGTGTTTGAAACGACTTCGGTGTAATGAATCGTGTCTCCCGGCAGAACTGCCGAAGCCGTATTGTCGGTGAGCGAGCCCGTGATGATCGCAGCAGGCGCGATGCGGGTTTCCAGTGCCTCGACTCCGTGCCGCATTCCGGCGCGCTTTTTGCGTGATGAAGTGGGACGACGGGCGAAGAGCGATGACAGGTTCATGATAGATTAAAGTTTGAAGCCGCGAGTGCGGTGAATTCCGCGAGCCAGAAGCATTCCAGCGGAACCGTGAAAAGCTTTCAGGAACCGTGAGCAGCGTCAATCGTGATACGGGCGTTTTCGACCTGCCGCAGATTCTTTTTTGCTCGCGCGTCGCTCGTTTCCTTTTCAAAGCCGGGCCGCCGTGTTTTATGTCGCGCCATGATCGCTCTCGACCAACTGACATGCGCACAATGCGAACCGTGCATCGGACAACCATTCACGTGCAGTGCACCAGCGTTTGCGCTCACGCTCGCGGATGCCGTGGTGCTAGGGGCAGCGCGGCCGGGAGTCGAGCGGGCGCCATTCTCGTTGCGTTTTCACGGAGCGCCGTCGCTGCGCCTTCCTCAGCAGGTTTACCGCCTGGAGAACGCACAGCTCGGGCCTTTGGATATCTTCGTCGTGCAGACGGGCGCAGATGCGCAAGCGTCGCACTTCGAAGCGATCTTTAACTGAGCGCGAAACGGGCTGTAGCTCGACTTTCCAAAGTCGAGTTTCCGCATTCCCGACGAACAGAGATGTTCACCACTCCACGCGGCTTGTCTCGACATTGGAATGTCGAGCTACGTCCACGACATCAGCAGAAATACTCCTTTGTCCTCGATGGGCTTGAATCCGAGACGCTCGTAGAGCCGCAGCGCGGGGTTGAATTTTTCTACGTGGATGGAGAGCGATTTGCCCGCAGCGCGCGCCTCGTCCTGAAGCCCGCGCAGCAATTGTGTCCCGACTCCAGCGCCGCGAAATTCCGGCAAAATCGAAATATCCATGACGCGGATTTCCTTGTCCCATCGGTCCACATAAAGCCGCCCGATTGACTCGGTGCCGCTTTCGATTACCGCGAATTCCGACGTCGGATAATGCGCCCGGTAATGCGCGTCCTGGGCGTCGAACTGTTGTCGGCAGAATGCCTCCTTTTGCGAATCGGTCCAGTCGGTCAGAGCAAGCTCCTCCTTCCGGGTGGCGGCGTACACAGCGCGAAGAAAGTCGGTATCGTCCGCAGTCGCAGGACGCAGCCTTGCCACCGTCATTTAGGTGCGCGGCGGAAACACGCCCTGCAGCGCGATGCAGAAATTGAGCGTGAGATAGGGCTGGAGATTGTTGTGGGGCAGACTTCCGCCGACCGGCGCGATCGTCGATGGCGACATGGCCCCGAGATTCGCCGCAGCCGTGTATGCCGTACCTCCATTTGAGCGTCCGAATGTAAGCGTCGGCCCCGGAGTGCTGCCGGTGGACGGAGGCGGTGTGCCTTTTCCCTGCACCCCGTGAGAATGTGATGGGATTTCCGATTGAAGGAGCGTCACCGTCTCAGAACCGCCCACTTCGCCGAGGTCGTGCAGCGATAGCCCGGGCCCTTGGCCTGGATGCATCGGCGCGCGGCCCTGAAGATTTGGGAGCGCAAAGTTCGACTGTCCGTTGCCCCCGTAGGTCGTGCCGAGGAGCGAAAAGAGCGCGGTATTTTGCGAAATCGGAAGAATCTGCCCGTCGCAAAACGCCCAGCCTCTGGGAGCGAAGTTGAATGGAAAAATGCGGATTTCGGCGACAAAAGGATCCATAGATTAGGTTGGTGAAGGAAAAATACCGAAGAGCGAAATGATGAAATCGACGCACAGATACGGCTGGAAGTTGTCGTGCGGCTGGGTGCCACCAGTGGGTAGCAGCATTTGCGCAGCCATGGCTCCGGTGGGCGCCGCCGCAGTGTAGGGCTTCACCACATTGCTGGCTGCGGGGACAAATCCGACAGGCGAAGGCTGGGTCCCCGCATCCGTCGAGGCAAGGAACGGGTGGCTGTGCGCCGGGATTTGATTGACCGTGAGTGTAACGGCTTCCACGCCGCCCGTCTCAGCGAGAACGAAGCCGCCGCCTTGATGAATCGGCAGACGCCCGCGCATGTCCGGCAGTGCAAAAGTCGATTGTCCGTCGCCGCCGTAGGTCGTGCCGATGAGCTGAAAGAGCGTTTCGTTTTCCGAGATCGCGAGCAGCGAGCCATCGCAAAACATCCAGCCCGCAGGCGGGAAGTTTCCTGCGAACATCCGGATTTCACCAACGTAAGGTTGTGCCATAAGAGTGGATTAGTTTGGGCTGGGAAAGATGCCTTGAAGCGCGATGCAAAACGTCAGCACCAAATACGGCTGCATGTTGAGGTGAGGCTGACTGCCGCCGATGTTCGCGACCGTCGCCGGCTGCAAGGCCGCGAGATTCGCGGCAGGGGCATACATATTTGAGACTCCGCCGAGAACGCCGGCGAGTGGAGTCACGGTGTCGCCATTGTTCGTGGAGCCTTGTGCGACGTGTGTGTGGGCGGGCAATTCCGGGACGGTGAGCGTGTGCGCCTGCTCTCCACCTTGCTCACCAAGGGTGTGTCCATTTCCGTCATGGATCGGCGTGCGCCCTTGAAGGTTTGGGAGCGCGAAGTTCGTCTGTCCGTTGCCGCCGAACGTCGTACCGAGCAAAGCAAACAACGCCTGATTTTGATTAATCGGCAGGAGCTGCCCATTGCACAGCGCCCAACCACGTGGGGCGAAGTTGAAACTCATGATGCGAATTTCTGAAAGAAAGGGTTCGGCCATTTTAGAAGAGATTAAAGGTTCGTGGTCCTGATGAAGGTCAGTTTCGGATTTGTGTTACGCTCAGCCTCCAATAATCGCCTCGGCCTGGGCCAGAGCGCGTCGCGAGCGAAGCACCTGAAAACGCGTGCCGCCCTGCAACCACAAGGTCGCAGCCCCGACTGAAGCGTTGTTTGAGATTTCCGGACGGATCAAAACTGCGAGCCAAATCGCAGCATCCGTCTTATCCGCGCCGGACGTGGCGCGCAAAACTTTGAACGCGGCGATCGCATCGCCTGCGTTGATGCCAAAAACCTGTTTGAGCGCCGTCGCGATGAGGCGAGAGCGGAGCAGCGCCTCCACACCGCCCGGCGGCAGCTTGTCAGCAAGCGCGGCGAGCTGTTGCAGAAAATTCTCCGCATGCTTCGCCGCATCGCCACTGCGTGCAATTGCGCGAAGGACACGACCTTTCCAGCCCGCGAAATCCTCACCCTGCGCGAGGCCGAGTTGCCTTGCCTCCAGTTGTCCACGAAGCGCCACCGCCAGCGCGGCCGGACCGCCGAAAGTCTTGTTCACGATCTTCAAAGTCGAAGAGCGCGCGTTAAAGGGATCGGTCAATTCCTGAGTCTCCGGATTGTAAGAAAGCGCATCGTGCGCGAACGCATTACCCGAGCGCTTTGCCATCTTGGAAAGCCGCGCGGCAAAAACGTCCGGCAGAAGATTTTCAATCGTCACGTCCACATCCGCGACCGCGAAAGTCATCGTGTTGTTCTCCGTGTAAATCCCGCGGAAAGGAGCGCCGGGAAGGGCCGCCGCCATGCGATCGGCATCGTTCACTTCCGCAATAATATGGAGCGCCCGCAGCCCGCTCGTGCGAATGCGGCCGAGCACGGAAGCGCCGACAATTCGAAAATTCCCGCTGTAGCTGCGCACAAAAGCCAGAACGGCCTCGTCACCGTTCACAAGCGGAAGTCCGGCGGCAAGGACCCGCGGCGCCGCCGCGATGAATGAAGGTCCGCCAAGCGCCGTACCGCAGGCGATGAGCGATCCGAGACGAAGAAAATTGCGACGGTTAAATGACATACGAAAGTACTTCTTGAAGCAATAAGTGCGCGAGGTCTGCAGCTAAAGCAACCTTGTTTTCTCTTACTCACGCGACCTTCGCGCTCGCCATTGCATTGCCAAGTCCCCAATCTCGCTCCATGCGAAAGCTCTACTTCCTTTTCCCAGTCACCATGGCGCTTGCGGAACCGGCTCCGCTGGTCCCGAACGTCGAATTCCAGCCTCTTGCAGCGCAGATTCGGCGGGTGGTGGAGGCCAGCGATTATCTTGGCGAACCGCTGCCTGCGACGATGAAGGCGGCGATGGAATCTGCGACGGCGGCGGACGAGCTCCAGACTGCGCTCGATTCGCGCGTGCTGTTTGTGGTGAATATCAATCCCGAGATGCGCGTGAAGGTCGCGCAGGGGCCTGCGAAACCGGAGTTGGTGGAAGCGGGCTGGCGGCAGTTTCTGGTGAAGGTGGTCAATGAAAGCGGGACGACGGCTCCGCTCGCGATTGTCAGCCCGAATGCCCGGGCGCGGAACAATGTCGGCAACGGCACGCCGTCCGACCAGCACTACAAGCGGGAGCCGAAGCTGCCGGACGCGGACCTCTGGCTCGACGCGCAGACTTTCGACAAACAGCCGCTGAAGTCCGGGCTCAGCGGTCTCGCAGTCGAGTATCGTATCGTGCAACTCTATGCGCGCGATGCTGGGAAGCGAGAGGCGCGGTTCTCGTTTAATGTGGGGCAAGGGACCCAGGACCTTGGTTTCCGCAGCGAGGCGGACGTGCTTTTCACGTGCAATCCCGCTCACGAACTCACGCTGCGGGTTCGCGACGAAACTGGCGCGCCGACCACGGCGGCGTTCACGTTTCGCGACAAGGCCGACCGCGTCTATCCGTCGCAAGCCCGAAGGCTCGCGCCGGACTTTTCGTTTCACCCGCAGGTGTATCGTGCCGATGGCGAAAAGATCCGCCTGCCGGAGGGCGATTACGCAGTGTTGTTCGAGCGCGGGCCCGAGAGCATCGCGGAACGGCGCACGGTGAAAATCGCCGCCGACTCGCGCGAACTGGTGTTCGATGTCAAACGCTGGATCGATCCCGCGAAGTTCGGCTGGTGGAGCGGCGACCACCACATCCACGCCGCAGGCTGCGCGCATTACACGAGCCCGACGGAAGGCGTCCATGCTCCCGACATGGCACGGCACTGCATTGGCGAGGATGTGAAAGTCGGCGCGAACCTCACGTGGGGGCCGTGCTTCGATTACCAGAAGCAGTTTTTCAGCGGGAAGGAAGACGCCGTTTCCAAATGGCCGTACCTGCTCCGCTACGACATCGAGGTGAGCGGCTTTGGCTCGCACAAAAGCGGACACCTTTGCCTGCTGCGATTGCGCGACCAGATGTATCCCGGCGGGGATTCCAGCGCACACTGGCCCACGCTCGGTCTCTCGACGCTGCGCTGGGCGAGAAAGCAGGGCGCAGTCGTCGGCCCCGCGCACAGCGGATGGGGACTTCGTCTGCCGGACAATGCGCTGCCGAATTACAACATCCCGCCGTTCGACGGAATCGGCGCGAACGAATACATCGTGGACGTCACCCACAACGTCGAAGGCGAAGACGGCAAGCCCGTGCCGGCGGTGGATTTTATGAGCACCGTGGACACGCCCGCCGTGTGGGAACTGAACATCTGGTATCACACGCTGAACGCCGGATTTCGCACGCGCATCAGCGGCGAGACGGATTTCCCGTGCATCTACGGCGAGCGCGTCGGGCTCGGCCGCAGTTACGTGAAGCTCGACGGCAAACTCACGTACGACGACTGGTGCGAAGGCATCCGCTCAGGCCGCTGCTATGTCGGCGACGGGCGCGCGCACTTGATGGATTTTACGGCGGGCGATGTTGCAGTGGGCGAGCGGGGGTCGGAGTTAAAAATGAACGCGCCGGGGAAAATCACGCTCGTCGCGAAGGCCGCCGCACTTCTCGGCGAAAAGCCGGACCCGCGTCTCCACGGCCTCGGCACAGTCACCGGTCCGCACGGCACTCCTGCGGATAAACCATTCTGGAGCGTCGAGCGCGCACGCATCGATGGTACACGCGAAGTCACCGTGGAGGCCATCGTCAATGGCGAGTCCGTCGCGCAAAAGCGCATCGCCGCGAATGGCGACCTGCGCGACATCACTTTCGACGTGCCGATTGAAAAGAGCAGTTGGGTCGCCCTGCGAATCCTGCCCGCCGCGCACACAAACCCTGTCTTCGTCGTCGTCGGAGAAAAGCCCATCCGCGCCGACAAACGCAGTATCGAGTGGTGCCTGAAATCCGTGGACCAATGCTGGTCGCAAAAGGAAAAGCAATACGACCCAAAGGAACGCGACGAAGCCCGCGCCGCATACGAACACGCCCGCCAAGTCTATACCGCGCGGCTTGCAGAGGCGCAGTAGGATTGACGATGGAATTCGCGTTAGGGTGTCATGAAAAGTGGAATCGCGTGGCACGGGCGGGGCGCCCGTGCCGCGCCGCGCCGCCGCCCCGCTACACCCGCGTGATTTGATTCACCAGCGTGTTCAGGAAATCGACGATCTGCTGCACCTCCGGGCGCGTCGGCGGATCGCTCAGGGCGATGCTGAGCGGGCCGAGGCTCGGATTTTGCGCGGTGCCGGCGATGCCGGCGGCGATGGTGTCGTTCAGACCGTTGAGCTGGCCGCGCATCTGCGCGGCGTCGATGAGGGTGTTCTCCTGCGGGAGGCTTGGGTCGAAGGGCATGGGTGTGGGATTACAGGCCTACGGTCACGCTTTGTGTCGGGGTGAAATCGCCTGTCGGTGCCGAGCCTTCGTAAAATTGCAGACGGTATTCGCGCGTCTCGGGCAGCGTGGGCACGAGCAGCGGGCGCTCGTCGAGATACGGCGACGAAAGGTCGATCGCCAGAAGCTCCCATGCGCCGCCGTTGCGACGGCAATAGATCGCCACGCCATCGCGGCCAAATTTTTTGAACGCCACACGCACGCATTCGCAGCCCGCGCCGCGCTCCACTTTCAGCGTGAACGTCGGCACATCGTGCTCCGCGGAATCCTCCGGGCCCACGATGCCGAGCTGGATGCCGATGGCCTCCGTGTAGTTCGGGCTCGCCTTAATCGTCTGCACAAAAGCCGTGATGCGATCCAGCGCACCCGGTGCCACCGCCACCACGCCCACAGGCAGCGCAGGGGCGGTAAATACAGGCAGCGTAATCGAAGCGCCCGAGCCCGAGTAAAGCTCCTCCAGAGCCGCCGTCGCCGAGGGGCCAAATTCGCGCGTCGCCGTCAGCCAGTCGCCGCATGCGTATTGGCAGTAGCGCGCATCCGCGACGGACGCGGTGACATCCGGTGCAGGCAGAGCCAGGATGGCATTGGCCAGCGCCAATTGCGCGGCATAGACGCCGAACCACTCGGGGCGTTCGGAGATGATTTTTGGGAAGTAGTATTGTCGTTTCATGGTCTTGTGTTTTTTGTTTTTGTTTTTGTTGTTCGCAGGGGAAGGCGGTGAAGCCGGCCCCCACAAAAGTCCTGAATTCCAGTTGCCCTGACCCCACAGCGCCATGGTTACGCCGCCCTCCTCAGCGAATCGTGCGGCATGTTGGTCCCGAACGCCGCTTTTTCGTCCGCAGATTGCGCAGATTTACGCAGATGCAGTGCACTCGAACGTTCCAGAACGGGAAAAAATGAACCCAAGGCGATTGCACCTGCCGCCCTCCCAATCTGCGCAAATCTGCGCAATCTGCGGACAACAATCCCGGCGTTTGAGTTGATAAGCCCGTCGGTCTTCCCGGATGACCCGTCGGCTTCGACGAGCGCCCCGTTCACTTGAACGGATGACCCGTCGGCCTCGACGAACAACCCGTTCACTTGAACCGATGATCCGTTGGCCCCGACGAACGAGCCGTTCACTTGGCGGAATGACTCCGACACTTGGCGGGATGACTCCGACACTTGGCGGGATGAGCCCGACAACCGGAAATCCCCGCCTTTCATGCGTAGATCCCTCAAAATCAGCCCATCGGATGAGCGAGCAGCCCCGCACCCCTGCGGTTCCCCAGCGCCGACACTCCCGGCTGAAATGACGAATGATTCGTTCATGTCGCCCAGCGAACCACGAAACCCGCAAAACGCGGTAGTGCGATCTACTTTACACTTTTCTCTGACAAAGCGCCCCCCAAACGCGCCGCTCCGCCCGTCGCCACATCAAACTCGGTCGCAAACCCACCGCCAGCCCCATCCGAATCACCACCTCCGCCGACACCCCATTCACCCGCCGCTCCACCTGCCCCCACTGCGAAGGCGAAATCTTCGCCCGCAACGCCGCGCGCCGCTTCGAAAGCCCCAGCGCCACCCGCTTCTCCCGAATCACCTCCACCGCCGCCACGATCAATTGCTCCCGCTTCTCCAAAAAAAGCGCCTCCTGCGCCGTGCCCCCACCCCGCGAACCACCACGTGTGCCGTTCTTCTTCGGAGGGAACTTCGGTTTCATCGGAGGAGAACTACAAACGAATCAACCCACCGCGGCCCCCGCCCGCACCCCGTATAGAAAATGGATTCCGGTCATCGTCATATGCCGGGCGATTTAGCAAAAAGGTGGGGCAGGGCAAGCGGGAATGTAGTCATTGTCGGCTCTCAGCGGGGCGAGATCGATTCCGTGATTTCCCTGACTCGGAAACGATATCACTGGGTAGGGCGATGAAATACAGGGCATTTGGGGTTCTACAATCTTCGAACGTATTTCATCCGTAGGGCCGACTTAAAAAGCCGACCTGCTCTCCACCACCCAGAAAAGCCTGGCCGATCTTCAAACATTCCGACCTCTTTCATTCGATGAAGGGCCTCCCGGAGATTCGGAGCCTTCACTTTTGGCACACGATCCGAGAGCTTTTTCAGACAATCGTCGAGCTCGAATGGCGTGCTCAATCCATCGAAAGCGGCCAGCAATTCACTCACGCGCTGTTCATTCTCGGCGCTTTTCTTTGAGAGATCCAGCAGTACCGATAACTCTTGTTTTACCTCTTCTAGAAATTTTCGCGAAGCGGCCTCATGTGCGGCGAGCACGAGACTTTGGCTTACACGGCCTTCCTCCATCGGGGATTGCGGGGCTTTCCCGTGCGGTAATTTGTCCGGATGTGCTACAAACTGCAAAAAAGCGTCGAATAATCTGGGATAGAATGCAGCCCGAACTTCATCGTCGCCAGCGGCGTCAGAAAAGTACGTTTTCAAAAACGTTAGGGTCTGAAGATTGTTTCGGCGTAGGTGACGTGGAAATATCTCCAACAAGAGAGGCTCATACTCGGAAGAGGTGAGTAATCCTGCTCTGACGCGGTCGTTTTCTTTATCAATAATTGCGCAACACTCCGCAAAATTCTCCTTGAACCAATTGAGTTGCGCAATACGGGACAAGACGAAATTGAAAATTGACTGTGTGTTCCAGCTTAGATCCAATGTTCTTCCGGAGGTTTGCTGCTCAACATTCTGTATTGCACGTTTAGCTAAATCAGTGCGCAAGAAAAGTCGGACGACCACTTTGTCGACAAATTGACTATCGGATTGAACAGTGAGTAAAAACTTGAACAAAGCTTCGACGAACTCGATCAGTTGCGTGGCCCTAAATGCCGTCTCGATACCGTCAATCAGGAACACGCGACGATTCGGCATGGCCGCTGCCAACGCAGCAATCTCTGTGGTCCGAATCACATTTTTTGACTGAGCTCGACGGCCCCAAACAGCAAGCTGCTTCCGAAATCTTGTGCTGGTCGTATCTCCGGTTTCGAGCGCTGCCCCCAAAATGCACCACCACAACTTTTCTGGAGATTTGGCAAACCGCTCTGCAAGGTCGGTGAAGAGGGTATCGCCTGACGACAATCCGCCTCCGCTCGCATCGGCTGCCACCACCAAGGGCTCGCCAAGCTTTCTGTCGTGGAGTTCCCGAAGGAGCCGTGTCTTTCCGGTCCCCTTTCGCCCGAAAATGTAAGTAATTGGAGTGTTGGCTTGAAAAAGCCGCGCAATATCTTGGGTTTCGATGAAGATGCCTTCGTCCCCGGCGCCGCTGGGCGATAGGCGTGATTCTTTGAGGCTACGAGTAGGTGCCCTGGCTGAAGAAGGACGGGATTTGCGCTCAGACAGGGCGAGTACTTCTCGAAGTTGGAGCAACGAACGGCGATTCTGTTCGGAAATATCAGCGATTGCTGGACAAGGCTTTGTCAAGAACGCCCGATCATGGAACCAAGACACCCAGTAGCGAAGAAAGTTTTCCGGAGGCAATTCTTCACCACTTGCGGGTTCCGCATTTGAGCCGCGCTTAATCGCAGCACCCAGCCTGTCGAGTAGTTCGCTAATGCGCGCTCCGTGTGTTCCTAGCAAACGGTCTCGACTTTCTTCCGGGTCGAGCGAAAAGCTGACGTAAGCTCCAGGGGTATCCGTAACTTGATTGAGAAGTATATCGAAGAGTGGACCCGCACTTCTCGATTGTTCGTCGATTCGAAGGCAAATGACGGCAGGGCCTGGGTATGCTTTGACGACAGGGAGAACTGATGTTGCCAAGCCTGAGCGATGGTCAAACAGCACAACATCGTAATTCTTGTCTTTGCGCTTAGACAATTCGTTCGCAAGCCGCTTGAGCCCTTCCTCCAAAGCCGAAACGTCGAGCGCGCTGCGAAGAACGAATGCTGCAAAATCCATGTTGTAATTGCTCGACGTTGGCCGACATGCAAGGAGGTCTAATTGTCCTCCGCTCGAAATTGCCGTGTAGGCGGAAAGCGGCGAAATGGGTTGTTCGGGGTCAAGTAATCCCATCAGGGTCTCGTTCGGTCCGCTTGCTGCGACGTTAAGGAGCACATCAAGAGAGGGAGCTTCGATGTCAGCGTCAACCGCCAGAACGCGATACCCGTCGTCAGCGAGTTGTTTTGCCAGCATAGCAAGGACTGTCGACCGTGCCTGCCCTCCTTTATACCCGTAAAAGTGGACTGCGCAAGGTGTAGAACTTTTGACTGGCGACTGCGATGAGAATGTTTCGGGATCAAACAACGGCAGCCAATGATGGCCAGAGGATGAAGCGTCTAGGAAATCGTATTCTCTTTCTCGTTCCGCTTGAGTAATCAGAAGTACACTCAAGTTCGAAGCTAGTGTAGGTAATGTATTAATGTTAACTGGCAATCCTGTCCGTTGCGAAAACTGATCAAGACGCTGATTGTCATCAAGGGATGCAAAGGATTCATCCTTGCAAACAAGGTATAAAGTCGGGTGGATGTAGTGGATTTCGAAGTGGCCGGGGAAAGCAGCGCGGGCACTCGTCACGATGGATGAGAGAGTTATCATATCGGTTGGCTGAAGTGAACGTTAGTTTTTAGGAAGGCTCTCAGTCGGTCTACACAAACACGCAATGCATGAATCTCGTCCTCAGTGGATGAATCTGCGTTCCAATCATCGGCATGGCGGATATAACGGAGGTCCGGATACGCTTGCGGGCGAACGCGACCGGGCGAATTGTCGATGCGGGTAGTGTGGAGGGCCCCAAGGTTATTGACGAGCGCAGACCGATGTTTCGCTAACGCAGCTGCCTGTGGTCGATTTTGTTGTCCCAGACGCTGAAGCATTGCGGGAAGATCGTGTTTTAGATTCGAAATCGCCAAAACCTCCTTTAATGCGAGCTCAACAAGAACAAGACCGCAATACGCGCGCAGTAATGGAGGTGACTGATCGTTGCTCGCGATGGTCTTGAAGGCTGAGCGATTGTAATTGTGTGGCATAATTCGGGATGTAAACGGCGCTAGTGTGTGCGAATGATTTGTAGTCGCAATCGCATTTTAGAGTCTGTAAAAATCTGCATGCGGCAAAGTTAATACGGTAGAGCCACCGAAGTCACAGAGAGGAGGTGTATCTGACCACTGATTTCTGTTCTGGATACCGGCAACGAGTTGGAGCAATCGGAGTTCGTCCAGCGCGGGTTGATTATTGAAGCCATTTCGAGTGTGTTTCATTCAGGTTCATCACGTGCAAAAAATCCAACCCCGCCAAATCATTCACCAGCACCACCCGATACCGCGCTTTGCCGCTGCGGAGGTGTTCGAGGGCTTCGTTGGCGCGGGACATGGGGAAGGTCTCGGTGGTGGGGGCGATGCTGTGGCGGGCGCTGAATTGCAGCATCGTATCCACGGTGGCGGGACTGCCGAGCGGGGAGCCGGAGACGGATTTTTGGCCCATGATGAGCGGCATGGCGGCGAGGGCCATGGGCTCCAGCACGGCGCCGACGGTGTGGAGGCGGCCCTTCGGCTTGAGCGCGGCGATG
>JANMGP010000009.1:0-7651 GCA_031374705.1 Verrucomicrobiaceae bacterium | reverse complement strand
CGGTTCTCTATTTGCGCGCTGCGCGCTACAAGGGGACGGGGATTAGGAAATCCCCGCTCCGGGGGAGCTTTCAGCTTTCAGCCGGGACTGCTGTCCTACATCACGCAGCGGTCACACCCATCAGGGGTTGTCGCGTAAAAGGGCTTACAGCCTCACGCGAGCCACCGGTCCGGTTCTTTTAGTGAACGCGACTATGAACCAAATTCAAAGTAGAGCTCGATACCGCTTCAACCTTCATTTCGCCGCGGTCGCGACGCTCATCTGGGCTGTCGTGAGTTGGTTTGTCATGGCCGAGTCTTCGCCGCTTCACACGTACTTCCTTTGGCACGTCAGCATCCCGAACCTTTTTCGGACTTTGGAAACCGTCCCACTTATCGCTGCTATCCTCGCGAGCGGCAACGTCCACCAACCCAGCCCCGGCGCCTATTTCGCTGCCGCCGCAGTCCAGTGGTTTCTTGTCGGGTTCGCGCTCTCCTTCGCATTCACCGGATTGCACAAACAACGGCGATAATGAACCACGGCGCGCGGAGGTGGCAGACTGATTGTCCGCTCCGATTTTCGTCCCTCGACAGAGAATCCCCTCCCTGCTCCCCTTCGGCATTCGCAAACCGAAAAGCCGTTTCGCCAGGAACACCCACCGAGTTTGCGCGAGATTAGGATCGCAGGCCACGAGACTATGGAGATTCGGGACAGCATAGCAGAAGACGCCGTGCAACTAGCAGCTTTGATTGATGCAGTCGCTCGCGAGAGCCTTTTCCTGGCTGCCACGACCGGCTTCTCCGTGGACGACACACGAGCATTCATTGCCTCTACCAAGGCCGCGGGCTGATTGTCCGCGCGCGGCCAAGCCAGGGACCGAATCATCCGTCAACCTCTGGAGCCTCGGAATCCGCCCATGAAATAGATGACGAGGCAGATTACCAAAACCAAGCCAAGGCCTCCGCCGCCGATGACAGGACCACCAAAGTAAAAACCACCGCCACCGAAAAGGAGAAGCAGGACAAGCACGAGTAATAGTATATTCATGGGATGAAGATAACATTCCGCCGTGCGGTTCCTATGGGGTCATCACCCCACGGGGCCGGATCTGTGTCAGCGCGATAATGAGCCACAGTCAAAAGCAGCACTCCAGCCTGCGAGGGCATTGTTGGAGTCGGGTAAAGTGATGAACTCACTGGCGGCTGCACCATTTTCTAAGAGAACCGCGAAGCCGATAATGAACCACGCTCAAAGTAAACTCACGCTCCGATTTTCGCCCCTCGACAGACAAGCCCCGCCCTGCTCCTCTCGGCATCCGCAAACCCAAAAACCAATATGCCAACTCCATATGCCAACAACAGCCTCCGAGTTTGCGGGAGAGTGGGATGTTAGGCGAATGCAGACGCTTTCTCTGAATCGACGTTGATGTCCACCATGAGTTCCACCGCCACCGAACAACCGAACCGCGGCGTCATTGCTTTCGCGACTACACTCGGCGCTTTGCTCGCCTTGATCATACTTTGCATCGCTGATTCTTATCGCATCTCGCCGGCACCCGTGCCGCTGTTGATGAAGGCGCTTCTGGCCCTAATCGCTATTGCGAACGCGCTTTCCTTCGTCGTTGCCATTCCGGCAGCATTTCATGGTCGCCGCTTTGGAAGCTCTGCCGTGGGCCTTTCACTACTCCAGTTGCTCTTTCTCGCCTTCATATGGTGGGTTGGAATCGCCTGAACTCGAACACTGATAGTGAACCACATCCAAAGTAGTGCATCCATGCTACCACGGAGCGGGATTCCTTGCGATTCCCGCACACTCGTTTTCGCCTTTTTCATGGGCTCAGTCCTCAGTTGTCCATGTGGCTACGCGTTCGCTCTCACAGGGCTCCGACTCGAATTGCCCGAGTGGACCGAACCGCTTTACGCGGCAACCGTCGTCATTTCGTTGGTCCTACTTCCCATCTGGAGCGTGTCAGCACTTCGGAACCAGCCGATCCTCCGGCGTATCGGATTGGCCACATTTCACTTTTCACTCATAGCCTGGATTCTGGTCAGCCTATTGTTCCCGGTGGTGTAGCTTCGGCCGACAATGAATCCTCCATCACGCGGCACCGTCCGCGCTCCCGGCGTTTTCGCTGTGGAGGTTTGGTGATTTCCCGAAGCTCTCGGCGACACTCGGGATGGGCGTCGGGTTGCTGTTGCCGAGCACGTCGGTGGTCTGGTTGCTTTCCTCGCGGGCGCGGAATTTCACGCCGACGAGTTTGCTGACGCCGTGCTCTTCCATGGTGACGCCGTAGAGGGCGTCGGCGCGGGCGATGGTGCGCTTGTTGTGGCTGATGACGACGAACTGACTCTGGCCGACGAAGCGGTCGAGGATTTTGATGAAGCGGTTGATGTTCGATTCGTCGAGCGGCGCGTCCATTTCATCAAGGACGCAGAAAGGGGAGGGCTTCACCATGTAGATGGAGAAGAGCAGGGAGACGGCCGTCATGGTCTTTTCCCCGCCGCTGAGGAGCGTGATGCTCGTGAGCTGTTTGCCGGGGGGCTTGGCGATGATTTCGATGCCGCATTCGAGCGGGTCGGCCTCGTCGGTCATGACGAGGTTGGCCTGACCGCCGCCGAAGAGTTCCTTGAACATGTCCTGGAAGTTGGTGCGGATCTTCTCGAACGTGTCGGCGAACAGGGTGCGGGTGGTCTGGTTGATTTTGTTGATGACCTCGATGAGTTCGTTTTTCGATTTCTCGGTGTCGCCGATTTGGTTTTCGAGGAATGCGTTGCGCTGTTCGAGTTCCTCGTATTCGGCGATGGCGTCCATGTTCACCGGGCCCATGCTGGCAAGCCGGGTGTCGAGTTCGCGGACGAGGGTTTCCACGCGGCCCCAGTCGAGGGCTTCGTTAGTGAAGGCGGGAGTCTCTTCGGCTTCGCCGGTGTTTTCCGCAGCGGGCGTTTCGTCCTGCGCGGAAGCCTCGCTGTCGGGCGATGCATCGGCCCGCCGGACGCGCTTGCCGATGTCGCGGAGGCAGGAGGCGAGGGCGTAGCTGTCGGGCGTGAATTCGCTGAGGGCGATGGTGTAGCGCTTCTGGATGTGGTCGGCGATGGCGTCGGCCTTGAGTTCGAGTTGGGTGACGCGTACTTCGAGTCCGCCACGCTGTTCGACGCAGACACTCTGGTCGCGGCGCAGCATGCGGAGACGCTCGGCGACTTCCTCGGCACCAGCGACAAATGCGCGGCGCTCTTCCTGCAAGCGGGCGACGGTTTCCTCGGCCTCGCCGATGCTGCCGCGGAGGCGCTCCATGTTGCCTTCGATCTCGGCGTTTTCGATATGGAGGGAAGCGGCGCGGTCGTCGTAGCTGGAGATGTCGCGGCGGCGTTCCTCCATGAGCCCGCGGAGTTCCTCGATGCGGGCCTCCATCGGCTGGCGCTGATGGTGGAGCGACGAGTGGCGCTGGCGCTCGGTTGCGACTTTGATTTTGAGTTCGTTGAGCTCGGCGGAAACTTCGGATTCCTGCGCGCGGAGCATCTCAAGTTCGTTCTGCGCTTCGCTGCGGCGGGCGATGAGGGAATCGAACATCTCCATGGCGCTGAGAACTTCGGCCTCGACGGCTTCCATGCGCTGCGCGGCTTCTGCGCGGCGGGCCTCGGCGTTTTGCTTTTCCCAATCGAGCGTCTGCTGCTTCTTCTCGGCATCGCGCACCTGGCTCTCGAGCAAGGATTGCTGCCCGCGGAGCGTGCTGAGTTGCATGGTGGCGTTCTGCTTTTCGTTGCGCGCTTCCTCGATGGTGGCGTTTGCGTAGTCGATGGCCGTGACGGCGTCGTCGTGGCGCTTGTTCAACCCCGCGACCTGCTCGCTGAGCACGGCGACCTCTGCTTCGAGAGTGATGATCTGATTCTTCCGGTGGAGGATGGAGTTTTCCTCATCCTGCTTGCTTGCGCCGCCACGCAGCACGCCGTCGCCGGAGATGACTTCGCCGGCGAGCGTGACGATCGCGGAGCCGCGCATTTGCGGGAACACTTTCATCGCGGTCTCGAGGTCCGGCACGAGCACGCTGTGGTTCACAAGACGCTCGATGGCGCGGGTGACTTCGGGCTCGGCTTTCACTTTGTTAATGACCCAATCGATCGCTCCATGCGGGAGCAGCATGAGCTCGTTGGTCTCGTGCGTGAACATGCGGTCCATGTCGCGCAGGAGCAGCGAAGCGTGACCCATCTTTTGCGACGTGAGCGTCTTCATCACGTGCTCGGCCATCATGGTGTCCTTCATGATAATCGCCTGCAAATTCGCGCCGAGCAGTGCCTCGACGGCGGTGACGAATTCCGGATCCACCTGGATGGATTGAGCCAGCGCACCGTGGATGGCGGGCTTGAAGAAATCAGGGTTGTCCAGACCGGCGATGACGGCCTGCGTTCCTTCGCTGAGGCCCTCGCCTGCGGTGTTGAGCTGGAGAAGCACGCCGAGCCGGCCGTCTTTCTCGCTGAGCGTTTTTTGGGTTTCGCGGAGTTCCTTTTCCACAACACCGAGGACCTCGCGCGCCTCGCGGAGCTTGGATTCCGCAAGCACCATCGCGGCGGTGCGGTCTTCGAGTTCACGCCCGACAACTTCGATGTCCGTAGTCGTCGTGGCATATTGCTCGCGGAGCCGGGTCACACTTTCTTCCGCGCTGGATGCGTCCTGCGCGAGGATGGCTAGCCGGGCTTCCGCGCCGTCGCGTTGCTGCGAAACGGTGCTGCTCTGTGCGCGGAGATTGCTCAGTTTACTCTCGATGCGACCGGCGTCATTCGCGATTGCCGAGATGCGTGAATCAGCCTCCGAACGCTGCGCGGTGAAGCCGGCGGCGCGAGCCTGAACTTCCTCCATGCGGCGCAGCTCATTCGCGAGCATGTCGGTGATTTGCGTGAGTTCGCTATCCGTGTCGCGAAGCTGTGTCTCTGCGGAAAGGAATCGCTCCTCCGCTGCGGCAACCTCGCCGCGATACCGCTGCTGGAGCTGTTCAAATTCGAGCACACGCTCGGCATTAAACGCGAGGCGGTTTTCGTGATTGCCGATGCGCTGACGGATGTCCTGCACCGACTGCCGCGCGCCATTCAAGCGTGACTCCATTTCCTCCAGCGCTGCGCGCTGCGCCTGCGCTTCTTCCTCGGCACCGGATACCGCGATCTCCATCTCGTACGCCTTCGCCGCGAGTGAATCGAGTTCCTCCTTCGAAGCACTGCGCGACGAATCCAGCTCGGCCCATTGCCGCTGCGCGTGATGAAGCTCGAGCGTCTTGAGATCCTCCAGCATGCCCTGATAGCGCCGGGCTTTTGCTGCCTGACGCTGCACGCTGCCGATCTGCCGCTTCACTTCCTTGATGATGTCGGCCATGCGCAGGAGGTTTGCCTCCGTGGCCTCCAGTTTCCGCAGCGCTTCCTTGCGCTGAAACTTGTATTTCGTGATGCCCGCCGCTTCCTCAAAAATTGCGCGTCGATCCTCCGGACGACTGGAAAGAATCTGGTCGATTTTGCCCTGCTCCATGATGGAGTACGCGGAGCGCCCGATGCCCGTATCCATGAATAGCGCATGGATATCCTTCAGCCGGCATGGCGTCCCGTTGAGCAAGTATTCCGAACCGCCCTCACGGAACACGCGGCGGGTGATTTTTACCTCGTGCCAGTCGAGCCCGAGCTGTTCCTCGCATTCGGTAAAAGTCATCGAGACCTCCGCCATGCCGAGCGCCGGACGACTGTCAGTGCCGGAGAAAATGACGTCGGTCATTTCGCCGCCACGCAGGGCCTTGGCCGACTGCTCGCCAAGCACCCAGCGGATGCTGTCGAGCACGTTGGATTTGCCGCAGCCATTCGGGCCGACGACGCACGTGACTCCGCGGTCGAAGTTCAAAATGGTGCGCGGGGCGAAAGACTTGAAGCCGAAAATTTCTAAAGATTTGAGATACATGGGCGGTATTTCTAGTGTGTGAAAGTGATAAAGTTGTCGGAGTTTGGAACGGCAGGCTTTTCCCCGCAAGCACAATTAGTAGTGGTTTTCCGAGAAAACGCACCGCTACAGAGAGTGGAAAGTGTTCCAGTAGCCGATTCCGGTTTGGAGGGCTGAAATGAACGGCTCGGAAATGCCGTCCTCCTCCAGTGAGCCGTTGTTTTCTTCGTCTGGTTTGTGTCGCTCGGTGTTAAGATCGCAAAATATCTTTGCCAAGATTGACCAAGCCCGCGTAGGGTGTTCGGCCCTGAACGGCGGCCTCGGGTCGCGTTTTTGGGATGCGCCAGCATAGCTCAGTTGGTAGAGCAGTTGATTTGTAATCATCAGGTCGCCGGTTCGAATCCGGCTGCTGGCTCCACTCCATAACCATTTGTGGGAGATGGTTCGCGGACTCCTGTGAATTTCGATGGGACACTTCTAGCGTTTTACGACGGCGTGCCCGTTCCATCACCCCGTCCTCAAACTAGTAATACTCCCGGATATAGCCGTAGGCTTTGTCGAAAAGCTCCTGGTCGGTGTGGAGCTTGTATTTCCTCAGTGCAGAGCGGAGCGCCTGCTTCACTTCACGCTCTCCCGAACTGGTCGTCTGCCAGCCGTCGAAGCGGATTTGTCGCACGATGGCGTCGATGTCGGCGACGAGGCGCTCCACGATGACGTGCGTCTGCTTGCTCTTCACTTCGTTGAATAGCTCCGTCAGCGCAGCCAATGCGCGGTCCTGCTCTTCCTCGGGGTCGGTCTGCTTCTCCGCTTCCACGGTTTCTTTCGCCACTTCGAGGATGGCCTTGAGAAACTACAGGCTGTTGAGC
Source organism: Verrucomicrobiaceae bacterium (assembly GCA_031374705.1). Taxonomy (GTDB): domain Bacteria; phylum Verrucomicrobiota; class Verrucomicrobiia; order Chthoniobacterales; family Chthoniobacteraceae; genus SXWH01. The sequence goes on along the minus strand of JANMGP010000009.1, from coordinate 899 downwards.
AGTCCCTGCTCGTGGCGCTCGGGAATCATTTCGAGGCGTTCGCCGAGTTCTTTGAACTTCGGATTGCCGGCATGCTTTCGCAGACGGGCGATGAGCTGAATCTCGATCTTCTTCGCCTGCTTCGAGGGGTTTGCATCTTTGAGGATGCTGTCGAGCACCTCGGCGTCCAGCACGAGGGCTTCGATGTCGTCGCGCACGGCTTCGACATGGACGTTTGCGTTGATGAGTTCGATGGTTTTTGCGCCGAGGCGATGCCAGAGCAGTTTGCCGTTGCCGCTCACGGGCTTCACGGATTCATAGACCTGCGTCAGCCACTTGTAATCCTTCGCGTAGGCGCCGAGGCACGGGTCGGGTGAAAGCGCCTCCCAGATGGTTCCGAGCACGGTGTATTCTCCGGCGAATTTGTCGCGCACCGCGTTGTTCGGCAGGTGCTGCTGCGCTGCCAGCAAGCCCTCGTAGCCGCCGACGGTGCGATCCACGTTCGGGAAAAAGGCGAGGCACTTCTGCATCTGCCCCGGCAGGGCCTTGCGGAGTTCCTCGATGTTGCTCACCACCTGCTGCACGGCCTTCTCGTCGAAATCCAGCGCCTGTGCCACGTCGTCGAAGATGCCGATGTAGTCCACGATCAAGCCGTGCGTTTTCGACTGCCCGTAGGTGCGGTTCACGCGGCAGATGGCTTGCAGGAGGTTGTGATCCTTCATCGGCTTGTCGAGATACATCGCCTGGAGGATCGGTGCGTCGAAGCCGGTGAGCAGCTTGCTGGTCACGATGACGAACTTCAGCGGGTCCGCCGGATCGCGGAAGCGGTCGAGCAGCTTTTCCTCAGCATCCTTGTCGCGCATATCCGCATCGACGAGAAGCCTGCGCCTCCGGCCTGGCTCATGCTCGCGGCGGAGTCC
>JANMGP010000007.1:0-2036 GCA_031374705.1 Verrucomicrobiaceae bacterium | reverse complement strand
GGACTCCGCCGGGCTCGATCAGCGCCAGCGTTTCCACAGGCACAACCGGGCCTTCATCCGCCAGGGTGAATGGTTCTTCGTGCCGGCGGGAAACATCGTGGCAGACCCGAAGCTCATCCTCTGCGATGAGCCGCTGCGCCGCGGTGGTGGAAAGCCACACATGGTCGCCGAACTCTTCCGCACAGGCGGGGAGGTCGTGTATGTCAGCTCCAAAAGGCCGAACGGAATCCCCGAAACGGAATTCCGCAAGCTGCTCGCGGGCAATCCTGCCGCGAAGCACTGGGGCTGGCGCACGATGCGACGCAACGCCGCAGTCTATGTCCGCGGCACCGTCCGTCACAGCGACCATGCCACGATCACGCTGCGTGACTGGCACACCGTCTGGATGAATACCGAAAGCGCGACACGCCAAATGGCAAACGTCGCGTTTCTCGATTGAGAACAGCGGAGTCGGTGGGCGTCGAAAGGCGCTCTCCGGCTCCCATCAATTTTCCGAACGAACACCGCTCCGCACCCGCGGTGTGCTCCGGCAATTTGCAAACAAACGAATATGTCCGACATCATCCAACTCCCCGTTGTCCTCGTGCTGAACCGCTCGTGGCAGGCCATCCATGTGAAGACGCCTGCGGAGGCGTTTTGCATGATGGCTACTGGTGCGGCTTCGGGGCTGGATATTGATCCCGATGGCGCGATGACTCCGGTGCCGTGGGCTGATTGGCTCACGCTGCCGGTGCGTGAGTTTGACCGCGCGGTGAAAACCGTGCGCGGCGAGCTGCGCGTGCCGACGGTGATTGTCTCGACGAATTACGCGAGAGTGCCGATGCGGCGACGCTCGTTTTCCGGGCGGTCGTTGTGGGAGCGCGATGGCGGCGTTTGCCAATATACAGGCCGTGCGCTGAAACCCGGCGAAGGGAACATTGATCATATTGTTCCCCGTTCGCGGGGCGGACGAACGGATTGGGAGAACTGCGTGCTGGCCCACCGCGAGGTGAATAGCCGCAAGGCGAATAAGACACCGGACGAAGCGGGGCTGAAGCTCCTGCGGAAGCCCGTAGCGCCACGCCCGATGCCTGCGACCGCGCTCATTCGCAACACGCACCGCGTGCCGGATTGGGAGCACTTTCTAGTGTAACTGTGGCACGGGTGCCCCGCCCGTGAATGTGCCCCCGACGCCCTCGTCCGGCGGAACTCAGCGCGGAGCGCCATAAATAGTGATGCTCCGTGTTTGGGTTGTGCCGGACGGGGCGTCCGGGGCACGATCACGGACGAGGGCGTCCGTGCCACGAGCGAGCCGCCTCACCGCCATTCCTTCCGAACAAACTTTTACTTTTATGAACTCAAAACAACTGATCGAACTGGGCGTGCCGAAGCGGGCGCTGGAAGAAGCGGGCGCTTTAATCGTCGCGCTACGGGAGACCGGCGTGGATATGACGCGGCTGCCGGAGGAAATGTCCGCAATCATCGCCGAACCCGCTAATTTCCTAGGCGACCCGCTGCGTGCGGCGTTTGCGCGGGAGCTTTATGAGCCTGCGTTCAAAATGCGCGAGACTCCTGCGCCTTGGCGTCAATGGGGCGAGGGTCTCGATGCGGCTGCGGTCGCGCAACTCGCGAATGCCTGCACGCTGCCGGTTTCTGTCGCCGGTGCATTGATGCCCGATGCGCATGTCGGCTACGGCCTGCCTATCGGCGGTGTGCTCGCCACGGAAAATGCCGTGATTCCTTACGCTGTCGGAGTGGACATCGCGTGCCGGATGAAACTCACCGTTTATGATCGCAAAGCGAGCACGCTTGCGGGAATGCGTGACCGGCTGGCAAACATCATCGAGGATGAGACGCGCTTCGGCATAGGCGCGGAGTTTGAGGCGCGGCGGAATCACGATGTGATGGACGACGACTGGACGGTCTCGCCAATCACAAAGCACTACCGCGAGAAAGCGTGGAAACAGCTCGGGACATCGGGTTCCGGGAATCACTTCGTGGAGTTCGGCGAGTTCACCGTGAACGATGCGGAATCGCACCGATTTGCCGAAGATGGA
>JANMGP010000235.1:0-1810 GCA_031374705.1 Verrucomicrobiaceae bacterium | reverse complement strand
GTTCGTGGGGGCCGAGGGCGCGGACTCGGAATTGGTAGAGGGTACCGCTTATGAGGCCCTTGATCGGGGAAATGGAAATGGATGACTTCATGATTGGTTGGATCTTTGGCAGCGTGCGGTGTGGCCTCGGTTAAGTAGTTGGCGGCGTGGGTGGGGTGGGCGGTTGGTCTTCTTCGGTGGGGCCGTGGCCTGCGTCGATGACTTTGCGCTGGCGCTTCCAGTCGGCGATGAAGGCGGCGACGGCTTCGGGCGTACGTCCGGGAATGCTCGGGGAGTTTGGTGCGGTTGGCTCCAGTTGGGCGACTAGGTCGTCCAAGTCCGCCAGTTGCTCGATCAAGTCGGCGACTCCGGTTACTAGTTCGCGGCGCTTTGTCGCGCTGCCGCCGATGCTCGTGCGGGGTTTACGCTGGAGGTCGTCGAACAGTGCGATGGCGGCGGTGAGGGCGGTGATTTTTGCCATCGTGACTCCACGGCCAGACGCGCCGCTCTCGTCGCGCGCTTGCATGGCGAGGTCGCGGATTTCGGTGCATTTTGTGATGAGGATCTGGTCGCGCAGGCGGACGAGGGCGCGTTTTGGAAATGTCACCTTTGCGCGGTCGCTGGTGTTGCCAGGGGAAATCGGGGTCGGGCGACGAAAACGAACAGAACGCGTTTTCATACGGAATCAATTCCTCGGCCCGAGTGGGACGTGGTCCATCGGGTAGCGGCGGAGGGTGCCGTCGGGGTTGAGGATGTCCCATTCGACGAAGAGTGCGTCTTGTTTCTTTCGGGGCATCCGGTCGAACTCGGCCCAGAACTCTTGCATCCCGGCGTGAAACTCGGCTTCGGATAAGTGCTCGAATGGGACGGGCTGCTTTGGTTTTTTGGTGATGAGTTTTGGCATAAGGATTACGGTGTTTGCGGGCGAAAGTAGCCGACGATGGCGTGCGGGTCGCGGACGGCGATTTGGATGTGGGATTTGAGTTTGATGCCGGCTCCAGTGAAGGCGGGCTCGCCTTCTTGAAAGACGCCGCGCACCGTTTGGAAAGCGATGCCGTATTGTCTTCCGATTGTGGGGACGGCGAGATTGATCACGAAGCTGTCGCGGTGCCGCTTGAGCCAGTCGAAATCTCTGTCTCCAGAGGCTTGATTCTGCGGAAGCTGTTGGCCTCGAAGTTTTAGCCTTCGTTCGAGTTCTGTAGCGGTTCCGGCGAGTTCTTTGGTGAAGCGCACATCGAGCAAATCGAAGCAGTGCCCAAGCTGGATGACGGCTCCAAGAACGGCAGGTCGTTTGACCTTTGTTCCCTTGCGACGAGCCTGCTGCTCTGCCCACTCATAGGCACGAGCGGGGCCGTGTTCCCAAAAATAAATGCCGCTCCCGAGCCAATCATACGTGTTCTCGCTGGCGAGGAGTTTCGCTTTGCCTGCGAGGACGGCATCAGCCACGCGGCTGTCGCAGCCGTGAAATCCGAATACTGTGCGTTGGTAAGAGAGCAGGTCCATGATGCCAAGTCCGCGTGAGAGTTACAGAATGACGAGGGATTTGATAGAAGGAAATCGCGCGTCAATTCCTCGGCCCGAGCGGGAAATGGGTTCCTGCGATGAAATGGAAATGGATGACTTCATTATCGGTTGGATTTTTGGCAGCGCGCGGTGTGGCCTCGACTAAGTCGTCGGCGGCGTGGGTGGGGTGGGCGGTTGGTCTTCTTCGCTGGGGCCGTGGCCGGCGTCGATGACTTTGCGCAGGCGCTTCCAGTCGGCGATGAAGGCGGCGACGGCTTCGGGCGAACGTCCCGTCACGCTCGGGGCGCTTGGATCGGTGGGCTCCAGT
>JANMGP010000216.1:0-29219 GCA_031374705.1 Verrucomicrobiaceae bacterium | reverse complement strand
CTCGGCGCATTCAAATACACGAGCAGTCGTAGCACGTCGGCGTTCACGGTGGCATCAGCGCCGGGAAGCAAAGGGTCGAGCGCGGCTGTGACCTCGGCGCGCTCGGGTTCGGTGGGTTTTCCGAGCCGATCAAACGTCAGCGAAATGGCGCGCAGCACACCGAGTTTTTGCATCGTCGGCAGCGATGCGAAATCGAGCGACAGCAAGTGCTTCAGCAATCGCCCGCGATACTCCGGCGTGCCGCTTCGCGCCAGCGCCACAGCCGCCGTGATGACGGCCTGCGGGGTCTTTTCCGCAAAGACGCGCTCCGCCCAAGTCGCCACGGGCTGCGACTCGATGGCCACGCGCGCTGCATTTCGTAGAAAGCGATCCGCGCTCGCAAGATGCAGCCAGGCGGCATCCACCGCAGCCGCGTTCACCACGCCGTGAAACGACTCCAACTCGCGGCGCGTCATTGCCTCTTTCGGCAATGCCGGCTTGCTCGCAGGCTCCGTGGATTCGCTGCCCGTGTAAGTCACGCGCATCAACGCCGACTGCGTGCCGCGTCCGCCGATCGTGAAATACATCGCGCCATCCGGAGCGATGACGGCATCGGTCACCGGCAGCGGCGCACCCGAGACGAACGACTCCGATTCACCTTTGTAGCCCGCGCCATCTGCCTGCATGTGAATCGCGAGGATACGGCCGTAAGTCCAATCCAGCGCATAAATCGCGTGCTGATACTTCGCCGGAAATTTCGCGCCCGTCCCGCTCACAACGCCAGTCGGCGAGCCGGGACCGATGTCCACCACGGGCGGCAAATTGTCTTCATAATATGCGGGCGAATTCCCCGAGCCGCTGCGCCAGCCGAAGTCGCCACCGCTCACGACGTGGCAGATGCGCGTAGGCCGATACCACGGCAGGCCCATGTCCCACTCCATATCCGAGTCGTAGGTAAAGAGGTCGCCATTCATGTTGAAGGCCGCATCGTATTGATTGCGAGAACCGATGCAGAAAACCTCATGCGTCTTCTTCACGGGATCAAAACGCGTGAACCATCCGCCCGGCGCAAGCACCCCGCGCGCGTGGCCCCTCGGGTCCCACTGACGCGGCAAAAGCATGTCCTCTTTCCAAGACTGCACGCGCTTCCCGACGATACTTTCCTTCGCCGGAAGCGGCGTATGATTCCCCTCCATCGTGATCAAATGCGCGCCATCGCCCGCCTCGATCACTCCGTGATTCCCATGCTCCCCACTTTCCGTAAGAGCGGAAAGTAACTCCGCCTTGTCCAGCCGATCATCGCCATCCGTATCAGTCACACGAAAAATCCCCGCACCATTCTTGGCAAAAAAGAGCGCCCCCGATTGCCACACGAGCCCCTGCGCACCGGAAATGTCCACCGGCATTTTCTCGACCGCGCCGGCCGGCAGCGTGATGCGGTAAAGCCCTTTGTCCCCTTGGTCACTCGCGAGCAAACGGCCTTTGTCGTCCAGCGTGAGCGCGACCCACGAGCCTTGTTGCTTCAGCGGCACCTCGTAAACCGTCTCCACCTTGAAACCCGTCGCGACCTTCAACTTCGCGGCTCTGGAAGAAACTGCGGGCGAGTCGGCAGCAGCGAGTGGCTGGGCGGCGGCGGGCGGATTCCGACGTTTTTTCGCTGCTGGCTTCGGAGCATCCGCTGGTGGTGTCGCAGCGGGCGCGGGTTGTGGAGCCGCTTCGGCCTTCGGCTGCGCAGCGTCCTCCGCCTTCTTCCGACCAATCTCCTTCGCCCCTGCTGGCAGGTCTTTCTCCGAGAACTCGACCGGTCCGCACGCTGGCAATTCCTTGAGCATCACTTCCTTGATTTGCACACGCATCACCGGACCGCGATGAATCTGAAACGCAACCAAACCCTCCAGCGCACGCGCCTTTTCATCGTGGTCCACAAACTCCGCCGTCACATGCCCGTCGAGCTTGTGGGTGAGACGATTGCCCTGCGCGATGATCGTGTATTCGTGCCACTCGGCGATGTCCGCTTTCACCGGCTCGTGCTGCGCGACCAGCCAGCGCTGACCTTGCGGCCCGGCAACCACGCTCTGCCCATGCGGGACCACAATTCCCCGCCCCTTCTCCTCATACAGCATGCCATTGTTTTTCTGCACCGGATGAATGTCGAGCTGGTAGCCCGTCATACTCCACTGGCCGACATCGGGCAGTTCCTTGCTGCGATACTGAATGCCCGTGTTGTTTCCGGTCTGCTTCACCTTCGCGCGCAGCTCGAAGTTCTTCACCACGCCCCCGCGCCAGATGAGAAACTGATTGTAGCTCAGCGTTTGCGGCCCGTCCGTCTTCCCCGTGATACAACCATCCTCGACCGACCAAAGCGCGGGATTCCCATCCCAACCCGTCAGGTCCTTGCCATTAAAGAGCGGGCGAAAACCATCCGGCGCAACTTGTGCATGGATGGCAGTGAGCGACAGAAGGAAGCCGGACAGACCGACGAGTAGATGCATTTGCATTCGAGTAGAAAAATGTGCGCACCCCAGTGACAGGACCAAGCACACAAGTAACAGCGCGAAGCTGGGATTCCGGACAGTGTTTTTGCTATCTGGAAAACAGAGTCACGGCAATCGTACCAGCGCGACGCTGGGATTCCGGGGTGTGATTAAAAGTGGAATCTGTGCGAAGTCGCGCCAGCGAAAAGTAGAGCGGCTGTATTCAGACCTTTCCTAATGCTTTGATGGTGAATCGCCTTCACACTGCGCATGTATATCCGTTTCCGTTCCTGCATTCATTTTATCACCGCTTCCGCAATGCTCGTCGCATCTGCCCACTCGGCCGTCGCGCAAGTCGCGCGACCATCTGCCGAGACTTCGGTCCGCGCAGAGAATGTGGATGCGGGGGTGTTTGCGGAGTGGGTGGATGGGAAGGAGAAGCCGATCGCCGGTGCCGACCGTTCGCTTTCAGCGCAATGGGTCGTTTGGACTGATAAGAGCGAGCCGGGGCATTCGGGGCTCAAGTTTGGCGACAATCTTTCGAGGGGTGTGCGGCATTTGCGGGTGGGCTTTAAGGAAGCGGTGGCTGTCGGTAGTGTGTTCGTGAGCGGCGGTGGTCGATTGAGCGTTCTGAAGGCGGGTGCGGCGTATCCGGGGGATTTGGCGAATGAGGCGGACTGGGTGCCGGCGGAGCGAATCGAAAAGGGCGAAATCTCGCGCGACGAAGTTGCCCAAGGTGCTCTCGCGCTGTGGACGTTACCGCCGGGAACTCAGACGCGTGCCCTGCGCTTTTCGCACATCGCAGCGGCCTCGGATACGAGCTATGCGGGCTATTTGGGATCGGCACAAGTGACCGGCGAGCGCTGGAGCAATCTCGCCCCTCAATCGCAGGCTGGCGCGAGTAGCCGTGGGGAAAAGGCTGATCGAATCAACAACGGCACGGGTGACGCCTTGCAAACGTGGGACAATGTGGACGGCAATAGCAAAGACGCGGGACTCGCTGCGCTCCCGGTTGTTTCCGCGGAGAACCCAGCGTGGGTGATGCTCGCCTGGCCGGCGCCCGTAAAGCTCGACGCTGTGAATGCGCTCAACGCGGGATTTCAAGCCGCGGAAGTGCAGGCTTACATGGGCGCGGCGGACCGTCATCCGCGCGATGCGGCGGAGACGGATTGGAAGACGCTTGGCTCATTCACGGGCGTGAAGCCGGGGTATCCCGTGCCCCTCTGGTCGAATCGCTTGAACTTCGGCCAGACCGTCTCGACCCGTGCGATCCGCCTGAAGATTACAGCGCCAAACGTCGGCGGGCATCCGCACATCGTGAACAATGATAAAGGCGGGAAACGCGTTTGGCTGGGCGAACTGATGGCACTTCAGCCGCTGGGGAATGCGCCGTTACAGCCTGTGAAATTCCCTGTCGTCACGGATGGGCCGCATCCGCCGATTCCTGTGGGTTTCAAGCTGGAGCGGGCGGGTTTTGTCACGCTGGTCATCGAGGACGAGAGCGGAAAGCGCGTGCGCAATTTGATCTCCGAGACGCCATTTCCTGCCGGCAAAAATGTCGCATGGTGGGACGGCACTGATGATCTAGGGCGGGACGTGGATGCGGCACGGCACGGTGTTTACAAAATCCCGGCGCAATTCGTGACGCCCGGAAAATACAAGGTGCGCGGGTTGGTGCGCGATGAAATCGTGCCGCGTTACGAGTTCTCGATTTATAGTGGAGGGAATCCCGCGTGGGAGACGGCAGACAAGTCGGGAGGATGGCTCACGAACCATACGCCGCCGCAGGCTGCGCTGTATGTGCCGGCCGCGAGTTCGCCCACGGGCGCGGCGATGGTGTATCTCGGCAGCGCCGTGAGCGAAGGAGGCGCGGGGCTGGCTTGGGTGGATGAGAACGGGAGGAAAATCGGCGGTCGCGGATGGATCGGCGGGAACTGGACCGCCGCACCGTTCCTCGCCCGGGATGCCGGAAGAAAGGCCGATGCGCAGACGTTTGCGTACGTCGGCGCGACGTGGACGGCGAGCGCAGACAATAACGACAAGAGCCACGGTGAGCTGCGAATTACGGCGTTGATGGCAAAGGGAGACAAGGCGATCATCAAGTATCCGTTCACGCCGCTGGCGAGCGCTGATGGCGACCGTCATTGGATCGAGCAGCTCGGCGGAATCGCCGCGCACGATGGCCTCGTCGTCGCGAGCATGAACAAGCTCCGCACGCTTCTTTTAATCGACGCGGCATTGGGCAAGGTTCTCGCCGAAGTGCCCGTGGAAAGCTCTCGCGGCCTTGCATTCGACATGAAGGGGCGACTGCTCGTGATCTCTGGGACGAGGCTTCTCCGCTACACCGTCGATGCAGCCAGCGTGGCAAAAATCGCGCCGCCGGAAACGGTTATTGCCAGCGGGCTGGAAGATCCGCACGGCATCACGATTGATGCGAAAGGGCATGTCTTCATCGCCGACCACGGTGCTTCGCATCAGGTCAAAGTCTTCACGTCCGATGGCAAACTGGTGCGCTCCATCGGAAATTCCGGCGTACCGAAAGCCGGGCCGTATGACCCGCTGCACATGAATCACCCCACCGGACTCGCCGTCGATTCGAACAACCGGCTTTGGGTGACGGAAAACGATTATCTTCCGAAACGCGTTTCCGTCTGGAACGCCGACGGCACGTTTTGGAAAGCCTTCTACGGCCCTGCGAAATACGGCGGCGGCGGTACGCTCGACCCGCAGGACAACACGCGCTTTTTCTACGCGGACGAAGATCGCGGCGCGATGGAGTTCACGCTCGATTGGGCGAGGGGCGAATCCTCGCTTGCCCGTGTCTATTACCGTCGCGGAGCCGATAGTCTGCCGCTGCCGGTCCGAACCGCCGCGCCTGAACTGGCGCTGTATCGCGATGGACGCCGCTATTTCGCAAACTGCTACAACTCGAATCCGACCGGCGGCTCGACGGCGATCCTGTTTATCGAACGCGACGGAATCGCGCGTCCGGTCGCGGGGCTTGGGCGGGCTGCGGATTGGGAACTGCTCAAAGCGCCGGAGTTTGCATCGCTCATGCCTGCGGGAACAAACTGGAAGCAAAAGCCGCCGCTTTTTCTGTGGTCCGACGCGAACGACGATGGACTCGTGCAGCCCGCTGAAGTGACTTTCGATGCCGCAAACGTGGGTGGGGTCACCGTGATGCAGGACCTCTCGCTCTGCGCTGCGCGCGTCGGAGAAAAGGCGATGCGCTTTGAGCCGACGGGCTTTTCCAAAGGCGGCGCACCTCTTTATAGTTTCGGGAGGGGACAGACGCTCGCCGAGGGAGTCCAGGGCCCGGCGTCATCCGGCGGGGACCAAGTGCTGGCGGGGGCGGACGGTTGGTCTGCGGTCACGCTCGGCATCGCGCCTTTCGCCCGTGAATCCTTGTCGGGCGCGCAGAACGGTGTGCCGCGCTGGAGCTACCCGAGCGCATGGCCCGGCCTGCATGCGGCGCACGAGGCACCTGCGCCGGACAGGGCAGGGCAACTCATCGGCACGACGCGTCTGCTCGGCGGGTTCGTCACACCGAAGGGCTCGGACGCCGGGCAACTCTGGGCTGTGAATGCCAACATGGGCACCATCTATTTATTCACCGCCGACGGACTGTTCGTGGCCACCGTCTTCGAGGACAAGCGGCAGGGGAAAACGTGGGCGATGCCGGTGCCCGAGCGAGGCATGAGTCTGAAGGGCTTCACGCTCAGCGAAGAAAACTTCTGGCCGACATGGAGCCAGACGCCCGACGGAAAGGTCTATGTGATGAACGGTGCAGCGGCATCGCTCGTGCGCCTCGACGGGCTTGAGAGTATACGCCGGATTCCAGCAATGTCGCTTCAAGTCACCGCAGCAGATTTGCAAAATGCGCAAACGTATCTCGTCGCCAGCGAAGCACGGCGCCAGCAGGCGCAAGGCCGCGGAGTGCTCGAGGTCGCTTTGCGAAGCGAAGCACCCGCAGTGGATGGAAAGCTCGACGATTGGTCCGGAGCAGCGTGGGTGGACATCGACAAGAGCGGAGTCGCCGCGAACTTCAACTCCAACTCCAAGCCCTATGATTTCACCGGGGCAGTCGCCATCAGCGGTGACCGCCTCTACGCCGCATTCCGTACTGGCGACGACAAGCTCCTGCGGAACACCGGTGAAGTCCCGAACGCTCCGTTCAAAACCGGCGGTGCGCTGGATCTCATGCTCGGCACAAATGCCGTTGCCGACCCGAAACGCACCGCGCCCGTTCAAGGCGACCTGCGTCTGCTCGTCACGATGGTGAAAGGTCAGCCCAAAGCCGTGCTCTACAGGCCCGTCGTCCCCGGCACGAAAGAGCCCGTCCCCTTTTCCTCGCCATGGCGCACCATCACGCTCGACCGCGCCGACGACGTCAGCGCCGAAGTCCAGCTCGCAGGCAGCGGCGGCAACTACGAGTTCTCCATCCCGCTCGCCGCATTAGGCCTCAAGCCCGTCGCCGGACAATCACTGAAAGGGGATATCGGCATCCTGCGCGGCGACGGCAGTGCCACCACCGCCCGCGTTTACTGGAGCAACAAATCCACCGGCATCACCTCCGATGTCCCCAGCGAAGCCCAGCTCACGCCCCAGCTTTGGGGGCGCGTGGAAATGAAGGCCGGGAAATAGCCGTGATTCGGGAGTGGAGGAAAGTTCGACATGGTCCGCGTCTCCATCGCGTCATTGTTTTCCAACTCCGAGCGCCGGACGATAGATGCGAATCGCCGTGATTGGCGTCGCGTCGTCGCCGGAGATTTCCAGTGTGTGTTTCGTATTGGACAACCCTTGCGCGAGCGTGACGGTGGGTGCGGTCGCAGGATCATTCACTCCGGACGACATAAATTCATCCACGAAACGCGGCTCGACATGCCACTTCACGTCGAACTTCTCTGGCACGGGTTTGATGTCGGCGAGACGGACGATTTCAGCTACAACATCGTCCAGAATCCCGTCCACGTGAACGACATCAACGCGACAATCCTGCACTGTCTCGGCATCGACCACACAAGGCTCAACTACAAATTCCAAGGCCTCGACGCACGACTCGCCGGCGTGGATGCGGTGAAGGTAGTGAAGGGCTCGCTGGCGTAAGGGCGGAGCAGCGCGCAGTTTTCAGTTGCTGCTGCCTACTCTCGGAGCCTTCCAACTTGACTTTGAAATTCGTGATATGTGACTGCCGAGATTCCGCCCCGCAAATCATTCACGAAATTCATTTTCAATCACATACAATGCAGCGTAATGAATAGCGCTACTATGACCTCCTTCCTACGCCCGCTGATTCTCGCCTGTGTAATGACCAGTCCGCTTTACGCATTACCCGATGCAGGCTGGCTCCTTCCGGAAGACGGAGCGTCTTACGCGCATACTCCGGTGTCTTCATCCAACTCCGTCCCGTTCGTCGTTGAGATCAGCACCGCAATCCCGTCCGGAAACTATCTCGATATCTACTCCGGCCCGACGAAGATCCAGAGTCTCTTGATCGAATCGGTCTCAAATGGGCTTCGGCGCTATTCGGGCTGGGTGCCGTTCTACAGCACGGGCGCTTTCCCGCTGACCGGAAAAGTGTCGGATGGCTTCAATGAAACGACGATTTTTGGACCGATGATTCAGGTCGTTTCGCCAGCCCCGGCACCAACTTTTTTCCCTGCGGCTGCGGGAAGTGTTACAGCGGTTTCGATGACCGTAAACTGCGGCGTCGATTCCCACGGCGTACGCCTCAACTGGAGCGATATCGCCTGGAATTATGGGACTTCAACGGCGTACGGAACAAGGGTTGCAGACCGTGGCGGAGTGATCGGCCGCGAACCCGCAGTCGAGAAAATCCGCAGCGAGAGGAGAGACATCCGCGGTCTCCAGCCATCGACCACCTACCACTACCGTCTCGTCGTGAACGGAGTTCCAGGGCCTGACCAAACGACGACGACCACAGCGAACAATCTTCCTATTGCACGCGACGACATCGGAGTTCTCAATGCCGATGGCTCCTCGGAGATCTACGTCCTTTCAAACGACGAAGATGAAGGAGTCTCAGCCGACGCGAATCCAGCGCCGGTCACAATCAGCATCGCGACGCAGCCAGCTCACGGACTAGCCGAAGTGAGCATTTCTGGAACGCCTCGCATCCGGTTTGTGGCGGATACAACTTTTGATGAAACGGATGAGTTTACCTACACGATCACCGACCAGTTCGGCGGACAATCGACCGCCCGTGTCGTCGTCGGGACCTTGGACAAGTTCTTCAACGCTGTGAGTGCGCGGTTTGTCACTGCAGTGCTCGACGCCGAACAGCGCCCGATTGGAACCTTGACCGTAAAAACTGGAAAGGGCGGGCGCTTCACCGGTTCGGTCTCCTACTACGGCGTGCTTCTTCCATTCTCGGGAGATCTCATGCCGACCGGAGCAAATGGGGTAAACGCAGTCGTCGAAATCTCCCGAAAAGGCGTCCCGCCGCTCGCATTGTTTTTCACGGTCGGATTGACGACTTACGATGCATCGAGACTTCCATGGATCGACGCAATGCTTTCGGATCCAGTCACCGGCTTGGAAACTTGGGTTTACGGTCCGGCGCTGTTGGAAGCGGGTGCAGTTGTTGCGGAAGCCGGGAAGTTTGCAATGGCAATGCCAAACCCGGAAGTAGGCGCAATCGCCGGCATCACCCAAACCCCACCGCCAACGGAAATCGATAACAGCGGCACTCCGAAAGGCCACGCATTTGCGACCATGAAACTCTCCAGCCGTGGAGCGATGGTCCTTAGTGGTCGGACCGGTGACAACCGTCCGTTCAGTGTCGGCTCAAGAATGCGCGGCGATCATACGTTGCTCATGACGTCTCGCTCCCGGAATGCGAAGCCGACAAGCATTTACGGAATACTCGGCTTTGATGCAGCGCTGGCGACGAAAACTACGGGGACCGTTCGCTGGCAGGGAACGGAGCGAAGCTCGGGCGCATATCAGGGAGGCTTTCGGATGGAACTCAATGCCGACGGCACGAAAATCGCGGACAACGCCGAGATCTTCTCGTTTCCGGAAAACACGCCAAAGCGCGTGAAAGTGAGCATCGGAAACCATAATGGCGGCCTCCTGACAGAATCCACGATGGAACTGATTAACGGCCGCACTTTGGACAACGGCCCAGGCAACGAGTATCGCATCTCTATCGCGATCAATCCGAAGACCCGCACGTTTCAGGGAACCGTGAAGAAAGGCCTGAAAACGGTGGCGCGCATCACGGGAGTCGTTCCCGCCGGAGAGCGCAAGGGACTCGGCGTGGCGGGACAAACTGGATTCGATGCGCCGGTGGAACTGAATGCGTTGTGAAGCGCGAGTTCGCGCAATGACCAGCGCCCGAAACAGCCAACTTGGACAGGAAGCTGAATTGGCGCGGATGGAATACTTTCTGTCGCGGAACTGATCGCTATTCTTCTTTTGCAGTTCGATCAGCACGTCGTTGGCGTGCTTTCGTAATCACACTCATGGCTTCACGATTACGGATTCAAACTCGGCGGTCGTGGACGAAAACGTATTGCCCGAGCAGGTGAATAAACCGAGCCGGCTCGGGCCCTCGAAGGTGGTCGGGTGAGTCATCAACGGTTCGCCCCAGTTGTTGCCATCAGCGGAGCTGAAAACTTGAATCTCCTGGCCCGTCCGCGCGAGTTTCAGATGAATGGGCAAAGTTACTTGGCCAAGTTCCTTCGTGTGGCTTTCGTCGGGTCCGATTTTGTTGCGCCAGCGGAAGACGAGCTTGCCGGTGGCTTCGACCTGCACGAGCGCGTGGCGACCACAGCCTTCGGTGAGCGGTTCGCGCAGCATCAGGCCCGCAGCGGTGGAAGGCCGCGAGTCCCATCGATAAGCAGGGCCACCGACGTTGGGCGCGAGGCTGGTCAGGCGGGCGGAAATCGCGGCATCGCCGGCGATGGCTTGGCTGACATAGGGGCCTTGGTCGCGTCTTCGCTCCCAAAAGCCGGTCATCGAATGACCGCAGCCAGTGAGGGTAAAGCGACCATCCGCCACCGACACGGAACCGGGGATGGGTGGCGCGCCGAGTTCATCGAAGCTCCAACCCGCCGGCAGCGTGGTCGGCGTGACCGTCACTGCGCAGGTCTGCCGCACCGTGCCGACGGTCGCGGTGATGGTGCAGGTGCCGATCTGCTTTGCGGTGACGATGGCGGTCTGCTCGCCGATGCGCTGCACCTCCGCCACCGCCGGGTCGGTGCTGGTCCAAACAACTTCGCGCTCGAACGTGTGCATCGGGGCCAGCGTCGCGTTGAGTGTGGCGCGGCTGTGGGCCGCGAGGCGCAAAGAAGACTCGTCAAGCATGAGGCCGGCGACGGCGACCTCGGGTCGGCACCGGATGGCTTCGTTGAGTTCCAGCGTGGCGATCGGCACGCCGGCCTTTTCATCCGCCGCCGTCACGCGAAGTTGGTACCTGTTGAACTTCGCGGGCTGGGCGATGGAAAATTCGCGTCGCGTCGCCGGCTCGCTGAAGGCCGGAGCTTCCTGCCAATCCAGCCGCGTCCAGGTGCGGCCATCATTGGAACCCAGCAGCTCCAGAGTGCGCGGCAGGCGCGCTTTCTCCCGACACGCCACTGCATACGAAGTCACGCGCGATTTCCTGCCGTCGGCGTACTGGCATTGAATCCAGCTCGACGCGGCCCGGTCCAGCCAGGCCGTTTTCTCGTCGCGAGCGAACGCCTTGATCGCGGTCATCGTGGCCTCGGCTGCGCCGCTGGCGGTGATTTGAGCCATGCCCGCCTGGGCATAGTAAACGGTGTTGAAAGTGAGATTCGCCGGACGTCCCTTGCCCGCCACCATCAAGTCTTCCAACTCCGTCTCCACCGCGGGCTTCGCGCCCTTTTTCAGAACCAAATACGAATGCCCGTTTTCCCCACCCGCACGCCAGGTATTCAGGCCCGTCGCCGTATCCACGACATTGCGGCCCTGGCTCACGACTTCATACCACGGTGCCGCGCCACGAACGGCGACGAGGCAGGAAACCGGATCCCAGCTCAGCCGGTCGCCCGCGAAACCCACGCCCGGATAAGCCGCGTAGGCCATCGTCAACGGGTTGTGCTCCGGCATTTCGTAAGTGACCCGACGCCCCGAACTGGTCGAGCCGCCCTCGCCGTTAAACAGAATCGGCGTCGGCCACTGCGCGGAGACCAACGCCGCCGAGGGCGCGTCTTTCTGAAAGTTATACTCGGCGTCTTTCTGTTTCGCGTGTGGCGGGTAGTGACCGCCCATGACGTGCAGAATCTTCACCTTTTTCGCGACGAGCGCAGCGTCGGCTTTCAGCAGGTTCGCTAGGTTCCGCAGCGGCCCGACCGCTACGATGACCACGCTGCCATCCGGCTGCGCCGCCAACAGCTGACGATACAACCCCACCGCATCCGGGTAGTCCGCGCTGCTGGGAAATCGATGCGGAAAGCGCTTCACGATTTCTGCGGGATAACCGGGGCCGGCAAGAAATCCGGGGTCTCTCAGCGTGCCCACAGGAATCTCTGTCCGTCCGAACCAGGTGTTGATGGCGTCCAGACAAGGGGCGATGGCCTCGGAAGAAATGCAACCCATCGTGGCCAGCAACTTCGCCTCCCCACGCTGGACCGCGCCGTGCAAAACAAACAGCGCGCCCACATCATCGCAATCTCCGCCCATGTCCGTGTCGAAGATGATCGGCACCGGCGGCGCAGCGGCGACTCGGAGCGCGTACAACGCGAGCAGTAGGACGACGAGTAGTGTTCTCACGATGTGATTTCCTTGCTTGCGGCCAAGCGCATGCCAACTGCTAGAGGAGTGTCGGCGTGGGACGTGACGATGCCGTTCATTCCAAAGGTGACGCCGCCGATCGCGGCATCGCGACGATAAGTAGCGAGCGTCACGAGCGGCTCCTTGCCGGCTTCCGCTGTCATCTGTTCGACCGTGGTGATGCTGCAGCGTGCGCAGGGTTTCACCAGCCGGATCTCAAATCCGCCACCGTGCAGGAGGTTGGCATCATCCTCTCCGTGATGTCCGATTCCGCGAATGACGATGTTGGGTCGGAACCGGTTCATCGGCAATGCAACGTCAAGGCGGCTGTTTAGATACTCCAGGGACTCCTCGCTGATGACCAGCACTGGATATCCGTCACTGAAGCGATTCTCGGCATCCTTACCACGAGTCCATTGATGGTCGCTGAGCCGCCTGTGCGCGGGGTCGAAGCGCACGAGACGCACGGCCTTCCCGAGGAAGGCGCTAAGCCATCCGGCTGCTTCGGAACCTTCATCGAGGGCATCACAATCATCGCGCCACACCCGCACGCGGCGGAGCGGCAGGTCGCGCCTGGCCAGCGGCAGCTCCAAAGCGTCCGATTGCCCCGGCGCACTCAAGCGTAACGCATCGGACGTGAGCGCAGTCTCGATCAGCGCCATGCGTGGCAGGGTGCGTTGAGTGACGAACTGGCCGTCGGCATCCACGACCATCCACTCGCGGTCATGAGCGAGACCGCGAACGGTCAACTCCGCAGCAGCGAGCGAGATCCCGCGACAAGACTTCACGGGGTAAATATGCAGGCCGGTGATCGTGGCGTGGGCAGAGTTCATTGAGTGTGAAAATCAGTCCGTGAGCTTCGGTATTTCACCGCAGAGCGCGAGGGCGCGGAGGGCCTGCGCGGTGCTGATGTAGGTGATGTAATGATACGTGTCGCGGAACAGCGACTTCATCCACCAACGTCCGCTCACGCGCTGATTCGCCTTCAGCCACCCGACACCGCGTTGAATGCGTTCATCGCTTGCGGGCACGCCGCTTTCACGCAGCAGGACGATGGCAAAGGATGTCATGTAAGCATCGCTCGCCGGGCTGGCGGCGTCGGGTTCACCCTGGATCATTTCCACCACTTTTGGGTCCATCTTCTCGTGCCATTTCATTAAGTCGGACATGCGGCGTGTGGACCATCCTCCATCCGGCTGCTGCATGCGCCAGAGCATCGCGGTCGCGGCGTCCCGTTGCGGCTGAGGCACAAGTTCCGGCAGCAACGCGGCGAGCTGAAGCTTGAGCGCCAGTTCGTAGTCATTCACCGCTTCATGCTCGCGGAGGTATTTCTTCATTCGATCGACGCGCGCAAGCGTGTCGGCGTCCTTGAGATTCGCCAGCCAGCCCGGCGCGGTGAAGACAGCGCGTGCGGCCTGCACGGTCAGCTCGAAGTCGGTGGTAATGTAGGGGATTTCAACCTGCGTGTAGGTTTTGAAATAACCCTCCGCTGTGAGCAGCGTCATCGTGCGTTGCAGCGAGCGTGCGGCAGGTTCGCTGAGAGTGCCGGTGACGTGTTTGTCCCACGCCGCGAGGCCGCCGCTGCGCCACACGGAGCCGATGGCGGCACCGTCCGACTTGGCCGTCGTCGCGGGCACTTCCGCGACGAAATCCGCGAGCACTTCGTCGCTTGGTTTGCCGAGGAATTTCGTCAGCGCGGAACGCTCAACCATGTAAACGCCCGTGCTGTGGCAGGCGATGCACGACTTCTCCCTCACCCAGTTATGCGCGCCGTCATCGAGATACTTTGCCGCAGCTTTGATCGTGTCCGGGCCGAACGATTTCACCTTCGGCTCCTCGGAGATGGCGGCAGGCACTTCGATTCCTTCAGACTTGTATTGAAACTTCGGTCTGGATGCCGTCTCCGCCATCAGCGCGGCGTTCATGATGGATAGGACGAAAATGATTGAGCGTGTGTTCATCGTTTCTTGAGCAGTAAATACCCCCTCACCATGAATCACACAGAACAATTCACTCGCCGCCGGTGGCTGCACGCATCCGCTGCAGCGGCTGGAAGCGTTTTTCTGCCCGGCACGATGAAGCTCGCCGCCGCAGTTTCCGGCGTGGCGGAAACGGAACACTTCTTCTACCGTCTCGCGCCCGCCGGTCCTTACCTCGACTCGCAGGGGGACCACAAAGCGTTCGGATTCGGCGAAGGAAGAATCTTTCTCTCCGAGGACAACGGCAGGACATGGCCGCACAGCGCGGAGTTTACCGACGCGGAGAATATCACGTTTAGTTGCCTGCTGAAAAACGGGAACATCCTCTTCGCCACGCGGGAGAAACTTTTCCTCAGCACGGACAATCTCAAGACGCACCGCGCCGTCACCGTGAAGGACCGTGAGGGCCGCGATTACCTGCCGCACACGCCGGTGAACCCGGCCGAGCCGGGCTGGTATTTTCACCCGCTCGATGGCGAGCACACTTGGGATGTGAACGGTGTGGAGATGCTCGTTTGGGGCAACTACTGCAACGTCCTTGGCGGGGCGGTGCCGGTGAATATCTACTACTCCACCGACAGTGGCGAGACGGTCAAAATCGCGTTTTCGTTCGGTCAAAATCCCGACTTTCAGCAAAAGGGAACCGCCACAGTTTTGGGCGACGCGAAGAATCCGCTCATCTGCCGCCACATCCACAGCGTCGCCTATAACCCCGTCGAAAATGCCTTCTACGCTTGCACGGGCGACCTCGACCGCGGCCAGGGTCCGGAGTGTCACTGGATGCGCGGCACCTACGACGCAAAGTCCGATTCATGGGAGTGGAAGGTCATCATCTCCGTGAACTCCTACTCGCGCCACAAATCCGGCGGCGTCAATTTCGTCGGCGGAAAAGTGTATTGGGTGAGCGATGCGAACGGCCCGAAGCCGGGCCCCAAGCATGATCGCGGAATCTTCACCTGTGCCCCGGCGGACATCGCGAACCCGGCAGCGCACACGATGCTTTTCAATCCGGAGTTTGAATCCGCCAATATGATCATCCAGGACGGCGTCATGCTGGCCGCACACTACGCGCCCGCATCGCCCTACGTCACAGGCTTCATCTATTCGCCCGACATGGGAAAGACGTGGGCGCAATACGATCTACCGGGATTTGGACCGCGTTCCGGCACTCGCTTCCACAAGAAGAACAGTGATGGCTGGTTCCGGGTGGATTTGCGAAAAGGATGGATCGAGCGAGGAGAAGTCCTGTTCATCAAGCCGAAGCCGTAGAGTTCAACGGAGAACATGGCCACTGCGCGCATCACTCTCGATACTCTGCGCCGCTACGCTGTATCGCACAGTTTGTTTGCACCGACGAGCTTGCCTGCGGCGATCCAGCGGATGGGTTTTGTGCAGGCCGATCCGATTCGCGCGCCGGCACGGGCGCAGGATCTGACGTTGCGGCATCGCGTTAAAAACTATCGGGCGGGAGATTTGGAGCGGCGTTATGCGGCGCTGGGAGTGGAAGAGGATTTCTTTGTGAACTACGGCTTTTTGCCACGCAGCACACAGGCGCTGATGCACCCGCGCACGCCACGAAAACCCTGGCCGAAAGCGCAGGCCGAGCAGGCGGAGGCCGTGTTGAATTTTGTGCGCGAGCACGGCGTCGTCCACCCACGGGATGTGGACGCGCATTTTGCACATGGCCGCGTGCGCAATTGGTTTGGTGGCTCGTCGAACGCGAGCACCCAGTTGCTGGACGACATGCATTACCGCGGGCTTCTGCGCATTGCGATGCGGTCGAGCGGTGTGCGCACGTACGCGGTGGCCGGGCCCTTTCCGCAGGCGACCGCGAACCCGGAAGTCGCGATGGATGCCCTGGTGGATGTGATCGTGAACAAATACGCACCGCTGCCGGAACGCTCTTTGCGCGAGCTCATCGGCATGCTCCGTGGCGGCGCGCCACAATGGGAAGCGTTGCGTCCGGCAGCGTTCGCCCGCGCCAAAACAAGACTGCCAAGCGCGGAAGTGAACGGCGTCACTTGGTATTGGGCGGCGGGCGAATCGCCTGCCTCGAAGCGCCACGATGCGGGGCAAAGCGAAGCGGTGCGACTGCTTGCGCCGTTTGACCCCGTGGTGTGGGACCGCCGCCGCTTTGAGCTGCTGTGGGGCTGGGCGTATCGCTTCGAAGCCTACACGCCAGCCGTCAAACGCATCCGCGGCTACTACGCCCTGCCGATGCTTTGGCGGGATCACGTGATCGGCTGGGGAAACCTCAGCGTGCAGGATGGCAAGTTGCAAACGGCATTCGGCTACGCGGCGGGCCGAGCTCCGGGAGACAGGGCATTCCGCGCCGCACTCGACGATGAATTGGCGCGGATGGAATACTTTTTGTCGCAGGACTGATCGCTATTCTTCTTTCGCCGTCTTGCCCCTTTTTCGCAGTTCGATGTGCGCGTCATTCGTCTGCTTTGCGCCGGGCGTGCTGCGGCCGTTGGCGATGTATTGGTCGAGGAGCTTGGACAAGCGCGCGACTTCTTCGGGGCGGTCGGCTTGGAGGTTTTTCGATTCTGCGATGTCGGTGCCGAGGTCGTAGAGTTGAGTGGGCGGGAGGGATTTGGATTCCTTGCTGCCGGGCGTCGGCGCGGTCCATCCTCCGGAGTCGGCGCAGAGTTCCAGCTTCAAGTTTCCCTGCCGGATGGAAAACGAGCCGTTGATGGAATGATGCACGATGGCTTCACGCAGCGGCGCTTTGGCGGTGTCGAGGAGCGCGGGGAGCATGCTCACGCTGTCTTCTCCGGCATTGTCCGGCAATTTTGCGCCGACGAGCTCGGCACACGTCGCCATGAGGTCGGTGTGGCAGATGAGCTGTGAACTCCGTGAGCCCGCTTTCACTTTCCCCGGCCAGCGCACGATGTAAGGCATGCGATGTCCGCCTTCCCAAATGTCGGCCTTGGACCCGCGCAGGTCGGCGCTCGGGTAGTGGCCTTGCTTTTCCAGTGCGTTGATTCCGGCGGCCTTGGAGCAGCCGTTGTCGCTGGTGAAAATCACGAGCGTATTGTCTCCTATGCCGGCTTTGTCGATGGCGGCGAGGACTTCGCCCACCGCCCAATCGGTCTCCATCACGAAATCGCCGTAGTCGCCGAGTCCGCTTTTGCCCTGCCATTCCTTCGACGGAACAATCGGCGTGTGCGGCGAGTTCAGCGGGAGGTAGAGAAAGAACGGCTGCCCTGCTTTGCTGCGTGCCGCGATGTGCGCGGTGCTGCGCTTCACCAGTGCCGGCAGGATGTCCACGGGCTCGATGATCTGTGTGACGCGATCGTTTTCAAAAACCGACTTGATCATGCGTGCGTGATGAAATCCGAAGAACTCATCAAAGCCACGCGTCAGCGGACCATCGTGAGTGACTGCGCCCATCGGTGCGCCTTCGAGCTTTCCTTGTCCCCCGCCCTTCTTGCCTTCACCGTCGATGGTGTATCCGAGGTGCCACTTGCCGATGATCGCGGTATGATAGCCGTTCTGTTTCAGCAGCGCCGGCACCGTGAGCCGGTCCGCAGCGATGAGCGGTTCCACATAGCCATCGAGCACGCCCTTCTGGAGCCGCGACCGCCAGTTGTAGCGGCCCGTGAGAATGCCGTAGCGCGTCGGCGAGCAGACGGACGAACTGCCATGCGCGTCCGTGAAAATCATTCCCTGACTCGCCATCCTATCGAGCTGCGGCGTCGCGATTTTGCCGCGCTCCGGATTGAGGCAATGCACATCGCCATATCCGAGGTCGTCGGCAAGGATATACACGATGTTCGGCTTGCTTGCAGGCGCGTCAGCCCCCGGTGCCGGGCAGACGAAATTGCAGAGCAATAGAAAGAGGAGAGCGATTGGAGTTCGATTCACGTCATAGTAATCGCACCGGTCGGGGGATTTCGGACAATTCGTTCGGAAAAGAGTACCCAAGGGACTGCCCGGAGATAGACGCACTGTTTTCGCAACCTTCGGTCGTTTCGGCGGTTTCCCAAGTGTATGAAAACTGCACTTCTTCTTTGGACGGCGCTCATCTTCTCCGCGCTCGCCCAACTGCCTGCCGTGAACGAAGAACCCATTGACTGGGCGCGCGCCCAGACGCTGCATCAGCGTGCCCAACGCGGCGAGAAACTGGCCCCCGATGACCAGACCTACTACGACCGCGCCAAGGCAGTTCGCGCCCGGCAGCAGCCCCAGCCCGGACCCTTGCCGAGGCCGCCTGAGGGACTCATTCCGCTCACCGACATGTCGGCGGACGCCCGGTATCAGGGCGAGGACGGCGGACTCTACGGCGGAGGAAAGAACACACCGCCGGCAGAGCACGAAAAGACCGCACGAGCCGCGTTGGCGAAGGTGCAACCGCTCGATAAGAGCGGGCAGCCATCTCCGGACGGACGGATTGTTTTTGTCTCCATCAGTATGTCAAACGCCACTCAGGAGTTCTCCGTGTTCAAACGCATAGCCGACGCGGATTCCCGAAAATCGCCCGCGTTGACGATCGTCGATTGCGCGCAAGGTGGGCAGGCGATGGCCGAGTGGGTGCCTCGCGACGGCGGGCCATGGAAGACCGCCCTGCAGCGCATCACCGCCGCCGGAGTGACTCCCGAGCAGGTGCAAGTCGCATGGGTGAAACTTGCCAACAAAGGTCCGCGAGGACCGCTCGCCGAACACGGACGCAAGCTGGAGAAAGACACCGAGGCAGTCCTGCAAAACGCCCGCGCCCACTTCCCAAACCTTCGCGTGATCTATCTCGGTAGCCGCATCTACGGCGGATATGCGACCTCAACGCTCAACCCTGAGCCTTACGCCTACGAGAGCGCATTTGCCGCCCGCTGGCTCCTTCAGCGCCAGATGAAAGGCGACGCGGCACTCGCCCCGGACAAATCCCCGATCCTGCTTTGGGGCCCCTACCTTTGGGCCGACGGAACGCACGGTCGCAAAACGAATCCCTTGGTTTGGGAACGATCCGATCTTGGCCCGGACGGAACGCACCCTTCGGAGATCGGTCGGGATAAAGTCGCCCGACTCCTCCTGGATTTTGTCGCCACGGACCCGCTCGCCCGCGGATGGTTCACGGGGAAATAGCCGGGTTTCAGCCGCATCCAAAATTCGGGCCCGTGATTGTGGAAGTGCCTCTCACAGTGACTGGATTCGACATCGCATTGCCGATCGAAGGCTCACCGTAGATGAAGCTGCAGCCCGCGTCAGAGACGCCAAAGGCGCAGTCGATTGGGCGAAGCAACAAGTCGGCAACGCGACCGAGCAAATAGGAATCAGCGAGGCAGGTCGGCAGGCAATTCCTTGAGCCGCTCCAGCTCGGTGATCTCGTGGTAGAACCACGGCTTGCCCGTGGCTTTTTTGAACAAGATGGTTTTCGCCGAGTATTTCACGCCGTCGTGCTCCCGCCATTCGCTAAAGCGGTAGATGTCGCTTCGCCAGTCCATGCGGACAAGGAGCTTGGTGGTTTTGTCGAAATACAGTTCCAGCGGCGGAGTGATGGATTCGCTGATTCGCAATCCCATGGCCGGTTTCTCGTTTTCGACGACATCCGGCACGATCGAGATTTTCGATTTGGCATCGGTGAGTGCCACGAGCGTCCACGCCCACACATCGAACTTTGCCGGCTCGTCGGTGCGGTCCTTTTTGCCGACCCACCAGTAGCCGGGCGCATCGAGGATGGACTCGCGAACTCCCGGTGTCCCTCCCGGTGGCGTCGGCTCGGCACCGGCGTGATACCGCTCTTTCATTCGAAAATTCCGCAGCAACTTTTCCGGCCCGCCGACTGCGGCGATGACTTCCTTGACGATGGGCTGCGGATCCTGCGCGTCCTGACTGCGGCTGGCGTTTGCAAACACGGCGAGTGTTACTGCGAAGGCGAGAAAGTGTTTCATTGGCGTGAGGGTGGAAAATGTTTGCGGTGAGCGCTCGATCTATCCGCGGATCCCTTCATCGCTGGTTGAGAGCTGGTCCTCGCCCTGAGCCGAGACGAGCGACGGGCGGCCCACGATGAGCGGGTCCACCGCACCCAATTTGGCGAAATCCTTCGCGGAGTAAGGCAGGCGGTAGAGAAAGTAGCGCTTGGCATTGAGACGGGCCCGTTTCTTACAGTCCGATTTGATGACTGTCCACGGTGCGTCCGAAGTGTCGCAATGCAGGAACATGTTTTCCTTCGCCCGTGTATAGTCTTCCCATTTGTCCAGCGACGCCAAGTCGATCGGGCTGAGCTTCCACTGCTTGAGCGGATGCGCGCGGCGCTCCTTGAATCGCCGGTGCTGCTCGTCGCGGCTCACGGAGAACCAGAATTTGAAAAGATGAATCCCGCTGCGAACAAGGTGCCGCTCAAATTCCGGCGTCTGGCGCATGAACTCATCGTACTCCGAGTTCGTGCAAAATCCCATCACGCGCTCCACACCCGCGCGGTTGTACCAACTGCGATCAAAAAGGACGATCTCACCGCGGGTAGGCAGGTGCTCGATGTAGCGCTGAAAATACCATTGCCCGCGCTCGAGCTCGTTGGGCTTTTCGAGCGCTACGACGCGCGCGCCACGGGGGTTGAGGTGCTCCATGAAGCGCTTGATTGCCCCCCCTTTTCCGGCCGCGTCGCGTCCCTCAAAAAGAATGATCACCCGCTGCCCGGTTTCCTTCACCCATGTCTGAAGCTTCAGCAGCTCGGTCTGGAGGTTGTATTTATGGCGCTCGTAGGACTTTCGCGAGAGCAGATTGCGATACGGATACGATCCCTCGCGCCAGCCCTCCGCGAGTTCGATGTCTGGATCAATTCCCGCATCCACCTTCTCCTCCGGCGCAAAAAGCAACTGCCGCAACGCTCGCTTCTCATCCGTTGAGGCCCCGGCAATCATAGCGCGCAACTCGTCCAACGTGTCGGCCGACGGCTTGCCGTCCGCGTGGCGGCTGAGCAAATCGGCAAGCGACATCGCCTGCACCGTCTGCTTTGCAGACGCACGGCGTGCGGTCACATGACGCTCGATTCCCTTCGGTGTCAGCGACGGCGGGAGATCGCCGTCGGCAGTGCGGCGGACGCCATTCGTTTTCCCTGTTCGTTTCGTGGATGCAGCGGGCTTCGTCATCTTTCCATAATAGCCCGGGAAAGTGAAATGGCACTCCTCAAAAACTGGCGGCGACTGCCCATCATCGGACATCAGGGAACAAATCGCACACTGGCCGCGAGTTTCCGCTACCCCGAGTTCCGCATCAGCGTTTTTGCGGGTAGATGTCGCTTCGCCAGTCCATGCGGACGGGCGGGGTGATGGATTCGCTGATTCGCAATCCCATGGCCGGTTTCTCGTTTTCGACGACATCCGGCACGATGGTGATTTTCGATTTGGCCCGCAGATTTGCGGTGACTGGCTAAGAGAGCAGGGGATGAACGGTTTCACTGCCGGAACAGCCATGCAAGTTTCATCGCTCGCGCTGTCATGTAAGTGTCATTTTGAATGAATACAACCGTGGGAATATGAAAACACGACTCGTCGTCATCGCAATCAGTTTCGCCATTTCTGCCCATGCGGCAGAGCGTTTAGTATTTCCAGACGACCGCTGCGTGTTGGATGTAAAAAAGCACCTCGGCGCGAAGGGCGACGGTGTCACGGATGATTCGGATATTCTCCAGCGGGCGCTCGACATCGGCGGCGGACGGGAAAAGGAACTCGCGAAAGAATACGGCAAGCACACACGCGTGATTTTTCTGCCAAACGGCACGTATCGTCTCACGCGCTCTCTGGTCGTAAACAGCGCTGTGGGCCCGTGGCTCTATGGCGAGTCCCGCGATGGTGTGGTGCTGAAACTCGACGACGGCGTGAAGGACGTGACTGCTGTGCTGCGCACTCATCCCAAAGAAAAAGGGCCTACGAGCGCGGACTGGTTCATGCGCAATCTCCGGAACTTCACCGTGGACGTGGGCAACAACCCCGGCACCGACGGCATCCGATACTACGCGACGAATACGGGCATTTTGAAAAACGTCCGGGTGCGCGGTAGCGGCAAGGTCGGAATCAACGCCGGATTCCTCGACCAGAGCGGACCGAATCTCATTCAGGATGTGGAAATCGAGGGCTTTGAACGCGGCATCCAGAGCCAGTGGGTGTGGGGCGGTACGCTGTCTCGCGTGACGATTCGGAACTGCCGAAACGAGGGGATCTATGTGAATGCAAATGTCCTGGCGATCGAAGACCTGCGCGTGGAGGGCACGCCCGTGAGCATCATCAATGACGCACCCAAAGGTCAGGAATGGTGGGGCGGCGTCATCGCGGTGACGGGCGCGAAGTTTAGCGGCGGAAAGGCCGACGGCGCGGCCATCGTGAATAAAAGCAAACTCTACGCGCGAAACGTCGAGGCTGTGGGATTCTCGCGGGCAATCGAAAGCGACGGCAGTAACGGCGCGTGCGAGGGGCTGAAAGTCGCGGAGTTTTCCTCCAGCAAAACCCGCAAGCTGTGGGACGACGCGCCGGACGAAGCACTGAAATTGCCAATCAAGCGCGAGCCGGAAGTCGCATGGGAAACCGACACGTCGAAATGGCTTTGCGTCGAGGACCACGGAGCGGTCGCTGGCGACAATAAGGACGACACCGACGCTATCGAGAGCGCACTCGCCGCTGCCGCGAAGGACGGAAAAACGGTGGTGTATTTTCGAGGCATCGGCGGGGGTGATCCGAACTGGTACAGCCTTTCGCGCCCGCTTCGCGTTCCTTCGCCCGTGCGCTTCATCGTCGGTCTCGGCTTTGGGCGCGTGCTCGATCACAAGAAGAGTGGCGGCGGATTCGTCGTGGATGACGCCTCTGCGCCCGTTGTGAAATTTCAAAACCTCGACAGCTTCGGCGGCCCGCCCATCACGCTGACAAACGCCAGCGCGAAGAACGTGCTTTTTGCCGAGAGTTGCGGCGTGAGCATCGTCGGCGACGGCACGGGCGATGTCTTCGTCAACGATTGCCCCGCAAGTCTGCACCTGAAAAAGAAAGGCCAGCACGCATGGGCGCGTCACCTCAATCCCGAAGGCACGACCGACACGGGCCTCGTGCAAAACGACGGCGGCACGCTCTGGTGCCTCGGCGTTAAGCACGAAGGCAAAGGCGTGCGCTTCGCCACCCGCAATGGCGGACAGACGGAAATCCTCGGCCTCTTCAACTACGGAGGCACCAAGGACGAGAACGACCCGCGCCCGTGCTTCATCGTCGAAGACTCCAGCTTCTCGCTCGCCGGCATCCGCGAGATTGCCTTCAACCAGCACACCGCGCGGAACAAAGTCCGCGAGACCCGCAGCGGCGAGACTCGCACCTTCGACAAGAACACCGTGAAGGAACACGGCTGGATAGGCTGGTCCCTCTTCAGCGCGTGGAAGAAGTAACTTCCTTGCGGGAAACTCGCAAAAAACCTGACGCTCGCCTACGCAGACCAACGCACATGAAATCCATCATCCAACTGTTCGCTCTGCTGCTCTGCGCTCACGCTTTCGCCGAAACACCCATCCCGCGCGAGACACGCGAGATTTCCGGCTGGCAGGTTCACATCCAAAAGAAGCTGCTCGAATCCGAGCCCGCCGACACCGCCAACGCGCTCGGTGGCCTGAAGAAGATGCTCGATGAAATCGTGCGCGACGTGCCCGCGCCGGCCGTGGCTGAGCTGCGGAAGGTGCCGCTCTATTTTTCACCCGCCTACAAGCCCGGCCAGAGCGGCGCGGAGTTTCATCCCGGCGCGGACTGGCTGCGCGAGAACGGACGCGACCCCGCGATGGTGCGCGGTGTGGAGTTTTCCGGCGTGCATGATTTCGAGGCGGAGATGAAGCGGATGCCGAACTTCGCGTTGCATGAACTCGCGCACGCTTATCACCACCGCGTGCTCAAGGACGGATTCGACAACGCGGAAATCAAAGCCGCCTACAAGCGTGTGAAGGCCGCCGGAAAATATGAGCGCGTCGAGCGCACGCGCGGAAATGGCAAGCCAAACACCATCGAGCGCGCCTACGCCATGACCGACGCGATGGAATATTTCGCCGAGACCACCGAGGCGTTTTTCTCGCGCAACGACTTCTTTCCGTTCACCCGCGACGAACTCAAAAAGCACGACCCCGAGATGTTCACCCTGGTCGCGAAGCTCTGGGGCGCTGCGGAAGCCAAATAGCCCGACGATGAAACTGTTACTCATCATCCTCGCCTTCGTCGCTCCCGTCTTCGCCGCCGATGCGCCGCGCTACAACGTCCTGCTCATCATGGCCGACGACCTTCGGCCCGCGATGGGTTGCTACGGCGACGCGCAGGCAAAGACGCCGCACCTCGACCGACTCGCCGCGCGCGGTGTGCGCTTTGACCGCGCGTATGTGCAGTATCCCGTGTGCAATCCGAGCCGCGCTTCGATGCTCACCGGCACGCGCCCGGAGCACAACGGCGTCACGGGCAATGGAACATTCTTCCGCGAGAAAATGCCCGACATCGTCACGCTGCCGCAGCTCTTCCGGCAGCACGGCGCGACGGCGCTTTCCTTCGGCAAAATCTACCACGCAGGCCTCGCCGAAGGCGAAACGGAGAACCGCTTCCTCGACAACGGCAAGTCGTGGGACGACGCGAAAATGTTTCGCCCAACGAAGCTCGGCAACACCGGGCCGCGCCGCAATCTCACCGGCGGAAAACTAAAGTGGGCGGAAGTCGCCGACCTCGAAGGCGGCGACGACGATCAGTCCGACGGCCAGACGGCAGCGCAGACTATCGCAGCGATGGAGCGGCTCGCGGACAAGCCTTGGTTCATCGGCGCGGGCTTTCACCGCCCGCACGACCCGTTCATCGTGGGGAAGAATTACGTCGCGCAATTTCCGGCAGGCTCACTCGCGCTGCACCGCGACCCCGCCGAGGCCACGCCGCTTTTCAAGCAATCGCTCGGTGGCGGCGCTTTCGAGGAGGCGTTCAAGCAGTTCGACGACCGCGACCGGATGGACTTCCTCACGCACTACTACGCAGGCGTGACGCAGACCGACGCGCAGGTGGGCCGCATCATGGATGCGATGGACCGTCTGAAGCTGTGGGACAAGACGGTGGTCATCTTCGTCGGCGACCACGGCTACCATCTCGGTGAGCGCGGCTGGTGGAATAAGAACACGCTGTTCGAGCGTTCCTGTCGCGCGCCGTTCCTGCTCGTCGCACCCGGCGTGAAACCCGCCGCGTGCCGCAGCCTCGTTGAGTTCCTCGATATTTACTCCACCGTCGCCGGGCCGTGCGGCCTGCCCGTGCCCGCGACGGTGCGCGGTAAGAGCCTCCAGCCGTTGCTCGCCGACCCGTCTGCAAAACTGCACGATTCCACGCTCACGCACATCACGCGCGGCCCGGCAGTCAGCGGGTTCAGCCTGCGGACGGAACGCTGGCGCTACATCGAGTGGAGCGACGGTAACGCCGAACTCTACGACCACGACGCCGACCCCGGCGAGTGGCGCAACGTCGCTGCCGACTCCGCAAACGCCGCCACGATCGCGGACCTGAAACGCCAGCTCGCCGCGCGTTCGCAGCAGCCGAAATGACGGCACACACGCATCTCTTTATGACACGTCGCACTTATCTCGCAGCCATCGCTCTCTTCGCGCTCCCTTTCACCGTCTGGGCCAAGCCCGTCACCAACGTCGCCGAACTCACCGCGGCTGCTGCCGCTGCGGGCGAAGGCGCGGTCATCGAGCTGGCGGCGGGCACTTTTGCGCTCAGCCAGACGCTCGATTTGAAAGGCGGCGTCACCCTCAAGGGCGCGGGCATGGACAAGACCATCATCACGCACACGCCGGAGTGGAAAGAAGACGGCACCGGCCTGCCCGACCCGGAGATGCGGCTCGAAGGGCTGGACACCGACGCCTACCTCATCCGCATCAAGCGCGACACGAAGGGCGTCGTCATTTCCGATCTCACACTGCGCGGCGCGCAAGTGCATGGCGCCATCTTCGCGTGGTTTCACACCGGGCTGCATCTGCATCATCTCCGTATCGCGGACACCATGTGGTGCGGCGTGCGGACGTTCGGGATGAAGGACGCGAAGATTCACGACTGCGTTTTTGAAAACGCGGGCATCCGCTGGAACAAAGGCCAGCCGGGGCTCAAAGGCGGCAACACCGGCGGCGGCATCTTCGCGTGTTGGATGGCGGACACGGAGATTTTCAACAACCACTTCCGCGAGAACCGCACCGCTTCACACGAGCACTACTACGGCATCAAAGGACGGCAGGCGAAACGTTGCCGCATCCATCACAACACCATCGAGGCGGGCTTCTCCATTGAGCTGCCGTTCGAGGGCGATGAGGATGTGGAGATCGACCACAACGTGCTGCACTCGACGATTTCGATTCCGAAATACGCGGGCGGTCACATCCCGAAAAGCGGGCGCACGTTTCACATCCATCACAACTATTTCAAGGACGGCTACAGCGTGGAGTTCGTGCGGAACTGCGTGGAGATTTCGCACAACCTCTTCGACTTCGACGCTCAGCGCGACGGCAGCAATCTCATCAGCGCCTTTGGCGACAAACCCGCGCCCGGCCCCACGAGCTTTCACAACAACCTCGTGAGCAATCCCGGCCGGGGCGTGATGTGGATGAACGAGCCCTACGGAAAACTCGACGTGCGGAACAACCACATCATCGCCCGCACGACGAAGACGCCGCGCACCGAGGGCCTGTTCGGCTTCAACGATAAGAGCGGCTTCGCGGACTTTCGCTTCACCGACAACATCATCGAATGCGAAGGCACCCCGCGCCCGCTCTTCCGCAACGACGCCAGCGGCGCATCGCTTGTGGAGAACAACAAGCTGGTGAACGTCACCGACACCACGCGCTTCAAAAACACCGCCACCGGCAAGCCGCAGGGCCTCGAACAGCCGCTGAAATTTCAGTGCGGCGTCAACGGCGAGCTGACGGTGGACGGCTGGAAAACCAGCAAGACTCCCGCGAAATGAGAGCCGAAGACGGCGGAGAAGCTCATCGCGGAGCGAACTGCCTTGGGTGATAGTTCTATCCAAATGACCATGGAGAACCAACCGAAATGGAAAATCGCTGCGGCCCTCGCGGTGTGCATCGCCGTCACTTTTGTCGCGCCCGCACTCGGAGCGTGGACGCTGCCCGGCGAGTGGTATGCCTCGCTGCGGAAGCCGTCGTGGAATCCGCCCTCATGGCTGTTCGGCCCGGTGTGGACGGTGCTCTACGTCGCGATGGCGACAGCAGCGTGGCATGTATGGCGGCGCGGCGGCTGGGCCGTGCAGCGACGCGCGCTCTTGCTCTACGTTTTGCAACTCGCGCTCAACGCCGCATGGACGCCGATTTTCTTCGGCCTGAAAATGCCCGCGCTGGCCTTTACGGAAATCATTCTGCTGCTCGCTGCCGTCATCGCCACAGCGAGAGCGTTCGCAAATGTGGCACCGCTCGCTGGCTTGCTCATGGTGCCTTACGTCGCGTGGGTCGCATTTGCCTCGTGGCTGAACTTTACGCTCTGGCGTCTCAATTCGTAGCGGCGGCTCTCTCACCCAAAATGGCGGACGCAGGCGGTCGTCTATTTCCGCAAAACCCGATACATCGGTTGCCCGTCCCAGCCTCGCACGTCACAAGCAATGCCACTGAACTGAACGCTCTAAATATGAATCCTGAACCGAATACCAATTCCCAAACCTCCGATAAACCCGCGAGAAAGAGCGCACTCATGATCGGGTTGGATCCCGTCTTGATTGATTTCTCGGATCCTAACTACGCCGCGTTTCCCGGCATGACCGCTGAAAAGGTGTTGGCGGGACTCAAGGCCGGCGAGGAAGGCCTGAAGGCTCTCGGCTATGACGCAGAGCATTGTCTTACCGACTTTGGCCAGACGGCGGAGGCGGTGGTCACCGCGCACCTCAAACGGCGGCAGTTCGACTGCGTCATGATTGGCGCGGGCGTCCGTACCGTGGCGAGCAACTTCCTCCTGTTTGAGAAGCTGATCAACGTCGTCCACGAGCACGCCCCGCGTTCCAAAATCTGCTTTAACACCAAGCCCTCGGACACACTGGAGGCACTGCAACGCTGGATTTGAGGTCCATCGGTGCAGGCAGCGCACATTTTTAGAACCACACATGAACACACCACGCATCCTTGCATTTGGCGGCAGTCTTCGCCGCGATTCCTACAACCAAAAACTCGCCGCTGTCGCCGCCGCCGGAGGTCGCGATTCCGGCGCGGAGGTCACCGTGATTTCTCTTCGCGATTTCGCGCTTCCCATTTTCGATGAAGACCTCGAAGCCGCGAGCGGAATGCCGGAAGCGGCGAAGCGACTGAAAGCAATTTTCCGTGAGCACCAAGGTCTCATCATCGCATCACCGGAGTACAACAGCAGCATTACCGCCGCGTTGAAGAACGCGATTGACTGGGTCTCGCGCGGGGAATCCGACGACGAACCATCGCTCTCGGCGCTGACGGGCAAAACTGCCGTCGTTTGCTCCGCTTCACCGGGCGGGCTCGGCGGGATGCGCGGCCTCGTGCATCTGCGCGCAATCCTTGGCAGCATCGGCATCACCGTCCTGCCGGACCAAATCGCAATCGGCAAAGCCTACGAAGCATTCACGCCCGATGGCGCACTCGTGGACGAGAAGCAGCAGGCCCGCGTAAAAGCGCTCGGGGCAAATCTCGCAAAGCACCTGTCGAAGCTTCTTGCGTAATGCGATGATCGTCGCTCTGCCGGAGCGATTCGACCACCGATGAAGTGACCGTTGTCACCCGGCCCGGCAGCGGACAATAACAGTCCATGACAATCCGCTCTCTCATTGCTTTCGCCGCGTGTGCGGTTCTGCTGTCCGGCATTTCCGCGCCGTTGATGGCCCAAGTTGACTATGAAAATGGCCGCCCTTGGAACGAGCGGGCCAAATCCGGTCCCGATGCAAAAGTGCCGGGTTGGTTTTACAATCTCGGCATCACCGGCATCCGCGCAGAGTTGGTGGCGAAAGAGCCGAAGGTGCTTGTGGTGAAGTATGTCTTCCCAAACACACCGGCCAGCGGCCTCGTCCAAGTCAACGATCGGATCATCGGAGCGGAGGG
>JANMGP010000195.1:0-6733 GCA_031374705.1 Verrucomicrobiaceae bacterium | reverse complement strand
GTAAGCGGCCATACCCACCGCTCCTGCGCCCCAGCGTCTCTTCGGTCTAAAATCACGCCAGCACCTCCTTTACCACCTGCCCATGCACATCAGTCAGCCGACGATCAATCCCGCTGTGGCGGAAGCTGAGCTTTTCATGATTGATCCCCAGCAGATGAAGCATCGTCGCATGAAAATCGTAGCCCGTCGTCACGCCTTCGACCGCCTTCCACGACCACTCATCGCTCTGGCCGAGTGCGGCTCCCTGCTTGATTCCGGCTCCTGCAAACCACGAGACGAATGTGCCGCCGTTGTGGTCGCGGCCCACGCTTCCCTGACTGAACGGCATCCTCCCGAACTCTGTGGTCCACACGAGCAACGTGTCTTCGAGCAGGCCGCGTGACTTTAAATCCATGAGCAACGCGGCGGCCGGCTGGTCCATTTTACGGGACGCCGCGCCGAGTTCCTTCGCGATGTCGGTGTGATTGTCCCAATTATCCGAACCTCCGCCGTGGCCGCTCCACACTTGCACGAATCGAACGCCGCGCTCAATCATCCTTCGCGAAAGGAGGCATCGTTTTCCAAAGTCCGCAGTCTCGGATTGATCGAGGCCGTAGAGCTTCTTTGTTGCCTCCGTTTCACCGGAAAGATCGAGCAACTCAGGCGCGGAAAGCTGCAGGCGTGCAGCCAGTTCATAGCTCTCCATGCGTGCGGTGAGCCGGGAATCATCAGAGCGCGCGGCTGCGTGGGCGCTGTTCATTTCCCGGAGCAATGCGAGGCCATCCTGGCGGCTGGCGAGCGTGACGTGCTTTGCGTCCACAGGTGGCTGCAGGTGCGTCATCGGCTGTGGGGCGGATGCATTGATGATGGTTCCCTGATGGTTCGCCGGGAGAAATCCCGAGGTGAATGCGCTGCGTCCGTTGTAGGGAAGCCCGCGAGCGTCCGGCAGCGCCACAAACGCCGGGACGTTGTCCGCAAGACTGCCTAGTGCGTGGGAAATCCATGCTCCCGCGCAAGGGAATCCGGGTAAAAGAAAGCCGCTGGTCTGAAGGTAGGACGCGGGGCCGTGGACATTCGACGCCGAATGCATCGCCATGAGAAATGCCATGTCATCGACGTGCTTTGCGAGGTGAGGCAGCGCGCTGCTGACCCACCTGCCGGATTGCCCGTGCTGCGCCCATTCGAAAGGACTCTTCATGACGGCTCCAGGCACGCTGATGCTGGCCTCGACCCGCAGGCCTGCACCGGGATCAAACTTCTGCCCGTTGCGCGCGATGAGTTGCGGCTTGTAGTCAAACAGGTCGCACTGGCTCGCGCCTCCGTTCATGAAAAGCTGTATGACGCGCTTTGCTCTTGGGGTGTGATTCAGCGTCGCCGCGCCGGATTCCCTCTGCATGAGCGAAGCCAGCGCTACGCCGCCGAGGCCGGTGCTCAGTGCGCCTAGAAAGTCGCGTCGATTGAATGCGGAGTGATACATGGCTCAGTCGAGATAAAGAAACTCGTTGCTGTTTAACAGTAACTGACACGCATTGGCGAGGCCGTGGTGCTGGATATAGGCGGAGAACTTTTGACGTTCATCCACGCTGGCTTCACGGAAGAGCAACAGTCGGAACATGGCTTCCGTCTGCGAGTCGGGCGTGCGGGCTTCTGCCGCGATCCGGTTCGCAGTATGCTCGCATTGGCGGATGACAAGCGGATTGTTCAGCATCGCGAACGCCTGCACCGCAGTGGTCGAAACGCCGCGGACCGGGGCCGATGCGCCGCCATCGGGGCAATCGAGCGCGTCCATGAGCGGATCGGGTACGGTGCGGAAAAGGAACCGGTAAATGGAGCGTCGCCGCGCGGCGGGTGAATCCTGATCAAAATGTTCGTAGTCGAGAAATGCGGGATTTCCGCCCGACATAAACGTGGCATCTCCGCGCGAAACGAACTGCACCGCAGGCGGGCCGCCCATGGTGAGATCAAGCTTGCCGCTCAGCGACAGCAACGTGTCGCGCAGCTGTTCGCCGGAGAGTCTCGGACGATTCTGCCGCCACAGAAGCCGGTTGTCGCTGTCGCTTGCAGTCCCTTGATTTGCGAGCGACGTCTGTTTCCATGTTTCGCTGCTGACGATGAGGCGATGAAGCTGTTTCAACGATCCGTGTGCCTCGTCGCGGAACCAAACCGCGAGCCAGTCGAGTAACTCCGGATGGCTGGGTGCCCCGCCCATTTTTCCGAAATCGTTCGGCGTGTCGCATAGCCCGCGGCCGAAGTGGTAGTGCCACACACGATTCACGATGCTGCGCCACGTGAGCACGTTTCGCTCGTCTGTAATCCAGCGAGCAAGCGCGGCGCGGCGCTGCGATTCATCGGCTGCATCCGCGATCACGAGTTCGCGCGTCATGCCCGGGATGCAGCCGAGCGTGCCGGGAGCGATGAGTTCGCCGGGCTTCGAAAGATCGCCGCGGGCGAGCAGATGAATGGGGCGCGGCTGGGGCGATGGCTTGAAGTTTTCTCCATCAGGCGGGAAATCTCGCGTGACTGCATACACGGATTGCGGCGAAGGAAGGGCGGCGATGGCACGCTGATTTGCCGCTTTCAAAACGGTCAGTGCGATTCCCTGTTGTTGTGCAGGAGTGCGTTCAAGAGTGGGGACTTTGAGAATCGCAGCCAGTTCGGTGGAAACGGGCGCGAGCGTGGCGGTGCCCGCCGCCGCACCGCTCGTGGAGAGACGGAAGCGCCCGATGCCGTGTCCCGGTGCGCCGGCCTGATGCTCGAGGAGGACTGTGAGCGTCGTACCTTCGGCAATATCGGCGGTTGCCTTCAGCTCGAAGACCACCTCGTGCGACTCGCCATAGCGCGGGTGGATTCCCCATTGGGTCTCGCTTTTTCCGTCAATGGCCTGGGCCGCCGAAATGGCTGGGCCTTCGTCGTAATCTGCGGTCGCGTGTGAAATCACGAGAGGCTTGCCGCTTTCAACCGCCCCTGCAGTGGCAGCGAAAAGCCGGAATTCCGTAAGGTGAAAGTTGCCATTATCCCACCGTCCCGGACCGCGATGTGGAAGTCGGTCATCGGGCAGCGCCTCCAGCCGCACCGCGCTCATTTTTCCGGCGCGGAGTCGCGCAGTGACAATGTAGGTATCGCGGTCGGGTCGTGTGCCGCTTGCGAACCACGATCCGTCGGCCTGCCGTGTCAGGGTCGCGCCACCCGTGGAGACAACGCTGATGACATCGAGCGGCGACCATGATTTCTCCACATGGGCGTGCGTCTCCTCCCACTGTGCGACTTGCCGGATTGTATCGGACGAGGCCAGCAGGACAACGTCGCGCTTCCCGAGCGCGTGCTGTTTGGCGAGCAATCGGGCTCGCGCTGCATGGGTTTGCGCATCGGAGTCGAAAGGACGGTTTGCGCGATCCACCCCCGCAAAAACCGCCTGAAGCGCGTAATAATCCCGCTGTGAAATGGGGTCGAACTTGTGATTGTGGCAGCGAGCACAATGGACGGTGAGGCTTTGGAATGTGCCCATCGCAGCGCTGACCATTCCGTCCCGATCCAGGTTTTGAGCCGAGCGGTGGTCCACGGTGTCCTCACGGACCGTGACCATCAGCGTGTGGTCCCAAGGCCCCGCTGCGAGAAAGCCGAGCGCGACAGTGGCCTGCGGATCGTCAGGAAAAAGAGCGTCGCCCGCCACCTGCTCCTGCACAAAACGTGTGTAAGGCTTGTCGTCATTCAACGCACGGATGACGTAATCGCGGTACGGCCACGCGTTGGGCCGCGCGTAATCGTGATCGTTACCGTGCGTGTCGGCGTAGTTCGCGACGTCGAGCCAATGCCGCGCCCAGTGCTCGCCATAACGCGGGGAAGCGAGCAGTCGTGCGACGAGCGATTCGTAAGCGTTCGCATCCTTGTCCGACAGAAACGCATTCACCTCCTCCGTTGTTGGGGGAAGTCCTGTGAGGTCGTAGCTCAGCCGCCGGATGAGAGTCCGGCGGCCGGCCTCGGGTGATGGTGCGAATCCCTTCTCCGCGAGTTTCGCTGCGATAAATCCATCGATCGGATTTGCCGCCCCTCCGGGGACCGGTGGCTTCGTGAGTGGTTGCAGCGACCAGAGCGGCCTGGAATACCGTGGTCCGGCAAACTCATCCGGCCAGCTTGGACCTGCATCAATCCAAGCTCGAAGAGTCTCAACCTCCGCAGTCGTGAGCCTCGGCTTGTCGCTTTTTTTGGGAGGCATGAGCATTTCCTCGTCCTCTCCGCTGACGTAGCGAATGAGCGGACTCTTCTTTGCATTGTGAGGGATGATCGCCGCTTCACCGCTGTCGCCGCCTTTGATGGCGGTTTCGCGCACATCAAGCCGGTACCCGTTCTTTTGCTTGTCCGGGCCGTGGCAGCCAAAACAATGGCGCTCGAATATCGGCCGCACATCGCGGGCGAAATCGGGCGCGGCCCAAGCGCCAGAATCGAGAGTGCCAAGCGCTAGGACGGTCGGAAGAAGGACTTGGCCGGGTCGCATCCAGATTCGGGTGTTGCGATTCACGATGTTCACTTGGTGGCCGGTGTAGCAGGAGGCGTTGGCACCGGTGGCGTTATGGTGAGCCACAGCTGCTCGGTGCTGTTGAGGAGCAGTTGGCGGTATCCTTTTGGGACGCCGTTGTCCTCGGTTGTTGAAATCATTTGGAACGCCACGGGGTGCAGCTTGCCGCTCTCGACCTCGTGGAGCGCTAGCGAAAATGGCTGCGAGCAACGTGGCGCGGCGGGTGTGGCGGTGAGGACGATGGCGACTTCGCCGCCTTTCTCGGGCACGTCCACTTCGGCGGCGGTGATTCCTTCGGGAAGGTTGCTGGCGATGAGGCGCAGTTTCGCGGGAAATGCTTTCGTGAGCGTTACGGTGACTTTGAGTTCAGCGGTTTTCCCGGCTTCGATTTTTGCTGACGCGGCGGCGATGGTTGCGGTCGCGCCTGGAGTGACGGTGGTGATTTGCAGCCGGTAGAAAAACGCGTCGCCGCCCCGTTGTGTGAGGTCGCCGACGGCGGCGGTGTAGGTTCCATCGGCGGGGGCGGTCCAGACAAGCTTTGGCTCGGATGAACCGCCGCTGTCATCGTTTGAGGCGAGCTCCTTGCCTTCCTTGTTTAGCACTCTGAGCCGCGCATCAATTGCGGAGCCGTGCGTTGGGCCGGTGACGCTGAGTTCGAGGGCGAGGTCTTTTGTTGCGGTGAACGTGTATTGGTCCTCATGAGCGACTCCGATAATGCGACCGCTGACTGCCGAGGGAATCGCCAGCGTCTGCGGCTCGGCGGTTTCGGTGAGTTCCAGCACATCGCTGAATGTCACCGGAAATTGCGGCGGCGCGGTGTCGTCGATTTCCGCCTGCTGTGTTGCGAGGTTCCACCCTTCGAGTGCGACCGTTGTCTTTCTTCCCCGCTGCACGGCAAGTGGCCACGAGTTGCGCACGAAGGGCTCTGTCGAGACGTGCATGCGATAGACGCAGTCGTCGCCGCCCGCGAAGGCAATATCCGAGGATGCAGGGTATTTTTGCCCCATCGTCTGAATGATGTAGTCGCCATCCTGCGGCGCGACGAAGACGAGGAATGGATCCATCGTGGTGTGATCGTGGTTGAACGCGAGCGTCGTTCCGTTTGCGTCCACGACGCGGAGCATCGCATCGAATCCCGCCGCGAGGACGTAGGCCTCGACCCACGAAACAATGGTCTGGCCTTTCTTCAGCGCTACGAGGAACGAATCCACATCGCCAGTTTTGCCGAGCTTGCCGTTGATCGTAGCCGTCGTGCCGGCGAGCTTTTGTGGGGCGCGGAAATCTTCGTTGGGCTCGACTTCCAGAGTCTGTCCGACTCGATCCACGACCATTGAGATGGGAGCCGACGCACCGTCGTCGTTGAATGCGCGAATGAGGTGCGGGCCCGGCTTTGCGTCGGCGGACACGGTGACGTCGAACGTCCCTGCGTCCTTGGCGGGAGCGAACGCGATACCCGGAGAATCCGTCCAGATTTTGCAGGGCCACGGCTCGAATTTTCCAGTCAGCTTTACAGATGCAGTCGTGCCCACCTGAATGCCGGCGGGATGCATGTGAGTCAGCGTCGGCTCTGCGGAGCGCGCAGCACCGGCAAACAACATCGCGCAGAGCAGAAGTGAGCGGCGCATTGGCTAGACGAAGAGTTCTTTGATCAGCCTGCCATCGTTCACGAGATGAACAGGCCGGCCTGCGGTGGTCTCAAGTTTTTGATGAGGGTCGATCCCCATCTTCGTGTAAATCGATGCGGCGAAATCCTCGGGCCGATACACATTCTCCGAAGCGTAGTAGCCCTTTGCGTCGGTCGCTCCGATGATTTGTCCGCCGGGGATTCCCGCCCCTGCCATGAGTACGGACATGGCGTGCGGCCAATGGTCGCGTCCGCCGCCGGGATTGATCTTCGGCGTGCGGCCAAACTCGCCGAGCAGCAAGACCAGCGTGGTGTCGAGAAGGCCGCGCTCGTGCAAATCTGCGAGCAGCGCGGAGACGACCTGATCGAGCGTCTTGAGCTGGTCGCCTTTGTAAGCATCGGCGAGCTTGCCATGGTGGTCCCAGCCACCCCAGTTCACGGTGACCCACGAAACGCCGACCTCAACGAGTCGACGCGCGAGAAGCATCCGCTGGCCCATGTCATTGCGCCCGTAGCGTTCGCGGACCTTCGGATCCTCACGCTGAATATCGAAGGCCTCCTGCGCTTTGGCCGACGATACGAGGTCGAACCCCTGCTCATAGAACCGGTCGAACTCC
>JANMGP010000282.1:0-2964 GCA_031374705.1 Verrucomicrobiaceae bacterium | reverse complement strand
CCGGCGAAGAGGTCACTGTCGAGTTTTCCGGACAGAAGAAAACCGCGAAACCCGAAGCGAACGGCAAGTGGATGGTGAAGCTTGATGCGATGAAAGCGAACGCCACAAGCCAGGCGATGACCATCCGTGGCAAGAACATCCTCACACTCGATGATGTGGTCGTTGGCGACGTGTGGCTGTGCTCCGGCCAATCGAACATGGAGTGGACTGTCTCGGCCTCGGGCGACGCCCAAAAAGAAATCGCCGAGGGCAATCAGCCGCTCATCCGTCATCTGAAAGTAAACAATCCGGGCGCGGTGAAACCGGAAGAGAAAGTCATCTCCGGCGGCTGGCAAAATGCATCGCCGCAAACCGTCGGCGGATTCACCGCAGTCGGATACTTTTTCGCCCGCGAGGTGCGGAAGGAAATCGATGTGCCCATCGGCCTGCTCGGTGCCAACTGGGGCGGCACGCGCATTGAGCCGTGGACGCCGCCGCAAGGTTTCAAGGCAGTTCCCGCGCTGAAGGACATCGCCGACAAACTCGATCAGTTTCCGTCCAGGAGCGAGAAGCCCGACAAGGCGGATCCCACGAAGACCGTTGTGAGTGTCAACATTCAGACGCCGCTTGCGCTGTTTAACGGACGAATCGCGCCGCTCGTGCCATTCGCCATCCGCGGCGCACTCTGGTATCAGGGCGAAAGCAACAACGGCGAAGGAATGCTCTATTTGGAAAAAATGAAGGCGCTCATCGCCGGTTGGCGCGACGTGTGGCAAATGCCCGACATGCCCTTCTACTACGTGCAGCTTGCTCCATACATTTATGGAGGCGCAAACCCCGAAAATCTTGCCCGCATTTGGGAGGCGCAGACCGCCGCCCTGAAGATTCCGAACACTGGAATGGCCGTGCTGACGGACATCGGCAACACGAAGGACATTCATCCAAAAAACAAACAGGAAGTCGGACGCCGGCTCGCACTTTGGGCGCTCGCGAAAAACTACGGGAAGGCGGGCGTGCAGTTCAGCGGACCAATTTACAAGGGAACGAAATTTGATGGCGGAAAGGCGACGCTCACATTTGATCACGGCGCAGGCTTGAAATCAAAAGACGGCCAGCCGCTCACGCATTTTCTGATTGCGGGCGAGGACAAGAACTTCGTTCCGGCGAAGGCGGAGATTTCCGGGGACTCGATCGTCGTCAGCGCGGACGGCGTTGCAAAAGCGACGGCTGTGCGCTTTGGCTGGAGCCACGATGCGGAGCCAAACCTCTTCAACGGTGCCGGTCTCCCGGCATCGCCATTCCGCACGGACGACTGGCCGGTCAAGTAAACGATCGCCTATCCCTCGCCGATCGTCGTGTGATGGTAAAAGCAGGTCAGTAGGTCGGTACGTCGGTCTTCAGTGGCACGGCTGAATACTGATCTACTGAATACGGACCTACTCAAACCCTTCATTCCACGGTGGGCGACTCACTACCGCCCGTTGCCCGCGAGGGTCCGTTCCACGATGCTGCGAATCTGGATCGCGTCCCGCAACATGCGCCACGAATCCCGGATAATGTGAACCTTGCTGCCTTCGGCGTTGTGCCACTCCACCGGGAGATCTTCGACGCGGTAGCCCAGTCGCTCTGCGAGGATGAGGAGCTCGACGTCGAAAGCGAATCCTTCGATTTTTTGCCGGGAGAAAATGGCCTCGCGCGCTGCTTTTCGAAACGCTTTGAAGCCGCACTGTGTGTCCTTGACGCGGACGCGGGTGACCATCCGGAGGATGGTATTAAACGTCTGGCCCATTTTACGGCGGATGAAGCTCTGCTTTTTTGTAATGGCGCTCTGCGCATGCTGCCGGTTGCCGATGAGGATATCGACGTCCGGATGTGCCTCAAAGTGAGCAAGGAACCGGTTGATTTCCGGCAGCGGTGTGGAGAGGTCCGTGTCCATGAAGAAGGCGATGTCGCCGCTCGCGGCCCGCATGCCGGTGCGGACCGCGTGTCCTTTCCCTCGCTGGTCGGGGTTGCCGATGACGCGAAATGCGGCTTGCCCCGCGGTAAGCTGGCGGGCTAATTCCAGAGTGCCGTCTGTGCTCCGCTCGACGACGAGGATGACTTCGCAGCGACGCCTGCTGTACGCCAGAAATTCCCGCAAGGCGTTCACGCTCGCCTCGAGGCGATGCGCCTCGTTGTAGGCGGGGATGACGAGCGATACGAATGGCACGCCGCAGGCTTGGTTGTTGGGATTCAGATTCCGACTACATAGCAGCCCGCCGGCCCGTCAGTCAAAAAAACATGAAAGCCCAACCATGCAGCATCCTCCAGGGTGCGAAGTCCTACGCCGTCACGGCGCGCCGATGAGTGTTACCCGGCACTGGCTTCCGCTTGCAGTTGTGGCGCTGGCTTTTTTTGCGAGGATATGGGCGCTGGATTGGAAGCCTCCGCACTTTGACGAAGGGGTGAACGGCTCGTTTGTGGACGAAATGCGCACCGTGGCGGTGTATCGCTACAATCCGGAGAATTTTCACGGCCCCCTTCATTTCTATACGCTGTTTGCTTCCACACAGGTTTTCGGACGCG
Source organism: Verrucomicrobiaceae bacterium (assembly GCA_031374705.1). Lineage (GTDB taxonomy): Bacteria > Verrucomicrobiota > Verrucomicrobiia > Chthoniobacterales > Chthoniobacteraceae > SXWH01. The sequence continues at coordinate 420 of JANMGP010000282.1, read as the reverse complement.
GGATTTGGGCGATGCGGCTGCCGACTGCACTCATTGGAACGGCATCGGTTGCGCTGTTGTTCGCTTTCCGGCGCTTCTTTTCAGCGCAGGTGGTATTCGTGGCGGCGGTGGCGTTCGCGATTTCGCCGGGGATGATTTTTTATTCGCGCTATGCGATTCATGAGACGTGGCTGCCGTTCTTCACCCTGCTCGCCATTTACGGCGCATTCGGAATCGCCGGTGGTGAAAGGCGGACCGGCGACCTTTGGGGCGTCGGGGCCGGACTGGCCGGCATGGTGCTGACCAAGGAAACTTACATACTGCATTTTGCAGCCGCTTTTTTAGCGTGGCAGATTGGGCGCTGGATGTTCCCGGTTCCCAAGGAAGAACGACGACGTCCGGCGGCAGTGTTTGGTGTGGACGATGCGCCGCTGGACCCGG
>JANMGP010000082.1:0-20624 GCA_031374705.1 Verrucomicrobiaceae bacterium | reverse complement strand
CGTCTGCGGCACGGGGTGATATATGAAGATCGCGAGTTCACGACCGGTGGTCTGGGCGAAATGAAAGTTCCACGCACGGCTGCGGAGTAAATTTTTTGGTGGTGGATACAACCATCGTGTGAGCGGGCGCGATTCATCTTTGAATATGAAAAATAACATTCTCACACTCGCCAGCGCAGCCATTCTCGGTCTTGCGTTCACCACCACCAATAACGTTGCTGTCGCCGAGACAGTCGTTAAGGAAACTACCACGACAACGACCGCCGGAACCATCAGCGAATTCGGTGCCGATACGATTATTGTTCGGTCCGCCACATCGCCGACGCCGATTCGTTACAGCTATAGCAAGACCACCACTTACGTGGATGAGTCTGGCAAGGCTGTTTCGATCGAGACGGTGAAATCGGGGCTTCCCGTGACTGTTTACTACACGAAGGACGGCGATCGGATGATCGCGACCAAGGTCATTGTCCGAAACGCGGCGCCGGCAAACGTGCCCGAAGTCGAGACGAAGAAAACGACCACGACGACGACCACGACGAACAATGCAGGAACGATCAGCGAATTCGGAGCAGACACGATCGTAGTTCGCTCGGAGACTGCTACGGCACCCCTGCGCTATAGCTACAGCAAGAAGACCACTTACGTGAACGAGGCGGGTGAGCCTGTCTCCATCGAGACCGTGAAGTCGGGCCTTCCCGTGACCGTCTACTACACAAAAGACGGCGACAAGATGATCGCCACCAAGGTGATTGTGCGCACCGCCGTCGTGAAATAACGCGGCGTTCGCAGAAGGCACCGATCACTCATCATGAATATGAAACCAATTATAATCACACTCAGCTCTGTGTTTCTCCTTGCCGCATGTGACATGCGCACCGCGACACCGGCACCTGAAAAGGTCGTTGAGAAAAACACGACAATTATTGCGCCGCCCGGGAAGGAGGAAAAGAAGGTGGAGAACAACACTACGATTATCAACCCGCCGGCGAAGGAGACCAAGAAAGTGGAGAACAACACCACCATCATCAACCCACCCGCGCCAGTCCCGCCGCCACCCGCCAAGTAACAACCGATCAATTATCAAGCATATGAAAACACTCACACTATTCTGCCTCGCCGCCACCGCCGTACTATCCTTTTCTGGATGTGAGACGACCGACGAAACGTACGTAGTTCCGGCACCCGCGACTACCAGCACCACGACGACGACCGAGGAAACAACGACTCGTCGTCCCGGCGTGACCACGCACACAGAAACGACACACGCCTACTAAAGGCGTCTGCTTCCCATGAAACGACTCTACTCCATCCTCGCGGCAACGCTTTTCGCGAGCTCCGCGATTCCTTCCGCACAAGGTGCCGTACAACTCTCCGTGGATTTCTTCCACGACAATCTTGAGGCGCACGGCGACTGGCGTGAGGTCGGCGATTACGGGTATTGCTGGCAACCGCGCGACGTGGACCGCAACTGGCGGCCCTACCGCGATGGTCGCTGGCTTTACACCGACGCCGGCTGGACGTGGGACTCCGACGAACCTTACTCCTGGGCCGTTTACCACTACGGACGCTGGGCACGCGTGGACCGCATCGGCTGGGTCTGGGTCCCTGGCACCGAATGGGGTCCCGCGTGGGTTTCGTGGAGGAGAAGCGAGCGTCACGTCGGGTGGGCACCGCTTCCACCGGAGGCGACGTTCACGCGTTCGATCGGCTTCAACGTAAGGGTGGATGCGGACTATGACATCGGGCCGACGAACTATAGTTTCGTGGATGTGCGTGATTTTGGATCGCGCCGTTTGAGTCGCGTGATCATTGCGCCACAGCAAAACATCACGATTATCAATCGCACGACGAACATCACGAACATCACCTACGTGAACAACACGGTGATCAATAACGGCCCGCAGTACGACGTGATCTCCCGCGAGAGCGCGCTGCCGATTCGCAAGCTCAAGCTGGATCGGCGCGAGGATTTCGAAGGCGACCCGCGCACCGTGAAAGCCGACCAGCTCCGCACCATCGTCAAGGGCGACTCCGTCCGAATCGCAGCACCCACATTTGACGCAACGCCGGCAAAGGCGCCGCGCAAGGTCGTGGCGAAAGTCGAGAAAGCGGAAGTGAATCACGGATGGAAGGATGCTGGTCCGGCTGAGGAAGTCGCGAAGCTCCGCACGAAGATCAAAGAGGAGCCTGCGCAGCCTAAACCAGAGCTGGGGGCAGCGCCTGGAAAGGAAAAAACGGAACCTGCTACAAAGCCTGACGCAAAGGTGCCGCCGGTCGTGAAAGACCCGCCTGCACGGGTTCCGCCGGATACAAAGGTGCCGCCTGATGCAAAGGTGCCGCCTGTAAATGGCGGGAAGCCGTCCGACGCTGGAAAGAAGCCGAAAGGCAAGGCTCCAAAGAAAGACGAGCCAACGAAGCTCGATGAGCCAAAAGCGGAACCTCCGCCGCCGAAGCCGAAGCCTGCTGTCATCGCAAAGCCTGCGAGCCCCGAAGATACTCGTCCAACTCGTCCCGTGCAGGAAAAGCCGGAGAAGCAAAAACCAGACGTCACTCCGGACTCACCGAAGAAGAGCAAAGCCACTGACGCGCCTGTGCGTGAGGAACCCAAGCAGCGGGAGAAGGTGCAGGAGCCGAGAAAAGCCGCAGGCAAACGTCCATCGGCGGAACCGCCGAAGCTTCAAGAGCCACAGCCATTGGTGAAGCGGCAGGCTCCGGAGAAGCCAGTACTCAAAAAACCTGATGTCAAAAAGACTGAGGCACCCACACTGCCGGCTGTGACCGCTCCTACCGAGCCGACGAAAGGCAAAGGGAAGAAGAAAGGCAAACCTGACCAGGTAAAACCCGACGAAGTTCCGTAGAGCAATTTGCAATCGCTCAGACATCAAAAGTAGATCATCGATTTCGCGTTTGGATTGTGACGACGCGGGCCATCGATATTGAGATCAAGGAAAACGCCCGCCGATCAGCAGGAGGGCGTTTTACCGCGAGGTTTTTCCGTAGCCGAAATACTTGCGCGCTTTGACGATGGCAGCGACCGGAGCCGGCACCATCGTCTCCCATTTGTCGTCGTTTTTGCCTATGAGCGCGAGGACGTCCCGGCTGAGGATGCTGAGGTAATCGGGATTGTAGTTGTCGAGCGCGACGAAGCTGCCGCGGTCGCGCAGGTATTCGTAGAGGTTTTGCAACTCGGGGGCGACGGTGAGCGTTTCGATCGTCGAGAGATAGCCGCTTACGGGGTCTTGCAATGGATACACGTAGAGGCGGAGGCTGTTTTTGAAAAGCCGGCCGAAGCTTTCAAGGATGCCGCCCGGGAGGTTGGCGTAATATTTTTCCTGGAAGATTTCGAGGAGCGTGGGAACGCCGAGAACGAGGCCGACCGGCTCTTTCGTCATGCGGCTGAGGTAGGCACCGACGCGGAAGAATTCGCTGAAGTCGGAGACCATCACTGTCATCCCGCAAGAGCTGAGCACATCGGCGCGGGCGAGAAAGTCGCGTCTGTCCACAGCGCCGGTGGTGAGGAGATTGTGCATGGTGAGTTCCATGACTTGGAGGACTGGTTTTCCAGCGACCGCTTCGTCGGCGGAGAATTTTTCGAGGGCGCAGCGCATCATGTCCACGTTGACGTGAGTGACGGGGCGGAAGCTGCCGCGCTCGACGAGGACGGCGTGTTTGTAGAAGACCTCGCTTGGCTGAAGCACGGTGCCGTCGGGTCCGAACATGGCTGCGCCGCTCAGGCCCACCTGCACCAGTTTGAGCGCCATCACGCGGTTGTCCACGTTGCGAAACTCGATGCCGCTAAACTCGATGAGGTCGATCTCGATGCGCCCGGTGGTAAGCCCGTCGAGAAGGCTTTCCACGAGTTTCTCCGGTTCGTGGTGCATGAAAAAGCAGCCGTGGCAAAGATTCACGCCGACGATGCCGAGGGCCTCCTGTTGCGCGGCAGCGTCCATGTCGAGAAGTCGGACGTGGATGACGACCTGGCTGGCCTGGTCCCGTGGCTGTGCCTGGAACTTCACGCCGAGCCAGCCGTGACATTCGTTCGTGCCCAGGAAATTGCGGGTGGCGACGGTGTCGGCAAACGTGAAGAATGAAGTGGTATCGCCGCGCATTGCCGAGAGCCGTTCGATATTGAGCGCGAACTCGTGGTCGAGCATGGCTTGGAGCCGCGGGCGCGAGACGTAGCGGTCGGCGGTGCCGTAGATGGCGTCGCTGACGGCCATATCGTACGCGCTCATGCTTTTCGCCACGGTGCCGCTGGCACCACCCACGCGGAAGAACCAGCGCACGACCTCCTGACCCGCTCCAATTTCGGCGAAGCTGCCGTACCACCGTTTCTCCAGATTCACGCGCAGAGCTTTTTGGTGAGTGTTGAGTTTCTCGTCGTCGTCCGGCATATCGTTTACTTGCATCACGACAAAGGGATGTCGAGCGTGGCGTGGAGCGGGACTGGGAAAAGAGCGCGTGTTTCGCGCTTGCGGTGAGACTGCCAGTTCCGCGAGATGACGTGGCAGATGAGCGCACACACGATCGAGCTGAAGCTCCACACGATACAGCAACTGTTCAATTCGATGGACCCATCGCCTTTCCACGAGCGCGATCTCGATAAGGATGCCGAGACATTTATTGAGAGCTGGGCGCAGGAGTGTCCGCGGGCAACGGACATCCGGATCGTGATGCACCTAACGCAACCGCCGGATGAGACGACGGAGAAGATTGCTGATTCGATCCACAACTACTTCGAGTATAAGGAGGAGTTGAATCGCAATGATCTGCGGAGATTGATGCGCGAGGGGTGGGCGAGTCTGCTGATCGGCATCGTCTTCCTCGTGGCGTGCTCAATGGCAGGGAGGGCAATCGCGCATCGCCCCGGCGAATCGCTGCGCGTGCTGAGCGAGGGGATCACGATCATCGGCTGGGTCGCGATGTGGCGTCCGCTGGAGATCTATCTGTACCGCTGGTGGCCCATCCGGCACCTCGGGAAAACCTTCCGCAAACTCAGCGCCGCGGAGGTTGAAGTCCGTACGGCGACGAACCGGACAAGCTGAGTGGCTCCGCGATGTGGGATGGAAATGACGAATGACGACTGACGAAGCGGGGGGCAGGGGAGTCACACCAGACAAGCCGGCGCGTTCCACTCATTGCAGTGCGGACGTACCGCGCCCCCTACGGCTTTACAGCGCGTACTCGGATGTAGCGCGGTGTGGTGCCCATCGGTGTGGTGTCACGGAAGCAGACTTCTTCTGTACCGTTCCCGAGGTCCGTAGCGCTGACAAGCACGCCGACATTGGCCCAGCCGGCCGCATTGGTGAGGTCGGAGTTCGCTTCGATGGTGTAGGTGACGTCGAGCGCATTCTTCGCGCGGCGGAAGGTGACGCAGAGATAGTTCGTGCCGGCGTCGTTGACCGTCCCACCGACCGTAAGCGCACCGGGATTGTCCGCAACACGAGGGAGGCGGCCAAACGCGAACTCGGTGAAGTTGTTCATGCCGTCGCCATCATCGTCGCCATTGAGATCGCCCAGCGTGCTCGGCAGGGTGAGTTCAGCCTCCGTGTAGTGGTCCCAACGCCATCCGGTATAGTGCGTGCCGTAGCTTGTGTCGTCGGCGCCGGGGCTTCCTATGCTGGAGCCGCTGATCGCCCATGCCGAGGGGTTGCCGAATGCCGTATGCGAAGTCGCTTCCACGCGGGTGACGAGGGAGTATCCGCCGCCGTCGGTGGGCGGGTACCACGTGTCATTGTAGCTGAATTCCAGAACGACTTCTCCGAGCGGATCCACAAGCTGAATCTCCTCTCCACTATTATCTAGATTGCCGAGCCATTCGCCAAGAAGCAGCGCGTCGAGTCCGTTGCCGTATCGGAGGCGAAAAGCGGCGAGATTGGCTACGACGATGCGGCGTTCACCCGGTGCGATCGTCGCGACTGCTGTGGCAGGAAAGGTGAAATCGACACCGCGATCAAAGCGGGCGCCTGCAAGGTTAAGGGTGGCACCGCTCGTATTGGTCACTTCGATAAACTCAAAGTCACTGTCGGTGACACCTGGGAGCGCAAGGAGTTCGGCTGGCGTCGGGTTTGATGGATGGTAATTCAGTTCCGTAATTCGGAGGAACTGCTGTGACTGCGTTGGCACGCCGGTGTATGAGGCTGTAGCGATTTGGGTGTAACCGGCTGCGGGATTCATCAGATTGTTTGGACGACTGAGAATGATGCTTCCGCCTCGTGCGCTGAGTTGTCCTTTGTACGGGCCGCAGACGTACCGGTACTCGCTGTTTGTCGGCGACGCCGTGCGTTGCCGGAAGCCCTGCGGTTTATTCGCGACGATGAGCTGATTCACGTAGGCTGAGTTTGTGCCCTGCGTGGTGGTGGTGCCCTGAGCGGGGATGACTGTTCCGCCCCGGAATGTCATGCTGATTTCTCCGGTGAGTGTCCATCCCGAGATATCGACTGCGAAGTTGTTCGGGTTACGGATGATGAAATACTCGAAAGCCTGCGTGTCGAGGTCTGTCGGGAGAACGGACGGAACACCAGTGGTCGGGTTAAAAACAATGCTCTCGATGATGAGCGTTGGGTTCGCAGGTGGTGTCGCCGGGATTGGCAGGGTTCCACTTGTCGGGGCTGGAGTGCTGAAGAGAAATGCGCGCCGACCCGGCAGGAACGGCAGCATGCTGGTACTTCCGTCACCCCAGTTTCCATAAGGATTCGCGCCTGGATAAGGCGGGACAGGGTTGCTGGAAAGCACGCGGAGGGCCTGCGCACGGACCGTATGGTCGGCCATGCGAGAGTCCGTGTATGCGATTTGAGCACCGGCGGTGTCCACCCAGAAGCCCCACTTCCGCGCATTGAGGTCGGCATCATCGGAGCCGGTGGCGGGGTTGTTGGGATCGGAGTCGATGAGGTTGAGCAACGAATTGATTTTTTGCTCGAAAGGGCCGTTTGTCTCAGTGCCCGAGACATAGAACTGGTTCATGAGCGTCCGCATCCGCGCGACGAACATGGAGTTCAGTTCATTCGTTCCATACGTGATTTGGAGGAGGCGGTTGCTTGTAACGCCGATCTGGACGGGTGCTTGGCTGTGCATATCGTCGTCAAAATAACCGTTTCCGCTCGTCCACGTGTGGCCGAAACTCAGGTCCTGATCCCACGGAAGAGGCGACCATTCCAGCGTGCCGCCCGTATCGCGGAACACGTAGTAGTTTTTGTGTCCGAAATCGCGCCCGAGGATGATTGAGTGGACGGCCCAAAAGTTGATCAGCGACGCAAGGTCCACGTTGTCGTACGTGAACTTCAGGCGATCCGTCATGGTTCTGCTGTCGGCTATTCCAGCGGTAAACGCCACAAGTTCGCTGTAATCACCATCATCGGGATTCTTCTTCTCGGAGCCCCCTCCGTTGCCGGAAGCAACGTTCCCGTTTTCCAGAGAATTGTACACTTTGTAAAGAGAGCCACGCTCCGGATCAAGGCCCTCGCGTTCAAGAAACCCCCGGTTCGCATCTTCGACGAGATCGTAGAGACCGCGGAATGCTGCATTTTGCTGGACTCGCAGCGGCTGTGAGAAATGCGACGCAAGGTGGCCGCTTTCTCCCCAAGTGCCCCACGCAAGCGTGTTGCGGAGCTTCGTTTTGTCTGCGTAGGTGGTGAGCAGATTGACGCCCTGACATTCCGGCAGTCCATCCTTCCATTTGAAGCGGTTCAATTTGTTGAAACTCATATTGTGGCTCTTTTGAGGGAAGCCGCCGGAACTCTGGCCGTGGAGATTCACGGGAATGTTGTCGTAAAAACGTCCTGGAGGCTGAATGTATCCAACCGGCGGGTTGTCTTTCGAGATGGGCTGGAAGAAGAAAGAGCAACTCTCGCCACTCGCACCGTCGGCGTTGGCCGGTGTCTGAGCGAACCAGTGTAAGATAGGCAGGTTTGAGGTGGCGATGCCGTCGAGCGCCACGGTGCCATAATACTGGTCGAGATCCGACGATAGGTTCACCGGGGGGGGATTTGCAGGTGGAGTAGTCGCGTTAAACAAATATGGCGGATCATAGGCATACGTGGCCGTGGCACCATTGTCCTTCGCCTCTATTCTCCAACGAATCATCTGCCCGGCGGTGAGCGCTGTTGTTGGAACTTTGCATGTGTAAATGCTGTCGCCGGCAACGAGGTCTCCGCTTGCTCCGGCGGCTCCGGCACCGTCGTCGAGCATCGTGATTCCGGCAGGCTCCACACCGTACATGATGCGGTATTTCAAAACGACAGGGGAAGTGGTCGCGAGGGGACGAAGGGTGGGTGTTACCTTGGTGGAGATCACAAGTTCGGCGCTTCCCACACCACCACCAGGGCGCGGCACCTGATCGGTGGTATTATTGATGAATGGTCCGATGACGGTCGTGACGGAGCTATTCGCAGCGCCTCGTGTGCTTGTTGCCAGATAGCCGGCTATTGGTGCGCCCGAAACATCCACTTCGAGTTGCGGACGGCAGAGGGCATTCGTTCCGCTTGCGGAGTTGTTTATGACTTGGATTCCCAAAATGTTGTCCCCGACTACAAGCGGTCCGGAACCGTTAATCAGCGTGCCGATCTCGAAGGTTGACGCAGATGCGTCGCTCCGATCGAGGCCTGAGGTTGTCACGGAGTTCCAGGCGAGGGCGGACGGAGCGAACCCGCTTTTGCCGATGAACGTGCCGTTTATGTAAAAGGCATAGGCATCGTCGTATTTGATGCGAAGGCGCACGGCCTGAATGCCGGAAAGGCTGGAAACCGTGAACGGAAAGCGCAGAAAGCAGGAGCCGTTGTTTGGGCCACCGGCGGGCTTCATGATTCCCAGGACGTCGCCGCCGGTGCCAATAAGACCGGTGAACGGGTTGCCGAACCCGAAGCCCGAATCGCCAGCCTGCCATGTCGTATCGGTATAAGACGTGGTGGTCCATGCGTTGGCGGGAGTGTTAAAGTTGGTGGTGAAGTCCGACGCAGTTGCGGCGACCTTCGCCTTGCCTGCTCCACCCTCCGCGAACACAACCGTTGTCGTTACCGTGTTTCCGAGGCCGTAGGTGCCGTTGGGGATTTGCGGTGGGTACATCGGGGCGTAGCTGTGCTCGACGGTGATGCCGTCGGCACGCACCAGCGCGAGATACTCTCCGCTCGCGCTTAGTTTAAAATTCGTGTGCAGTTTGGTGACGTTTGCCTTGCGGTTCTTATTCGAGCACCAGACGACGAGTCTTGCGCCGGACGCGAGGCTCACCACCGGAGCAGTGACGGGAAATCGCCACTTTTGCAGGTCCCCGGCGTCGTCTGTGAGATACCAACCGTTGAGTGACACTGATGTCGGACCATTGTTCTGGAGCTCGAGCCAGTCGTTGATCTGGCCGTCTTCGTCCGTGTTGGGGCTGGTGACGTTGTCTGCCATGAACTCATTGATGACGACTTGCGCGCTCAGCGGTGTGGCGGCGAGCAAGATGGCGAAAAGGAGTCGGGTGATCATTTGAATTCGGGATGTAGGTTACAGTTGTGAGACAGTGTTCCGATGTTTGCGAATTCTCATCGGGATTTTTGTAACAGAAACGCTACCGGGCGCGGGCTGGCTTGCAGCGCGCGCCCGGTGCGAAGGATGTTTTTGAGTGATTAAGCCTGACGACGGCGACGGACACCGAAGATGGCGAGACCGCCGATCAGCATCACGACGCTGCCGGGTTCCGGCACCGCTGTAAGGACGACGTCATTACCGCCTGTCGGCGACAGGCTCGCAAAATCGCCGAAGTAACTGATGGTGTAGTCCTGCCCGTTCCCGGCATAAACGTGGGAGCCTTCACTGAGCCCGAGGAATGTGCCGGTGAGTGCATCGACACTGTCATTGCGGACGATGAAGAACAAATCGTTCGTGACCGTGGGCGTGAGGTAGCTGCCGCCGAGGCTGAGCGTGGCACTGCCGAGGTTTACAGTACCTGCGATGTTGAGGGCGTCGTAGCCGGCAAGGCTGTCCACTTCCACAGCGAACGTCGAACCGGAGTGCATCGTGAAGTTGCCGGTATTCAACACGCCGGGGCTGTTGCCTGGTGCCACGGTGCCGCCGAATACTTCCACACTGCCGAGTGTGCCGCTTCCGCCAAGTACGCCTCCGTTGACCTTTGTGCTGCCGCTGATGCTGCCGTTCACGAGCAAGGCTCCGGCATCGATCGTGGTGAAGCCGGTGTGCGTGGCGACGCCGGTGTAGGTGGTGGTTCCGGATCCTTCCTGGAACACATCTCCTTCACCTGCGATGGATGCGGAGACGGACATCGCATCGGAGCGGTTGAAAGCGAGATCGCCGTGAACAGTGATGTTCCCGGAGCCGATCGTTCCGCTGGTGCCCGCGTTGCCGACATATAGGATTCCGTCGTTGATGGTGGTCGTTCCCGTGTAGGTATTGTTGCCTGTCAGGAAGACGTTGCCGGTGCCGTTGATGATCACCGGGCCACCACCGCTGACATTCGCCGGGATGATTGCGTTTCCGCCGCGGTTGATGACCAGGCTTGCTGCGTTGGCGTTGACTAGATTGACGTCGCCGCTGATCGTTCCGGTCGTGCCTCCGTTGCCGATTTGCAGTGCACCGGCGTAAACATTCGTTCCGCCCGTGTGGGAGAGGTTGCCGTTGAAGATGGCGACACCGTTGCCGATTTTTCCGAGTGCCACGGAACCCGCGCCATCGGCGATATTGCCGTTGAAGCCCGCAGTGAAGAGGTTGCTGTGGCTCGCTGTACCCACGAAGAGCGTGCTGGTTGTGGCAGCCACGCTGTTTGTGACGAGACCACCGTAGCCATCCAAACGTCCAATCCCTTCGCTCAACCCATTCAGGTCGAGCGTGCCGCCATTGATGACGACGGAAGACGACGCACCGTTCGCGCCGTCGAAGATCTGGTCGCGGAAGTTGGCCGGCAGGACGACGCCGGTGCCATAGTTCGGAGCCGTTCCGCCAAACGTTCCGCTGATCTGCGCCGTGCCACCGGTATTGATCGTGAGGTCGAGCGCGCTGGCGTGGACTCCGGTGGTGCTGGCTTTGTTGAAGACCGCTGTGCCGGCCGTCACGAGGATTCGGCCCGTGCCGTTGTCCACGGTGCCACCGAGAGTCAACGTGCCGCCTGCAACTTCGATGGTCATGCCACTGTTGTTGCCGCCGTTAAAGATGCCGTTGAATGTGCCGCCATTCATCACGCGCAGAGACTGGCCGCCACCTGCGGCTGACTGCACCTGCGAGTTCGTCGCGGTGCTGTTGAGGCTGCCGATGGTTTCGCTGTCGCCGTTCAGGGTAAGGAAGGAGGTTGCGTTGAGTGTGACGTCCGCAGTGTCGGGGATCTGGTTCTTCGGCGCGGCAAATGCGCCGGTGCCGACTTGCAGTGTCGAGTTTGCCGCGATGACGACGTTGCCCGTGAAGGTGTTGTCGTTTTCCCATGTCGTGCGGTTCAGGCCGCCGGCGTTGGTCCCCGACTGGCTTCCTGTGATAGTGACTGTGCCGGGGTTGCCGCCGATGCGGCCGAGGTAGGTCGTGCGGTCAGCGTTGTTCGACTGGAACGTGGTCGCGCGGTTGAGGGTGATCGCGCCGGTGAACATGGCGGGGTTCACGCCGTTCACAGGGCTCGTATTCGATCCGATGGTCGCCGTGCCGGTGCCGTTGTTCGTGACGGTAATCGGGTTGGCGAAGTCAGCGCCTGCGTCGGACAGGAACGCGACGTTGTTCACGCCGGTCGTCGAGTCGCCGAGGGTGACGGTGCCTATGCCCGCGCCGCTGGCCGGGTCGGTGTTTGCAAGGGCGAGCGTGGTCGAAGCGCCGAGGCTGAACAGGTTGCTTGTGGTGTTCGCACCTCCGCCGAAACCGCGGTCGCTGGTGACGGTTCCGTTCGCGATTACGAGGCCGCCGGTGAATGTGTTCGTGCCGGCGAGGCGGACCGTGCCGCCGCCAGTCTGCACCACCTGGCCGCTGCCGCCGATGCTGTTGTTCACCGTGATGATGTCCGTACGGGCGAAGGCGAGAGTCGCGTCGTTGTACACTGGACCGGTGCCGAGAGCACCGGCGGTGCCAAATGCACCGACACTCAGGACGCCTTGGTTGACGTGCGTTTCGCCGGAGTAGGTGTTCGCACCTGTGAGGGCGGCGATGCCCGGGCCGGCTTTTGTCAGGCCGGTGAAGTTGACGCCATTGTCCACGATGGCCGAGGCGATCTGTGTCGCGCTGGCGATGCCGCCGGTCGTGTGCTGGTGGATGATGACTTCATTTCCAGCCGTTGCGCCGCCGGTTATAGTGCCACCAGCGATAGCGCTGCCAGCCGCCATTGCCGGGGTGACTAGGATGCCGCCCTGGTCGAGCACGAGCGCGCCTGTATTCGTTAGGAGGGCTGTTGCGGGTGTATTGAAACGAATCGTTGCTGTGTTTCCGCCGGCAATCGACCCGCCAGCCACGACATCGGTGTGTGTTCCGGGCGCGTAGGTATCCGCAGTGTAGCCGCCGGGAGCGAGGGCCACGATGCCTGCGCCCGTGCCGCTCGCCCAGTCGGTGCCGTTGAACGTGGCGTAGGCCGCGTTGCCTGTGCCGACGATGTTGGTGACGTTGGCGATGGCGCTGTTGATGACGCCCGCCCCGGTCGTGCGGAAGTTCACAGAGCCGCCAGGCATCCGCGTGAAGGTCGCTGGGAGGTTGAGCGTCGTCGCGCCGAGCGAACCGTCCACATTCACATCACCACCGGCGACGTAAAGCGAGCTGACGGTCTGCGATAGCCCGCCATCAAAGAGGACGTTGCCGCCATTGAGTGTGAGACGGGCTGCTGTCGGGAGGACGTTCGAGTTAGCCGAAAGGTCCACACGCAGCGTTCCGGCGTTCACCGTCGTTACGCCCGAGTAGGTCAGCCCGCCGTTGACGACGGTTGTTCCCCGTCCCTGCTGGGTCAGGCTGCCGGTTCCGCTCACGGGGTTCGCGAGGGTGAAGACGTCAGAGCGGTCAATCGCGAGGGTGCCGTTCACTCCCGTGACGACCGGACCGGAGCCCAGCGTACCGCTGGTTCCGCCATTTCCGAGGGCCAGGACGCCGTTGTTCACGGTGGTCACGCCGCTGAAGCTATTCGTACCGGTGAGGTTGATGCGGCCCGTGCCGACTTTCGTGAGCGCCATGGTGCCACCGCCGTCCACGATGGTCGAACCTAGGCCGCCACCGTTAATGCTGCTCCCATTGCCGACGCCGAGGAGGCTGCCGCCAAGCGTCAGGGTGCTCGTGGTGCCGGCAGCAGAATTCAAGATCGTGCCGCCGTTACCCTCGATTCGGTAGATTGCCTCGTTGCGGCCGTTCATATCAAATTGCCCGCCATTCATCTGGAGGGTGGTCCAGATGCCGCTTGTTGCGCCGTCAAAGATTTGATCGTCGCCCGTGCCGCCGAGGCGGAGCGTGCCGCCGTTCACAGTGCCGAGCAACGCAAGGGCATGGACGCCGACGTTACTGGCCTTCCCAAGTTCGACGACTCCGCTTTCCACGCGGACGCGGGTGCTGCCATTGTCGTTGAAGCCCGAGAGTGTGGCGGTGCCGGAGCCGATTTGGACGACTTCGTTGTTGCCGTTCGCACCGGAGACGATGGTGTTCGGAATCGAGAAATTGTTGCTGTGATTCAGATGCACCGAGGCATTGTTGGCGATGTTCACCTGATTCGGCCCAAGGCCGGTCGCACCGTTGCCGAAGTTCCCGCTCGTACCGCCGTTGCCGAGGATCAGGATGCCGTCGTTCACCGAAGTGATGCCGCTGTAGGTGTGGTCGGCGGTGATGGCCCAACGTCCGGGGCCATCCTTTACGAGCTGGCCGAAGCCATGGTCGGTCGGATCGCCGAGGCTCGGCGCAAACGTGTTCAGCGGGAGCTGGCCGCCGGCGACATTCGCGCCCGTGTTGAGGATGTTTGCACGGAGGACGAGCTGGCGGTAGCTGCCCGCTCCGAATTCGAGCGAGCCGGTGTTCGTGAAGTTCACCGCTCCGTAGCCGCCGCCGTCTAGGATGGAGTTCGGCGTGCCGCCAATATTAAAGCCCCCGGCGAGCGTGAAGAGGCGATCCGTGCTGTCGCCGTTTCCGACGTATCTGAGGATTGGGCTAATGTTGAAGACGAGGTTCGATGCGGCGTTGGACGACGCACCGAGGCTCGAAGGAAGGCCACCGTTGGCGAGTTTGCTGACGAGCACTTGAATCGCTCCAGTCTGGTCACGGTAGCCGAGTTCGGTGACGCCGTTGAACGTGCTGCCCGGATTCGTGACCCACGTGACGTTGTTGCCGGTATGCTGTATCGTGCCGCTGCCGGTGATCAAGCTGGCGATGTTGCCGCCGCCGTTCTGGTTGTGAATCCGGGTGACGTCCGAAACGCTCATATTTCCGGACAGAGTTGTGTTGCCTGACATCCGGATGGCGCCGAGGTAACCGGCATTTTCACCGGCACCACGGCCTGTGAGGATGATGTTGTTGTGCAGGTAGCTGGCACGCGAGTCGGCGGCGGTGCTTCCGCTAAGATTAAATAGGCCGAGTTGGCCGCCGTCATTCACCGTGACGTTTCCCGTGCCGAGCGCGTTCACGCCATTCGGAACGACGCGACCGCCATTGATAATGGTGCCGCCGGAGTACAGGTTGCTCTGTTGAAATCCACCGTTGTCCGTGCCCCAGTTGGTCGCGACGCCGGGGCCATTTTTCTGGACGGTCATCGGACGGAATGCACCGCCAGCCAGCGGCGAATCCACCATCTGCGCGCGGATGTGCAGGGCACCGCGGGAGTCAATCACTTCTGGCGCGTTCACCACGAGACGTCCGTCCGCCGAACCGGTGGTCAGGCGGCCCGTGCCGCCGCCGGGCGTGTTGATGGAGTGATCCGCGCCGCGCATCACGATGCCGCCGCTCTGGATGGTAAGCAGGGCTCCAGTCGGGATGACGACATCCGCACCGGAGACGAGTGTGTTTGTGGTGACGCTGCCCGAGAGAGTGGTCGCCGCGGTGTAAAGCGCATCGTCCGCCGCGGTTGGTGTGGCCGAATTCGTTACAGTCGGGGCGAGAGTGCCGATGGAGACGCCGTCCCATGTCGCAAAGCCGGCCGAGGCTGGAGCTGCTCCTGCGGTCCAGTTTACGCCGAGCCGATTGCCTATGCCGACGACCGGGGCTCCGGAATTAATCGAGCTGAGAGCGATCGCGCCCGTCGTGCCGAATTGGATGCCGTTGTTCGCTCCGACAGCGATGTTGCCGAGCGTGAGCGTGGTGCCTGCAGCGCTGTTGAATATGCGTCCATGTGCTCCGACGACGATACCGCCGGTGGAGTGACTTCCGACTGCATTATTCAGGGTGCCGCCGTCGAGCTTTACCGTCTTCGTGAGCGTCACTGCTCCCGCTGTATCGTCAAGATTGAGCTGGCCAAAGTTTTGCAGGCGCACCTGGCCCGCGCCATCCATCTTGAAGCCGCCGCGCATCGTGATGGCTCCGTTGTAAATCCGCAATGTGCCGTCGCCGCTGCCGATTCCGGTTGCGCCGGTATCGGAAAGGATGACAGTTCCCGACGAGCCGAGTTTTTCGAGCGTCGCACCGTTCAGCGTGAGCGGTGCAACGGTCGGAGCGACCAGGTCGCTGGTGATGGTGATGTTGTTCGCCACGGCGGTGCCGCGGTTGTCCAGGAAGCTGTCCGCATTTAGTGTCACGCCGCCGCGCCAGACGCCGGAGAGGGAGGTGCCTCCACCCGTTGACGAAAGTGTTCCTCCGGAAAGGACGACTGCTTTGATGTTGGTCGTATTTTCGCCAAATGTGGACATTTCACCTGCCGTTGCGACGTAGATCGCGCTGGAAGTGATCGTGCCGTGCGAGGCCATATTGTTTGACTGCTGAACGCCGAGACGGCCCTGGAGCACAAGCATGTCGTTCACTACCGCTCCCAAGTTTGGCGCCCACCATCTTTCGCCGGTGCCCACGAGTTGGACGCTGAAGGTGTTGGCGTTGAATGTCACCCCCGCTGTCGCCGCGGAATCCGTTCCAGTCCCGCCGTTGAGATCGTAGCGGACCGGCGAACCGATACTCGCGTCGCCAATCAGGTTGATGCGTCCGAAGAGCGACGTATTTGTCTGTGCACCGCCTCCGTTCCAGATGGCGGCTTGTCCGGGGACGCCGTTCCCGATAATGTTTAGAGTCGGTCGCGTCACCCCGGCAGTGTTTCCGTTAAAACCATTCGGGTCAAAAGTTGCGCCAGCGGCGACATCGATACTCTTGCCGGACATGTTTGCGATGCCTGCGCGCAGCACTCCCTCGCTGACCACGATGCCCCCTCCGGCGCCGAGGCCGCCGCTGAATGTTGGCGCGGCGCTTAGCACGAGAGCGCCCGGTCCGGTTTTAGTAAGCGTGCGTGAGGTCGAGCCTGAGCCCGTGGAGTCCGAAATGGCCGTCGAGAGGGTGAAGAAGGCAAGCGGGTTTGCCACTTTGATCCCTGCGCCGCCTGCGCCCAGTTGCGTGGTCCGGTTCGCGGTCGCGGTGCCTCCGGTGTATTCAAGGAGCGCGGCCCCGCCGTCGAGAACGACGCCGCCGGTGCCAACAGAGCTGACGCCGCCGTTGTTCCCATAAACGGGAACCGCGAGTGTGCCACTCGTCACGAGTGTGCCGCCGCTGAAGTCATGAAACTCCCCCGTGATGGCCGTGCGATCCGCGCCCGATTTCGTGACAGATGCCGGTCCGGAAATGATTCCGTTTCCACCAATCGTATAAGTGCCTCCCGCGAAGTTTACTGCTGACGGACGCACGGTGCCCACGATGTTGACGTTGCCGGCGCCGGTCGCGGTGAACACAGCCTTGTCCAGATTGTAGAACTTGTCGCCGGTCCAGTTTGCGCTGCTGTTCACATCCCAGCGACCATTCGCGGCCCCATTATCCCAGGTGAGTCCTGTATTGGCAGTGCCAGAGACGTTCAGGAGCACTTGATTGGCCACGCTCGTCGTGTCGAAAGAGAACGTCTGCCTGTATTCCGCCGCATTGCCGACGGCGAGATTTGCCGCGCTGCCGGTGAGCGTGCCAGCGTAGTTGGCGAGGATGGTTGTCCCTGCGATGAAGCCGCCGCTCGCCACATAATCCTGTCCATTTTGAGGGACTATATTGACGTTGGTGACGCCGCTGAGGCTGAGGTTTCCGAGCACGTTCAACCGCCCGTTTGCGGCCCCTGGCGCAGCAGACGTGGCCGCGATGGCCACGTTGCCCACTGTCGCGCCGTCGAGCGTCAGGTTGTTGGCGAATGATGCCGTGCGCAGGGTCGTATTTCCCGTCCCATAGACAGGGCCGACATTCAGCGTTGTCCCGGCTCCAGCGGAGAAGTTCCCGATCACATCGCCCGCAGTGACGCCCGCTGTGCCGACAGTAAAGGTACCGCCGTTCGGGATGGTGTAGCCGCCGAGCGCCGAGGCATCAAAAGTGGATGCCGTCCCGACGGACACGTTTCGCGCGGATAGGATCGAGGTGGAGTTCAGGTTCACGCGTCCGGAGGCGTCGTTGATAGTCAGCGGGCCGGTCCATGTGTTTGCGCCAGCGAGCGCGAGGGTGCCGCCGCCGGTCTTGGTGATACCGAAGTTTCCACCCGTTTGCGTGATGTTGCCGGGCATGGTGAACATCGTCGTCGCGGTTCCGCCAACGTTGATGGCGGCGTTGTTCGCGAGCATGACCGGGCTGCTGTTGGTGGAGGTAAGGGAAGCGCTGCCCTGCTCGTTGATGCTTCCGCCTGCAAGGACGATTGTGCGCGTCTGCCTGCCCGAGACGTTGTTCCAGAGCGCGAGCGTGCCGCCGGTGTTCAGCGAGATGCTGCCCGCGCCCCGCACGAGGGCGTCGCTTTCAATGGCGAAAAGTCCGGCGTTCACATCAATGTTACCCGCCGTGATCGACCCGCCGACGACGCTGAACTGGTTTCCGCCAATCTTCGTCAGTCGGAAACCTCCGAGGTCCAGCAATGGGACGTTGTTGCGGATGTCAAAACGGCCGGTGCCGCCGATCGCTGCGTCGCCGGTGAGGACTACGGTGCTCAGTGCATTGTTCTGACCGCCACCGTTGTTCAGCAGCGCGGCTCCCGCGAGGGTCGCATTGCCAAAGCCCGCGATGCGGACGATTTCGAGGTTGCCGGTGTTTTGTGCGTTAATGTTCAGCACGCCGCCCGCTTGCACCACGGTTTCACTCCCTACGCCGCCCAGCCCGAGCGATGTGTTCGACGCGACCGCGGACCCTCCGGCACCCGCTGTGATCGCCCCGGCGCCGAGTTGAAGCGTCGCTCCGCTCGACACGATGGTCTGGCCGGTGTAAGCGCTGTTGTTTGAACCGAGCGACACGATGCCGAGGCTCGTCGTCGGCAGGATGATTCCGTCGTTTCCGGCCAGCGGAACGTTCACACTGGCCGTGCGTCCGGCCTGAGTAGCGGAGATGGACGACTGGCCCGTCGCCACGTCGAGCGTAAGTATATTTGTGCCGGCGAGAATGAAGTTGTTGCTTACCGTGGTTGCGTCGGTGAAGACAAGGTTCCCGATCGTGCGGACCGTATCGAGCGTGATGGTGCGGTCGGCGGTGATGTTGAAATTGAAGTTTGCCGTGAACGTCGCGCCATCAGCGATGGCACTGCTCAACCAGTTGGTGGCGAGGCTCCAGTTGCCGTTTGCATCGATGTTCCAGGTGCCTGATGCGGCTTTGGCCGATTGAGGTGCGATGAGTGATGCCAAAGCGGCGGCGATGCTCGTGGTGAGGATTCTGCGGGTGTTGCGGGACGGTTTCATTTGTCTTGTGCTGAGGTTTGTTGCTGTTGGGTGAGAGTTGGTTGTTCGGAAGGCAGGGCGCGTCTTAGATAAAAAACGAGTGCTCTGAGTTACTCGATTGTGCCAGTCGGGCAAGCGAAATCTTCGCGAAATTTGTGTGAATTCCGGAAAGCCATTATCTACCGGGCCTGACTCCAATCCCACGCCGCCGCGCGAACCGCTCCAGCCAGTCGCTCCGGGGTGAAACCTTGTGCAGCGACGGCCCTGCACTCGGTGATGCGACGTTCCCAAATTGCACGCTCGGCCGGAGAGGGATTGTGCGGGCGGGCGTGCCGGACATTCTGCCCCGCGAGCAGCGCCAGATATCCCTCCCATCCGATGGGGTTGCCGGGGCCAATCAAGACGTTCTTGGCAAGCGAACTCGGTCCGTTCTCGCGATAAAAATCCACAATCGCGGCGGCTCCGCCGAGCGCGACGTGCTCGCGGCAATGGTGCCAGAACGGTGTGTTGAGTCGGGTATTGAACCGGTAATGAATAGACAGGAAATCGCGCACATCATCCCAGACGCCGCACACGGTTCGATTGTAGATGTCCCGCACTGTCGTCGTCGGGTGCAATTCGCTGTCCTCCAGGCAATCCGCCAGTGTCACCGCCTGGGACAGGATCACGCCGAGCGCCGTCGCCTCCAGCGGTTCCACAAATCCACTCGCATTCCCCACCGCCACCGCATTTCCGACCCACATCCGCCGGTAGCGCCCGCTGCGAAACCTCACGATTCGTGTTCTATCCGCCGGGACGCCGGGGTTTTTCCTCAAGAACTCGGAGCGGGCATCGTCATCACCCAAGTGAGCGGACGAATAGACGTAGCCGCGATTGATGAATCGCTCGTGCTCGATCTGCCAGCACCACCCTGCATCCATTGTTTCGCACGTGGTGTAAGGCAGGATCGGCTCGCCGTTTCTGTCCCACCCGCCGATGACGGCGCGGTCGCAGAAAAGCGCATCGGAATAGCTCTCAAACGGCTCTCCGAAGGCGCGGCCGAGCAACTCGCTCCGAAATCCCGAGGCATCCACGAAAAAATCAGCCGTGATTCTCTCCCCGCCTGCGACATGAAGCGCCGATACGTCATCGTCTGCGATTTCGACACCTTCTACAGTGGCATCGCGAAAGAGCACACCGCGCTCCCGGCAGAGAGCCTCCAGAAAGCCGACCAGGCGCACGTTTTCGATGTGGAACCCCAGATGCTGATGATCGAAGAATACCGGCTTTCCATCGATCGCCGACGGCAGCACCCGCCCGGCCTCCATGAGTGCCGTCCATAAATCCAGCGGCTGTCCCTCCGCCTCGTAAAACCCATTGTTCCGGGGCAGTCCTACCACGCGGAAATCGTGCGCATCGCTGAAGCTGTAGTAAAACTCGCTCCTCGCTCCCCATAAGAATTTGAGCCCCAGTTTCCATTGCGGCTGCGTCTCCGCGTAAAACCGCGCGGCGTCCACGCCCAGCGCGCCGAACAGGACGCGGGGGAACTGCTGTGTGGTACCCTCGCCGACGCCGATCACGCCGATGTCCGCGCTGCGAATCACCGTCACCGGCAGGGCGGGGAACCGCCGCTGCAACGCGAGCGCCGCAATAAGGCCTGCGCTCCCGGCACCTACAATCGCGACACTGCGAATCATCCTGGCCGGTCCTCGGAATCGTTCTTGTTCATGGTGATTGGGCCACTGTCTTCCGCTGAATGCCGCGCAGTCCAGCCCGTTGTTTCACCCGGCTTTCAAAAATCTCCGCGACGAGGGCTTGACGAATTTCGGTCGCCCGTTTTTATTCCAGTCCTGTCCATTCAGAAACGGGGGGTTAGCTCAGTTGGTAGAGCGCGTCGTTCGCAATGACGAGGTCAGGGGTTCGACC
>JANMGP010000050.1:0-28855 GCA_031374705.1 Verrucomicrobiaceae bacterium | reverse complement strand
GGGAGGGATGTTTTGAGCAGGCGTTTGAGCGACTTTTCGATCCGTCTTTTGAGCTCAAAACCAAACCATCAGCCCGCCAAAACCCATCTACACGTCCCTCGCCCGACAGCGCGCGCTCTGATAGCGCAAGCGACGATGCTTCCAGCACCACCCAATTCGCCGACGCGCCGCAAACGGTGCCTTTACCGGTGGTTTATCGCCTTCATCGCCGCGATGCTGGCTTATGGCGCGTGGACCGAATACGCCTTCCGATCCGCGCTCCAGCAGGCAAACGCTCTGGGATGGGCAGTGAGCTACATTGACCCGGTCGAAGTGATTCAGGTGGACTGGAGAAATGCATTCAAGAAAGAGACCTGGCTGGACGGAGTGACAGCCGTGGTCATTCCGAAGATCAAAGAGGGTGATCAGTGCCGGGTCATCATGCACAGGCTTAATCCAAAGTTGCTACCGATCGCCATTCATGGCGCGACTTCCGCCTTACGGATGTCGGGGGAACTATCGTAAAGGAAATACTCGCGTGAGCACCTCTCGCTTCTTAAAGCTTTTCTCCGCATGAAAATCACCAACGTCGAAGCAATCTACGTCTCTCAGAAAACCGTCCGTGCGCAGTGCGACAGCGGCCAGGATGCGCTCATCGTGAAAGTCAGCACCGACGCCGGCATTACCGGCCTCGGCGAAGTGGATTCCTCGCCGCTCGCGGCGAAGGCGGTGATCGAGGGGCCGTTTTCGCACACGATCAGCACAGGGTTGAAGCACCTGCTCATCGGTGAAGACCCGTTCGAGACCGAGCGACTCTGGCACACGATGTATCAGCGCACGATTTACTCGGGCCGGCGCGGCATCGGTCTGCACGCGATGAGCGGCATCGACCTCGCGCTTTGGGACATCAAGGGGAAGGCACTCGGCATGCCCGTCTGGAAACTGCTCGGCGGCGGCTTTCAAAAGAAAATCCGCTGCTACGCCAGCTCGCTTTTCGGCGCGACGCCGCGCAAGACCGGTGAACTCGCGCGCCGAATCCGCGGCCGTGGATTCGATGCGGTTAAGTTTGGCTGGGCTCCAATGGGAGATGACGCGAAGACTGATGTGGATCTCGTTCGCCAGGCCCGCAAAGGCCTCGGCGATGACGCGGACCTGATGATTGACGCCGGCCTTGTCTGGGATGCACGCACCGCGATCCAACGAGCGAAGGCCTTTTCCGACTTCAATATCTTCTGGCTCGAAGAACCGCTCCAACCCGACGACTATGAAGGCTACGCGAAGCTCGCAGCCGCCAGTCCCGTCCACATCGCCGCCGGCGAACAGGAGAGCAATCGCGCCTCATTCCTCGACCTCATGGACCGCGGACGCGTGGATATCGTGCAGGTCGATCTGACGCGCTGCGGCGGCTTCACTGAGGCGATGAAGATCGCGAGCCTCGCCGCCGACCGTGGCCTGCGCGTCGCGAACCATGGCTTCAGCACCTACATCAACGTTCACGCCGCGCTGCACTGGCTGAACGCGATCCCCAACGCGCTCATCGCCGAGTTCGTCGTGCAGGAAAACACCGACCTGCGGGAACGCCTCACAAAAGGACACGTTCGGATGAAGGACGGCGCCCTCCCGATTCCAGACGCGCCGGGCCTCGGGCTGGAATTGAACGAAGAGGAAGTGCGCAAGCATCGCGTGGCCTGACGACTGAGGAGGCGTCCACGAAACGCTTCTCAGCCCATCTCAACTGCATCACGACGCGCCATTCAGCGCTTGACGCTCATTGTCCACTGTATACAGTGCTCCATACTCCGATGACCGCCACAACCAAAACGAAAGTTTCCAACTCCCATCTATCCCCTCTATCCCGCCGCAGTCTCGCGGAAGACGCCACCGCGCGGGTCCGGCGGGCGATAGTGGCCGGGGAACTTGCCGCCGGTGCTCCGCTGCCGGAGGACGGGCTGGCGGCGCAACTCGGCGTCAGTCGCGTGCCGATTCGCGAAGCGCTCATGGAACTCGAGCAGGAAGGGTTGGTTGAGTTTGACCGTCGCGGACGGAGCCGGGTGAGGCAATTCACGGAGGATGATTTCGAGGAGTTGTTTTCCATGCGCTGCGCGCTGGAGGTAATGGCTGCGCGGCTGGTCGCAAAGCGGATGACGAAAGCCGATTTGGATGCACTGGAAGCCATGATCGACGCGCAGCAGGCCACGGTAGATCTGACGGAATTGAGCCTGGCGGACGTGGCTTTCCACGACCGAATCATCCAGGCCGCGCGGAATCGTCCGCTGGCGGTTTGCTGGAAAACCATCCGCGCGCAAATCGAAGTGTGGCTGGCCCGGGCACACCGCGCCCAGGCCGCGCGGTATCTTTCCTCGATCGAACTCACGGTTCCAGGTCACCGCCGTCTGCTGGCCGATCTGTGCAGCGGAAGCGAGCGAAAGGCCGAAAACGCCATCCGCCTGGAGATGGCCACCTGGCGCGAGTGGCTGCCCGCGTGAAGCCTTGAGCATGCGACTATGAAACGCCTCTCTAACCATCTCGCCATTGCGTGCTCCGCCGTGCTTTCCTGCAGCGCAGCGGCTCCGGCCGCAGCGGCGGAAGAAAACGCGTTTTTCGAGACAAAGATCCGTCCGCTGCTCGTCGAGCGCTGCATCGAATGTCACGGCGAGAAAAAACAGAAGGGCGGACTGCGGCTCGACTCGCGCGCCGCGTGGCAGGCGGGCGGGGAGAACGGCGCGGTAATCAAACCCGGCGATTCCGAGGCGAGTCCGCTCATCAAGGCAGTGCGCTACACGGACAAGGAATTGCAAATGCCTCCAAAGCGCCAACTCAGTTCGGACGAAGTCGCGGCGCTGGAGCAATGGGTGAAGTTGGGTGCACCCGATCCGCGCGAAGGAAATGCAGTCGCAAAATCAGGAGTGGACATGGAGGCGGGACGGAAGCACTGGGCCTTTCAGCTGCTCGCACATCCGCAACCGCCATCCGGGAGCCAGCAGCCGCTCGATCGATTCGTGCTCGCGCAACTCCAGCAGCACGAGTTGCAGCCGAATCCCATCGCCGACCGCCGCACGTTGATCCGCCGCGCGACGTTCGATCTCACGGGGCTGCCGCCGACGCCGGCGGAGATTGAGGAATTTCTCCGTGACACATCCACCGACGCCTTTGCGAAGCTCGTCGATCGTTTGCTCGCCACTCCGGCTTACGGCGAGCGCTGGGGGCGGCACTGGCTGGATGTCGCGCGCTACGCCGACACGGCGGGCGATGGCGCGGACTATCCGGTGCGCGAGGCGGTTAAATATCGCGACTGGGTCATCAAAGCCTTCAACTCGGATCAGCCGTTCGATCAATTTGTGCGCGAGCAAATTGCCGGCGACATTCTCGCGCAAGCGGGGGCCGCCGAACAATACGCGCAGCGCGTCACCGCCACGGGATTTCTCGCGGTGGGGAAACGCTACGGCTACCAGCCGTCGCCCGATTATCAGCACCTCGATTTCGCGGATGCGATCGACTCCGTGGGCCGCTCGCTGCTCGGTCTGTCGCTCGGCTGCGCGCGCTGCCACGACCACAAGTATGATCCCGTGACCGCCGCGGACTACTACGCGCTCTACGGCATTTTCCAAAGCACGCGCTGGGCGTTCCCCGGCGGGGAGGAGCAGAAACGGCCTTCGTCATTTCCGCCGTTGGTTTTGCCGGACGAAGCCGTTCGACTCGACAAGGCAAAGGCCGCGGAACTCGCGCGTCTCGATGAAACATTGGGCCGGTTGAAGCGGAAACGCGGCGCGCTCGATGGCAAGTCCATCGGCGGCGGCCCGGATCTCGGCTTCGAGTCGCAAGTGCTGGGCCAGCCGCCGGCCGCGCCGTGGCTCTCGGCCGGCCCGAACAAAGTCCTCGCCGATGCGCAAAGCCCGTTTGCGCACATCCACCCGCCGGGCACCCGCGGCGTGCGCGTCGGCACCGGCAACGCGAACGAAGGCGTGCGCTACGTTTTCGCCAACGGCTTGCGCGCCGTGCCCGGCAGGCAGATGCACTTCACGATTGATTTCCGCACCGTGGCCCCCGCCGACAAGACGGGCGCTTATCGCTTTTACCTCGGTCGCGGAGTGATCGCATCGCTCGCGGTCGAGATCAGCGTGACAGCGTCGGAGATTGCCATCCGTGACGGCGCGAAATGGGAAGTCGTCCGCAAGCTCGCGCCCGGCACGTGGCACACCCTGCGGCTCACGCTCGATCACGAGAAGAAGACCTACTCCGGCGCAGTCGGCACGGTCGGTGACATGGCGACGTTCGAGAACAAGGCGCTCGGTGCGAACTGGGACGGCGTGGCTGACACGTTCATCTGCGATGCCATCGGGCACATCGGTGGCCCGGCGCCCGAGCGTGACCTCGACAACATCGGACTGGGCGAAACGCCGTTCGCCGAGCCGGGCAGCGGTCCCGTCGTGCCCGCGGCCCCGCCTGCGGACCTGGCGGATCGGCTTAAGAACTTCGACGAGGAAATCGCGGCGACGACGAAGCTCCGCGAGACCGAGGCGGCGAAGCAGCCGTATCCCGTGGCCTACGGCGTGAGCGAAGACAAGCCGGTCAATGTGCGCATTCAACTTCGCGGCGAGCCGGACAAGCTGGGCGCGGAAGTGCCGCGGCGGTTTCTCGAAGTGCTGGGCGGCGACGTGGTGCCGGCGCGCGCGACCGGCAGCGGACGGCTGGAACTCGCGACCTGGATCACCCGTCCGGAGAATCCGCTGACGGCGCGTGTGTTCGTGAATCGTGTGTGGCAATGGCATTTCGGGCAGGGCCTCGTCACCACGCCAAGCGACTTCGGTCTGCGCGGCGACGCTCCGAGCCATCCGGACCTACTGGACTGGCTCGCGTCCGAATTCATCGCGTCGGGATGGTCGGTGAAAGCGCTGCACCGGCTCATTATGCGCTCGCAGACGTACCAGCTCGCGAGCGACGATCACGCCGCAAACCTCGACCGCGACCCCGCAAACCGCAGGCTCTGGCGCCACCCGCGACTGCCGCTGGATGCCGAATCCATCCGCGACGCGATGCTGGCGGTAAGTGGCCGGCTGGATCGCAGCATCCCCGGTCCGCATCCGTTCCCGTCCGTGGATACGTGGGGCTTCACCATTCACAATCCGTTTCACGCGCTTTACGAGTCCGAGCATCGCAGCGTTTATCTCATGCAGCAACGCAACCGCCGGCATCCGTTCCTCGCGCTGTTCGATGCCGCCGATCCGAATCAAAGCATGGCTCAGCGACTACCGACGACCACGCCCACGCAGACGCTTTACCTGATGAATTCGCCCTTCGTTCAACAACAGTCCGAAGCCTTCGCGCGGCGTCTGCTCGCGGCACCGGGCGACGATACGACGCGCGTGCGTCTGGCGTTTGAGATGGCGCACGGTCGCGCTCCGGCGGACTCCGAAACCGGCGAAGCCGTCGCATTTCTCAGTGCGTATCGGCAGAAACTCGCGAGCCTGGAAAAACCGCCGGGCGAAGAACTCGAAGTCGCCTGGGCCGGCCTCGCACGTGTGCTGCTGACGAGCAACGCCTTTCTCTATGTCGATTGAAAACCAGTCCGTAAACGCCTTTGCCCGACAGAACCGCCGGGAGTTTCTACGCCGTGCCTCCGGAGGCTTCGGTGCCCTCGCGCTCAGCGGACTTTGGCAGGAACTTCACGGCGCGGCGGCGGACCCGCTCGCGGCCCGCCCTCCGCATTTTCCCGCGAAGGCCGAACGCGTGATTTTTCTCTACTCAACCGGCGGCGTGTCGCACGTGGACACCTTCGATCACAAGCCGCAGCTATTCAGCGACCACGGAAAATCGATCGCCGCGTCGCGCTGGCTGAACAAACCCGGCAAGTTCGACCGCTACCTCACCAAGCCGCGATGGAACTTCCGCCAATACGGCCGCAGCGGCATCTCGGTCAGCGACCTCTTTCCACATCTCGGCTCAGTGATCGACGATGTCTGCATGTTGAACGCCATGCACTGCGACAGCGACGGACATGACAAAGGGACGCTCGCCGCGCACACCGGCTCCGCGCAGGCCATCCGGCCCGGCGTCGGAGCGTGGGTGAGCTACGGTCTCGGCACGGAAAACCGCAACCTGCCCTCATTCATGGTCATCGCCCCCGCAGCGCCTTATGCCGGTGCGCAGAATTGGGGCAGCGATTTCCTGCCCGCATGTCATCAAGGCACGCACGCCATCCCCGGCGTGGAGCCGCTGCCAAACCTCAAGCCCAATTCTGCCGCGGCGGAATTGCAGGCGATGGAACTCTCGCTGCTCTCCAAGCTGAATCGCAACCATCTCGAACAACGCGCCGCCGACCAGTCGCTCGACGCGCGCATTCGCTCCTTCGAGACCGCATTCGGCATGCAACGCGAAGCACCCGAGGCGTTCGACCTCTCGCGCGAATCCGACGCCACACTCCGGCTCTACGGACTCACGCGCGGCGCAAACACCGGGTTCGGCTGGCAGTGCCTCGTCGCGCGCCGCCTCGCGGAACGTGGCGTGCGCTTTATCGAACTCATCGATGTCGGATCGAGCGCGAACTGGGATTCCCACGGCGACATGGGCGACCACGAAAAACTCGCAAAAGCGATCGACCAGCCCATCGCTGGCCTCATCGCCGATCTCAAACAGCGCGGCATGCTCGAGAGCACGCTGGTCGTGTGGACCACCGAATTCGGCCGCACGCCATTCAATCAAAAAGCCGACCACCCCGGACGCGAGCATCACAATCTTTGCTTCACCTCATGGATGGCTGGCGGCGGAGTGAAAGGCGGCTACGTCCACGGCGAGTCCGACGAGCACGGCAT
This sequence comes from Verrucomicrobiaceae bacterium, assembly GCA_031374705.1. Taxonomy (GTDB): domain Bacteria; phylum Verrucomicrobiota; class Verrucomicrobiia; order Chthoniobacterales; family Chthoniobacteraceae; genus SXWH01. The sequence goes on along the minus strand of JANMGP010000050.1, from coordinate 22,067 downwards.
CCTGCCCGCCTCGGGCGCGGTCCACACGCACGACCTCCACGCAACGATGCTGCACCTCCTCGGCATCGACCATGAGCGCCTCACATTCCGCTACGCCGGCCGCGATTTCCGCCTGACCGATGTCGCAGGCGAAGTCGTGCGACCCATCATCGCCTGAAACACACGCTCATTTTCCTATATGGTCATCACCTCGCTCGACTTCAACAAACCCGGCAAGCAGCAGGGCTTTCTCCAGGTCCCCTACTCTCACAACCTCGGCGGATGGGCAAATGTGATGATTCCCATCACGGTCATCGCACACGGCAACGGACCTACGGTGCTCGTGCTCGGCGGAAATCATGGCGACGAATACCAGGGACAGATTGCAGCGATGAGACTAGCGCGCGAGTTGACGCCGGAGATGGTGACGGGCCGCATCATCCTCATTCCGTCGCTGAACTTTCCCGCAGCGCGCGCGGCCACGCGGCTCTCGCCCCTCGACGGCATGAACATGAACCGCGCGTTTCCCGGCGAGCCCGAGGGCACGGTCACGAGTCAGGTCGCGCACTTTCTTACGACGGTTTTGTTTCCGCTCAGCAATGTCGTCATCGACATGCACTCGGGCGGACGCAGCATGGAGTTTGTGCCGTGCGCGCACATGCACCTCGTCGCGGATCGCGATCAGCGCGCGAGGATGTTCGCCGCAATGCTCGCGTGGAACTCCGACTTTGCATTTCTCTACGCGGACATCGCGGGAACGGGGTTGCTGCCGGTCGAGGCGGAGAATCAAGGCAAGCTCGTCGTCACTACGGAATTGGGCGGCGGCGAGTGCATTCCCGCCGCCGTCCATCGCCTCACGCAGAGCGGCCTGCGCAACGTGCTGATCCATGTCGGTCTGTTGAAAGGTCGCGAAAAGACACGTGCCGGTCTCGGCAAACCACCGGCCATTCTCACACAGGCGTTGAATCGCGAGGATTACTTGCTCGCACCAGAGTCCGGCATTTTTGAAATCGCGGTCGATCTCGGCGCGAAGGTGAAACGCGGCCAGACGGTCGGTTTTATCCATCACCTCGAACGGCCCGACCGCGCACCGGAATGCATCGTCGCGCAAAGCACCGGCTATCTCGTTACGATGCGCGCGCCGTGCCTGACGCAGCAGGGCGATTGCGTCGCCGTCATTGCACAGCGCGTGAGTGCGAAGGACGTGCTGCGGGCATGACCGCTTCACCTTCATCGAACGACACCCGCCGGGCCACGCTTCTCGTGGCGTCGATGTGGGTTGCCTACTTTCTGAACTACGCGGACCGCCAGGCGGTGTTTGCAATGTTCCCCGCGCTGAAGTCCGACCTCGGCATGGATGACAAACAACTCGGCCTGGTCGGTGCGACATTTCTCTGGGTCTACGCGTTTGGATGCCCCATCGCCGGACAACTCGGAGATCGCTTCTCAAAGCGTATCCTCGTCGTGCTAAGCCTCGTCGTGTGGAGCATCGTCACCGTCGCAACCGGCTTTGCGACCTCGGCGCTCATGCTGCTCACTCTGCGTGGAGCGATGGGCATCTCCGAGTCACTTTACATGCCCAACGCAATCGCACTCACTTCGAATGCGCAACCGCCCGAGCGTCGTTCACGCGCCATCGCCGCCCTCACGACTGCACAGATTGCCGGCACTGTTGCTGGCAGTTGGTTCGGCGGCTGGATGGCGGATCGCGGACAGTGGCGCGGTGCATTCTTCGTTCTCGGCGCGCTCGGCGTGCTCTACGCGCTGCCTTACTTTCTCTTCCTCCGCGGTGTGAATGAGGAAGGGGGAATCGGCCCCGCAAAACCCGGCGCAACGCTCGCACTCGCGGCGCTCGTCAAAGTCCGGACGTTTCTGCTGCTCTGCCTTGTCTTTCCTGTGTTCGTGTTCGGCCTGTGGCTGCTCTACGGATGGCTGCCGACGTTCCTCCACGACAAATTCGCTCTGAATCAATCCGACGCCGCGTTCAACGCAACCGTCTTCCTGCAAGGCACCACGGCCGTCGGCTTGATCGGTGGCGGTATTCTAGCGGACAAAATGTACCGCCGCATCAAAGCCGCACGGCTCTGGCTGATGGTGGCGAGCCTGCTGCTCTGCGCACCTTGCCTGCACGCGCTCGGCAATTGCAACGCGCTCGGAAACACCCGAATCGCCGCCGCCGCATTCGGGCTTTTCAGCGGTCTGCTGATGGGAAACATCTTCCCCGCGGCATTCGAGGTTGTGCCAGCCGACACTCGCGCCTCCGCCGTAGGAGCGCTCAATTTTTGCGGAGCAATCATGTCCGGCTTTGCGGCGCTGTTTGGCGGACTATGGAAACAATCGCTCGGCATCGATCGTCTTCTCACGCTGACCGCCGTCGCGTATGTCATCGCCGGGGTCACACTGATCATCGGCATCAGGAGATGCTTTCCATCCGACTGTCGCACCACCCACTGAATGAGAACCGCACTCGCCATCCTCACATTTGCAGCATTCCACACGTTCGGTGCGGAGCCGGAGGACGTGGAATTCAAAGCCGTCGCGGACGGAACCAAGCAACGCTACGTCGAGCTCCCGCCGCCCGGCTTTGATGCCGCAAAGACGTACGACATCGTGCTGGCGTTCCACGGCCACGGCTCCGATCGCTGGCAGTTCATCAAGGATCCGCGTGACGAATGCCGCGGCGTGCGCGACGCGGCGGCGCGATCCGGATTGATCGTCGTATCGCCCGACTATCGCGCGAAGACGTCGTGGATGGGACCGTTGGCCGAGGCGGATGTGGTGCAGATCATCGCGGACCTGAAACAGCGCCATAAGGTCGGGCGGGTATTTGTCGCAGGAGGCTCGATGGGTGGCACGGCGGCGCTGACCTTCACCGCGTTGCATCCTGATTTGATCGCGGGCGTATGCTGCCTCAATGGCACCGCGAACTTGATCGAATATGAAGGATTTCAGGACGCGGTCCGCGCTTCGTTTGGCGGCAGCAAGACGGAGGTACCGGAAGAATACAAGAAGCGTAGCGCCGAACTTTGGCCCGCGCGTTTCACAATGCCCGTCGCGATCACGACTGGTGGAAAAGACGACGTTGTGCCGCCGCAAAGCGTCCTGCGACTGGCCGGGGAACTCAAAAAGACAGGCCGCAAGGTGCTCAGCATTCATCGTGAAGCCGGCGGTCACTCGACGAACTACGAGGACACATGCGCAGCGATGGAGTTCGTACTGCACGAAGCGGGCGTGGCCGCCGCAACACCACCTGTGCCCAAAATTGTTCCTGCCGATGAGCGGCGGGACATCGAAACCGGGCAACACAAACTCACCAGCAGGCTCGCCTCGATAAAGGAAGCGGCACCCGATCTGCTCGCCGACGCCGAGGTATTTCACAAGGGGGTCGATTGGGCGCTTCGCTACGAAACGACTTTTGCACCGGCCGATATCGCGCTGCTAAGGAAATCCATCGCGCGCGGCCTGCAACGCGCTGACGCGCTGCTCTCCAAACAAGCTCCGTGGAGCGGGAAGAAGGGCAACGTGCTGCGCGGCTTTGTCTCCGCCGTGGATGGCTCGACGCAACCCTATGGCGTCATAGTTCCCGCGGGTTACGACGGCACGAAGCCGATGCGCCTCGACGTGGTGTTGCACGGCAGTTCGAAACCCGCAGGTTTGAGCGAACTGCACTTCGGTGCACGCTTCGACGAGGGAGATGACGCGACGAATACCGCGCCCAAAAACGATTTCATCGAACTGCATCCGCTTGGCCGTGTGGAAAACTGCTACCGCTGGTCGGGCGAGACGGATGTGTTCGAGGCCATCGAAGCGGCGTGCAGGAACTACCGGATTGATCGCGGCCGCATCGTCCTGCGTGGAATGTCCATGGGGGCTTCCGGCACCTGGCATCTCGGTCTCAAGCACCCGGACCGCTTCGTCGCCATCGGGCCTTATTGCGGCTACGTGGATACGCATCGTTTTTCCGGGACGCCGGTTCCGGGGTTCATCAAAGTCGGTCCGCTTCCGCCGCATCAGGAACTCGGACTGCACATGCTCGATTCTGTGGACTACGCCGCGAATGCGAGCGTCGTGCCCGCCATCGCCGCGATCGGCGACAAGGACGTGTTTTTCCAATCGCACGTCCACATGGGCGAGGCCTTCGCGAAGGAAGGTCTGCAAATGGTGAACCTCATCTCACCTGGCACCGGCCACGTCATTGATCCAGTGACGCACGCCGAGCAGATGCGCCGCATCGGCGAATTCGCCGCGAAAGGCCTCGACCACGCGCCGCGGCAACTGCGCTTCGTGACGTGGACGCTGAAATACAACCGCTGCCACTGGCTCGAACTGCTCGCGCTCGGCAAGCACTACGAGCGCGCCGAGTTTGTGGCCAGCGTCTCCGCGAACGGGACCCTGGTGGTCGACACGTCCGATAACATCACGCAGTTCGCCATTCATCCTCCGATGCTCCAAACCCAAGAGGCGAAGTTTTGCATCGACCACACGTTCGTCGCCTTGCCGGAACGGAAACCCGGTGACCCGCCGCGCGCGCTTGTTTTCTCCAAGCAGGCTGGAAAATGGGGTGTCGCCCCGTTGAGCGCGTCAGCCGTGCCCGCAGGAAAACGTCCCGGTTTGCAAGGCCCGATCGACGACGCATTCAGCACACCGTTCCTCTGCGTGCGCGGCACCGGTGAACCATGGAATCCCGCTGTCGGCGCATGGGCCGATGCGAGTCTTCGCCGCTTCGCCTATGAATGGGCGTGCTACATGCGCGGCGATCTGCCGGTGAAGGACGACACCGACGTCACCGAGGAGGACGTGCGCACAAAAAACCTCATCCTGTTCGGCGATCCCGGCAGCAACGAATGGATTCGCAAGGCGCTGCCCGGCCTGCCTGTCTCGTGGACCCGCTATGAAGTGCGCCTCGGCGGTGACGCACTCTCCGCCAAAGATCACGTTCCAGCCTTTATCTGCGCCAGCCCGCTGCCGGGAGCGGGCGAGCGCTACGTGGTGTTCAACAGCGGTCACACTTTCCACGAGAAGGAATTCGCCGCATTCAATTACCTGCTCTTCCCGAGACTCGGCGATTGGGCGGTGATGAAGGTCGTGGCTGGCGGGGAGGCGTGGCAGCCAACGTCACCAACGTTCCCCGACGAAGTCGTGCGCGCCGGGTATTTCGACGAGCAGTGGAGGGCAATGCCATGACGAAGATTCTCATCGTCGAATGCAAGCAGGAGGTCTCGACATTTAATCCGGTCCTGAGCGGCTATGAGGATTTCACCATCCGGCTCGGCGGGGAAATTCTCAGCTACCACCGCCAGGTTCGCAGTGAAGTTGGCGGTGCACTAAGCGTCTTCGATTCGCGTAGCGACGTGCAGTTGGTGCCGGCGTACAGCGCTCACTTCATCACCTCGGGGGGCACGCTTGCGAACGCGGCATTTCAGCGGATCGCAGGCGAATTACTTGCGAGCATCGCGGCGGCGGCGCCGGTGGACGGTGTCTACTTTTCCCTGCACGGCGCGATGGCGACGGACGGCGAGGGAGATCCCGAGGGCTGGCTGCTCGCGGAGACACGGAGGATTCTCGGCGAGCGCGTGCCCATCGTCATCTCGCTCGACCTCCACGGCATCCTCACGGATCGGATGATCGAGCACAGCGACGCTGCCGTGGCGTTTCACACCTATCCGCACGTGGATTTTTTCGGCACTGGCGAACGTGCGGCGAAACTGCTGCTGCGCATCGTGGCCGGCGAGGTCCGACCGGTGACGGCGAAGGTGACGGTGCCGGCGTTGGTGCGCGGCGACGAACTCATTACCGAGACTGGATTGATTCGCCACGCCGTAAACGCGGCGAAGGCCGTTGAACAAAGTCCCGGGGGCCTTTCGGCAGCGATGATGTGGGGCAACCCGTTCACCGACGTGCCGGCGCTCGCATCGAACAGCTTTGTAGTGACGGACAACGACCCCGCTCGCGCCGAACGCGAGGCCGTGCGCATCGCAAACCTCTTCTGGGAACATCACGAGAAAATGCAGGTGCCGCTCACGAAGCCCGCGGACGCGGCGTGCATCACGAAGGAGAACGATTCCAGAACCGTTGTGCTCGTAGATGCGGCGGACGCAACGAGCTCCGGCGCATCCGGGGACAGCAACGCGATCCTGCGTGCGCTGCTCGACGCCGGATACGAAGGCACCGCGCTCGTTCCGATCGTGGATTCCCGCGCTGTGACGGCAGCATTTGCAGCGGGCGTTGGCAATGCGATCAAAACCAATGTCGGCGGCGCGCTCGATCCCGCCCGCTTCACACCACTGCCCGTCGAAGGCCGCGTGCGGATGCTTTCCGACGGCTCGTTCCATAGCGAGACGACACACGAACTCTGGCAGGCGGGCCCGACGGCGGTGATTCAATCCGGCAACTTCACGCTCGTCGTCACGAGCCGCGCGGTGAGCCTGTATGACCGCGCGCTCTTCCTTGCACACGGTTGCGACCCGCGACATTTCGGCGCGGTCGTCGTAAAGTCGCCGCACTGCGAGCCGTATATGTTCAGGGCGTGGGCGGCACGCTACATCGACGTGGACGCCCCCGGCTCCACGAGCGCAAACCTCCGCAGCCTCGGCCACACGCGCTGCACACGTCCGATTTTTCCGCTCGATGAAAACGTGAGCTTTACCCCGCGGGTGAAATTGTTTCAGCGTCACCGCCACCAAACCCATCAAAAGTATCCAAATGAAGATTCGTGAAATTCGCTGTGCCGGCCTGCGCGGTGCCACACCGGAAGGCGGCTGGAGCAATGAGCTGCGGCCGGAAGACTGCGTTCACACACTTGTAGCCGTCCACACGGACGAAGGCGCGGTCGGGCTCGGCAGTGTGTTTACCAACGACGCGCTGGTGCGAGCCGCGCTCGCGGTGCTGGAACCTCTCTATCGCGGCGAGAACGCACTGGAGCCGGAGCGCGTCAGTGAAAAGCTGCACCAGAATTCGTTCTGGCTCGGGCGCGGCGGCTCCATGACGCATGCAATCAGCGGCGTGGATATCGCGCTTTGGGATTTGCTCGGTCAGGCCACGGGACAGCCGGTCGGGCGCTTGCTCGGGGGACGTTATCGAGAGCGCGTGCAGCCTTACGCGTCTTTGCTCATGGATGAACCGGAGAAGCTGCGCGACCACCTGCTGGCGGTGAAGGCACAGGGCTTTCGCGCATTCAAAATCGGCTGGGGACCGTTCGGTCGCCGCAATGCAGCGACCGACGAGGCGATTGTTAAAGCCGCGCGCGAAGCGATTGGCCCGGACAACAAACTCATGGTCGATGCAGGCGGGAGCGACGCCTTCTGGCCGAACGGCTACAAGTGGGCGCTCAATACCGCGCGGATGCTGGCCGATTACGATGTGCACTGGTTCGAGGAGGCCCTCTTGCCCGACGCGATCGAGGATCATGCAAAACTGCGCGAACATTCGCCCGTACCCATCGCGGGCGGCGAGGTGCTCACGCGGCGGCAGGCGTTTCAGCCGTGGCTGGAAGCGCGTGCACTGGATATTGTGCAGCCGGATGTGACGAAAGTCGGCGGCATTAGCGAAGAGCGGCGCATCGCGTGGATGGCGCAGGAGCACGGCGTCCGTTTCATCCCTCACGGCTGGAACACCGCCGTCGGGCTTGCCGCTGATCTGCACCTGGCCTCCGCGTTCCCCGGCACCGACCTCGTTGAGTATCTCACCGGGTCTCCTTTCATCGACGAGATTACCGTCGGCGGATGGCACCTCGATGCCGACGGTATGCTCGCGATTCCAAACACGCCCGGCCTCGGACTCACCCTCGATCCCGATGCCGTGAAGAAATTCACTGGAGGGGAAACCCTCCTTTAATTTAGTCCAGCAACGTATGCGCACCCTGATCCTTCTTCTCGCCGCCGTCCTCGTCACTCCCATTTGGACTCGTGCCGAAGACCCGCTCGTCTTCATCTCCGCCTTCGCCCCGGGTGACAGCGCCGGGATTCATGCGTTTGCATTCGATACAAAGACCGGGGTCTTGAAGCCACTGCATCGGACCTCCGACGTGCAGAATCCCTTCTTTCTGGCGATTTCAAAGGACAAGCGATTCATGTATGCCATCGATGCCGAGACCTTTGGTGAACCCGACAACGAATTCGTTGCAGCGTACGCGATCGAAGGTCGCACCGGCGGGTTGAAGCGGCTCAATCGGCAGACGTCCCGCGGAACGTCATCGTGCTATCTCGACGTCGATGCGACCGGGAGGACAGTTGTAGTGGCGAACTATTCATCGGGCAGTGTCGCGTCGTTTCCCACTCGAAAGGATGGCTCGCTAGGCGAGATCGCGTCGTTCGTGCAACACACTGGATCGAGCGTGAATCCCGAACGTCAGAAAGGCCCGAATGCGCACGCCATCGTGATCAGCCCGGACAATCGCTTCGCCCTCGCAGCGGACCTGGGGATCGACAAGCTCTTGATTTACCGCCTCGACGCAGCGACAGCCGGGCTCACACCCAACGAAGCTCAACCGTTCGCGAAGATGCAGGCGGGCTCCGGTCCGAGGCATCTAACGTTTCACCCCAACGGCAAGCACGTGTATGTGATCAACGAGTTGAAGAACACTGTCACTGTCTTTGACTACACAACCGGATCGGGCACGCTGGCCGAACGCCAGACAATCTCCACACTGCCAGCCGACTTCTCCGGCACAAGCCACTGCGCCGACCTGAAGCTCACACCGGACGGCAAGTTCCTCTACGGTACCAATCGGGGCCACGACAGCATCGCCGTGTATCGCGTTGCGGACGATGGCAAACTCACATTGATCACCATCGAACCCAGCCTCGGCAAAGGCCCGCAGAACCTGCTCATTACGCCCGACGGTCATTGGATCCTGTGCGCCAACATGCCGGGGAACAGCGTCATCATTTTCCGGATCGACCCTGTGAGCGGCGGGATCAAAGCCACGGGCGATCCAGTATCAATGCCGATGCCTTCGTGCATTCGGTGGCTTGATTAGGCGGGATCCGGCCTCCAAGGCGAAAGACACGGCATTTTCGAATCCCGCCCATACGTCTGTGAAACTTTCATTCTACACCTCACAAACACACGACTCCATTCACACCATGAACCAAATCGATCTCAACAACCGCACCGCCATCGTCACCGGAGGGGCACGCGGTATCGGACTCTCCATCGCCTCGCGCCTGCTTGAATCGGGAGCCAGCGTGTCCATTTGGGACGTGGATGCCGAGGCGCTCGCTCAGGCAGCGGTGGAACTCAAATCCATGGGCACCGTTCATACCGCCGTGGTGGACGTGACCAGCACCGAGTCCACCGAGGCCGGCGCAGCCTCGTCATTACAGGCGTTCGGAAAGCTGGACATCCTCGTCAATAACGCGGGCATCGCCGGGGCCAACGCCACAACGTGGGAAACGGACCCTTTGGAATGGAGGCGCGTGCTCGACATAAATCTGACCGGCCCCTTCCACTGCTGCCGCGCCGTGATACCGCATCTGCTACGGAATGGCTACGGGCGCATCGTCAACATCGCGTCCATCGCGGGAAAAGAAGGCAACCCGAACGCCGCGCATTACAGTGCCTCGAAAGCGGGCGTCATCGCGCTGACAAAATCACTCGGCAAGGAACTTGCCACCAGCAACATCATCGCAAACTGCGTCACGCCCGCCGCGATCGAGACCGACATTTTCAAGCAAATGGCCCGGACGCACATCGACTACATGCTGTCAAAAATCCCTATGGGCCGCTTCGGCCAGACCGGCGAGGTGGCCGCCCTCGTGGCGTGGCTATGCTCTGAGGATTGCTCGTTCACCACCGGCGCGGTATTCGATCTCTCCGGTGGACGCGCCACCTACTGAGCCGCACTCAGGCGGCAGCGAGGCCTTCCGGCCAGATAGCTGCAAACGGACGTTCAACACCGCGCAGATACCCGCCGTCATCGATGTGCATAGGTTTGATCGTAAAAATGGCGGATGGAAATGCCGGGCAACCACGCGGGCGGCATCATCACGCAACAAACGCGCAACCTCGACAGTCACAACCGCCTCACCAGCGACCGCGGCGCTGCGCAGCGAATCCAAATCGCGCTCGACCCGAAAACCGGGCTCTTCAGCGGAAAGGTGCTCCAGACAGGAAAGCCCGCCATACCGCTCACGGGAATCATCCAGCCCGCCCTCCGCCGCGGCGTCGGCATCTCGGGCAAGACCGGCTTTGAAGGCACCGTGGAGCTCCTCGCGCTCTGAGCGCGGAGCTTCACTTCGCGCCGTCTTGAAAACTCCCGCTCAAGGAAAAGTCAGCTTCGCCGCGAACTCCTGCCATTTCTTCTGAAAGGCCACCATGTCAGATTCGCCGAGGACTTTCTTCAGCGTCTGAAAGCCCGTCGGGTCTTCTTTCCGATTGGCCAGAAACTCGCGATAGTATTTCACCAGCAGACCGTTCTCCTGGAGATAATAGCAGAGGTAGCGCGACTGGCCGTAGTAGCTGCTGTAACCTCCCGCTTCGCCGTAAAAGTCGGCGGTATCGAGCGCGGTTAGTTTCTCAAACGGCAGCAGTCTGCCGGCCTTGATTCCCTCCTGCAGGCGCGGCAACCGCCAGTTGGTCAGACCGCGGATATGACCGTCTTTTTCCATGCTCTGCTCGAACAGCGAGCCCATCCCTTCGTTGAACCACGGCGGGCATTCGGGAAAATTAGCGCGCATGTAGGGATGGACGATTTCATGCACGAGCGTGCCGCCTCCCGTGGCGATGTTCATGACGAGCGCGTGGTTCTTTTGCGAATAGTACCCGTACGGCGTGGAGGGCTTGTCGCCGAAGATTTCCGCCGTGTGTTTCTCGTAGCTCTCCTTGTCCTTGAAGAGCCAGATATCGATAATTTCCTCCGGGTCCTTCGCGAAAAAGTCTTTCTTTAAAAGGTCCACGGCCCACTTCACGATCGTAGTCGCACGGAGGCGCACCACATCCGCAGGTTCATCGCCGATGACCATAAACGGCGCCTGCTGCAGGACGGTGAAACCCTGCGCGGGAACCTTCTTCTTCAGCGCCGCCATGTGTTCCGCCAGATCCTCGCCGGCGACTGGATTCAGCCCTGCGAGCAGGATAAACAACATCGCTGCGAGAGTGAGTCCCGCGTGGTTCACGCGGCGGTGTTGCTGGATGCTGTTGCGGTGCGTCGTCGTTTTCATCAGGAAGAATCCGCGTTCACATAACAGGCTCGCCGGGCTTTGTGCGAGGAGTTTGCCGGGTCGTCGGAATTTCATCGTGTCAAAGCCCCCTTCGCTCCGTAGTGAATATCCATGCTCTCTCGCATCATCCTGCTCATTTCCGCCACCGCCGCCATCGCCGCAGACGCGCCGCTCACGTTCAACGACCCGTCTCCAAAGCGCTACGAACTCACCGCCCGCGCCAGCGTCATCGACCCGCGGGCGAAGGCGCATCCCGAGATTGATTTCGTTTTTGAAAAAGACGGCAAGCCGCAGGACACCGAGAACGCCTCCGTGGACACGCGCGTGAAGCCGCAGGGCAAGCTCGTCATCTGGCTCATGGGCCCCAGCCCCGCGCTGTTCGAGCGCGTGAACAGCTACGGGCTCCACGCCATCCGCGTCCACTACGCGAACGGCTGGTTCGGCCAGTTTGGGAAAGAGCCCGCGCCCGCCGACGACAAGTTCCTCGGCAAAATCCGCCTCGAAGCCGCCATCGGCGAAAACGTCAGCGACGTCGTCGATATCCCCAAGCCCGACAGCATCCACGAGCGCTCCGTGCAATTCGTGAAATGGCTCGCCAAAGAAAACCCGCAGGGCAAATGGGACACCTTCCTCACGCCCGACAAAAGCGACCTGCGCTGGGAAAAAGTCATCCTCTCCGGCGCATCGCACGGCTCCACCACCGCCGCGCGATTTGCAAAACACCAGCGCGTCGATCGCGTCGTCATGTTCTGCGGACCGCGCGACCAGTATGAGACATGGCAGGGCCTCCCCTCCGCCACGCCCGCAAACCGCTTCTTCGGCTTCAGCCACACGCTCGATGGCGGCTGGAGCGGCGACCACTACTGCCGCTCGTGGGAACTGCTCGGGCTCCGCGAATTCGGCCCCGTCGTCGATGTCGATAAAGAGCTCGCGCCCTTTGGCAACACCCGCCGCCTCATCACCAGCGCCGACGTAAAAAACGACGCCAAGCGCGCCCACAGCAGCGTCACCCCCGGCGGCGCAGCCGTGAAGGACGCCACCGGCAAATTCATCCACGAAGCTGTCTGGCGCTACCTCTTCAACCAACCCGTCGAGATCACCGGCAAACCCGTCCCCCACGACGAAGGCTGCCGGATGGACCTGCGCCCCGCGGCGAAGTAAGCCGTCCTTACACCGACGGCCCGATCGTCACTTCCTGCTCCGGGCTCAGCTCGGTGAAGTCGCGCGAATTGCCCACATCCGTGCGGATCTTCAGCACTTGGTTTTGCAGAAATGGGCCGATCGTATTTCCGCTCACCTTGTTCGCCGCCACGCGCTGATAGTCCGTGTGGACGCCCACGATTTTATACAGCAGCTCCAGCACCGACGCGTGCTCGCCGCTCTCCGGGTCAAAATCCACCTTCAGCGAAAAGCCCGTCTGCGTCACCCCCGTGATGTCGAGGATTCCGGGGACCGGCGTCCCTTCCTCCGTGTGGACATTCACCAGCGCATCGCCCTCCTCCGTGCCCGCGACAAACTCACTCTTCCACGCCTGATACCAGTTCTTATTCCACAGGTCCAATTTGCGCGCCTCGCGTTTTTCCAGCGTGCGCTTTGCGGTGAGGATGCCCTCCTTTTCGTCGCGGATGATCTTCTTCGGGCCGAGCTGGGTGTAGCGTGTCTCGTATTGTGCCTGCGTCGTGCTGCGAATCGTCAGCGCCGGGCGCGGCGGGGTCTCGGCAGCGCGGGCCGTGTTCACTTCCTTCCAGATCACAAAAGTCAGCTCCGTGCGGCGCTCAATATCCGCCTCGGAATTTGGCGCGATATCGTCCGCTTGATCCACGCGCGCTTGCAGCGGGTCCGTATCCGGGACTTCGCTATCCAGACGTGCGGCGATGGCCACATTCATCGTCTTAAAAAACTCATGCTCCACGCTCACCACAGACGCCGCCCCGAAAAGAACGCCCGCCGCTGTGTCCTTCGCCGCCCTCGCAAACGACACCGCAGAAATCTGGCTCGCGTGCTCCTCCTTGGACTTGCCGCCTCCAGTAAAAGCGGGACTGAGGCCCCACACACCTTGAGATTCGCCCGCGCGGGCAATGACGATTTGAGCAAACGTAGCCATAATGTTTTGAGAGTTAGTTTTGAGGTTGTTGTGTTACAGAGATTGAACGACGCCGGAAAAAAACCGAATCCCGCCCGGATCGTCAATCCCCGATTTGCCGCCCCCCGGTTGGTGGAGGGGATTCGGCAGGCAAAGGGGACGCGCGGGCACCTTTTCGTCGTCCTGCGCCGACCTTTCGGAAAGTTTGCACCAAGCAGCCAAACGGAAGCACCGTGCAGACAAAAGGTCGGCCCAACCCGGTGAACGGTCGGCCCGTGGAGACATATGGTCGGTGCGATCCGCTGAACGGTCGGCCCAAAGGGTGGAACGGCCAGCCCGATCCGGCGGGAGGGAACCCCGTGGAGGCGAAAGGTCGCCCCGATCCGGTGAAAGGTCGGCCAAAAGAGGCAAAAGGTCACCCCGATCCGGCGAAAGGGAGGGCAAAAGTGGCGAAAGTTTTTCGCTGGACGCGCATCAGCGACAGGGTTTTACGCAAGAAATCCCGCCTTCCGCCCGAAAAATCCCCTTGGCCAAGCCCGCCGGAGTGCTACACGAACCCCATGCGCCCGCCATCCACTCACTCCAACCACGCCGACCAAGAGAGCGCGCATCTCGAAGAGTCACCCGCGATACGACTGGCAAGAGTGTCCAGTCGTATAATGGGAAGTTAGGCGACTTTCCACATCTCCCGTGAGAACGATTGCCTTTAGTCTTCTGTGTTTGGTCGGTGCCGCGGAGGTATTTGTCGGCGTCCTCTGGGGCCGGCTGATGATTTACGCTCAGGAGACTCCTTTCCTCTACGCCCTTGGTTATCCGGCTTTCTCTCCCGAGCAAACGCAGGCGTTTAACCATTTCATCCGCGTTTTCAAAGACCAGTGGAGCATCGTCACTTGGTTCGGCGTTGCTACCATTGTCCTCGCCGTTCTCCTTTTCCGCTTTCCACGGCAGTCCATTACGCCACCAATCCAAGCCGATAGTGGGACAGACTGATTATCCTACCGAACCAATCCGGGAGCGAGCAGACGATAGCCGGACAGACTGATTCTGATTCAATGACCAACGACCCAACCTTTATCTTGGACGGCAGTGAGCCGATAATGGGACATGAGCCGATAATGGGACAGACTGATTAGATTATCCTACGCGTATGCCGTATTCAGCAGATTACAAATTGCGATTTGAAAGCGCCAACCAGCTCAGGAAGGCGGGAAACGCTGATGGTGCGATTCGAGTCCTGCGAGTTTTGGTCGCTGATTTTCCGAAGCATTCAGCGGCGTATTTGATCATCGGCGACATTTTTTGGGATGAGGGCAGGCTTGCGGCGGCGGAAGCAGCGTTTCGTGCCGCGACCGAGCGTTTCCCGAAGTTGGAGATTGCCTCACTCGGCCTGTTCCATACGTTGTGGCGACAGTCGAAGACCGACGATGCGTTTGAGGAGATGAAGCGATTCCAGAGCGGTTCACATAGCCAAGATTATGAGGAGATTGTTCATGAGATTCTCCAAGAGGCCTAAACTTTTCTGAAGGCATCCGTGGCCGATCGTGGGACAGACCAATTGTAATTCACAGCATGACAGCCATCGAAAAAATCCTGACCACTGGTGAGTCAGCGCGTTCCGATGATGCGCCTATGCCGACTGACGAGGCGTTTCGCAGCGCCGAGGCTGAGCTTCGTTTTCGTTTTCCCGACAGCTACCGCGAATTCGTGCGTCTCGGCGGCTTGGGCGAGCTGCGCATCAATCATCGCGTCCTGCCTCCATCGGAGATTTTACAGAGCCTTCGCTACTTGCCAGACCGAGAGCATGTGCCATTCGCCGACAATGGATGCGGCGACCTTTATTGTTGGCCGCGCACGGAGACCGCAGAGCCAGCGGTTTTGTTTGCTGACCACGAGACGGGCTACACTTACAGTGAGGCAGCAGCCTCCTTCACTGATTGGCTGGAGGCGGAGAGATTTTGATTGTGACCGTGTTGACTAAACTTTTCTGAAGGCATCCGCGCGGAGCCCCGGTGCCATCACGGTTGACCCGGTCCGGATTGTTCAGAGCCGACAGCGGAACGGATTGATGGTCCTTTTCTACAAATACTCCGTGAGCCCGTCGTAAGCGTGGGCTACGGGGATGGTGCATCCGCGGCGGGCGAGGAGGCGGCGGGTTTGGTTGAGCTTGGTCTCGAGGAAGGCGTCGTCGTGGGTGGGGTCGTGGTGGGTGATGAGCCAGCGCTTGACGCCGCCGAGGTGGGCGAGGATGCAGGCGTTGATTGCAGCGGTCGCGGCGGGTGACAATCGAGCGGGTTCGCTCGCGAGCCAAATGAGCGCACAGGTGTCGAGCAGTAGATTCACAAAAGACCGAGGGATTTCATGCCCGCTTCATCGAGCGCGGCAAACGAGGCGGCGTCCCATTTTACGGGGGCTGAGGTGAGTTCGCCGACTTGCGGGCGGTGGCGCTTCGTCGGTTGGGGAAAGGGCACGATGCGGGCGACTGCTTGGGCTCCGTTGCGAAGGACGACTTCCTCGCCGTTCCCCACGCAGATGAGTAGCTGGGCGAGGTGTGTCTCGGCATACTGGACAGTAGTTTCCATGCGCGGAGGCTCGCCGATGCAGCGCGAAGGGTCAAGCTGGCAGGCGGAGTTTACTGCGGGGTGAAGTCGAAGCTGCCTGCGGAGGTGGGGCTGGTGAAAAGGCCGAAGGCTTGGTTGGGGCCGGTGCCTCCGGCGGCGGTTTGGAGCTGGATGCCGCGGAATTTGATGACGGGGTTTTTTGGGAGGTTGGGGTGTTTGAAGGTGCCTTCCATGCGGCCGTCGGTGCGGGAGATGAGGGTGATTTTTACGAACTCGGGGTTGGAGTCGCCGGGGAAGATGAGGGCTTTGTCTTTGAGGTCGATGGTGAAGCGGCGGAGCATGGAGGGGTTTACGTCGCCGCCGAGGATGCTGATGAGGCCGATGGCACTGGCGGGGGTGGTGTAGGTGAGGGTGTGGATGCCTTTGGCGGGCGGGGTGAATTTGCTGCCGCGGAGGGTGAAGGTGGTGTCGATGGCACCGAGGAAGATGCTGCCTTTTGTGAGGGCGGCGCGGGTCCAGCGGAAGGTGCCGCTGAAGTCGCTGTCGGGGGCATCGGCAAATGCGAAGCGTGCGACGTAGCCGGAGGCGGTGGCTTTGGCGGGTTTGAAAAGGAGGACGGAGGTGTCGATGCGCATTTTGCCGCCGAGGGAGAAGGGTTTTCCATCGGGGGTGAGGCCGGAGATGGCGAATGCGCCTTTGGTGGAGAGGCTGGCGGTGGCCCAGCCGTAGGAGTCGAGGGCGGCGGGGATGGTGCCGGGATCGAGGAGGATGGTGTATTTTCCAGCAGTGGCAGGCGCAGGCAGGGTGTCGGCGAGTTTCTTGTCGGATACCGGGAATTGCTCGGCTGCCGCACCGTTTACGCTTCCGGAAATGGTGGAGAGTCCGCCGGGGTTCGTGAAGTTTAGCGTGACGACAAGGTCCGGCAGTCCGGTGCGTTTGAAGCGCTGGGTGAACGCGCCGTCGAGCCCGACGGTTCCTTTGAGCGAAAACTTTTTGGTGCCGAGTGTGAGCTTTCCGGTGAGGACTCCTCCAGTGGTCACTTTGAGAACGAGCGCGCCGTCGTCGTCGCCGACGAGCGGGGCGTAGCTTCCGGCGAAGTTGAGGAAAGGGTTTTGGATGGTCACCTGGCCGATGGCGGTTGCGCCGTTTGAGTCGCTGAGCGTGTAGGTAAATGTGTCGGTGCCCGCGAATGTCTTGCCGGGCGTGTAGATGAGGTTGTCGCCGACGCGGGTGACGACGCCTTTCGCACCCTGCGTGAAGCTATCCATGGTGAACGTGTCGCCGTCGGGGTCGCTGTCGTTTGCGAGCACGGCGATGGTGAGGACTTCCTTCGCGCGGATGGGCACGTTGTCCTCGACGGCGCGCGGTGCGCTGTTGAAAGTCGTCGTCGCACTTTGGTCGGAGCCCATCGCGGTGCCGCCGTCATTTTCCGCGACGATGCGGAAGTGAAACTCGGCGTTGCGCGTGAGCCCGAAGACTTCCACAGACACCGGGGCTGTCGCTGCCGCGCCGGGCTGGATGAGCACGCTAGCGGTGCGTTTTCCGTATGAGGTCGCGCCGTATTCGAAATAAACGACGCTCGGAGTTCCGTTCAGCGTGACGGTGCCATTGAGCGTGGCGCTGAGCGACTGGACGTTCGTGGCAGCCAGCGTGGTCGCGGCAGGAAGCGGGTCGCCGCTGGATGGCATGACGACGCGATAGAGCGAGCCGGAATTGCCCACGCCATCAGGAAGCACGCCGTAGAGATTGCGGTCCGTGCCGCGCGAAAGCCCGCCGATTGCCGGAGCGCCGGTGCCGGGGAAACTCAGCGCGGGGCTGGGCGCGAGGCTCACAAACGCCGAAGCCGCTGCGCCGAACTCAAAAAGATTGCGCGGCGTATTGCTCACGCTTGGGCCGAAAAGCGGCGCGTAGAACTTGCCAAGATTCCGCTCCACGAGCGCTACCTCCGCAGGCTCGCCGTCCGCCGCGAGCGTGCTGCCTTGCGTAGAATACTGGCCGCTCGAAGTGATGCGGTAGCGAGTGGCGATGCCGCTGTTAAAAAGGAGCCCGAAAAACGCGCCGTCGCGCCCTTTGACCAGCGGCCCCGCTGGCAACTCGCCCGCGTTGAAAGACCGCAGAACACTGAACGTCCCGCTGTTGGTAAAGCCCGCGAATCTCCAAATCGTGCCGACGCCGTTTGCGCCGCCGCTCGTCGCCACACCGTAAAATGCGCCGTCGTCTCCCACCGCTGGCGGGCCGTAGCCGAAAGTTCCGTCCTGCGTGGAAAATGTGCGCAGCACGGTGAGGCCGCCCGCTTTGGTGATGCGAAAGAGCCGCCCTTCCCCGTAACTGTAAAGCGCATCGTCGCCGCCCTCCACGATTCCATTTCCAAACGCCCCGGCAATGCGCGTGAGTTGCCCTTCTTTAGTCGCACTGAAGACGGTACCGTTCGCGCCGATACCGTAGAATTTCCCGTCAGCGCTCTCGATCAGCGCGGAGTTGAATCTGCCAAACACACTGCCGGAACTGCTAGCGAGCACATCAAATTCACCCGTGCTTTTCCGCCTCCACAGCGTGCCGAGATCGCCCGCGCCGCCGTCGAATGTCGTGCCGTAAAGATGGCCATCGCTCGCAAGAATCGGCGCGCCCACCGCCTTGCTGCCAAGCGAATCGGCAAATGCGTACCGCACGGTGGAGGTACCCGTCGTCGATACATCGTAAATCACGCCGCGGCCCGCGTTGATTTCATAACTGCTCGTAGTCACCACGAGCGCACCCGCGTTCTCCGCCAATCCGCCCGGCCCGCTTGCACCAAAATCGCGGAGTTTTGTGAACACACCGGCTGGCGTGAGCTTAAAAAGAACACCGCTATCGGCAGCACCGCCCGAAACCGTGGCGCCGTAAAAGTTTCCGTCCGAATGCAGCAGCAAACGTGGCTTCGTGACATTTCCCCCGAATACCCCACCGCCGTCGGTGCCGTTAAAATGGTGCACCACCTCGAAACCGGTTCCGTCCTTTGCCATACGGTACACGGTGCCTTTGCCGTTTGTGCCATCGACGGACGCGATCCCGTAAATCTTTCCATCCGCTCCCTCGATGACACCACTCTCAAATCCACGCCCCAGCGGGTCGGACGAATTGGCCCCGCGATGCAGCTCCTCAAAGTTCTGACCGTCCACATCGAGTCGGAAAATGGTTCTCTCCGTGGTGCCATAAAGCTTCCCATCGGTTGCTTTGATGAGCCCCGTGCGAGTGCGTCCGAAATTTGTCGCATCGAGCGTCTTGAGCACGGAGAGCGAGACGGATGGGCCGCTGAAGTCCGCTTTGTAAACCGCGCCGCCGCGCTCATTGGCTACATCCGCCGCCGCACCAATAAAAACAAGAGGCGACACTTCGAGCAATTCACCGACGGGATTCTTATGCGGCGCGGTCGCGAGAACCGTGAATACGCCAGCGGGTGTGAGCTTGAAAATGCGGCCCACTCCCGTTCCGGGAAAACCGTCCAGCGCACCGGGTCCGCCGGCGAATGTCGCTCCGTAGTAATTACCGTCGGAGGCGCGCATGAGCCCGCCTTTCGAAGTCCAAGCATTGATGTCGAAATCCTTAATCTTTGTGAGCGTGCCATCGCTTGCGATCTTAAAAATGAAGCCCGCTCTGTTCACCCCTCCGCCGTCGGTCATGCCGATCAAATCCGTGCCGTGAACCAGCATCGGCCCCTGCGGATCGCCAACCAATCCCGGAGCAGGCCACGGGTGGAGCGTCTCCACGGTTTGCGCCCGAAGCGAAGCGAAAAATGCGAGTGAAAGAGCGAGAGCGTGACGGAATTTCATTGCGTCCTCATTGCTGCAAAAGGGACGCAGCCTCAAGAAAACGATCCAGCATTTCATCCTGAAAAAGCATTTGGGTCCACGGAATTCACGGAAGTTCACGGAAACCAATGCATTCAGAAAATACGAACGTTCACCCGACTGGCGAGTCGTGTTCGTTCCACAAGTGCCTCTTTCCGTGTCCTTCAGTGCATTCCGTGGATATTGACGTCCCGCTGAAGTCCCGAGGCCCGACGAGGGAAAAGCACCAGCGCGCGTTAAATATCCGCCGCCGGGTCGTCGGGAGCGCCGGCTTCGGGCTTCGCGACGCGCGAGGCGACCCACTTTGCGGCGAGATCGCCGAGGAAGGGCCTGGCCATTGTGCCGGCGAATTTGAGTAATCCGACAACTTTGCCGATTTTCCCTGCGTTCCCCATCACCACACCGCTCGCAGCTTCGACAAATACGGTCTTTTTGCGGGCGGGGATTTTCGAGAGAAGCAGCCCCACGAGCGCGGCACCGCCCAGCCAGGTGGGCCGGTGTTTTTCAAAGCTCGCCCTGGCCCGCGCCGGGATGTCGAAGCTCTTGCGCATGCCCTCGCCCGCCGCTTGCAGAGCCGCTCCGGTAACGGCGACTTTGGCGCGGGCGGCTTCGATTTCGGCGATCAAGACTGCTTTGTAGGGATCGATTTCGCTCATGGCTTTTCTTTTTCCAACCATTCGCGGTCTTTCTGGAATTCCGCCGAGGTGAGGGGGAAAAACGCCTTTCCGCCGCGCGCCCGCAGGAAGAGGCCGATGCCCGTCGCCACGGCGAAGTGCCCCGCGGCCATGAGGAGGGATGCCCACACCCAGCCGTTTTCGCCGAGGACCTTGGCGAGGAGGAAAATCATCGCGAAGCAAAGGAACAGCCAGCCAAAGACGCCGACGAAAAGCGCGGCACCGGCGAGCAGGAGAATTTTTCCCGCTTCACCCGCGGCCTCGCGCCCTTCGAGCGAGGCTAGCCGCATCCGCGCGCCGGCATATTGCGCACATGCAGCGAGGAACGCCCTCAACTGCCGGACAACGCCCGCGGTTTCCGCCTCCGGCGATTGTCCGGTTTGATTCATGGCGGATTATTTCCGGCAGATGAGCCCGATCACAAAGCCCACGCCGGCCGCCATGAGGACGCTGCGTGCGGGGTTTTCGCGGACGTATTTTTCGGCGTCCTTCTGCCAGTCGCCGACCTTGCCTTTCCACTCGCCCGCACACTCGGCGGCCCTGCCTTTCAGCTCGCGCGCAGCTTCCGCCGCGGCCTCGCGGACTTCGGATGCGGCGTCGCGCACTTCTGCCGCGGCGGCGCGGACGTGGTCGCGCGAAGATTCAAGGTGTTCGTGGCTGCCGTGGCTGGATTTTGATTGTGTGTCGCTCATTGTACGCGGAAGACTATACGGGCTTTGGTGAGGTCGTAAGGAGAAAGTTCAAGTTCCACTTTATCGCCGGGGACAATGCGGATGAAGTTCTTGCGCATCTTGCCGGAGATGTGTGCGAGCACCACATGGCCGTTGGCCAGTTGGACCCGGAACATGGTTCCGGGGAGCACGTCTTTTACAACGCCGGACGTCTGGATACTTTCGTCTTTTCCCATACGGGGGCGAACCTTACGGGCACCCGCGGAAAATTTCAAGCCGCGATCCTTTACAAGAAAAAGGCGGACGTGCCTGCGCTCGACGCGGTGTTTTCGTGCGGGCAATCCGCGCTCCCGCCGCTATTCAGTAAGTGCCGCTCGTGAAGAAATGCGGGCGCACTTCTTCCAACACCGATCCATGAAACCACTCATCGCCATCCTCACCCTGCTCGCCACGGCTTCGTTCGCTGCGGAGAAACCGAACATCCTTCTCATCGTCGGCGACGACATGGGCTATGCCGACGTCGGCTTTCACGGCTGCAAAGACATCCCGACGCCGAATCTCGACGCTCTCGCGAAGTCCGGCGTGCGCTTTACCAGCGGGTATGTCACCGGGCCCTATTGCTCGCCGACCCGCGCTGCGATGCTCACGGGCCGCTACCAGACGCGTTTCGGGCATGAGTTCAATCCAGCCGGCGGGATGGCCGGAATGCCGGTCAGCGAGACGACCATCGCCGACCGCCTCAAGACGGCGGGCTACGCCACGGGCCTCGTGGGGAAATGGCACCTCGGCAGCCAGGAATCCATGCAGCCGCAAAAGCGCGGGTTCGACGACTTCTTCGGCTTCCTCGGCGGCGCGCACAGTTACTTTCAAGTCGGCGGAATCCTGCGCGGCACCACGCCGGTGACGGAGCTCGACTACACCACCGACGCATTTGGCCGCGAAGCCGTGTCATTCATCGACCGGCATAAATCGCAGCCGTGGTTCCTCTATCTCGCGTTCAACGCCGTCCACACGCCCATGAACGCCACCGACGACCGCCTCGCGAAGTTCCCCGACATCGCCGACAAGCAGCGCCGCACTTACGACGCCATGATGCTCGCGATGGACGACGCCATC
>JANMGP010000040.1:0-17757 GCA_031374705.1 Verrucomicrobiaceae bacterium | reverse complement strand
CCCGGCCATCGTGGACTCGCTGCCGCGCCTCACGCCCGAGCCCGGCTCGACGCCCGATGCGCTCACGGCCACCGGCATTTTTCAGGCCCCCGACATCGCGCACATCGAGCACAGCCCCGTCACGCAAGGCGGCATCAAGCGAGTGGAACTACGCGGCAACCTAGGCGAAACCTATAACCCCGACCTGGCCACGCGCCTCGCCCAACACGGCCCCAACGACCCCGCCATATTCAACACCTCGCACGGCCTCACCGGCCCCGGCACAAAGCTAGTCGTCAAAGTATTCGTCATCAACGAAACCGACAACGAAGCCGGCAGCAACAGCGTAGTGATCATCCGCCCGGCATGAGTGCGGGCTACGCAAAGATGGCGGGCCGGTAGTGAACGATACTCGAAGTGGCTTCTGGAGCGCCGCCGTCACCGAAATAATTCGCTCGTAAAAAGCCCGGCTTGCCTGCTAACCAACACCCATGCGCCCGCCATCCACACAAAACAACCAACGCCGACAGAGAGAAAGCGCGCATTTCCCTGTCTCCTGCTATCCGACTGGCGAAAGATGCCAGTCGTATAATGGGAAGTTAGGCGACTTTCGCACCCGCTATGCACTGGCGCACTAATCCAAAACTTGCGGGACGCTTCCTCCCGGAACATCCAGATGACCTTCAAGTCATCGTCCACGATGGCGGACCGAGGATTACGGATCTGCGCCCAGAAGCCGTGTGGGTCACTGTTACTGGCTGCGACAACGATGTCTTTACCGGACGCATTCTAAATCAACCGACCCAGCTCCGCAGCGTCCAGCAGGGTCAGCAGATTCGATTTGTCATGCCGGCAGGCAGCGAGCATCCAGTCCTTGTCACCGACAAGTATTTACGGGAGCGACCGTCTTGGAGGATTCATCCCTGCCAGAAGTGCGGATTCTCCGAGTTGTTCGACGCTCCATCGGACCTGACGCGAGTCGTGTTCCCAAATGTCCCGGAGGGAGCAATCATGGAAGCGTTCACAAGCTTTTGCCCGCTCTGTGGCGGCGTCCAAGCGCTTGAGTTCGGAGAGGCGAGCGATGAGTCTGAACAGCAACCCCATCCGAAGAAACCGTGGTGGAAGATATGGCAATAACCATGACCAAGTCGCCTAACCATGCGCTGCAGCGAACTGCTCCGGGCGTCACAGCCTGTGCTCCCGCCCGCAGACCTGCCCCCACCGCCTTTCCGCACAGGCTGCGCCGCCCTCCGCAGTCGCTGAGCTTGGGTCGTTAGGCGTCATTCGCACCTCGCGTGGAAATTGAATCACCAACTTGGAGTTTGCGACGAGAGAGATGTCCCTGTTGTAGCGGACAGGGCGAGCTGTGGTTTACTGCTTGCACCGGTTGCGGCAGACTCATGCTTTGGTGTGGGGAGGTCGGCACAGCATATTCGGACCTTCGATCTGAGCACCGCATCGCATACGGCGATTCTCATGACCCAGCGTGCATGTGTCCAGGGTGCGGCACGGTTGATCTGCGCGAGTTTCGGTCGGCCACAGACGAGGAGATTCGACGCGCCGGTTTCAGTACTGATGAGTATGTTTGACCCGAGAGTGACGCCTAAACTTTTCTGAGGGCATCCGGGCGGGTATGTGGTTAGCCCGCGCAAGCGAGTCGTTGCTGCGACGCCCTCGTCGCAGAACCGAATTGGCGGCACCTCGCCGCCGTTGTCCCCGCTGTGCGACGGGGCGTCGCAGGCACCTCCTGCGACGAGGGCGTCGCAGCAACGTCGCTTCGCCCTGCTTGCGCGGGCTAACCACATACCCGGGCGGAGCCCCGGTGCCATCACGTCAGGCCTTTGATGGGTTCTGCCTCGAAGACGGAATGCGGACGATCGAGTGGGTCGCGCCACTGGATGGTGCGGGGTAGGCCGAGGGCTTCGTAGATGGTCGCGGCGAGGTTCTCCGGTCGCTGCGGCGACTCGGACCGACGTCATTACCCCATCGGCGGCAGCGAGCGCGTGAGGGCTTTACTCCTCGAACTTCAAGGTCCGCGTGTCGCATTCCATGCCAGTCGGCACCGTGAGAGGACCGTAGAGCTCCGGCCGACGGGCGCGAATCCACGAATGACCGGTCGCATCATCGAGCAGGGCTGAATCGAGGTCCGCGAGCACCATTTCGTCAGCGGCTTTCCACGTCTCCACGAGGATTCGTCCGTACGGATCGAGGATCATCGCATTGCCCGTGCGGATCTCATCGTCGTCCACGCCGACTCCGTTGCTGAAAACCAGAAAAATGCCGTTGTCGTGCGCCCGGCTGGGCAGCCAGCGCATCAGCCAGCCCCGCCCTTTGTCGCTGCAAAACTCGCGCTCGATGGTCGCAGGGTCGCTCTCCCGGCGATCCCAGACGGCGCGATCAATCAGGCCCATCAGGTGCGGATTCTTACTACGCACAGCGCCTGTTTGATGAGGCGCAATAAGGACTTCCGCGCCTCGCAACGCCGCCATCCGCACGTTTTCGATCACGTTGCAGTCGTAGCAAATGAGCAGTCCGGCGCGGAAACCGCCGGGGAGATCGAAGACGGTGATCTCAGATCCACAGCGAACCAGCGGGTGCTCAAACGCGTGGATTTTCCGGTGTCGATGAAAGGTGCCGTCGGGAAGCGCGACCACGTAGCTGTTGTAAAACGCACCGTCGCTTCCCGCCTCGACCCAGCCTGCGCCGATCGAGATGCCGTGGCGTTTCGCCATTTCGATCAGCCGCCGAAAACTCGGCCCCCCCGGGATGGGCTCGGCCATCGAAGCAAGCGCTTCCGGCGTGAGATTCCGAATGAACCAGTAACCACTCACACAACACTCCGGAAACACAACGAGCCCTGCACCGGCCGAGGCAGCCTGCGCGGCGAAGCGTTCCAGTTTCTCAAAATTTGCGTCCTTGTTCGCGGGCAGGCTCTCCATTTGCACGGAAGCAACGCGGAGTGTTCGAGCGGGTTTCATTGTTTGACACTATTCGCCACGCCAAGGCGCAATCAACGCTATTGTCCGCTCAAAATCCGGGGAGCACGAACAACCCGACGGCGCAAATCCGGCAGTGGACTCAGTCGCACAGGGGCTGGCGGGGGGCGAACTTTGTCGCTGGGCGATGATGAAGTGGACGGGACGTTCGTGCGGTCGGTGGGACCTTACTTTTTAAACATCGCGTTCGTCTTGTCGCCGGTGCTGAGGATGTAGGCGAGGAGGTCGAGGATTTCTTCTTTTTTGAGCATCATGAGCAGGCCGGGCGGCATGGGTGAGACTTTGCTGAGTTCGATGCTTTTGAGTTCTTTGCGGTCCACGTTCACGCGCTGGTTCGGGTCGCTCACGTCGGTGTTGATGGTGACGCCGTCGCCGCTGAGATTTACGACGACGCCGCTGAGCACATCGCCGTTGTTTTTGGTGACGATGACGGGCGCGAACTGTTCGTTGATTTCCTTGCTCGGATTGATGATTTGGTCGAGCAGGTCGTGCGCGCTGTAGCGTCCGCCCGCGCCTGTGAGGTCGGGGCCGGTCATGCCG
This sequence comes from Verrucomicrobiaceae bacterium, assembly GCA_031374705.1. Classification (GTDB taxonomy): domain Bacteria; phylum Verrucomicrobiota; class Verrucomicrobiia; order Chthoniobacterales; family Chthoniobacteraceae; genus SXWH01. Next base: position 14,242 of record JANMGP010000040.1, on the reverse strand, counting down.
CCGGCGTTGCCGTAGCGGTGGCAGGCAAAGCACGCGGCTGCGCCAAAGATCTTGCGGCCGTTTTCAAAACTGCGGTCTTTGAGCCCGGTCTTTGCTGCTTCGCTGAGTTCTTCGAGCGTCCACGGCGTCGGGGTGCGTCCGGCGAAGATCGCGCCGACGTTTTCGATGGCGGACTTTACTTCGGCTTTCTTCGCGATGAGTTCGGCAAATTGCGCGGTTTCTTCAGCGGTAAAAGTCGCGAGTGAGTCCTTGCGGATGAAGTCGATGAAGATAGCGAAGCTGCTCCCGCCTTTGTAGTTCGCGGCTTTGAGGAACCATTCGAGCTGTGCGGTGCGGAGTTCTTTAGTCCAGCCGGTCTTGAGCATGCGCAGGCTGCGGGCGTATTCGATCTGCGGCTCCTGGCTCTCGGCGGCGGCGATGAGTGCCATGCCTTTTGCGGCGGTGTTTGGGGCCTGGAGATACGCGAGCGTTTCGGTGAGCAGCCAGTTGAGCTCGAAATTGTCGGCGGGATACGCCGGGTCGAGCTTCGCGATGATCTTGGCGACGGTGGCGTCGTCGGGATTTCCAAAACGATGCAATACAATTTCCGTGAGGCGCACGTAGGCGAGGCGTTGTTCGTTGGTGAGTTTTGCGAAGTCGCGCGCAAGCAGCGCGGTCCAAAGTTTGTCGCGCATCGCGGTGTTTACGGCGTGGTCTTTCGCACGGTGCGTGGGGCAGACGCCGGTGACTCGTGTGAGCGCGAGCAGCGCTTCGAGTTGCGCTGTGGCGATTGGCTCGGCGAGCGCCTTGGTTTCCCATTCGGCTAGCGGTTGGTGCTCCAGCGCGGTGCGCGCTGCGGCGCGGATGAAGCGGTCCTTATTGGCGAGATGCGGCCACGCAGTCCCGACGGCTTTCGGGTCTTGCTTGCCGTGGAATGCTTCGAGTTGATGGCGCAAATCGCGTAAGCCATCATCGACGCTTGTTGCTGTCCGTGTGCGCACCATTGGCTGTGGCGCGGTGCTCTCGCTGCCGGTGTAGCTCACGCGATACAATCCGGACTGCACACGCCTTCCGCCGATGGCGAAATACATCGCGCCGTCTTTGTGGATGATCGCATCGGTGACCGGCAGCGGACCGCCCGTGACGAACTCCTCTTTCGTCGCGGTGTAAGTGGAGCCGCTCTCCTTCAAGTGGACCGCGTAGATTTTCCCCCAACTCCAATCGAGCACGAAGAACGCCTCCTGATATTTCGCCGGGAACTTTGCGCCGTAGCCAAACGTTGTGCCGGTCGGCGAGCCGGGGCCGATGTTCAGCGTGGCGGGCAGATTGTCGTAGTAAAACTCAGGGTATTTGCCCGCTCCATTGCGCCAGCCAAACTCCGCGCCGCTCACGACGTGGTTGATGCGCGTGGGCCGATACCACGAGGTATTGAAGTCGTACTCCATGTCCGCGTCGTACGTGAAAAGTTCGCCGTCGCGATTGATGCCCGCGTCGAAAATATTGCGAAAGCCCGATGCGAAAATCTCCGCCTTCTTCCCGTCTGGTGAGATGCGGTAAATGATGCCGCCTGGCGCCATGACGTGCCGGTTGTGCCCGCGTCCATCGGGCATCCGCGGCAGGAGATGATCGTCGCCCCACAATTTCGCGACCGGCGAAGATGCTTCAGTTCCGGCGACTGGGCCTTCTTTCAAAACCGCGTTGTTTCCCGTGACCAAATAAAGCGATTTCCCATCCGGCGTCGGCAGGATGGCGTGGACGCCGTGATCGCCGCTGGAGTCAAACGCACGCAGCAGTTCCACCTTATCCGGCATGTCGTCGGCATCGCTATCGGTGATGCGATACAGCCCGCTCGTGATCTTCTTCTCATAGTCATTCACGCCGACGTAGAGCGCGCCAAACGCAAACAACATCCCGTTCACCGCGCGGATATCTGCTGGAACTTTTTGCACATCCTCGGGCTTGAGAGTCTGCCCCGCCGCGGGTGCGTTAAAACGATACAGCCCACCGTATTGGTCGCTCGCGTAAATGCGGCCTTTGTCATCGCTGCAAAGATTCACCCACGAGCCCTGCGTCGCGCCCGGCACGGAGTAGAGGAGCTCCACTTTGAAATCCTTCGGCGCACGGATGTTTGAAATGGGCGTCGCCACATTTGCACCAACCGCCTCGCCGACTTCGCCCTGCTTCGCCCGAGGCTGGGTCTTGCCTTTTGCTTTCGGCGCGCCGTTGGCTGCGGGTGCTTCCGGCACGGGTGCGGGAGCTACGGGCTCTGCGTTTGCGAGCGAGAGTCGCGTCGCGCAAAGGATGGAAGTGATGAGTTGTTTGATTTGCATGAGATTAAAAACGAAACCGGCGCTCTGAGCGCGGGTGTTGTTTAGATAATGAATTCCGTGCGGAGTCCCGATGTTTTTTGAGTTTTGCCCGGAGTTGAAAAATAGCGGAGTGGTGCTCGGTTTCGACATTTCAATGTGTGGGTGACCCAGATGAGGGGTATGATGGGCGAGCCGTTTCGCAGGACAGAAACAAGGGTGGAAGTGTGTTCGCCCCGTTGACACATCGGGAATCCCTGTCTGTTCTGTGCTTTGTGAAATGGATTATTCCTGCCGCAATTGTCGTTGTTGTCGCGATCATCGTTTCGGTGCTCCTTTTGCCGAAACGCGGCCCCAAGGATGGAGTCGTTCTGATCATTCGGCATGCGGAAAAACCAGATTCCGGCGGCGGGCTTTCCAAAAAGGGGATGCAGCGTGCCGACGCCTACGCGCCGTACTTCGCGGACTACAAAATTGGTACCGTGCCGCTGCACCTGAGCGCGATCTACTCCACTGCGGATAGCAATGAGAGTCAGCGTCCCCGTGTCACAGTCCAGCCGCTTGCGAACAGCATCCGGCTGCGCAACGATTCGCAATTTGGTAGAAATCAGATTCCCGAACTGGCCGCAGCGCTGCGCTCGAACTATCAGGGCAAGCACGTTCTCGTGTCGTGGCATCATGGCGGGATTCCAGATCTGGTCTCCGCGCTCGGCGCAGATCCAAAAGAATTCCTGCCGGACGGCGAGTGGCCCGACGGCGTTTTCAACTGGGTCATACAATTGCGGTTCGATCACGAAGGGCGGGTGGTTCAGACGGACTCCAGGCGCGTCACCGCGCACATGCTGCCGGGCGATTCGCACTGAAGAACAGGTTGTGCGTGCGCATCGTTTTCCGCGAGCGGTGAGGTTGGAACTCCGCCGTCACGCCGGAATAGGATTGGCACTCCAGCCCGGGAGGCGTTACCAGTGGCGGGCAACATAATGACCGAAATACCACAACTCATCTCCGCTGAAGGCTGGCACGTCCTGCATCTCTTTTACAAAGTCGAACACGGCGCGTGGGCGATGCTTTCGGACGAAGAGCGGTTCTGTGCCCGCACGAACTTGAGCGAACTCGTTCAGGAGATTCGCGCCACCGACGGGTGCCAGGTGCTGACTTTTTCGATGGTGAGCCCGAAGGCCGATGTGGGCTTTATGCTGCTGTGCGCAGATTTGCAGGCCGCGAATGCGTTTGAGAAACGGCTCACGATTTCGCTCGGCCCGGACATCCTGGTGCCTGCGTATTCTTTCTACTCGATGACCGAGAAGAGCGAATACACGACGCCGGAAGTGGACTTTATCGCGGAACTCAAGGGGACGGGAGTGGCGGAGGGGACGCCGGAGTTTGACAAGGCGCTAGGGGAATGGCGGGACCGGATGGCCCATTATCAAAAGCACCGGTTGTATCCGGTGTTGCCTGCCTGGGAGGTGATGTGTTTTTACCCGATGGCGAAGCGTCGCGGGATGCCGGGACAGAACTGGTATGGGACGCCGTTTGAGACGCGGAAGCAATTGATGCAGGGGCATGCAAAAGTGGGGCGCCGGTGGAGCGGGAAGATCCTTCAACTCATCACGGGATCGACCGGTCTGGACGATTGGGAATGGGGCGTGACGCTTCTTGCGCATGACCCGCTGGACGTGAAGGGCATCGTGTACGAGATGCGGTTCGACGAGGTGACGGTGCAGTATGGAGAGTTCGGGGAGTTTTACATCGGCTTGCAATTGCCCATCGAGGAAGTGTTCCGCCGCAACCTGCTATAGTCGATGAAAGCGCTGCTTGCATCGCTGGTCATTTCTGCTTCGGCTCTGGGAGCGAATCCCTACCTGAGCCTTCCGAACGGCGAACCCGTGATACGTGAGTTTGCGGGGGAAGAATGGGACCAAGAGCGCATTGGCATCGACGAGGCAAAGCAGCAATCGAAACGTTCCCCGCTTTCCGCGACGGTGACGACGATGCGGCTGGAGAAAATGGCGTGGGGTGAGATTTACCGGATTACCTTTAACGTGAAGCCGGCGGCGTCGGAGCGCATTGTCGGGCCGCTTTACTTGTTGGTGACCGACTCGGAGATACTGGAGCTCTCGAGCGCGGACATGGAGCGCGAAGTGCGTGTCATTCGCGACATGAAGAAGCAGCCGCGGTACGATAAGAGCGATGTCGTCGCGGTGACAAAAGGAACGCTGAAATATCGCGAAGGAATGTGGAAGACGGAGCTCACTCTAAAGGGTGACAAGTGCGAAAAATCGAGCTGGCACGATGGAAGCGGGCACTTTAGCCGCATGGTGTGGAAAAAAGGCGCGGGCCTCGTGGAAGTGGCAATGGGCCGTGGCGCGGAACTGACAGGCTACGAACTGAAACTCAAATCAACCAAATAGGATGTCCGAACTCGCAACTAAACGCCGCCGTCTTGCGAAGCTCCTTCTGGAGAACGCGCCGCTCGTCATCGCCTACAGCGGAGGCGTGGACAGCGCTTTTCTGCTTGCGGAGGCGCATCGAGTGCTCGGGGAAAAAGCGCTCGGGGTGATTGCCGACAGCCCGAGCCTGCCTCGCGCCGCGCTGGCTGAGGCGCTCGCCGTGGCGCGTGCGATCGGTGCCGCCGTGGAGGTGGTGAAGACGCTCGAACTCGACAATCCGGAGTATTCCGCGAACCCGCCGAACCGCTGCTATTTTTGCAAATCCGAGCTTTTCCAGCGACTGGATCGCCTCGCTGCGTCGCGCGGTTACCACGCCATCGCCTACGGCGAGAATGCGGATGATATGAACCACGATCGCCCCGGACGCTCGGCGGCTGCGGAGTTCCGAATCATCGCGCCGCTTCGCGATGCCGGGCTTGCGAAGGCGGACATCCGGTTGCTTTCGCGTGAAATGGGATTGCCCACCGCGGACGCTCCGGCGCAACCGTGCCTGAGTTCGCGTATCCCTTGGGGCACGCCCGTCACGCCGGACGCGCTGGCGATGGTCGAGCGCGGCGAGGAGCATGTGAAGTCACTTGGATTTCGCGTGTTCCGGGTTCGCCACATCGTCGAGCGCGACAGTCCGCCGCGCGCGAAGGTGCTCGTGGCTCCGGATGAACTCGCTCGCGCCGGTGAACTTGCAGCAGAGCTCGAACGCGGGATCCTTGCCGCCGGCTACGCTGGCGTGGAAATTGATCCGGCGGGCTATCGCGGGCCGTCGCTGTAGGACCGCTGGATCCTGATTTCTCAACAACATCTGCACGATCTGGCTCGAAAACTGCCGTCTGTTTTGCGACGAATGCTTTGACCTCGCGGCGCCCGGCATTCATACAGCGCACCCTTTGATGAATTGCACCGATGAGCTTTAACGACATCCCCGGCGGCGTGACCGCCCCGCATGGTTTTCTCGCCGGAAGCGCCTATTGTGGCGTCAAGGCTGTGAACAAGGACAATCCCGACATTGCCCTGATCTTCTCCCAGCACAAAACAGTCGCCGCTGCGACCTTTACCACCAACAAGGTGAAGGCTGCGCCGGTTCGCGTTTCCCGTACTCACGCGGCGTCTCCGGACGTCCGGGCGATCATCGCAAACTGCGGAAATGCGAATGCGTGTACGGGCGTTCCGGGCATCGAAAACGCAAAGCGCATGTGCGTCGCCACTGCGAATGCGCTCGGGCTGAAAGAAAAGCAGGTGCTCGTTTGTTCGACAGGCCGCATCGGGGTTCAACTCCCCATCGAGAAAATGGAGGCGACCATCTCGACGATGGAGAATTGCCTGAGCCGAAACGGCAGCATCGCCGCGGCGCGGGCCATCATGACCAGTGATACTTTTCCGAAGGAAGTCGCCGTCGAGTTTACAGTGGGCGGCAAATCCGTTCGCGTGGGCGGCATTGCGAAGGGCGCGGGGATGATCGATCCCAACATGGCGACGATGCTTGCATTCATCACTACCGACGCGGCGATCGATAAATCGACGCTGCAAAAAGCGGTGAGCGTTTCCGTGGAGCAATCGTTCAATCGGATCACCATTGATGGCGATATGAGCACGAACGACACGGTGCTCGCACTTGCAAATGGAGCGGCGGGAAACAAATCACTCAAATACGGCACGAAGGATTTCAAAGTGTTTCAATCTGCGCTGGATCACGTGATGCGCGAGCTCGCGTGGCTGATTGTTCAGGATGGCGAAGGCGTCTCGAAATTTGTCGAAGTTCGCGTGGATGGTGCGGCTTCTCTGGCGGACGCGCGGCGCGCTGCGGAGGCGATTGCAAACAGCACGCTGGTGAAGTGCGCGTGGTTCGGCGAAGATCCAAACTGGGGCCGAATCATGGACGCAATCGGATATTGCGGCGCGAAGATGCGCGAGGAGCAGGTGGAGATTTTCTACGACGGAGTGATCGCGGTGAAGCATGGAATGCAGAGCAAGACGCCGTTCGAGAAGCTGCGCGAGGTCGTGAAGCAGAAGCGTTTCACCATCACGGTGGATCTACATCAGGGGAGTGGCGAATACGTCGTTTATACCACGGACTTCACGATGGAGTACGTAAAGTTGAACATGGGAGATGGCACTGGCGGATAGCAGACGCTGATACGTGCGCAGCCCATGCTGGCGAAAACTTCGCCATAGTGCGCCGAAAGACCTGTATTTTTCAGCGAGAGTGCATAGATTGAGTCATGATGAAGACCGCATTCATAATGCAGTCGGCACCAAAGGCGCACTCAAGCGCTTCGGGAATACTTTCACGTCTATGAATACCCAAATCACACGCCGCACATTCCTCAGGGGCATGGGAGCAGTCGTCGCGCTCCCGGTCTTGGAATCCATGGCCGCTTCCTCCGGCGGCAGCGCTTTTCCCGTCCGGATGGCGCACCTTTACATGGCAAACGGCGTGCATCCCGACATGTGGACACCGAAGGGCACGGGACGCGAGTTTGAGCTCTCGCCGACGCTGATGCCGCTCGCTCGATTCAAGGACGACATCCTCGTGCTCAGCGAACTCTGGAATGCCGCGAGCAATACCGGCGACGGGCATTATGTAAAGACCAGCGGTTACCTCACCAGCACGACCATCACCCGTACGACCGGCGACGAACTCAACAGCAACGGCGTCTCGATGGACCAGCTCGCCGCGCGAAAAGTGGGTATCCTCACGCCGCTCCCGTCGCTCGAACTCGGCATGGAGCCGCCGGCTACGGGTGTCGACACGAACGTCGGCTACACACAGCTTTATGGTGCGCACATCGCGTGGAACCAGCCTACCATCCCGCTTTCGAAGGAGATTAATCCCCGACAGGCTTTCGACCGGATGTTCCGGCCGAAGGCGACCACCTTGCGCGGTGCCGCGGAAATTGCCGCCGGGCGCGATCGCAGCGTGCTCGACCTCGTCGCTGCGGATGCGCAGCGCTTGCAGAAGAAGCTTGGCAGCGCCGACCGCGCGAAGCTCGACGAGTATCTCGACAGCGTGCGGGCCGTCGAGCGCCGCATTGAGTGGGATGCAAAACGCCAGCGCGAGACCGTCCTCGCCGACGCCACTGCCCGCGCTGCCATCGACGCGCTCGGCCGCCGGGTCGATGCCTACAGCGATCCCGCGCGCGTCAGTGAACGCTCCGGGGAACCCACGGAGCATGTGCGGTTGATGCTCGATTTGATGGCGATGGCTTTCTGGACGGACACCACGCGCATCTCGACGTTCATGTTTGGCAATGCAGTTAGTAGTCGCAGTTTCGCATTCCTCGGCTCCGGATTTGGAGGGCACCACGAGACATCGCATCACGAAAACAAACCCGACAAGCTCGCGATGTATCAGCGCATCAACGAATGGCACGTCGAGCAGTACGCCTACCTCCTCGAAAAGCTCCGCGGCATCAAAGAAGGAAATGGCAGCCTGCTGGACAACTGCATGATCACGTTCGGAGCGGGCATGCGCGATGGGAATGCGCACAGCCCGAAGAATCTCCCCATCGTTCTCGCTGGAAAGGCGGGCGGGAGCCTCGCAACCGGGCGTCACATCGCCTACGCGCAAAACACGCCGCTCGCGAACCTATGGCAGGGAATGCTTCGCCGCGTCGGCACGCCGGTCGATCGTTTTGCCGACAGTACGGGCGAACTTACAGGCCTCGAAGATCCAAATTACAAAGGGGCGTAAATCAGGAGTGGGGTTGCGAAGCGGTGGCATAGGCATAGATGCTAGGGATGCAATTCATGATTCCTGAGGAGCCCACCGCGAAGCCCCGGCGCAGGTTGAAAATGCGCCAATGGATTATCTTTACGATTCTCGCCTTCATCGGCTGGCGCGGTTGGCGGTTGTATGACTTTCGCTCGGCGGTCGCAGAGGCGAAAACGCTCCGATGGGGCCAGTTAGCCGGTGATCCTTTTGCCGTGATCTTCGACGATTGGAGGGCGGCGTTTCGCGCGAAGACGTGGAGGGACGATGGGCTGTTCGTGTCTATCCCAACGGGCGATGAGCTCCTGCGTCACCGTAAACTACTCCATCGCTTGGCTCCAACGGATCTCGAGATTCGCGACGGGGAAGAGCTCTACGACTTGTCTTCGATCGACAGCCTCTCCGGCACGAAAAGAATCTGGATTGATCGCTGTGTAAACGTAGAAAATCTGGACGCAGTGAAAGGCTCCACGAGCCTGCAAACGATGGCTCTTGGGGGTTGCATAAAACTTACGAGTATCAAGGGGATAAAGGTGTTCCCGAATCTGAGGTCTCTGTATCTCCGGGGCGGCATCAGCTTGAAGAACTTGGACGGTGTGAACCCAGTCAGAATGCTGCGCGGGCTCGATCTCAGTGGTTGTAGCGGATTGGAAAACGTGGATGACCTCGCGGCGCTCGTGGCACTGGAAAATCTCAATCTCAGCGATTGCGTACGGGTGACGAATCTGGACGCACTCAGCGGCCTTTCAAATCTCAAAGTACTCGATGTCAGCGGATGCAGCGGTTTGTCGAAGGAAGCCATTGCCAAACTGAAAGCTGCACTGCCGGGTGCGAATGTTCAGAGCGATCGTTAGTGTTCGGCCTCAAGAAATGAATTCAACCCACGAGTCGCTCGTAACGCGCGGGTGTCACCTGCGCTTTTCCGGAGCTTGTGAGGTCGATGACGCGCTGCTCCGCGCCCAATCCGGAGAGGGCAGGGGAGTAGGCGTCATTGATGTTCCCGATGAGCACCGTGTCCGCTCCTGCGACGGCTTCCTCTGCGCTGCCGACCATGAGTTTCGCGATGTGAGGGATGTGCTGCTCGATGTAGCGGCGATTCGCCCCGACGAGCCGCGCGGTGTTCACATACGGGTCGAAAAGCCGCAGGTCGCAGCCTTTGCCCAGCAGCGCTTCCACCACCGTGACGATGGGCGATTCGCGGAGGTCATCCGTGCCGCCTTTGAATGCAAATCCGAGCACCGCAATCTTCTTTTTTCCGTCCGCAGTGATGAGCCGCAGCGCGTTGCGAATCTGCGTATCGTTGCTCGGTGCGATGTGCGAAAGCATCGGGATTTCCACATCGCGCGACCGCGCCAGCCACGTCATCGCGCGCAAGTCTTTCGGGAGGCATGAGCCGCCGTATGCGAAGCCCGGTTTGAGGTATGCGGGCGAGAGGTTCAGCTTCGTGTCCTGGCAGAAAATTCGCATCACTTCGTGGCTATCCACGCCGATGGCCTTGCACAGTGCACCGACTTCGTTGCCAAAAGTAATCTTCAGCGCGTGGAAGATGTTGTCGCAGTATTTCACCGTCTCGGCGACTTCGATGGCCGTATGGATGAGCGGTGCGTCGATTCCCGCGTAAAGCCGCGCAACCAACTCGCCATCCGCGCGATTCCTCGATCCGATGACCGTCTTCGGCGGCGCGTAAAAATCCGCCACCGCCGTGCTTTCGCGCAGGAACTCCGGGTTCATCACCACGCCGAAATCCACGTCGAACTTCTTCCCCGAAGTCCGCTCCAGCGCCGGAATCACCACATCGCGAATCGTCCCCGGCAGCACCGTGCTGCGCACCACCACGACATGTCGCGCCGCCTTCTCGCGCAGCACCGCGCCGATATCCTCGCACACGCGGCGGATGTAAGTGAGGTCGAGCTCGCCGCTCGTCTGGCTGGGTGTTCCCACGCAAAGGAGCGACAGTTCGGTGGTCGCCACCGCATCCGCTGCATCCGTTGTCGCGCGCACGGTTCCGGATGCCACTCCGGCGGCGAGCAGGGCTTCGATTTCTGCCTCGATAATGGGCGAGCGGCCCGAGTTGATGAGATCGACCTTGGTCTGTTCGGTATCCACGCCCACGACGCGATGCCCCGCTTTCGCGAAGCAACCCGCCACGACGGTGCCGACGTATCCGAGGCCGAAAATACTGATGTCCATCCGGGCAGATTCCAGACCTGCGGGAAAAAGGGAACGCTTTTCTGCGCTTGCCGCTCCGCCGCCGCTCCGCAAATGTCCCGCCTCATGAGCAACATCGTCAGCATTCACCCGTATTTCAAAGTTCACCCCGGCCAGATGGACGCCGCCCGCGCCATCCTCGTGAAGTTCATCGACCTGACCAAGACGGAGGCTGCGTGCCTTTACTACGACTTCACGGTGAACGGCGACATCGTCTTCTGCCGCGAAGCCTACGTTGGCGCCGCCGGCGCGCTCGCGCATCTTGCGAATGTGAACGAAGCCCTCGGCGAAATGCTCAAGGTTGCCGACCTCATTCGGCTCGAACTCCATGGTTCCGCCGTCGAGCTCGCCCAGCTCAAAGCGCCGCTCGCCGCGTTGCCGGTGGAGTGGTTCGAGTTTGAGGTCGGTTTAGCACGGTAGGCATCTGGCCTCGCGCGGTGGCCCGTTAGTTTCGAGTGAGCGAGGAAAGCGCGCACGGTTGTCCGTATTCACCTATACCTTCGCGCCCGGCCGTTCGGTCGCTTTTCGACTCGGTTGCCTGCTACGGGCTTGGGAACTTCTTCCCGGGAGGCAAAACGCCCGTTGGTGGGCGACGGTTCGCGAATACATTGGGAGGGAATCCCAGCCCGCCCGGGAAATAGCCCCCTTGAGGTCCGGCGAAGATCGGCGGCATTACTTCTTTTGTGCTTTTCCCGCCGCCGCCTTTGTAGTCAACCGTGTCCTTGCCTTCGCCGATTGGGGTAATTTCTTTGCCATCGCCCTGACCTTCCGATGTTGACTTGGATTTTGCCGTGGATTTTTCAGCGCCGGTAGTCTCGGTGCTCTCGGCAGGACCCTCCGCGATCATCGGCGGCGCTCCAGCCACTTCGTACTCGGCCAGCGCCAGATTGCTGAACGTATTCAACTCGCGAACGCTGAACGCAGCACTGTCGGATGCTGGAGTCCAGCGAAGCGCCATTGCCACGGCTGTCGTGTCGTCAAAATCCACGCTTGCACGGGCGTTTGTGCCATCGAAAGCCAACGTAACGGACGGCTTCACATTGGCGAGCGAGACCGGATGTCCGGATTCGGGCGCTTCTGCGAGGAGGAAGACGTCCACAGTTCCCTTCGTTCCCGCGTCACCGAGCATGGAGATGCGGGACACTGTGCGGCTCTCGCCGAAGCCAACCACCAAGCTCGAGTCATTGCTCGGCTTGAGTGTCGTCACGGTTTCCGGATTATCATCGATCGCCTTTTGCCATGCTACTGATGATGCTCCGCCGTTGCTGTACGTCACGCGACTCTGCGCGTAGAGACTGGACACGTTGAAACTGGTCCGCTCGTTGACAAATTCGCCGAGTATCGCCTGAACGTTGATTCCGCTCGTGCGTTTGACAATAGCCTCATTTGCCGCAGACCTTTCGCCAAACGCGTAGAGGCTGAAAATCGGTCCTGGATTCGGGATGTCGGTCTCGATCAGGAGATACTTTGCCTGCCGGTTGAATCCTTTGGCGAGCGTCTTTTGATTGATGGATGCGAGTGGAACGTTTTTCGCCACGACCCTCCACGAGGCGTCGCCCGGACTCTTGATGTCATCCCCTGAATAAATCGTGACGGATCCCTCGGCGGGAGTCGTCGAGAGACTGAAGTTCGTAACGACTTGAGGTTCGCTAAATTGGAGCAGGTATTGTTGCTTTCCTGCAATCGCGGGCCACCCAGTCGATACATCGTCATCAAGCCATGCCGCCGCTGCTTCGGTGGCAACGTAGCGCTGGCTTGCGGAGTCGAACAGAAACAGATTTGTCGCCAGGTGCTGCCTGGCAAGATTCTTTTGAAATGATTGCAACTGCCTGGCATTTGGATTGCTTTGAGCGAAGGAAGATGTAACGCACGCTGCGCATGCGAGCGTGAGGATAGCGGCGGTTTTAGTTTTCATTTATTTCAGCGATTAAAGGCTACTGCAAGGTTCCAAAGAAGCAACCCGATTTACAGGGCGAGCGAATTTATGGAGATTATGGAATATGTATTCGAGTGCGCGTTTGATTGCAAGCGAATTCTCAGATAAATCGAGCCTCCCACCTCGCGTGCAACAGTTGGAGTTAAAACGGTGTCGTTGTCGTGCGTCGGCGGAACAACCTGTATGGGTTTTCCTGTGAAACATTTGACGGCGCGGCTGTCGCGTTGCCTCAATGATAAAAGACACCCTGGGAGCAGAAAGTTGCTGATACGTTGCCTCAACAGAGAGGACACCGGAGCGTCGGGAGACTCCGCTCAAAAACGGGCTTCCGAAAGGAGCCCGTAGGTCGACTGGAGGATGCCCGTTTTTGAGCGGGCGATTTTCCACCCTCTTTTTCTCCACCTCGGCTACGGGAGGGATGTTTTGAGCAGGCGTTTGAGCGACTTTTCGATCCGTCTTTTGAGCTCAAACGGGCGGAGTGTTGCCTTGAGTTTTTCCAGCCGCGCGATCTGGGCAGGATCGCTGTCCGCGCACGCTTTGAGCCTCTCGAATGGCGTCGCGGGTTTGTCATATATCCGCTTCTTCCGGCTCCCGGTTACTTCGGTTTTGATGTGCTTCATCGCCGGGCAGAAGAAGTTCCGGAACAGGTTCCATTCTTTGACGTAGAGGGTGTTGAGTTGTTCGGCTTGCTCGGGTTTTTCCAGTCGTCCGTAGCCGACGAGCTGGCGGACGTGCGTCCAGTTTTTCTGCTCCACTCGGGCGTTGTCGTTTTTGCGGTACGCTCGCGAGCGGGTGAACGCGACCACCTTCGTCCGGATGGAAAAATAGTCTGCAAGGTGCCAGTTGATAAATTCACCGCCGTTGTCCGAATCGAATCCGAGGATGGCAAAAGGCAGCGCTTTCTCCACTTCTTCGATCCGCTTCTGGACGCCGTGCTGGCCTTTGTTCCAGACCGCTCGAGTTTCCGTCCACTGCGTGTGCACGTCGGTCAGCGTGACCGTCCAGCAGAAGTTCCCTGCCATCGATTCTCCGCAGTGTGCCACCGTATCCGCCTCCATCCAGCCGGGTCCGGCCACCTCCCAATGTTCGGTGCGGATGGGGATTTGCTGGCGCAAAAGTGTGCCGGGCCGTGTCCCGCATCGCCCGCGGCTTCCGAGGCTCACGCGGCACGGCGCAAGCAGTCGGTCCATCGTCGCCGCGCTCATTTTGAGCATCTTTTCTCGCACCTCTTCTTCCAGCGCTCCCTGCTCGCGTTCGTAGTCCGGCAGCCACAACGGCACCGCTGCTTTGAGCCGTTTTCCGCACGGCTGTTCGTCCGCCAGCCAGATCGCTTTGAGCACTTTGCGCTCCGCTTCCGCGTAGATCGGCTTGGACCCGCAACGCGCTGCAATGCTGCCTTCCATACGTCGTTTTCCGCTCAGCAGTTTGCTCGCGTATTTGCGCTCGTAGCCACAGAGCTGGCAAAACTCATCAAGGAGTTTTGCACGCGCTTCGCGCCCTCGCCTTGCGTATCTGGGCCTTATTGCTTTCAAGATTTCTTCGGTGCTCGTTTCGCTCATTTTTAAGGACATCAGCCCGGTGTCCTTCATTCTGAGTCAACGTTCCATTTCCTCTCCTCTCTTTCTCACCGGCCTGGTGTCTTTTGATTTGAGTCAATTCG
>JANMGP010000342.1:0-13445 GCA_031374705.1 Verrucomicrobiaceae bacterium | reverse complement strand
CGGCAGGCGAAAACGTCACTCACGCGTTCACCGCGCAGCAAATCGTGAAGATGAAAGTCGGCGCAATCGTTCTGCCATTCGACGCCATACCGGCCAACCAATCGATCGAAGTCGGAGGCCCGTCCGCAAACCTCCTGGCCCACGAGATTGCGCTGTGAACGGCGAGTGCTAACCCGCCCTTCTCACACCTTTTTCCAGCAGATGCAGCGAGGCCCGCAGATTCTTTGCAAATGGAAATCGCAATAGTCGCCACGCTCGCCAGCGTCGTTGCGTCGAATACGCGGATGGTGTTGTTGCGCGAGCACGAGACAATCGCCTTTCCGCCTGCAAAAACCACGTCTCCCGGCTCGTCTTTCGCCGCGAGGGTGGCGGTTGGGATGCCTTGCTGCACCGAGACGATGCTCACGCTGTCACCGACTTCATTCACCACCCACGCCTCATCGTTGCTCAGCGCGTTGACCGAGACGGGCTCAAGGCCCACGGCAAATTCGCGAATGAGCACCGGCGAGGAATTCGCGGCGTTGGACAGATCGAACACTGAAAGGCGTCCGTCCGGCGTGTTGAGCGCGAAGAGCCGCGTGCCGTCGGGCGAAAGGCAGACAGGACGGGACTGCGCAGGCTAGTTTGCAAACTGCGCATGGGCGGCGGTGGTCAGTATGAAGAGCGAGGCGAGGAGTCGTTTCACGAGCGTCATCGAAGGGTATGAGCGTCCCGCCGGAAGTAAACGGAGGATTTATCACGGCATGATAAATCCCGCCGGTGATTCCAACGACCGACGCCCCCCTACGCAGACACGATCGCCGGCGGGACGTCGGTCGCACGTGCGGGTTTTGGGCTCGAGCTTCGCGCCCATTTGATCACGGGAGACTCTATCCATCGCCAGCTCGCCATTCCTGCTGCGACAGCCAACACCGCGGAAGCTGAGAAGTAAGCGATAAAGCCCCAGTGCTGCACGCCGGCCGCGGAGAGAAGCTGCTGCAGCGGGAAGGCATAAATGTAAATGCCGTAGGAAAAATCGCCCCATTTTTCGACGTACTGAAGCGGCAGGCGGTGCGCGAGATACAGCACAAGATACGGAAGCGCAAAGGGCCACACGAATGCATGGAAGCCGCCGACGCATCCTGCGACGAGTAGCGCCGCCGAGATGCCAGCCAGCCAGCCGCGCCAGCGAAGGAAATCGCGGAATTGATAACACGTCATCCCGGCTAGGAACGCCAGATATGCGGAGCGGAAAAGCGGGAGATGGAAACCGTAGGTGTTCGTATGTTCGAGCGCCGAGGCCAGAGGATTGAGCGCCTTTGGATTTCCGAGGCCGACAACATGCAGGGCGAAAACAATCGCAAAGATCACCGCGCCCGTAAATCTCCATCGAAGGCCGCGGGCAAGCGTCAGCACCGCGAGCCACGCGTAGCACATCATCTCCGGAGCGAGAGACCATAATGACCCGTTCACCGCGGAACCGCCGGGATTGTGCAGGAACACATCGGTGATCGGGTATTGGGTAACCCGGATTTGCGCGTTCGCGACCAGGTAGGAAGTCGCGGAATTCGGCCCGACCACAAGGCTGTCCCAATAGTCGAGAATGTCGCCGTGGTTCCAAAGCATAACGGCTGGCGCGAGCGCGAAAACCACGAGCAGATGCATCACGATAAACCCCGGCAAAATCCGCGACGCGCGATTCAGCGCAAATCGCGATATCGGGGAACGCTGCGCCGAGGCGGTAATGAGCCACCCGCTGATCACAAAGAATCCCAGCACCGAGACTGTGCCGATTTGCGCCTGCCCGCCGGTAATCCGGGACAGCGGATCCTCACCGAAGCCGCCCAGCGGAAAGGCGTGTGAAAACACCACCGCCAAGGCGAACGTGAGACGGAGAAAGGTGAAGCTATTCTGACGATCCATCCGTACCCGGTTAGCCATTCGCATGCCGCGGGGCCGCTGGTAAACGAAGAGCGTTGTCTGGCGCGGAATCTGCAATCCACGGCTTCGCAGCCCATGCATGACACCAATCTGAAGACAGACGCCCCGCGTCTCGCGACTCTTGATACCCTTCGAGGCATCGCGGTTTTACTTGTGCTCGGAGCGCATCAACCGGTCCTGCCCGGGGACACCGCGGCGGTGTTGTTTTGTCGCGCATGGCAGCGGATCGGGTGGGTCGGAGTGGATCTTTTCTTTGTGCTCAGCGGGTTCCTTGTCAGCGGGCTGCTCTTTCGCTCGTGGCGCGAACACGGGCGTCTCAATGCCGGGCGATTCCTCATGCGGCGCGCGTGGAAAATCTACCCCGCGTTTTACGCGATGCTGCTCATCGTGATTATAAACGGTCACCTCCACGGGCGCTGGCCGGGCTGGCCGCCAATCCTTTCCGAGGCGCTTTTTATTCAAAACTACACCCTCCCGCTCTTCTTCCACACGTGGTCCCTCGCGGTGGAAGAACATTTCTACATCCTGCTGCCGCTGCTCCTCTTTGTTCTGCGGGGAAAAAAGGAAGCGCCCTTCGCACGATTGCCATTAGTGTGTGGTGCGATTGCCCTGCTGTGCCTTGCTTTGCGTATCCGAGCGGCGTTTGACGGCGTCACTCCGCTCTCACAGATTTACCGCCCGACCCACCTTCGTGTGGATTCGCTGCTGGCCGGAGTGACCATCGCATGGTGCCAGCAATTCCACGGCCCTGCCCTCGCGGCTTTCGCGCTGCGCTGGCGCAAACCGATGCTCTTTTCCGCGTTGATTCTTGCCCTGCCGCCGGCCATCTGGACGCTCGGCAGTGCGTGGGGAATTCACACATTTGCATTCACCGGCCTTTGGCTCTCCGCAGGGATGCTTCTGGTCGTCATGCTCCACAGCGACGCACAGCGCGGCGTCCTCGCCTGGGTAGGCACCTATTCCTACTCGATCTACCTCTGGCATTTCACCGCCAGCATGATGTTCGTCCCGGCCATTCTGGCGCCCTCCCAACTCGGCGGCTGGCTGGAATTCGCCACCTACATCGCCCTTTCGCTCGGCTGCGGGTTGCTCAGCGCGCGGCTGATCGAAATGCCCTGCATCCGCCTGCGCGACCGCCTTTTTCCGCGCCGTTAGAGGACACGCACCGAGGCGCGCGCGACGAATACATTCTCAGGGCGACACTCGTGCGCGGTAAAAGCGTCGCATGCCGCTCGCTGCAGGATCGGAGATTGTGACCGTACCGCCGCCTGCGACCTGCTCGATGCCGAGAGGCCACCACGTGGTGAGATCATCGCTGTATTCGATCTGGTAGTGCAGGCCGGGCGTCGTCGTGAACGTCAGCGTGACGGTGTTCGCGGCGCGAGTGAGTTCGGTGAATTCCGTAAGGGCGTTTGCGGCGCCCGGCGTCGGTAGGGTGAGTGCGCGGGTGCCTGCGGCACCGTCGGGATAGCGGCCCTCGGTAAGGTCGGTGGTTTGCGGGCCGAAAGAGACGGAGTCGATGAGCGTGCCGTCCGGTGCGGAAAGGACAATTGCGCCACCGCTCGCGCCGAGTTTGAAGCCGGCGTGGAGTTGGGAATTTGCGACGGTGTTTTGCACGGTTTCGTTGTCTGCCCAGACAAGCAGTCGCCCGCCGGCAGGAATGCTGTATCCGGCGGGAATCGCAAACTTCGCAGGCAGCGCGGGATTGTCGCTGAGCCGCCAGTTCGCGAGGTTTACGGGAGAGCCCGTCGGGTTGTAGATTTCCAGCCAGTCGTCGGCGTCATCATCCACGGGATCGAGGTATGAATTATTGGACGCCATCCACTCGTTGATGCGCAGTGCGGCCCACGAAGCAGTGCCGGTGTAGGTGACGGTGAGCGTGGTTGTGCCGATGACATTGCCCATTCCGTCGAGAGACCGGACGACGAGTGTGTTGATTCCGGGCGCAAGCAGGTAGGAGGCGCTCCAGGCTGTGACCGAAGACCACACAGGCGAAATGACGAGTCCATTGACGTCGATGGTCGCCGTGTTCACTGGCGCTGTTCCGCTCAACAAGAGCGTGCTGGTTGGGGTGCTGAACGTGGTCTGGCCCGCGACGGTGAACGTCGATGCGACCGTCGCGAGCTGGCCGAGGATGTAGTTGCGCCGGTCGGTCGTGTAGGTCTTCACCGTCTGGATACCGCTCGGGGTGATGCCCTCCGCGACGAGTCCGTTGTTCACGAGGTCGATGCGAGCATCGGCGACCGCCATCGGGCCATTGGCGGCGTCGCTGAATGCGCGCCAGTATTCGCGGCGAAAGGCCACGGTGTTGCGGAATTTCGTCATCAGCGCATCGGCCATGGATTCGTTGCCAATGTGCTCCGAAGTGTTCGTGAAAAGATTCGAAGTCGCCGAGTCGCCGACCTGTCCAAATGAGAAGTCGATGTCCCACGGAATCATCGACCAGCGGCCCAGACGGGGTTTGTAGGCATACATGTTTTTGCCGATGCTCCAGCCGTACGAATCCCAATTGCCCGCGATACGTTGCAGCGCCATCGCGCGCATCCACGAGCTGACATCCACAAGCGCCGCGACCTGCGTTTCGTAAGCGGGGAGGGATGCTTGATTGTGTGCATCGACGAGCGCGAAGAAATCCGCGAAGTCGTTGTCCAGCACGTCGCCCGCGCGCGGTGCCCACAGCCAGCGATAGCGGCCCGTCTTTTTCACGCCGCCGGTCGTCGTGAAATTTCCGAGCGTTGCGCGGACGTCGCCGAGCGCGCTCATCGCGTTGTCCTGAAACTCGACCCAGTCCTGCGATTTGTGCAGGCGGCCGCCGTCATTGGGAAACCATTCGGCGAGGAACTGGCCGGCGGGCTGCTGCGTGTCTTCGAGCACTTGCTGGCGCTGCTGTCCGTTCACGAAAACGCGCACGAAGCGACGGTGCAGCGCAGGCATCTTGAGCTTGCGGGCCATCCACCACGCGAGTTGCTCGCGTTGCAAGGTGGTGTCGTCTCCCACGGTGCCCGGCAGGGCGAGGATCGCGCTCGTTTCGCCGAGCAACCGGTCATCGTCCGGGAAATCGAGAGTGTAATCGCACGCGTTTCCAACGGGGCTGCTGTAGCCTCCCGTGTGAGCCCAACTGCCGCTGTATTTGGCCCCCGCATTGTAAATCGCACGCACTCCGCCATAGACGAATGTGATGTCGAGCGGAGCGTTGCTGTTCTTGTCGCGTGCTGCCCAGCGGTCACGCGTAGCCTGCGTCATCCACAGGCGATACGCGCCGAGCGCTCCGGTCGGTTTCGGATCACCCCAGCGCACGAGGCATTCGCGGGTTGGAGCGTCGTTTGGAAAAATGGCGGTTGCACCGGGAGTATCGGTCGCAGCGATACGAAATGCGACGAGCGTGCCCGTGGCCTGCGCGGGAATCTGAGCGCTGTACCATCCGGCACCGGCGGGCGTCATCGCGACGTTTGCGAGCGTCTGCGAAGGATCGAGCCGATACTGGAGGGTGGCCGTGCCGAGGCCATCCGGATCGGAGATGCGCGCAAATACCGTCACCGGCTGGCCAAAGCCGGGGAGGATCGGACGGTGCGTGACCTCCGTGATTGCCGGCGCAGCATTCGCGACTTCGCGGGAGTTCGGTGCGCCGGGCGTTCCGAATGCAGTGGTCGTAAGCACATTCCCGCTCGCCTCAAGCCAGCTTCCACGCAGCCGGATGAGAAATTCCGGAGAGCCGCGTAGCCATTTCACTCGCGCCCGGAGCGTCGCAGTCGAGCCTGTTCCCAGCGTGCTGGTGAGATTCGCGAAGACGCGATTCGCTGTGTCGCCGCGATCGGTAGCCCGCAAATTGAGCACGCCGTTCGAGATCGTGGAATTCTCCTGTGAACCCTGAAATGTCCAGCCCGTGGCTGTTGCAAAGCCGCCGTTCGAAACAACATTCGCTCCGCCATTCGGGATCACCTCGACGTCGTCCACGAGACACTGGCCAGCTCCGAGGAGGAAGAGCTGGACTTGATTTGCGGGGGCCGCGCTCATTCCGTTGTCGAGGACGCCGGTGACTTCGATGGTCTTCCATCCGCTTTTCGCGGACTCGTCGCTATCGGCCCAGTTTGGCGCGAGGCGCGCATCCGCGTGAGCATCGGTGAGTTCGAGACTGCTTCCGCCGCCGTCGCTCCATTTTCCCCAGCGTCCACCGGTGCCGTAATCGACCGCATCCACCTCGACGCGAATCGTCGTCGCGGTGCCTCCGACCGGCGTGTAGGCGACCGGCTTTTGCAGTGAGATGCGGCCCGTGCGATCGCTCAGCGAGCCTGTGAACGGCCCGAGCACGTTTGCGCCGCTGAGCCCCGGATACGCCGCAATCAGGCGTGCCGGATTCTTTGCAATCAAAAGCCGCGCACCTGCGGCGAGCGTGGTGCCGGTCGGAATATCGAAGTCCGCTTCGCCGCGCAGTCGCCAGCCGCCGAGGTTCACGGATGCAGCGCTGCGATTGTGCAGCTCGATGTACTCGTCGTCACCAAGCGTGGTGATGGCGTGATACATGATCTCGCTAATCACCACTTCCGCGCGGCGGGTAAATGAATTGCTCGCGCCCGGTGTCGGGCTCGAGAGCTGCGACCAGTTGCGCGCTCCATTCGGTGTTCGTCCGCTGGTCACGCTATTTTCCTGCGCGCCGAAACGGACTGTATCCAGGATGCGCGTTCCGTCCGGTGACTTGAAATACAGTGTGTCGCCGGTGGCGTGCGGCGCAAAGCCGAGTTCCGATTCCGTGCGCGAGAGAAAGCCGTTTGGCGGAATCGTCGTTCCGGGCGGGAAGGTGTATTTCGCTACGTCCGGCGTGTCCGTGAGCACGCAGCCGGACAGATCCACGGCGGTCGTGTTGGAGTTGTGGAGTTCCATGAAATCAACGCCTGCCGAGTTTGCGAGCACTTCATTGATTACGACTCCCGCCTGAGGATTAGCCGGCTCCGTTTCCGCCGCACCTGGCGAGCCGCCGACCAGAGCACTCGGGGCCCATGCGAGTGGGTTTGTCATGCCGAGGCTTGGACGCGCGAGCACGAGCGAAGGACCGCCCCCATCGGGCGCGGCCGGCCACCCGTGCGCGCTGTCGTAATCGACTTCAAACGCAATGCCATCGCCCTCGTTGCGCAGCCGCAACGCACCGCCAGTGTCTGCAAGCTGGCCTGTAAACGGCCCGAGCACACCGCTGATTCCGTACGCCACCTGCACATCCGCGGGCACCGCCGCGACTACGAGCCGCCCGAGCGCGGGAATCGTGGTGCCACTTGGAAAATCAAAACTCACATCGCCGCTGATGCGGTATCCGGTGAGGTCTTCGGCCCACGGTTGGGAGTTGTAGAGTTCGATGAATTTCAGATTCTTCCCGTCGGTCCGCGTCGCCGGGTGATACATGATCTCGGAAAAAACGAACTGTCCGCGCCGGGTCGCCGGGCCGATCGGCTCCGGCTTGTCCAGACTGAGATCCACAGGGTCCACCGGCGGCGAACCTTGCACGATATTCGCGTAGAGGCCCGTCGAGTCGCTGCCGATGTCGCCCGCATCATCGACCACGAAATCGATAAAGTCGCCCGCAGTGAGCGTTACGACTTCAAGAAAGGACGTCGCGTCCGAGCCTGCGCCGCTTGTGAGAATCGACACCCCGTTGCGCAGCACATCAACCGTAGCCGTTCCGCTATTGAGCGACTGAAACTCACCGCTAATCGTATGCACACCGCCCGTCGCGACCGTGAACCGCAGCACCGCTGCCGAAGCAGGTTGCCCGAACGCATTGCCCGATGGATTGCCGGGATGCATATGGATCTGTTTCGCACCCGTAATCGCAAAGCCCGTATCCACGGCTGCCGTCGTCGCGTTCACAACCACCGACGGAACGATTGCGCCGTTTGGATAATACCACCCTTGAAGCGCCGGAGCGCTCGCCCAACTGTCAGTGTGGATTAATCCCGTCGTGAGCAACGTCGCCGGGGAGGATGGCGTGAGATTGTGCCCCAGCCGCAGCGTGCCGCCGAGCGGCCCCGGGAACGTGATCGCACCGGCCCCCAACTCGTTCGCAACAAACGCATCGTTGATATTGAACTGCGCATTCGCCGCCCCGATCGAGAGGAGAGCGATGAGGAGGCGGAGCGAATATTTCATGGCTGCGAGCGTGCTCCGGTGAATTGGGAGGCCTATGAATTCCGCCGCCGCCGAAGGAGGAGCGCCGCGCTGCTCCAGAGCACCAGGCCGAGGCTCGCGGGCTCCGGCACGGAGGTCGCGACGGTAAGGCCGCCGAGGACTCCAGTTTCGCCCACCCCGAAGAGCCCGGTAATACTTCCGCCCGTCACCGGCACATCGTAATAGGCCGTCGCGAGCAGTCCATTGTAGGTCCCGAAAACGCCGCTGCCTGCATAACCAGGGATGACGAAGTCCGGCGTCGTGTTGAAACTGCCGTAGAGAAAAAGGTCCGCTGTAAGCGCTCCGCCAAGTCCGCTAATTGTAAACGGCGAGCCGCCCGGCGTGCTGTTTCCGGCAGAGTTGTTGAAGACATAATCGTCGTAAAGCGACGCCGGTTCAAACGGCTGGGACGGCTCGTGATCGCCGCCCACCGGACCGATCGAGAACCCCACCGTGGTCGCCGCGCCTGTATCACTCAATAGATTGAAGCCGGAAACCGTGAGGTTGTCGTTGCCGCCGGTCGAGTCCGCGCTGATGCCGTTAAACACGGTGCCTATCCCGGCTGCGCTGACTCCGGCATAACTGCCGGCATCGCCCGCATCTCCCGGACGCTTTCCCTTGAAGTCGATGTTCACCACTTGCGACGCGAATGTTCCTGCGATGAGCGTCGCCTTTAGTCCCGTCGAGTCGGCACCAATCCCATCGCCACCCGCACCAGTTGCAAAGTCGATGACGTCGCCTGCGGTGACTTGCAGATTGAGCCTGAAATTTCCCGCGTCAGTGATACTCAGTTTCGACACGCCGTTTTGAAAGATGCGGTTGTCCGTGATGCCGGCGTCGAGAGAGCGGAAGGAGCCGGTAATATTGTAAAAACCGGTGACAGGCGCGGTAAAGCGTATCACCCCGTCGAACAACGGCGGCGCGAAGCCATCCCCTCCGCGCCCGCCGGGATGAAGGAGAATCTCTCCCGCATCCAACCCTGAAAAGCCGGAGAACGGACTCGTGGAAACGTTCACGACCGCAGCCGGGACGATAACGTTGTTGGGAGTGAGAAAGCCCTGCGTATTGCCGTTGCCGGCAAACGAGTCCGTGTGTTCGCCCGCGGCAAACGGGGCGAATGAGTTCGCGATAAGCCGATCAAGGTAGCCGACGCTGAAAGGGCCGAAAACAGAACTGGTCTCCGAGGCGCCGAGTTCATTGGCCTTGAACGCGGCGTTTGCGTCGTAAGTCTGAGCGGAGCCCTGCGATGCAAGTGCCCATGTTGCGATGAAGATCGCGCTGGTGAGGATTGGTTTGTTCATCGGAAGATTTACAAGCGGTTATTCCGTCGCCGGTCGACTGTCAATTGGAATTCCGCTTTCCGTTCCCCGGCTTCACAAATCACCTTCGTCTGTGCAATTGCCGTGACTGTCGCGCCGATCACCCCATCCGATACGCGCTCATTTGAAAACTCGTCTTGCCGACTCTCCTCCGAAGTCATATTCAACGGCGGAAATCTGCGCTTTCTTCCCATGAACAAACACATCCTCGCCGGCATCACACTTTTCGCCGCGTCCCTGCTCGCGCCAATCACCGCGGTTCACGCCGCCGATGCACCCAAGCCTGTCAAAGTCTTCGTCCTCGCCGGGCAGTCCAACATGGAAGGCAAGGCCGCGAATGCACTTCTGGATTTCCAGGCTACGGACGCGAACACCAAGGGTTTGTTCGCGCATCTTCGAAAGGACGACAAATGGATCGTGAGGGACGATGTGTTCATCAAGTTTCTCGAGCGCAAAGGACCGCTCACCGTCGGCTACGGCTCGCCCGGGCGCACAGGCGTCGAGTTGGAATTCGGAACCGCGATGGGCGATCGCTTTGATGAACCGGTTGTCCTGATCAAAGCCGCGTGGGGCGGGCACTCGCTCTTCAAACTCTTCCGCTCGCCATCCGCCGGACTCCCTGAGGCGATGCTTCAAAAGGAACTCGAAGAGGCGCAAACCCGTGTCAAACACGACAACGAGAAAAATAAAAAGGAAACTCCCCTTCCTACGATGGAGGAAATCAAAAAGGATTACGGCTCGTCCTATCGCAATATGTTGGCGGAAGTGAACGACGTGATGAAGAATCACACCACGATGTTTCCGGAACTCAAGGAGAGGAAACTCGAGCTTGCGGGCTTCGTCTGGTTCCAGGGATTCAATGACATCTTCGGTGCGCAGGATGAATACGCGTCCAACATGAAACATTTCATCAACGATGTGCGAAAGGACCTCAATGCACCGAAGCTGCCTTTTGTTATCGGGGCACTCGGCCAAAATGGTTCCAAGCCGGCGACCGGAGGGATGTTGACAGTGCGCGAGGCACAGCTTTCGATGAACGATATCTCCGAGTTCAAGGGCAACGTGAAAGCATTCCCCGTTGACGTGCTTGTGGACAAGGCGGCGGAGGAAATGTTTCCAAACTGGCAGAAAAATCCCGAATGGGGGCACACGGGCAGCGATCGTCCGTACCACTACTACGGCAGTGCAATCTGGTTCAACCGCATCGGGAAGAAGATGGGCGAGGCGATGCTCGAATTGCTGGCGGGAAAATAGGTGGAACTGTCCGGATTTCGGGAGAACGGGTTCAAGATGGCGGACTCGACATCGAGCTCCGCGAAACCGTAGGCAGTAATGGCAATTTTATGCATGGGATGAAGTCCGCTATTCGCCGACAACCCGGACGGTCGTCAGCGATTTGATGGTGCTGTGGTCCTCCCATTTCCAGACGATCTTTCTGTCGCGCGTGACTTCGAATGCGTGCGCGCCCTTGCCTTCCTGTCCGCGGAGGAAATTGCCTGCGAGGATGTTTCCGTTCTTGAGCTGCTGGATGCTCGAAATCCATGTGAGATTCAGCTCCGGTGCGTCCTTCGCTCCAAACTCCCAAGCGATCTGCTTGTCGGGCGTCACCTCAATGATGCGCTTTTGCATGGCGCGAAAGCTTCGTCCACGAGCAGGAGCCGTCCCGTTTTTTGCCACGGAAGCAAGAATGGTTGCGGTATCCAGCGGCGAAATGGTACGCGGGTCGATGACTTCCACGCTGATGCCATCAGCACTGAGTTGCTCGGCTGCGGCGAGCGAGCGGTGAACCATCAGCGCGACGGCAACCACGGTGACGAAACTACTTTGAGTGCGTCTCATTATCTTCTACGTCTCATTATCTTCTACATGGCAGATAATTGGTTGAGTTGAAGCGGGCCGAGGTGGCCTCACTCATATTCTGCGCAATCCGCCGGCTGTCCTTTCATCGGTTCCGAAAAAATCTTCGCATTCCCCTGCCCGCCGGGCTCGCCCTCTGATACTGTTTCCACGGTGAAGCGCGGCGAACTGGAAGGAGCGGGGCTTTCCTAAGCCCCGTCTGCGCCGAAGGTGCAGCCCAAAGCCCCCGCCAAGCTGAAACGCGCCCTGCCACTTCGTGGCGTACGGGGCTTAGGAAAGCCCCTCTCCTTCGCATTCGCCGCGTTTCATTGTGACATTCGTCTGAAACGACCGCCTCATTGCGCCCCTCCGGGCCAAGTGAAAAGTCTGCCCTGCTACTGATGTCGTGAATTCCTTCTTCCGCCGGTCGCGGCGTTCGGAAAGAAGCATGTCAGCCGGACAGCACAACCTCTCTTTCCACAGCCCGGAGCAGACTGCTTCGATACGCGGCGGAAAATCGCTCGACGTTACCCTTTGGTAAAAAAGTCGGTGGAGGCGGCAACTCGGGCCTGGATGCTGGACAGGCTCTTGCGCGACTTCACCAGTGGATCCAGTTGGGCCGGCGACGGCACCGCGGTTTGGTGCAAAAGGTTCGGGAGCAAACTGCCCACCGAGGCGATCGGTGCTGCGGGAGCGCCTAACATTTGCTCCACTGCGAGCGTGCGGAATTCCATGGACGCCAATATTTGCTTCGCGAGTCCGGCGGCGTGCTTCGTGGCGAGGGTCAACGATGCGGCGGTTACTTCGGCATTGGTTCCTGTCCGGCCGAGAAATTGCGTATAGAGCGATTGGATGAAAGCGCCACCGGAGCCGGCGAGAGCCACGTACTCGGGCAATGCCACCAGCTTGGTCAATACTTTCTCGATGCCTCCCTTTGCGAGGGTGATGAACTTGGTCCGTTCGACCGCGATCGGGTCCCGTCCAAGCAATTTCGAAAAAAGTTCATCGACGAGGATTCCGCGCCCCTCGGCTGAGCCGACGATCGCGGCGGCGACGCTCGCAGGCTTCGACTTATGGCTGTCGAGGGCGGTAACAAACTTGCCTGCGTCAATAGGATTCGTGGTGTCGCCCGTGCGTTTGAGGAAGGTTTGATACAAGGACTGAACGAACGCCGCGTTGGCGGTGAGCTGGTTTGTCAGGTCCAGATTGCTATTCGAGTCGCTGACCACACTTGCCGGCGTAATGCCATCGGCGAACAGGTTGCGCTGTGCGTGGATGATACCTTGTGCACCGGCCACACCTGCGAGCACGATGGCACCTGCGCCCGGCGTGGCGGCCGTCGTGAAGCTGCGGAAGTTATTCCCGCCAAGACTACCCAGACTTCCGCCGCCCAAGTCGATGTTCCCGACCGGGCCACCGCCACCCGAGACTTGCACACCGATATTGTTCCCGTGCAAATCGTTGCCCTCGATCTCTAGATTCAATGCCGAGGTTCCATTGATGCCGGCGGTGATTCTCATTCCTGTGCCGGTGCCGTGGGTGTTGATGGAGTTGTTCGCGACGACAGCACTCGTCAGCGTTCCGGAATTGCCACCCTGCAGGCTAATGGCGGTCGCGCCCACCTTGCTCAAATCGAACCTGTTGTACAAAATCTTCAACTCACGGGCGCTGGAGATCTGTAAAATTCCGGTGACTACGTTGGAGCTCGAAAACGAATTGTCCTGGATGGTCAAGCCTGTGACGGCTTCCTGGACCACGAGGAAGAAATTCACCGCCACACCCGGGTTCGCGAAAAAAAGGTTGTGTTCAACCCGGTCGGTGACAGCCGCGCCACTGCCGCCGAAGTAGGCCAGCACGGCATTTGTGGGGCCGGCGTTCACTACGAAGGTGTTGTTCGCGATCGTGTGGCTGCTGCCTCCGGTCGAGGTCGAAACCTGAAGCACCGTGTTCCCAATCGCCGTATTGGTAATCACGGTCGAATTCGAGAGGACGTCGCTGACGCCGCTGAACGTGATCGGCGTCGGGGTGGTGGAGTTGATATCCACCAACACGGAATCGGTGATGGTGCCGCCGGCATTGAAGACGACGCTTCCGGCGGTGATCAGCCCGATGTTGGCGTGCTTCAGCGTGAAGCCATCCTGCGCCGCTCCCACCGTGAAGACCGCGCTCAGCGTGAACTGCGGGATGGAATTCAACGGCACCGCCGGGTCGCCCTGG
>JANMGP010000340.1:0-20984 GCA_031374705.1 Verrucomicrobiaceae bacterium | reverse complement strand
CGGACGCCGTCAGAGAAAAGTTTTTTCGCGCAGGGTGCGAAGTGCGGAACTCGGGCTAGTAGTGTGGAGCACAGTTTTCCCGACGCCCCTTCGGAATTATGCAAAAAAAAGCCGCCGGAATTGCTTCCGGCGGCTTTTTGTGAACGATTCGGGGCCTTCTTAGAACGGGATGTCGTCAGGAGCGGCGTCGAGGTCCGGATCGGCCGGAGGTCTCGGTGCTTGCGAGGGTGCCCGGCGCTGAGGCGGCGGTGCAGCCTGGCTGTCTGCGTAGTCCGACGAACTGCCCGATGGCGAGCCACCGCCTGCGCCGCCTTCGCGGCTGCCGAGAAACTCGAAAGTCTCCACGACAACCTTCATTTTGGAGCGCTTTTGCCCACTCTGTTTGTCGTCCCAAGTATCGAGCTTCAGCCGTCCTTCAATGAAGAGAGGTCGACCTTTTTTGCAATACTCGCCGATATTCTCGGCGACGCGGCCATAGGCCTCGATGTCGATGAACGTGACCTCCTCCCGCTTCTCACCGGTTTCGGTGCTGTACTTGCGGTTCACTGCCAGTCCGAAGGCGGCGATGGCGGTGCCTTTTGGCGTGTATTTGATTTCCGGGTCCCTTGTGAGGTTCCCGATCAGCATGACCTTGTTGAGATTCGCCATTGTGGGTGTGTTTCCGGGTTGTTCGTTCGTTTAAAAAGACGGCCCGCGTTGCGCTAGGCTACCTTCTTCTTTTCGTTAAGGCGGCCGTATTGCTGGCGGTAAACGTCGCCGTCGAGTTTGAATTTGGCCTTAATTTTGTCGAGCGTTGCGGGCTCGGCGTTGAAGACAAAGTTCACGAAGAAGCCACTGTCAAGATCGCCGGGGGCGTAGCTGAATTGGCGGGTGTCCATTTTCTGGATGCTCTCCACGTCGCAGCCTTCGGTTTTGAAGTCTTTTTCGATGCGATCGATGATCTTTTGTGCTCCGTCTTCCTTGCCTTTTACATTGAGGACGAGAAGTCCTTCGTAGCGGTGTTTGCTCATGATTTAATTATTCTGTTTCGGTTGTTGATTGTAGCGATTCATTGCGGCGGCAAAGCCCTGACTTTGCGCAAACTGCACGGCCTCCACGGCATTGGCGAGAGCATCGTCCAGCGCCGGGCGCTCGGCGAGGGTAAACTTCCCGAGCACATGGCCCGAGGCGTCCTCCCCGCTTCCGATCCCGATGCGGACCCGCGGCACATCCTGTGTGCCGAGGTGGAGCAGGATGTTCTTGAGGCCCTTCTGGCCCCCGGAACTCCCGCCCTCCCGCAGGCGAAGACGACCGAGCGGTAAAGCCAGATCGTCGGAAATCACGAGGATATCACGAGCCTCTACTTTGTAGAAGCCTGCGATGGCACTCACGCTTTCGCCGCTGAGGTTCATGTAAGTTTGCGGTTTGCAAAGCCAGACATCGGTCCCGCTCATTCGAGCGGTCGCAACTTCTGCCTGCCATTTTTTTTCATTCCGGAAGATGGCTCCCGCGATGCCGGCGAGACGGTCCAGGACCATAAAGCCGACATTGTGCCGCGTTTCTGCATACTCGCGGCCGGGATTGCCGAGTCCGACGATTAAGCGAGCCATTCATCCAGAGGTGATTACTTCTTGGCGTCCTTCTTCGCAGGGGCGGCAGCAGGAGCTGCAGCGCCGTCAGCGGGTTTCTTTTCCTTGAGGACCTCCGGGCTCGCAGCAGCGCCTTCGACAGGCTCTGCGACGACTTCCACGGTCGGCGCAGCGCAGTGAAATACCACGGCTTCGCCATTGACCAGTGCGGCGACGCCGGACGGCAGCGTGATCTGGTTGACGTGGATGTAGTCACCCTGATTGAGGCCCGACACATCGACGTTGATGCTGTCCGGAAGATCCTTCGGCAAACATTCGACTTCGAGGGCGCGGATGATCTGATGGAGCAAGCCGCCGCCGGTCTTGACGCCGAGAGGCTCACCCATGCCGATGATCGGCACTGAAGTGTGCATGACTTCGTCTTCCTTGAGAGCATGGAAATCGAGATGGACGATGTGGCGCTTCACCGGGTGGTGTTGCACGTCCTGAATGAGTGCGAGCATCTTTCCGCCGCCGACGATTTCAAGGTCAACGAGGAGATGCTCAGTGCCGCCGTGCAGCGACAGCGCGAGGGTGTGCGCGTCGAGCTGGAGGCTCTGTGGTGCGTGGTGGCGTCCGTAAATGATGGCGGGAACTTTTCCTGCCTTGCGGACTGCCTTGGATGCCGTCGTGCCGGAAAGGGCGCGCGGCTCTGCTTTTAGTGATATGGTTTTGGCCATTGCTGTGTAGCTACTGCTTTTGTGTTTGTTTGATGTGTTTAGTTAATGTTCCAGGGAAAGTGGTTCAGATCTTTGGGATCTGGAAAAGTGATGAGACGGATTCTTCGTTCGATACCCGGCGGATGGCATCTGCGAGCAGCGGGGCTACGCAGAGCGTGGTGATCTTAAAGCCGGCACCGTCGTTCTCCGGCACGGAATTCGTGCAGACGAGTTCGGTGATCTCCGATTCTTTAAGGCGGCGCAGGCCGATTTCACCGAGGACTGCATGGGAGACGCAGGCCATGATTTCCCGCGCGCCGTGCTCTTTCAGGATTCGTGCGGCTGCAGTGAGAGTGCCGGCAGTCTCGGTGAGGTCGTCCACGAGGATGACCGGACGGTCTGCCACGTCTCCGATAACGCTGGTTGCCTCGACTTCCGTGGGGCTTGTGCGGCGCTTTGCGACGATTGCCAGGCCTGCGTCGAGGGCCTGCGAATAGGCATTCGCCATTTTCAAACCACCGACGTCAGGCGAGACAACGACGGCATTGTCGAGGCCTTTGCTCCGGAGGTATTGGATGATGACGGGAGCGGCGAAAAGGTGGTCCACCGGGATGTCGAAAAAGCCGGCGACCTGCTGCGCATGGAGGTCCATGGTGAGAACGCGGTTCACGCCGGCGGCAGTAAGGAGATTGGCTACGAGTTTCGCCGTGATGGGCACGCGAGGCTGGTCCTTGCGGTCCTGCCGGGCATATCCGAAAAAGGGAATGACCGCCGTGATCCGCTCGGCGCTCGCCCGGCGGGCGGCATCGACCATGATGAGCAGTTCCATTAAGTTCTGGTTCGTCGGCGGACAGGTGGGTTGGACGAAGAAAACATCGCGCCCACGGATGTTTTCATTGATTTTCACCATCGTCTCGCCATCCGGAAAAGTGTCCACCGTGGCGTCGCCGAGGGGCATGCCCAGGTGCTCGGCAATTCGGTGCGCGAGGACTTTATGGGCTGTCCCGGAGAATATTTTGAGTTCAGATTGCGAGCGCAGCATTTTGGTGAAAAAGGGGCGTGACGTTACCTGTCGGGACGCTCTTGGCAAGAGTGAAGCCCATGAAAATTGCGGAAACCCGCCGCGTCTGCAAACAGGCTGTCGTCGTGGAAATTGTTCCGGTGGTTTTTGTGGTTCGGTGGTTGTATGGAGTCGCCATGCTTCGATTTTGCATTCTTTTTGCCGCCGCCGTCACCGTCGCCCGCTCTGCCGACGACTGGCCGAAATTCCTCGGGCCGGAGTCGAACAATCACAGGGCTGCGAAAGGGCTCCCGCTGGAGTGGAGCGAGAAAAAGAACGTGAAATGGAAGGCCCCGCTGCCCGGCGAAGGCTGGTCATCGCCGGTGGTCGGCGGCGGGCGCATCTACTGCACGACCGCGCTGGAGGACGGGCGCTCGCTTCGGGCGCTGAGCGTCGATTTGCCAACGGGAAAGATTATTTGGGATGTCGAGGTCTTCGCAAATGCCGAGCCACCTGTGAAACACAAGCGCAACAGCCACGCTTCACCGACTCCGATCCTTGAAGGCGACCGGCTTTACGTCACATTTGGCCCGTTGGGGACCGCGTGCCTGTCGGTGAAAGACGGCGCAAAAATCTGGCAGAGCACGGAGCTGAAATGGGATCCCCAAAATGGTCCCGGCGGGAGCCTTGCGGCAGCGGGCGATTTACTGCTGATTCCATGCGACGGGATGGATGTGCAATTTGAGGCCGCGTTGAGTAAAAAGGACGGGAAGCTCGTTTGGAAGTCCGAGCGCAGTGCAAAGCCAATTCTCGCGCAGAAACCCACCGACATGCACAAGGCTTACGGGACCCCGCTGGTTCTTACAGTGGATGGAAAGCCGCTGAGCGTGACGACGGGGGCGCAACGCCTTTACGGCCTGGATCCGGCCACCGGGAAGGAACTGTGGTTTGTGAACTACCCCGGTTTTTCAAATGTCCCGATGCCGCAGACCGACGGCGCGAAACTCTATATTGCGACGGGATTTCAGAAAGCGGAGCTCTGGGCAATAAAGCTCGGCGGCGCGAGCGGCGATGTCACGGAGTCGCACGTCCTGTGGAAGCAAATCAAGGGTGCCCCGATTGAGTCAACGCCGCTCGTCGTCGGCGACCGGGTTTACACGCTCACGAGCGGGGGAATCTGCTCGTGCATCAACACGGCAACGGGTGAGGTTGTGTGGCAGAATCGCGTGGGTGGCGATTTTGCCTCCACTCCGCTCTTTGCCGATGGCCGGATATACTGCTTCGATTCATTCGGAAGGACGGACGTTTTCGCGCCGGGCGATGCCTATAAGCAGCTTGCGTCCAACCGGCTCGCCGACGGATGCATGGCGTCGCCCGCAGTGGTCGGAAAGGCGTTGATTGTCCGGACGAAGACCGCGCTTTATCGGATCGAGGAATAGTCTGGCTGGAACCCTGAAAGATTCGGGCCTTTGATCTGTTCAAAGCTCTTGATGCGGGCTTGGTTATAGAGTGGTAATCCGCCGCCCAACCACAACCAGCCAATGAGCACACATCTCGATCCCGTCATTCAGGAAAAACTCCACGCGTTTGCAAAGCGTCGACGGCGTTTAATTATCATCCGCGGCGTCTTTGCTGCGCTGGCGATGCTGCTGCTCACGATGCTCATCATCGCGGCGATAGATCTTCAAGTCCGGATGCCGGATTCGCTGCGCTGGGCGCTCTCCGGAACAGCGTATGCAGCGGTGCTCGTGATCGCGTGGCGGCAATGCCTCACATGGTTGCTTCATGCGCCGGATTCGCGGCAGCTTGCGCGACTCATCGAGCACGCGGAGCCGCAGTTGCGGGAGGACTTGCTTTCGGCTGTGGAATTGGGCCAGACGAAAGGCGAAGTTTTTGACTCGGAGCAATTCCGGGCGCTGCTTCAGAATGATGTCGCGGGCCGTATGGAGCGGATGGAAGTGAGCCGGTTATTGCCGGTGAAGCTCATCCGGCGGTACATCGGCTATGCGATTGCGGTGCTGTGCGTCGTCGGTGCGATGGTGGCGGCGACCGGCTGGCAGTTCCCGACCCTGCTGCTGCGCGCGCTTTGGCCGTCGGCAAATCTCGATCGCATTTCGCGGACGAAAGTCATCGTGGTTGAGCCCGACGGCGGCAATAAACTCGTGCCGCAGGGCGATACCGTCCGCATCGTCGTGCAACTCGGGGGCGAACGCGCAAACAAGGCCAGCCTAATCACGGAGACCGGCAAGGACGGATGGCAGGCTGCGGACATGCAGCCGCTCGGAGGCGATCGTTTTGCCGCCACGGTGAATGTCGGGCGCGAAAATGTGCGCTTCCGCATCGAGGCGGGCGACGCGGTGACGCGGTTCTTTTTGCTGGATGCCCGCGAGCGTCCTTACATCACCGAGTTTGAAAAGACCTATCACTATCCAAAATACAGCCTGCTGCCCGATAAGACGGTGACCGAACAGGACGGTGCGATCGTGGCTTTGGACGGAACGATCGTCGAACTGAAGCTGAAGCCGAATCACGCGATGAAGACCGCGGAACTCCGGCTGGAGCAGGGGAAATCGAGCAGCACTGTGCCGCTTGCGAAGACGGCGGACGGACGGCTGTCTGCGAAACTTCCGCTGACTGCGAGCGGAACTTATCGCGTGCATCTCGTGGCTGCGGAGACCGGGTTTGAAAACAAATTCAGTCCGGAAAATGAAATGCGCGCCGAGCCGGATCTTGTCCCGACGGTGGAGTTGGAGACTCCGAAGAGCGACCTCATTTTGCCCAATAACGAACTTGTCGATCTCGTCGGAAACGCGAGCGATGACCTAGCCCTCGCGAAGATTTCCCAGGTGGTAAAAGTGAACGACGGACCGTGGCGCGAAGTGATGATAAAGAAGGACGCGCTCGGGCCGAAACAGAGGATCGATCATCGCTGGGATCTCTATGACGAGAAGGCAAAGCCGGGGGACTTGCTCGTTACGAAGCTGGTTGCGACAGACTTGAAGGGCAACCGCGGCGAATCGCGGCCGCTTCAGATCACGGTCGCGGCGGCTGGATTCGAGATGCGGAGGATGCAGGCGCTTGAGGCGCTTCGGGCCTTGAACGCGACAACCCGCGCGCTCTCCGAACTGGCCGATCCGATTACAAAAGCGGGCGGCGCTTTGCGCGATGTTTTCAACCGGACGGAAGATGTTGCGGAGCGGCGGCAGTCGCTGGTCGCGTTCGGCGGGCTGCTTTCGGATTACGAGACGAAGTTCAACGAGTGCTGGAGTACGCTCGGCACTGCGCTGAAGGATTCTACGCAGGGTCACGGCACGGCGGAGTTGGTCATGCTGGGGCGCGAATTGTCGCGGCTTCAGCAGAGTTCCGTAAGTGAAATCCGGACGTGCGTTGATCTTCTGAACGCAAATCCTGCGTTGGCGTCGGCGAAAAATCTTGCGAACCAAATTAACGAGACAGGCTGGAGCATCCACAAGCGCGCACAGCTTGCGACTTTGGCCATGGAGGCGTTTACAACGGCAGAGGAGATGGCGACGCTTTCCGAGAACGGCCAGGTGGTCGCCCGCGAGCAGCAGCGGCTCATGGAGCTCGCATCGGCGAGCGGAAACGACCCGCGAAAGTGGGCGTCGCTGACCAATCGCCTCCGCGTGGCGATGGCTCAGTCGCGGTCGCTGGAGGAACTGATGGAGCCGATTGCGAAGCGCGCGGGCAGCCAGGCGAAGGATCGTGCGAAGCAGACTGTTTCGGAGCTTTCGAAGCGCCGGGTGAAGCTCGAAACCGTGATGGCCGGTGAGCCCGGACAGGTTTTGCTCCAACCGACGATCGACCTCACACGCGTCCTGCGGGACTCGTCGCGGGAATTCGCGAACTGGCACCGGGAGCTCGGCTACCGGCCCGTCGAAATGATCGAGCAGTTATTGCAGGATGTGGGGCCGACCTACGGAAACATCGCGAAGGTGCAGGAGGACATCCAGCAAGTGAAGGCCCGCGCCGGTGCCGACGATGCCGTCCGTACGGCCCTCACCGAGAACCGGTGGAAGGCTCGCGGCGAAGCCATCAAGGGACACGGAGACCTCGAGGAGTTGCGACCCAATGCGGACAACCAGTTTGTCGGCGACTTGCGCATGGCGACTGTCGCACTCGATGCGGTGAAGCAGCTTTCCGGAGGTGCCGAGCAGGCGAAAATCGACGCGCGTTTTTCCGAGATGGACCGCAGCATGCGCATCCTCGAGACCGGTCATAATTTGATGGAGACATTCGACGGTCTGAATTTCGTGGCGACGAACGAGCGGTGGGACATTCGCAATCTGAGTGCCCGCACGCAGTCGCCGCGGGACTGGCGCTGGATTGAGCGTCGTCTGCGGGGGATCCCGAACGACATCAACATGGCGAAGCAGTATTTCGAGCAGCGCCGCGAACAGGAAAAGGTCGTACTCGCCGCGTTCGAAGGCGCGCAGAAGATTCTGTGGACGGCAGGCAATTCCGCCGAGTGGCGCGGACTGACCCAGGAAATGGAGCAGCGCGCCAATCTGGATCGCGTCCCGGTGAGCGCGAAGGCCGAATCCGAAGTGCTCGCGGGCCAGGTAAAACAGGCGCTCGATTTGCTCCGTCCGCACATGGCGGAAGCGAGGAAGCGGCTCGAGAAACTCTCGCCGACTATTTCGGAGCTCGCGCAGGCCATCGCGAAGGAGCAGGAAAAGGTAAAGGACGAAACGAAAGCCGAGGCAAAGGCAAAGTCGGAGGAAGTGAAGCCCGAGGCAGTCGCGCAGAAACTTGCGGAGCAGCAGAAGATCAACGAAAAGGTCGAAGCGCTGAAGGATCTGATCCGAGCAGAAGCAAATAAACAGGACATCCT
Source organism: Verrucomicrobiaceae bacterium (assembly GCA_031374705.1). Taxonomy (GTDB): domain Bacteria; phylum Verrucomicrobiota; class Verrucomicrobiia; order Chthoniobacterales; family Chthoniobacteraceae; genus SXWH01. Next base: position 12,866 of record JANMGP010000340.1, on the reverse strand, counting down.
GAAGGCCGACCAGCGCGAAGCGATGCGCGATGCCGACGATGCGCTCGCTTTGCTGAAGGACCCGCCGCCAAAGGCTGAAGAGGCTTTGAAGGATGCGACCAAGGATGCCGCCGCCCAGCAGAAGGCAGACCTGGAAAGGGCGACGGAGCAGCAGCAGAAAAACCAGGATGCACTTGAGCAGATCGCGAAGCACTTTGATGCTGCCGAGAAGGGCAAGGATCTCGCGGAGACCCGCGCTGCATTGCGCGAGGCGGAGAAGGAACTTGGCATCAAGAAGGAACTCGATGAGCAACTAGCGCACGCTCAAATGCTCGCCGAGATGGCGCAGAAGAATCCCGAGCAGCTCTTGAAGGAACTGGAGGCAAAGCTGCCGCAGAATCCCGAGATGCAAAAGGAACTTAGCGATATTACGAAGGACGCGCTGGCCAATGCGGAGCAAAAGCTCGACCAGGCCTCGAAGCAGGAAAATGCGATTGCGAAACAGGTGGCTGCGCTCGCGAAAGATCCGCAGGCAAAAAATCCTGCGGAGAGCGCGGCGCAGGCCGCAAAACAAGCGCAGGAAGCTGCTCAGGCTGCATTCGAAGCCGCAAAGAGCGCTGAGAAGCAGGCAGACGCCGCAAACAACGATGCTGCGGAAAAACTCGCCGACCAGGCCGCCGAATCGGCGAAGGATGCCGCGAAGGAAGCGGGCAAGGCCGTGGAAGCTGCGGAGAAGATGGCGTCCGCTCCGAATCCTGCCGAGGCTGCGAAGTCCGCCCAGCGTGTAGTGGAAAAGGCTACGAAGGCTGCGGAACTTGCGAACCAGGCCGCTGCGCAGGCGGAGCAATCGCAGGCAGCTTCCAAGCAGGCGGCTCAGAATCCCGGAGAGAAGCAGGCTGATAATCAACAATCCGCCCAGCAGTCCGGTGAAGCAACGGCACAGGCGAAGAAAGCTGCCGAATCTGCACAAAAGGCGGCGACCCTTGCGCAGCAGGCCGCACAGAATCCGCAGGCCACCGCGCAGAACCCGCAGAGCCAGCAGGCGTCGAAGGCCGCTGAACAAGCGGCGCAATCGGCGGAGAAAGCTGCACAAGCCGCACAAGCCGCGCAAAAAGCCGCAGAGTCTGCGGAGGCTCAGGCGAATAACGCCGGAAACCAGGAGGCAGCTAAGCAGGCGGATGCCGCGGGCAACGAGGCGGCGCAGGCTGCCCAGTCCGCGCAGGCGGCGGCGAAGATGGCAAAGGAAGCGGCCGCTTCCGGCGACCCGCAGCAAGCCGCCAATTCGGCGGAAAACGCAGCGCAAAAAGCGGGCGAGGCCGCGCAGGCGGCGGAGAAGGCGGCGAACGCTGCGCAGAGCGCTCAGGATTCCGCCCAGGAAGCAGCTCAAGCCGGCGGGGAGAAACAGGGCGAGAATCAACAATCTGCCCAGCAGTCGGGCGAAGCAAAGCAGCAGGCCCAGGTCGCCGCGCAGGCAGCGAAGCAAGCGCAGGCGCAGGCGCAGCAGGCTGCAAACGCCGCAAAAGCCGCCGCCGCGCAGCAGAATCAACAACTTGCAAACGCCGCGCAGCAACAGCAGCCGATTGGACAGAATGCGCAGGAAGCCGGGCAGGATGTCGCCCGTGCCGGACGCCATGAAATGAGGCTCGGAAACCAAGCCGGAGAACAACTTGCCCAACTCGGCGCTGAGATTCAGGATACCGCCCAATCGGACGTTCCTGCTGCTCAACAGGCTCTCGGAAATGCGGCCAAGCCCGCAGAGGCAGCAGCCGCCGTGCAAAACGCAGCAGCGGAACTCGGCAGTGAACTCGCGCAGTTAAAGGCTGCGCAGCAAGGCGGACAGCAACCGCAAGCCGGGGATCCGCAAGCAGGACAGCCACAAGCAGGACAACCGCAAGCAGGACAACCGCAAGCAGGACAACCGCAAGCAGGACAGCCGCAGGCAGGACAGCCGCAGGCAGGACAGCCGCAAGCAGGACAGCCACAAGGTGGGGAGCCTCAAAGCGGTGGCGAACCCCAATCCGGCCAACCCTCTTCACCGGCGGAGCAGCAGGCCATGGCCCGTGCATTGGACGCGCTCGACCAACAACTCAACGCTGGTCAGCCTTCACCAGGGCAGCCTTCGCAAGGTCAGCCGGGACAGTCTGGTCCACCAGCGCCCGGACAGCCTCGACAGCCGGGGCAACCTTCTTCGGAACAAGGGCAGCCGGGCGCACCTTCCGCTGCTTCATCAGCGATGGCGCAAGCCGCGCAGGCGGCGCAGGCTTCGATGCGCCAAAGCAGGGCGCAACAAGGGATGGCGCAGACACCGGGCAGCCTTGTCAGCCAGTCGCAGAACGAGAAATCCGAAGGCGGCGCGCAGGCGAATGCAGCCGGACTTGACTACAAACTCGCGACCACCGCGCAGGGACTCAAGAAGGGCGATTGGGGCAAGCTTCCGAAGAAACTCGCCGACCAGCTCACGAAGGGCCAGCAGGAGGCAATCGCGGGTGACTATCGTCAGGCCGTGGAAACGTACTACAAAGTGATTGCCGAAAAGGCGAAGGAGCAAAAGAAGTGACCATCATGAACCGACTCGGAATCCTCACGACGCTCTTCTTTACAGCGACCGCGCCACTCATCCATGGGCAGGACCCTCAAAAACAGAGGGTCGATGCAGCGCTGAAAAAAGCCGCTGATTTTCTGATTAGCCAGCAGCAGGAGAACGGATCGATTGCCGAAAAGGGCGTCCGTCCAGATGTCACCATGACCGCGCTTGCGATTCTGTCGATGAGCGCGATGGGGCATCAGCCAGCCGATCCATCGCCCGAGGGACGCGCGATGAAGAAGGCGCTCGATTTTGTACTGAAGCCCGAGAATCAGGAGCCTGACGGATATTTTGGCAAAGCCGACGGCTCCCGCATGTATGGTCACGGAATCATTTCGCTTATGCTCGCCGAGATGCTCGGAATGGGCGCGGATGCGAAGCAGGATGCGCTCATCCGGGAGCGCTCGCGCAAGTCCATCGACCTCATTCTTCGCTCGCAACGCCTGCCGAAGAACGAGCACAACCGCGGCGGTTGGCGTTATACGCCGGATGCAGCCGACAGCGATATGTCCGTCACTTGCTGGCAAGTCATGGCACTCCGCGCGGCGCGCAATGCCGGCATGGATGTTCCAAAGGAATCCATCGATCTCGCGGTGCGGTACATCAAGACGCTGTATTCCGGCGGCGAGCGAAAGGGGGCCGCCGGCGGCTTCGGCTATGCAAGCAAGGGCGCTGAGACCTCCACCACGGCCGAGGGACTTCTCGCGCTCCAGGTATGCGGAGACTACGATAGCGACGAGGTGAAAGGTGCCAGCGAACGCTTGCTGCAAAAGGGCCTCAAGCGCGGCGATAAGTGGTTCTACTACACGGCTTATTACATGGCTCAGGGCATGTATCAGCGCGGCGAAAAGTTCGCCACGGAAGGCCGCCGTTTGATTTTTGATGCCGTGGTCCCGCTTCAGCGGGCCGATGGTTCATGGGAAGGTGAAGGCGGTGAAGAGCGGCAGGGGGGCAAAGTGTACGCGACTTCGCTTGCCGTGCTTTCACTCGCGGTGAAGAATCACTTTCTTCCGATCTACCAGCGGTAGAACACCTGCGGCTCGCGCGATGTGGAATGGCTTTTGCACTGAGGCTCCGCGAAACTCAGCCCAATCATGACCTACGCCAAGCAACACCTCGCCGAAGCCATAAGCATCCTCGGACAACTCGACCCGGACGCCCTCGAAGGTATAGTCGATCGCCTCGCCGCCGTCCGTGAACGCGGCGGACGTCTCTTTATTCTCGGCGTCGGCGGCAGTGCTGCAAATGCCTCGCATGCGGTAAATGACTTCCGGAAAATCTGCGGCTTCGAGGCCTATTCGCCAACGGACAACGTCTCCGAACTTACCGCCCGCACCAACGACGAAGGCTGGCCGACCGTCATCGCCGAATGGCTCCGCGGAAGTCGCCTGCGGAAGGAGGACGGCTTGCTCGTACTCAGCGTCGGCGGCGGGAACCTTGAAAAGAACGTCAGCCCGAATCTCGTCGAAGCGCTCAAGCTCGGCAAGGAACGCGGCGCGACCATCCTCGGAATCGTCGGAAAAGACGGCGGCTATACTGCGCAGGTCGCCGATGCGTGCTGCATTATCCCGACGGTGAATCCTGTGAACATCACGCCGCACCAGGAGGCGTTTCAGGCAGTCGTCTGGCACCTTTTCGTCTCGCACCCAAAGCTAAAGGTGAACGCGACGAAGTGGGAATCGGTAAAATAGACTGCGCGATTACTCCGCGGGCAGCTTGCCTTCCTTGTAGGCTTTCAGGGTTTCTTCGAGGTCTTCCTTGAGCGTGTCGTCCGCTTTCGCGATGGCGAGTTTCTGCGTCTTGATGGCCTCGTCCTTCTGGCCTTGCACGAAGAGGATGCGGGCAAGGGTGTCGAGCACGGCGGCTTCCTCACCCTTCGTGATCTCCACGGCCTTCGATGCTGCTTTGGAAGCGGATTCGAGGGCGTCTTTCGACGGTTCTTTCATCTCGGTGACAATTGCCCATGCGAGTTGGTTAAGGATTTGCGGGGCCTCAGCACCGAGACTTTTCAAGACGCGGTCCATTTCCTTCGGTATCGCGTTGCTGTCGTTTTTGCCGATCGAAATCAGGACGTGCGCTGCGGCGAGTTGCTCGCCGACGCTGGGTTCTTTCTCCAGCTCGGCAAGGACCTTTGCCGCGGTATCCCAGTTTTGGTTTTGCATGGCTTCTGCGAGGATGCCGCCTTTTTCCTCCATGAGTTTTTCCAGGGCGGCAGCGTCAGCCTCGGCGTCCGCTGCTTTTGCCGGGTCGAGCTTGCCGTCCACGACCTTCTGGAGAAGCGCTTCGTCGAGCTTCGCAGGATGGCCGATCCACGCGATGTTTCCGCCCTTGGCGACGACAAAGGCGGTCGGGATGCCGTTTTGTCCGGCGGCTTCCATCCAGTTGACCGCCATGAATCCTTTTTTCTCTGAAGTCGTATCATCCGTGGCGACGCGGTAGGACATTTTTTCGCCCATTTTGGTAACGAACGGTTTCACTTTGGTGAGGTCGCGCTCCCAGCAGTTCTGGCCGATGAAGACGATGCCCTTGTCTTTGAAATGTTCGTGGAGTTCATCGAGATGAGGAATGGTGGCCACGCACGGCCCGCACCACGTCGCCCAAAACTCCACCACATAGACAGTGTCCTTCGCGAGTTCCTTCACGGCGTCGCCCTGGACCCATTCGCCGACCTGGAGCTTGGGCGCGGGCGAGCCGACTTTGAGTTTTGCTTCCGCAAATGCGGGCGCGGCGGTCGCTGCAAGTGCGGCGAGTGCGAGGATGGCGTGGTTGAGTTTCATGAGAATGAGCTGATGTTTGGATTTTTTCGCCCGCATCGTGCGGGCGTGTGTGATTGAAGCGGAAACGACTGGCGAATCTGTCTTACGGAATATCGTCGAATGTAAAGTCGCATGCAACCCGGGAGTCAGGCGTTGACTTCGCAGCGGTGCGGTGTGAGAAAGCGGACGCCGTGAAAACCTATCTTTCTGCTCTGTTCATCGTGCTCGCCACCCCGCTTCTTGCCGAGGGTGGGATTGCGCTCCCAAACGGTTCGTTGCTCCGCACTGCGGACGGCTCTTTCGTGGGAACGACGCGGGGAGGCGGCGTATCCGAGTTGGGCGCAATTGTGCGGGTCACGCCATTTAGCGAAGTCTCCACCATCGCTAGTTTCCCCGCGGGCGGAGGTGAGAATCCGGAGTCTGGATTGGTCGAGGACGCCACAGGCGGATTGTGGGGAACTGCACCGCTGGGTGGCGCGAATCAAATGGGCGTCATCTATCGCTGCGACCCTGCGACGGGCGCGCTTGAAGTGAAGGTGGATTTTGGCGGCGCGAATGGCCGCGCGCCTGTCGGGCCGCTGGTCGGAGACGGAGCGGGTGTTTTTTTCGGAACGACGAGCCGCGGGGGCGCGATGAATTCCGGTACCGTATTCCGCTTTGATTCAGCGAACAATTCACTGACCACGCTCGTTGAATTCACAGGAACGGCGGGCGCTGCGCCGGGCTCGGAGCCTGTGGCCGGGCTGCTGCGCGATGGTTCGGGCGTGCTGTGGGGCACGACGCGGACCGGCGGCGCGCTGGATGTCGGCACGATATTTAAAGTGGACGCCGGCGTGCTGACCACGGTGGCGGAGTTCACTGGGACAAACGGGACCGCGCCGGGAAGTTTCCCGCTCGGCGAGTTGATCGACGACGGGGCAGGGGGCCTTCTGGGGACGACGGTGAGCGGCGGGTCGATGGGCCTCGGCACGGTTTTCCGTGTGAATAAAACAACCGGTGCCGTCACGTCGCTGATCAGTTTCATCGGCACGAATGGTGCGAAGCCCGCGGGCCGCCTCGTGAGCGATGGCGCAGGTTTCTTTTGGGGGACGACGAAAGAAGGCGGCAGCGCGGAGTTGGGGACGATTTTCAAAATCAGCCCGGCTGGTGTGCTGACGAAGCTTGTCGAATTCACGGGCCAGACCGGTGCGGTGCGCGGCGCGTATCCTCGCGGCGGTCTCACACCGGACCTTGCGGGGAATCTGTGGGGCACGGCGACGCAAGGCGGGCGCGAGGATTTGGGGACTGTCTGGCGGGTGAATATAGCGACAGGTGCGTTCACTTTTCTCGTGGAAAGTGAAGTTTCGCCGGAGGCTCCCGCGGCTGCGATTGCGGCACCTCCGGGCTCGGCGACCACCGGCAATGCGGGCGATTCGCTCACGCTTCGTGGCGTCACGAGCGACAAGGTGGAAGTCGTGCAAGTGCTGATCTCGCTGAACGGCGGGCCTTTTGTCCCGGCGACTCTGACACCCGGTGCGAAGCCCGGAACCTATGCGTGGGAACTGGCGGTGATTCCGGAAAACGGCGTCAACGAAGTGCTCGTTCGCTCGGTGGACAGCGGAGGCTCGAGTTCAAAAGTGGTGAAGCTGGTTTTCAATTATTCCGTGATTCGCCCGGAAATCGAAGGCGGCTACACGGGCCTCGTGACGGCGACATCCATGAGCCCGGCTGCCCACACCGGCATGTTCACGCTCAAGGCGCGGAAGGACGGAAAACTGACCGGAAAATTGCAAATCGGCGCGCTGCCAAAACCTGTTTCATTCACGGGATCATTTGGAAACGACGGCACGCTGCGCTTTGGAAAGAAGGGACAACCCGTGCTCATCATTCCGCGAAAAAACCTGACGCCATTTGAACTCGCGCTCGGCGTGGATGTGGATGCGCCGCTCACCCGTCAGATCGTCGGAACGCTGAAGGAAGGTGCGGTCCCTGTGGCTTCGCTGCTGGGCGACCAGGCGATTTACTCGGCGAAAAAAGTTCTGCTGCCGCCTTACATTCGCGTCCCTGTTTCCGTGCTCGATCCAGCGACGAATCGCGGGCGCTATACCGCCGTGCTGCATCCGTTCGCTCCGGCAGTCCAGGGTCTCCCGGCAGATCAATTTCCACAGGGCGCGGGCTTCGCGACGGTCTCGGTGAAGGCGACAGGCAAGGCGACATTTGCAGGCAAACTCGCCGACGGAACTCCGTTTGCCGCATCGGCGCCGCTGTCGGGTGACAATGTGTTCCCGCTTTATGCGAAGCTCGCCTCGGTGAAAGGCGCATTGAGCGGATGGGTGAGTTTTCGCGACGACCCCGGCGTGAGCGATATCGACGGTGCCGATCTCCGCTGGTTCCGCTCGCCCAATCCAAAGTCCATGCTCTATCCATCCGGCTGGCCGGACGGAATCGGCACGGATTTGCTCGGCTCGAAGTTCGTAAAGGATGCGACGAAAACTGCGCTTGGAAACGCAGTTGGCGCGGCGAACGCGACCATCAAACTCGATGCAGGCCTGTTGCCCGTTTCTCTGGAAAACGACCTTTCCATCGCGCTCAACGGAGCCACCGCTGTGCTCGGTCCACCGGCAGGCTCGATGGGTGCGACGGGCCTCCAAATTGGTTTCACAGCGAACGGGACTTTTGCGGGGAAATTTGCGCACACCGTCGATTCGAAGAACACACCGTTTAGCGGGGTCGTTTTACAGAAGACTTCCTCCGCGTTCGGATTCTTTCTGCGGGCACCCGAGTCAGGGCTCGTGGAAGTCACGGGGCGGTAGGCCGACGCCGCTACACCTTGCGTTCCCTATTTCCAACCATCACCACCAAGCGAGAAAGCCGGCTGTTACTTCCCGCGCCGCTCACGCAATTTTTGCAGCTTCTCATGCAGCGCCACAGCGATGGCGGCCCATGCGAGTTTCTGAGGTCTCGTTTGCATCACAGAGATGTTGTCGCGTGGCAGTCCTTGGAACTTCCCCAGCGGCCCCTTCGTCCATAGGCAGGGCTCGACGACGATGGGGATAATCTCAGCTTCCCCCGCATTGGCACGCTCGATAGCGCGTTTCATCTCCACGGTATCAATGTAGTGCGACGCCAGCGCGTTCGAGCTTACGAGGAGGATAATCACGTCTGCCTCGTTGAGTTCGCGTTTGATTTCGTCGTCCCATTTTTCGCCCGGTTGGATTTTGCGGTCGTGCCATGCGGCGGCGATGAGGCCGAGGTTTGCGAGCACCTTTAGCTCGATGTCGAGGCGCTTGCGATAGCGTTCATCGGCGTGCGAGTAGGAGAGGAAGAGGCGCGGCTTCCATGAATCATCCCGGGCTGCCTCGGCGGTGTATTCGTTCAGTTCGGCGGTTGGGTCTAGCTCGATGCGTTTGGTTGCAGTTTCTACGACGGTCTTTTGGCGCAGGGCTTCGTTGCGCTCCACGGTGCTGAGCTTCACCCACTCGCCTGCCATCTCAGTTTCTTCGGCGGGGTTTAAACCGGGGATGTCGTTATGGATGGCTCGCATCTCGGCGAGGCAGAGGCCGGCGAGCGCCTGCCGGGCTTCGGCGGGGCCGGTGACGGTGACTTCCACTTGCTTGTCCTGCTTGGCGGCACGGACCAATGCACGCGCACCTTCCCTGGCGAGGATCACTCCCGAAGCCCAGCGCCGCTCACCCTCGATGAGCGGATGCACGCGCACGATGAATCGCGGCACGAGCCCTTCCGGCATCGCCGTGTAGCGGTAGCGTAGTCGCGTCGCGTCGCGCTCATCTTTGAAAGTGCTCGCCTCTTGCGGCTGCGTATCCGGCAGCCCGAGCGGGACGAGCCACTTCGCCGAGTCCTCCACGGGATACGCGAGGTCGAACCGCTCCATCGCCATCAGCAAAAACTCCCGCATGTGCGCCGTGTCCACATCCGGCAGCAGCGCGGCGAGGTCCGAACGAGCGAGGGTGCCCGCGCGCTTTTGCGCTTCGCGAATGAGGTCGTACACATGGCCGGTGAGCCACGCGGGTTTCAGCACGGTGGAATCGCGGAGGCGTGCGTCGTTGCGGTAGTTCAGCGCGAGGCCGAGGCAGTGCAGCACGGTGGCGAGGCTCTCTGCATCGCCGCCCGTCACATCGTGCTGGGCGCAAAGCGCGAGGTATTCGTCGTAGCCCATTGTCGGCTTCGGCCATTGCGCGAGGGCTTCCTTTACTCCCCACCATGCTTTGGGAAAAGGCATCCGCACCCACGGCATCGTATCCACCACGCTGTGCAGCGTGCGCTGCATGTCCGGGATGCCGCGCCCGGTCGCGCAGTCCGTCTCCACAAAGCCGGTGATGAAAGGATACCGCTCGCGCAGATACCCACGGTCCACGCGCACTTGCGTGGAGTCCCATTTATTCAGCGCGACGATGACGGGCGGCCCCTTGCCCTCCTCACTGCCAAACGCCGCGATGAGCTTCAGCCAATACTCCGCATCCTCCTCCGCCTTGTCCTCGCGCCCCGTGAGCACGAGCACGTACACCGTGCGGGTGGAAAAAAAGAACTGGTGCATCGAGTGCGTGATCACCTGCCCGGCGAAGTCCCAGACGTGTGCGGTGATGTCGCCTTGCCCGCACTTCATCGTCCAATCCTCCAGCGCGATGCCCGTCGTCTCGGGCTTCGTGGGGTCGAACGTATTGCGGAGCAGGCGGTCCACGAGCGAGGTCTTCCCCGTAGCCCCGCGTCCGCAGAGGACGAGTTTGACTTCGTTGAGCGGGCGGGCTGCTTGTTGGGTTTTGAAGTAAAAACGAAGAATCGCAGCGGGATTCGTCATTTCCACAATATCCCGCGGCAGCCCCAGAGCGAGATTGCTGTCCAGCCGAAGCCTCGTCAGCGCGGTGAGCTTGCCGATCTCTGGCGGCAGTTGCGTGAGTTGATTGCCGGTCAGAAAAAGCTCCGTCAGCGCGGTGAGCTTGCCGATCTCTGGCGGCAGTTGCGTGAGTTGATTGCTGTCCAGCCAAAGCCTCGTCAGCGCGGTGAGCTTGCCGATCGCTGGCGGCAGTTGCGTGAGTTGATTGCCGTCCAGCCAAAGCTCCGTCAGCGCGGTGAGCTTGCCGATCTCTGGCGGCAGTTGGGTGAGTTGATTGCCGCTCAGCCAAAGCTCGGTCAGCGCGGTGAGCTTGCCGATCTCTGGCGGCAGTTGCGTGAGTTGATTGCCGTCCAGAGAAAGCTCCGTCAGCGCGGTGAGCTTGCCGATCTCTGGCGGCAGTTGCGTGAGGGCCATTGCAATCAAATCCAAACCCTCACGTCCATCCTTGCGGCACTGCTCGATCTTCGCCAGCGCCTTCTCATACGCCTTCTTCTCCTTCGGCTTAAACGACGACCAATCCATCACCAGCCCCCTTTCAAGCGCATATTCACCCGATTGCCCCGGAGGGGCAGCCAGACAGTAGCCGGGGGTTGAGCGAGGGACGAGCGATACCCCCGGAATCTCGGGGAACGCGACACACCCCGGCAGGGGTGATGGAGACGTGGCGATTGCGAACCAACGTGCGATCTCTCCGCCACCCCATCCGGGGTGCATCCCGCTGGCGCGGAATCCGGGGGTATCGCTCGGCCCTCGCTCAACCCCCGGCTACGGTCCAGCAGCCCTCCGGGCTGGTTGCGCCACACCGAAAACAACTGCCCGCTCCCCAAAGCCCCGTGCGAGCGCCGCGAGGCTTCGGTTCCAAAGGCTGTCGCCACGCTCGATGCGCCTCTTGCTGCGGGCATCGCCATGTTGCGATGTTTTTGCCGACTAAAGTCGTGGACTACTTTCACGCCTCCACCGCCTGAATGATCAGCCGCCGTGGCCCGCTATTGCGCGTGCCGTGGCTATTGGTCACCGAGGTGCGGACGCGGATCGTCTGGCCTACGACGAATGGGCCGATCGCGTTGCCATTGGCTCCGGCGGGGATGGTGGTCCAGTCGGCGTCGATGCCGTCGCGCAGGAATTGCAGTTCGCGCGTCTCGTCGGGCTCGACGGTACTGGGCTCGAAGTTCACGAGCACTTGCAGGCCGTTCACTCCGCCTTGCGAGATGGAGCGGATGCCGAGTGTGTCGGGCAAAAGGCTCGTGCTCTCGGTGCTGATGGTGCCGAGCGCGTCCATGCCCGGCGTGCCGGGGTCGGCGAGGGCCGTCATGCCTTTGTAGGCGGCTTTATTGATGCGGTCCACACGCTGCGAATCGCTGCGAATCGCGGCGAAGCGTGCCGCGGAGCGTGCCTGCCTCGGATTCCAGAGTGGCGACTGCGCTCTCGGCGGGCGTGGCCTGGGCGATGAGTGATTCGAGGTTGGCGACCGTCTTGCCGTTGCGGATGATGGGCGGGAGGGCGGCCGTTTGGGCGGCGAGAAATGTGTTTGCCGCCTTCCAAACGGGCACGAGCTTTTGCGCACGCGCCACGCCGGCGGCGAATGTCTCGGCCACGATGGCATAGACTTTATCGAGGTCCGCAATGATGTGCGGCTCTTCGGAAAGCGAGGCCGCGATGAGGGCGGGCACTTTCACCACGAGGAGGTGAATCTGCGCGCCGATGACGTCGCGAGCCTGCCGCGAGTCGTCGAGCTGCTGGAGCTTGTTATCGCGCAACTGTGCGGTGACGGGCAGCGCATCGGCGAGGACGCGAAGGCCCGAGCCGTTCATTTTGCTGACGATAAGCGTGTCGAAGTGGGTTTGCCAGACGGGGATGGTTTGGTCGGCACGGGCGCCGACTTGTTGATGCAGTTCCATGTTAGATGTTTCCTTTCGAGGTGGTGTGTTTTTGGGGGCAACGGAGTGTAAAGTGTGGGCGTGGAGCGGCAAGACGGCGCTGTGCTGTGGCAGGATGGAGGCATCGAGCCGCAAGACGCGCCCGTGGAGCTGCAAGGCGAGGAGGAAATGTGGCAAGACCGACCCATGGAGCCATAAGACGAGGCCGCGGAGTGCCAAGACCACCCCATTGAGCCGCAAGACAGGGCCGTGGAGCCGCAAGATTACCCCGCGGAGCTGCAAGAGGCACGCGTGGAGTCGCAAGATGTGCCCGAAAAGTGGAAAGACGCGCGGGGGACATAGTTGCGGCTGAGGCACTTACAAATACACCCGGGCGGAGTGCCGAAAACCCGACCTGTTTAGGGAAGCCGAGCCTTTCCGTCGCGGAATCAGGCTCAAAGATGCGAGTGGAAGTGGGTCCAAGCATGGCGCGCAGGCTACCGAAGGCGCAGGGTTTGGCAAGCCGGGAAACTGAATCTTTGAGTTGCCGCGGAAGTCCTCAGCCGCATACGATGACCGGTATAATATATGAAAGCATCTTGGTATTCCGCCCTTCGAGTTGCACTCTGACTGCATTCGCGCGAAGCTTCGCCGGGGCAGGGGTTGAAGGGATTGTATGGGAGGCCAGTTAGCAATCGCCGTTCACAGCGCAATCTCGCGGGCCAGGAGGTTTGCGGACGGGCCTCCGACTTCGATCGATTGGTTGGCCGGTATGGCGTCGAATGGCAGAACGATTGCGCCGACTTTCATCTTCACGATTTGCTGCGCGGTGAACGCGTGAGTGACGTTTTCGCCTGCCG
>JANMGP010000033.1:0-17073 GCA_031374705.1 Verrucomicrobiaceae bacterium | reverse complement strand
GCTGAAGGCCGCCATCGTGGCGCTCGGGCCTCAATTTCCCGCGCTGGTGACGCTCACCGACGACGAACGCCAGTCGCTGCAACGCGTGGGCTCGGGTCGCGAAACTTTTTGCGAAACGGCGATCACCGGCGCGGCGACTTTCCCGACTGTGATGCCTGCCTATTTGAGCAAAACGGAGTGGGACAAGGACGATCTCTTCTTCTCGCAGCTCGGGGAACTGGAGGTGATGTACGCGGCGGAGTTGCAAAAGGTGCGGGACACGCGCGCGGTGGTCGGGGCGGAGCGTTACCGACAGGCGCGCAAGTTTTATGAAGTCGTGAAAGCGGCCAAGGAGGACGTGCCCGGCTTGCAGTCGCTCTACGATACGTTGAGCGAGCAATTTGAGGGTCAGGGGGGAAACGGCGAGCCGCCTCCGCCAACCGGAAGCGGCGGAAGCGGTAGCGGGTCGGGCGGCGGAGGAACCCCGACGCCATAACCGGCAGCCAAAAACGCAGATTTCCTGTAAACGCCTCACTTATCGCTGTTTAATTAAGGTGCTGTGGTGAACTGGTTCAGGTCGATTGGTGAACTGGCTCAGGTCCAAGGTGAACTGGTTCAGGTCCAAGGTGAACTGGCTCAGGTCTGAGGTAAACTGGTTCAGGTCTGAGATGAACTGGTTCAGGTCTGAGGTGAACTGGTTCAGGTCTGAGGTGAACTGGCTCAGGTCCAAGGTGAACTGGCTCAGGTCTGAGGTGAACTGGTTCAGGTCTGAGATGAACTGGTTCAGGTCTGAGGTGAACTGGTTCAGGTCCAAGGTGAACTAATTCAGGTTTTAGGTGAACTGGTTCACAATCGCAATCAATCGACCAAGGACGGGGGGCCGTCCCGGCCCCCTGAACTCCGGAAGGAGTTCTATGCAGTGAGCGCCAAGTAGAGGGGGCGTCTCGCCCCCTCCGGTGGCACATTACGTTGGGAGGCGCTTCGCGCCTCAGGGGGGGCGGGACGGCCCCCCTCCTTGGGTTTTTTACTCCGCGCCACCGCCTTTCCAAAATCCAAAATCCGAAATCACAAATGCAATTCGATCCTACAAAACCCGCCAACGGCTCGCCCAATTCCTCCGCGGAAAGGTGCATCAGAAAAGTCACGGGACACAGCACCCCCCTCGAGCGATACACCAGCCGGATAGTTCCCGCTGAGGTTGTATTCAAAGCGGAAATTACTTTGAGTCTGTCTCGGATGGCACGGTATCGGATGGCACGCTCGGATGGCACGCTACGCCCGCGTGATTTGGCTAAGCAGCGAATTGAGGAAATCCAGCATCGGCTGCACCTCGGGGCGCGTCGGCGGATCGCTCAGGGCGATACTCAGCGTGCTGAGGTTCGGGTTTTGCGCGGTGCCGGCGAGGGCCGCTTCCAGTGCGACGATGCGGTCGTTGAGTGCAGTGAGTTGCGCGCGCATTTCCGCGGTGGTGGAGTGTGCGCCGGGGATGCCGGAAAGTCGGCCTTGTGTGGTGGTGGCGGGCGGAAGGGCACCGCATTGGGAGGCGTATCCGACGCATCAGTTCATCCACACGGTCGGCGCACTGGACTGCTGCCGGACGGGGCGCTGCTGGCGCTCTCGGACGGTGCCGCTGGGGGATGGAGATGTGAAGGATCGCCCGAAGAACCTTTGTGTGGATGTCATCGGCAATCTGCCGCGGTGCATGGACATGATTACCGCTCGTTCAGTGATTGAACGAATCGAATGGTACGTTCAGCCTCAGTCGATATGAGCCAGGGACAAGTTTCCACCAGAGCTTTCGCGACACTGAGCGATCCGGGTTATTTTCCCGGACTGTGGGCGTTGCTCAACAGCATTTACGCCTACCATGGGGATGAGTTGCGAGTTTTTGTATTCAGCTACGGGTTGACGAATGCGCAGTGTGCACGATTGGGACTCCATCCGCTAACAATCGAGGTCATCTCGTGCGACGCCCTGCCGTTCCACCCGAAAGGAGCATGGGAGGCAAAGCAGCAAATCATGGGACAGCTCATCCCGAAAGCCAGGTGCGTGTATTTGCTGGATTGTGACCTGGTGCTGACTTCACGAGTCGATGACGTGTTCGCGGCGGCTGAGAGCGGGAAGATCGTGTCGTCCACGGATGGAGCGGGAATTGATTTTGGGAACTCTTACCGTCCCCATTATACCTTCGAAGGGTTTCATCGAAACGCGCGCCAGTGATGAAACCCCTCGCGGGGTATATGCCGTGTGGCGGGATATCTAATGGTAGCCGTTCGTTCCTCACGGCAACCATTGGTCTGAACGATAGAACGTCGTTGGCGTAAATGCCGCGTGGCGGCGGTATGTGATGCCACTTGGCGAAGGAGCGCGTTCCACGATTCGCTCATCGCTCGTCTGCGGAGGGTAACACATTCTAGCGGGATCTCCGCGAGCCTACTCCGCAAAGAACGCCGATGCCACGTCCCACGTTTTCGGCGTGAATACGGATGTGGGCAGATCGGCGAGATTTCCGTCGATGAAGGTGTGATGCCAGAGCTGCGTGGCGACCACGGCGGCGAGGCCCATTTCTATGGAGAGTCGCGGCAGGGAGCCGGGGCGCATTTGACGGAATGCTTTTCGCCAGTGGCTCACCTCGGCGATGTCGAAGTAGCCGGTGCGGCGGAGTGATTCGTCGCTCAATAGTTCTCCGACGTATTTTGGCTCGGGGTCCATGTGGAAGCTGTCGAGCGGCGCACGGAAGATCACTTTGCGGCGATTGAAGATTTGCGGCGGCAGCCAGCGCTCGGCGACGAGTCGCAGCAGATGCTTGTCTCGAAAGCCGCGCAGCTTCCACCGGGGATTGAGCTTTGCGGTGAAATCGAACACGTCTTCGTCGAGAAACGGGTAACGCACTTCCACGGAGGAGTTCATCGACACCCGATCGCCCTTCGCCTGGAGCAAGTGCCCGGCGAGTGTCACGCGTGCTCCGACCCACAGTCCGCGGTTCAGCGGATGCCAGTGTTTGGCGCGCTCTAAATTGATCCCGAGTCCGGCCCATGGCGTCTGCTGCTGAAGCAGTTCCCGCATCGGTGCAGCGTAAAAGCGGAGCTTCGAAAGCGCGAGGACGCCGTAGGAATCAATCCACGCATTCGGTCCGCCAACGGCAGCTTCCAGCCCCTGCCGGTATTCCGTAGGATACTGAGGCACTTTGCTGAGGCGAAGGAATGCGCGCCGGGCCTTGTCGCTGAGGTGCAAGCCGGGGATGACATCGAGAGCGCCGAGCACTTTCGCAATTTTATACCACGGATAGCCCGCCAGCCACTCGTCGGCGCCCTCGCCGGTGAGGACGACTTTTTGCCCGCATTCGTGGACTTTCCTCGCGAGCTTCAGCAACGCTGCGCATGAGGTGTCGATGACGGGAGCCTCTGCGGCGCGGATGAGCTCCGGGTAAGTATCGATGGCGTCGCCGGGGCGGAAATCCTCAACGATGGGCGGCTTCGTGCCGATGTGCTTGGCGGAGAGATTTGCCGCACTGAGCTCGTCGAGCGCCGGGTCGTCCACGCGAATCGTGTATGTGTTGATGGCCGGGCCTTTGATCCGGCTCGCCATCGCCACGATCATGCTCGAATCGAGCCCGCCTGACAGATACGCGCCTACCGGCACATCCGCGCGAAGCCGCTTCTCCACAGCATTCAGAAGCACCTGCTCGAATTCATCCACGACTCTTTTCGGGTCATCATCGGAGTCTTCGTCGCCTTGGTTCGGGAAGTCCATTTCCCAAAACGCACGCTCGCTGACGAGTGCTTTGAGTCCCGACTTATCTCCGGGTGTGATCTGCAAGAAATGACCGGCGGGGAGGAGCTGGACGCCTTCGAAACATGTCACCGGACCTGGCATCGCGGCGAAGGTGAAAATGTGATCGATGCCCCGCAGGTCGGCTTTCGGCGTGATCATTCCGGAGGCGAGCAGCCCTTTTATTTCGGAGGCAAAAAGCAGCCAGTCGCCCTGCCGGCTCCAGTAAAGCGGCGAGATGCCGAACCGATCGCGGCCAAGCGTGAGCCGTCGCTGGCGTGTATCCCACAGCGCGATGGCGAATTGCCCGCGCAATTGCTCGAACATCCCCTCATGCTGCTCCTCCCAAAGGTGCGGAATGATCTCCGTGTCGCAGTGCGTATGGAGCCGGTGTCCTCGTTTCTCCAAGTCGGCGCGGCGTTCGCGGTGATCAAACAGCTCGCCGTTGAACACTACGAAGACATCCTTGTTCTCGTTCGACATGGGCTGCTGACCGTCGGCGAGTCCGACAATGCTGAGCCGCCGCGAAGCCATGGTGATGCCAGGCAGATGAAGAAAGCCTTCCTCGTCCGGGCCTCGATGAGTGAGCGCCCTCGACATCGCTTGAACCGCGCCCTCAGGCACCGCCCTAAATCCTGATAAATCGATAATTCCAGCAATGCCGCACATATAGACCACCAGTTCGGCGCTCCCTCTCTGGTCAGCCGTATCTATTTTAAAAATCGTAAGTCCGATACAACCAGGCGCCCCACCAGCCCCGAATACAAATTTGATGACCCATACGAATACTTCCATCCCCGTACGCAGCCGACAGACTTTACGCGGAAGCGGAGATCCGAATAATGCAAAACCTGCGAGAGATGGCATCGCCATCATCGGGATCGGCTGCCGGTTTCCAGGGGGTGTCAACGACACGGAAGCATTTTGGAAGCTCCTTATGGATGGACGCGAAGCCGTCTGCGACATCCCGCCGGATCGCTGGAATGTCGAGCGGTTCTACGACGCCGAGCCGGGCATCGTGGGAAAATCAGTCGCGAAGCGCGGCGGTTTCATCGAGGGCATCGATCAATTCGACCCGCAGTTTTTCGGCATCTCGCCCCGCGAGGCTGCCTACATCGATCCGCAGCAGCGGCTCTTGCTTGAGACTACATGGGAAGCCATCGAGGACGCGGGTGTCGTTTTGGATTTCGATAAAGGAACGGACATCGGCGTATTCGTAGGCGTCTCGCACAATGACTATCAGGGCATCCAGCACAGTGCGACCGATCGTGCTGGAATCAGCGCACACACGCCGACCGGAAGCGCGCACAGCATCGCGGCGAATCGAATTTCGTATTGCCTGAATCTCACGGGCCCGAGCATGGCGATGGATACCGCGTGTTCCTCGGCGCTCACAGCGGTGCATGTCGCGTGCGAACACATTCTTGCGGGTCGTTGCAAATCGGCGCTCGCGGGCGGTGTGACGGTGATGATTACGCCGGACGGATTCATCGGCTTTTCCCAGGCAGGGATGTTGTCGCCGGAGGGAAAGTGCAAAGCGTTTGATGCTTCGGCAAACGGGTTCGTCCGTGGAGAAGGCGCGGGCATGGTCTTGTTGAAGCGGCTCTCCGATGCGATTGCAGACGGTGACCCGATCCACGCGGTCATCATCGGCTCCGCAGTCAATCAGGACGGCCACACCAACGGTATCTCGCTCCCGAGTCCGGAGGCGCAGGCGCGACTCGTGCGGGACGCGTGCGTGGACGCCGGCGTCGAACCGTCGCAAATCGCATACGTCGAAGCCCACGGCACCGGCACGGCGGTCGGCGATCCGATCGAAGCTCACGCGCTCGCTGATGCTTTGTGCGGGGATCGCGCCGCGGATGCGCCACTCATCATCGGGTCGGTAAAGACAAATCTCGGTCACTTGGAAACCGCATCTGGTGTCGCCGGGCTCGTGAAGGCGGCGCTCATGCTTCAGCACGGCCGGATACCGGCAAATCTTCATTTCGAGAACCCAAACCCAAACATTGATTTCGAAGGGTTGAAACTGCGAGTACCGGTGAAAAGCGAGGACTTTCCTGACTCAGCGACCGGACGGATGGTCGGCGTAAATTCATTCGGCTTCGGCGGTGCGAATTCCCACGTCGTGCTGGCCGAAGCTCCGGCGCGTGTTGAGGTTCCGATCGCGAATGAAGACCGCGACCGTGCGTGGCCGGTGATGCTCTCGGCGCGCTCCGAGGAATCATTGCGAGTTGCCGCATGGCGGTTGAGCGCGTGGCTGGACGAGCACTCAAAACTGAACGGCCATTCGCCCCTGCTGCCGGATCTCACCTACATGCTCGGCGCACGGCGCAACCATCACTCGTATCGCCTCGCTTTGGTCTCCCGCTCGATGCCGGAAATCGTGCAGGAACTCGCTTCGTTCTCCACCGGTCAGGACGGACCGAAGGTCCGGACAGCCTTCTCGCCACGGCGTGAGCATGCGGCCCGCGTGGTTTTCGTGATGAGCGGACAAGGCACGCAATCATGGAGCATGGGCCGCGAGCTGATGCGTCGCGAGCCTGTGTTCCGCAAGACGATCGAAGCGTGTGATGCAGCGATGCGTCCGTGGTCGAAGTTTTCACTTTTGGATGAGCTTGCGAAGCCGGAGTCGGATTCGCGCATGGACAAAACAGAGGTTTCCCAGCCCGCGATATTCGCGATTCAAATGGCGCTCGCAGAGCTTTGGAAATCGTGGGGTGTGCACCCGCTCGCAGTCGTCGGCCACAGTGTCGGCGAAATCGCAGCGGCGTGTGTCGCGGGCATCCTGACACTCGATGAGGCAGCAAAGATCATCGTCCTCCGGGGTCGTTACATGGACGAGTGTGCCGCATCGGGTGGAACGATGCTCGCAGTCGGAATGAGCGAGGAGGAAGCGCGTGCGTTGATTGCGCGACATGATCGGACCGTCAGTATCGCCGCGTTCAACGGCCCCCGGTCACTCACGCTCTCCGGATTGAAAACATCACTGGAGGCAATGGCCGCAGAGCTCGAAGAGCAGGGTGTGTTTGCGCGCTTCCTGCAAGTGAGCCATCCGTTTCACCACGCGATGATGCAGCCCGCCGCTGACGCATTGCGTGCAGGGTTGTCCGGTCTGATGCCCGGAGATGCGACCATTCCGTTCTTTAGCACGGTGACGGGAGGGCTGTACGATGGCCCGTCTTGCGACGCGGGTCATTGGTCGCGTGGAGTGCGCCAGCCTGTGGAGTTTTCCGCAGCAGTGGCCGCGGTGGCGGAGTTTGGTGTCGATGTCTGGTTGGAAATCGGCGCGCATCCTGCGTTGGTGCGCTCGATTAAGGAATGCCTCGCCGAGAGCGCGCCGAAGGCGGCAATCGTCGCATCCACGCGCCGCGAAAAGGAACACGAGTCGATTCTGGAGGCCGCAATGGAACTGCATCTGTCGGGCGTCGTGCTCAACTTCGCTGCTCTATCGCCCTCGCGCCGGATTCTTTCCCTTCCTGCTTATGCGTGGGAAAAGAGCCGCTGGTGGAATGAGTCGAGCGACCTCCGCGACGGGCGTCTGTCGCCCGGTGGACGCGGATTGCTCGACGTGCGCCTCCCTCGTGCGACGCCGACCTGGATTGCACGCCTCGACGCGCGTCACATGGCATTTTTGAAGGATCACCGCGTGGAGAACATGACGGTGTTTCCAGCGGCGGGATTTGTCGAAATGGCGCTTGAGGCCGGGGTTCAACTTTTTGAAGGACGACCGTTCGCCGTCGAAGATTTCGAAATTCGGAAGCCCCTGATTCTTCCCGAGACGCCGTCCGGCCTTCTGCTGGAGCTGACTTACGACCTCATCGAGCGAACGTTCACGATTCAGAGCCGTTTTGAGAATACGGCTTCGTGGTCGGTTCACGTCATTGGTTCGATGCGTGGCGAGCGCACGGACTCGCAGTTCGCCGCGATGACGTGGGAACCTGCGATTTCACCGGGTCTTGAGTCGGTCGATGTCGCGACATTCTACGGACACATGAGCGAGATGGGCCTCCGCTACGGCGAGGAATTCCGCCCCATTCGTGAGCTCGCGGCGGGCGGTGGAAAGTCGATAGGACGCGTCTCGTTGGGTGAGGCGATTGCGCACCGCGCGGGCGAGTATCCGTTGCATCCGGTTCTCTTTGATGGAGCGCTGCAAACGTTCTCTGCGGGCTCGGCGACTGTGGAAGGTCGCACTGCCGGGCTTAGGCTTCCTGTGCGTTTTGCGCGCATTTTATTCCTGCGTTCGCCGGGTGCGATGACTCGCGTTCGTGCTGCTGTTGCGGTTGCGAACGATGAGTTCGTAGAGGGCGGAATCGAGCTGTTCGATGAGTCGGGCCGTCCTTGCGTTAGGATTGATGGTTTCCGGGCAATCAGTGTCGAAGGCTCCCGCCGCTCGGGCAGGACGGGAAAAGGGCGCGACGTGGCGTATCACGTCGCATGGGAACGCTCGGCGACCTTGCAGGCGCGGGTTCACTCGGAGCCAGTGCCATTGCACCGGTTGCAGGAAGTTGCGTTGAGCGCACTGAATGAAGTGCTCGACATGCGAGGCCGCGATAAGCTCGATGCTGCGAGTGCGGCGGGCGACGAATTGACTGCGGCGCAGGTCGCAAACGGCCTCCGCGAGATGGGTGCAGGAACTAGTGCGGACGGGCGTTTCACAGCCGGTTCACTCGGCGTTGCTGATTTGATGGTCCCATCGTTCGTACAACTCGCCGACAACCTTGTCCGGGAGAATTTGCTGGCCAAAGAAGGCGACGGATATCGGACCACGCCTGCGTTTGCCAAAGCGGCTGATTCCATTCAGAGCGTGCTCAGAATGTGCATCGAAAAGTTCCCGGGGCACATGCCGGAGGCGCTTTTGTGTGGAACCACGTGCTCGGAACTCGGCGCGATCTTCCGCGGCGAAAAGGAAGCAGTGCAGGTGCTCTTCACCGGGGGTGGAGCGGAGTTGCTCGACCAGTTTTACGGCGACGGCGTCATCACCAGTCCATGGCTGGCGGCGATCGCTCGCGCAGTGCAGGAAGCGGCGCGCAATCTCCCGCCGGGCCGCGGACTCAGGATTCTCGAGGTCGGCGCAGGCACCGGCGGCCTTGCTTCGCAGGTGTTGCCGCTGCTCGCGCGCGGCTTGCACTCCTACACGTTCAGCGACGTGTCGGCGGCGTTTTTCCCATCGGCGCGGCAGAAGCTCGCTGCGTTTCCGGAGGTGGAATTCAAGACGTTTGATCTTGAGCGTCCCGGGGCGGAGCAGGAACTGGAGTCCGGCTCTTTCGACATCATCCTCGGCACGAATGTCGTGCATGCAGTCAGCGACGTGCGGGCCGCGCTTCGCAATATTCACGACCTTCTCGCGCCTGGCGGCAGTTTGCTTTTTGTCGATGTCGCCACGCCGCATCTGTGGCTCAATGCCGTGTTCGGATTGACGAGCGGATGGTGGCGCTTCAACGACTTTGATCTGCGTCCGCAACATCCGCTTCTCGAACGCTCGCAATGGGAAAAGGCGCTTCGCGATTCCGGCTTTAGCGAGACGGCATCAGTGTCCGGGCTGATTCGCAGCCAGGGTGGCGAGAGCCTGATAGGACTGATGGCGCGCAAGGAATGGCAGGCTCCTGAGCCCGTTGTCGCTCCTGCAAACGATGCCCCCACGGAGCAGTCGTGGCTCGTTTTCTCGGATTACTCCGGGCTCGGCGAGCGTCTTGCGAGTGCGCTGAGAGTGTCCGGCGTCCGCTGTCGGGTCGCGATTCGCGGAAGTGAATTCTCCTTGGATGGCCCCGATGCATTCACCGTCTGTGCAGAGCAGCCCGGAGACTGGACCAAGTTGCTTGCGGCTTGCGACGATGCGCCGCCGGAACGTTTTGTCTACGCGTGGACGTTGGACGAATCGGAGCCTGCGAACGGCAAAGACAATGCCCTGCTCGGAACGGATGGACTATTCCATCTCGCGCAGGCTCTCGCGAACGGCTGGCCCGCTGCAAAAGTCCGGCTGGATTTGGTGACGCGAGGTGCACAGGCCATCGGCCTCGGCAACGATGTCTCTGTGGGGCAGGCGTCTGCCATCGGACTGATGCGCGTCATTGCGAACGAGTATCCCAATGTGACCTGCCGTGGAATCGACCTGCCGTCGCAATCCGCGGAAACAGACGATGCCGCCCTGTGGGCGGAATTGCAGCGACATGACGCGGAGCGCGAAATCGCGTTTCGCAGCGAAGCCCGCTACGTGCGGCGAATCGTTCGCGGATTGGAGAAGCGTGAGCAAGAGCTTGCGCCGACCGTACCGCTGCGACTCGAATCGATGGAGCGCGGCATTCTCGACTCTCTTCGACTGATGCCTTTTGCCCTTCCTGAATGCGGGCCGGGGGAAGTCGTGATCGAGGTCAAGGCAGCCGGAATGAACTTCCGCGATGTTCTGAAGGCTCTCGCGCTTTATCCCGCCGAAACAGCGGATGCGCGAATCTATGGCGACGAAGTCGCGGGAATCATCCGGGCCGTCGGCAAAGGCGTGACGCACGTTTCGCCCGGCGATCGTGTCTTCGGTCTCGCAGTGTTCGGTCTCGCAACGCACTCGATGGCGCGTGCCGGTGACGTGCAAAAGATGCCGGACGGTCTGTCGTTCGAAGAAGCGGCGACGCTGCCAGTGGTGTTCATGACATCGTGGCACGCGCTGACGACCGTGGCTCACTTACAAGCGGGCGAAAAAATTCTCGTCCATGCCGGTGCAGGCGGTGTTGGGATGGCGGCGATTCAAATCGCGCACCATCTCGGGGCCGAAGTCATCGCGAGTGCCGGAAGCCCTGCCAAACGCGCATTGCTGGAAGTGCTGGGCGTGAAGCACGTCATCGACTCCCGGCGCGGCGATTTTGCCGAGGCTGTCATGTCGCTGACGAACGGCAAAGGCGTGGATGTGGTGCTCAATGCACTGGCGGCTGAAGCCATTCCGATGGGACTTTCGTGTCTCGCGCAGTTCGGTCGATTCGTGGAAATCGGCAAACGCGACATTTATCAAAACTCGCGAATCCCGCTCTGGCCGCTGCGCAAAAACGCATCGTTCCACGTCGTCGCGATGGACGCGATTTTCAGCGGCGATGAAGAGCGCACCGGCCTATTGTTGCGGAAAATTGCGGATCTCGTTGCGCAAGGAGCGCTGCGGGCGCTGCCGTTCCGCTCGTTTCCGGCGTGCCGCATCGATGCGGCGTTCCGGCTCATGGCGCAGGGCAAGCACACGGGCAAGGTCATCGTATCGTTCCCGGAGCCGTTTGTCGCAAGGCGGGGTGAGCCTCTGGCTTCTCCGTTCGTGGTGAAGCCCGACGGTGCGTATTTGATCACGGGAGCCTTCGGAGGATTCGGAAAAGTCGTCGCGGAATGGCTCGCGGACTGCGGAGCGAAACACCTCATTCTGGTCAGTCGCAGCGGCGCTACAACGCCGGAAGCGCACGCATTCCTCGCGAAGCTCACAGCGCGCGGAGTCTCGGCGCAAGTTGTGAAGGCCGATATCGGGGATGCGGATAGCGTAGCGCAGTTGATGAAGGAGGTCGCCGCGGGCGGGCCGCCGCTCAAGGGCGTGTTCCACCTCGCGATGGTCATCGACGATGCGTTGATTGCATCGCTTGACCGCGAGCGAATGAAAAAAGTCATGGCTCCGAAAGCCTACGGTGCCTGGCTCCTGCACGAGGCAACGCAGAATTTGGAACTCGATTGCTTCGTGATGTTCTCATCGGTTTCCAGCATCTTCGGAAACTCGGCGCAGGCCAATTACGCTGCGGCCAATGCGTTCCTCGACTCGCTCGCGTATCATCGCAAAGCGCACGGTCTTCCGGCGCTCGTGATCAACTGGGGCGCGCTCGGTGGCGAAGGATACGTAGCGCGCAATGAGCGCGTGGCGGAATACCTCGCACGTCAGGGCACGACTCCGCTGTCGCCCGGCGAGGTGCTTGTTTTGATGGAAACCTTCCTGAATGCCGGCGTCACCCAGGCGATGGCGCTTCGTGTGGACTGGTCGAAATGGCGGCAATCGTTCCGAGGCAGCCAGGAGAGTCCGTTGCTCGAACTCATTTACGCTGCGGGAATCGAAGGCCCGGAAACCGGCGGCGCAAAAAGTGACTGGCGGCTCCGAATCGAATCGTGCGCAGCAGAGGAGCGCGCCGACGTGATTGCACAGGCCGTGCGCAGCGTCGTGGGCGGTGTCCTTCGCGTGAAGCCCGAGGGCCTACGCTCCGACCAGCCTCTCACGGACCTGGGTCTGGATTCGTTGATGGCGGTGGAAATCGAAAACTCAATCGAGAGCACCATCGGCATCGCACTTCCGCCCGCGAGTCTGATGAGAGCGCGCACCATCGGACAGATCGCGACCTTGATCATGGAGCACATGGGCTGCCCGACTGCGGCAGCTGCGGCACCGGTAAAAGAAGTAGTGCCCGATGATGCCGTGGATATCGACGCGCTTTCGGACGCGGAAATCGAGCGACTCCTCGGCGAGGCGCCGGAGACTCCATCCGACGAAGTCCTCGTGGAAAAAGGGAACTAAAACCCGGATGTCACAGGATAACCGAGCACGTCTGAAGCAATGGCTGGAGAGCGGAGAGTCGCGCGTGCAATCGCTCACATTTCCACAGCGCGAACTGTGGGAAACATCGCCTGTAAGGCCGGCAGATCCTTTAAACAACATCTGCGCCATCATTCACCTGCGGGGTCCATTGACTCCGAAAGGATGCGAAGCGGCGGTGCAAAAAGTCGTGGATCGGCAGGAGGCCCTGCGCATCTCGTTTCTACCGGGGAAAGATCAGCCGATGCAGATGGTTCGCAAGACGGGCGCGCCCGTCCTGCAGTTTCGTGACTTTTCATCCACTCCGGAAGCGCTCGAAGAAATCGCCGCCGAGATTTTCGCGCGCCCATTCGTGCTGCTTCAAGGACCGCTCTACCGGGCCGAAGTGTTCCGGCGCTCTGACAATGAGCACATCCTCGTGCTCGCGATTCACCACGCAATAGCAGACGGCTGGACGCTCGGCGTCTTTGTGCAGGACTTGTTTGCCGCATACTTGCTAGGCCATCGCGGCGGGACCGATGCGCTCCCGCCAGTCCCGCTTTCTTACACGGACTGGGGCGCCGCGGAGCGCGCTTTCTGGAGTCCGGCGGAGTTGGAACAGCGCGGCGCATTTTGGAAATCGCATCTCGCCGGAACCCGCCGGCTTTGGGATGCGCAGGGCAGCGGAGCGCTTCAGCGGGAAGTCTCGCACATTCCCGCCGAACTCGGGCGCGCTGTGAAAGATCTCGCGCGCAGAAACGGGGCGACGCTTTTCAGCACTTTGCTCACCGCGTTTCAAATCGCGCTGTCGGAGTGGACCGGTATCGACGACATCCTCGTCGGCACACCCGTGGCGAATCGCACGAAGCAGACGGTCCGGGAGACAATGGGATACTGTTCCGGCGTCGTTCCGCTGCGCGGGTTCGTGGACAAAGAGCGGACGTTCGCATCGAGCCTGCGCTCGGTTCATCAGGCGACCGTGGAATCATTCGCAAACGCGATGCCTTTTGTGGAGATCGTGAAAGCCGTGGACGCTCCGCGCGAGCCCGGTCGCAACCCGCTGTTCGACGTCCGCTTTGCGCTGCAAAACCATCCGGTCCCGGATGTATCGGTCGCCGGACTCTCGCTTCAACTACGGATGCGCTCGACTGGCACTGCGCGCTTTGCGCTGGCGTGCGAAATCAACGAGATCGGCGACTCCATGGAAGTCGCGTGGCTCTTCCGCGACGGCTTCGCGCCGCTCAATGAGATTCAGGATTTGGGACGTCTCTACCTCTCCACACTCGCGGCCGTCTGCTGCTCGCCAACGGGCACGACATCCGCGCTCACCAGCATTTTACGATGAACTCCGAAGAATCGAACATCAGTCGCAGCGAGCCACATTGGGTCAGCCGGTCGGCATTTCAGATCGTCATCTTCCTCTTCCTGTTTACGGAAATCGCGCTGGCCCTCGTTTTGAATAGCGGCGCATCGCTTTGGTTTGCGGTGCCCCTGGTGATGATTGTGAGCCATCTCATGCACGGAGCGGCGGTGGGTTTTCACGAGGCGAGTCATGGTCTGCTGCGGCGCAATCGACGATTCAACGAATTTGATGGTGTCTTAATCGGCGTGTTCAGCTTCATGAGCTTCAGTCTTTATCGAGCCGCACATCAGGCCCACCACGCGCATCTCGCGACGGAGCGCGATGAAGAATTGTGGCCGTTTGTCCGTCCGGGAACTCCGCGGTGGGCGCGAATCCTCGCAGCGTTTTTGGAGCTCTCGTTGGGCGTGTTTTTCACGCCGTTTCTGTTTCTGCGAACGTTCCTGCGGAAGGGCTCGCCGATTCGGAGCAGAAAAGTCCGCCGGCGGATTTGGGCGGAACTCGTCCTCATGGTCGTGGTGTGGTGCGTGGTCATTGCGTCCGTGTCTCATTTCGAGCTCTGGCTCTACTTTGTGTGGATGTATGCAGTGCCGACCTTCGTCGCGGGAAACCTGCAAAGCTGGCGCAAATACATCGAACACGTCGGGATGATGGGGAGCACCGTCAACAGTTCCACTCGCAGTATCGTGGCAAACGACTGGCTCGGGCGTATTGTGTCGTTCACACTTTTGCATGAGCCGTATCACGGCGTGCATCACATCCACGTCGGCGTGCCCCACGCGGAGTTGCCGGGACTCGCTTCGTCGCTGCATCCCGCAGAGCCGGAAGAGCGTCATCCTTTTCCAAACTACCGTGCAGCGTTGATCGACCTTCTTCGCAGTCTTCGGGACCCACGCGTGGGAGCCCAATGGCGGCCTGACGGGGGCCGGTCATGAGCGCGGCGCAGGGCGACGCGAAGACATGTGTTTTCGAGGCTGTCGGGCTGAAGAAGGAATACGACGAAGGACGGGTCCAGGCTTTGCGCGGTGTGGATTTCCGGATTCACGAAGGCGAGTTCGTGGCCATTACCGGACCGAGTGGTTGCGGGAAAACGACTCTCCTTCAAATGCTCGGGGCGCTCGATGTTCCGGGTGCGGGAACGTTGAATTATCGGGGTGAGTCCATCGCGGACCTTGCGGCTCCGGCGGTGTATCGCGCGCGGGAGATTGGGATTATTTTTCAGGCGTTTCATTTGTTGCCGACGTTCACCGCGATTGAGAACGTGCAGTTGCCCATGTTTGAGGCCGACCTGTCGATGTCGCATCGCAAAGAACGTGCAGCGAAGTTGCTCGAGTCTGTCGGACTCGAAGGACGGCGCGATCATTTTCCCACGAAGCTTTCCGGCGGCGAGCGGCAGCGCGTTGCAATCGCACGGAGTCTCGCGAATAGCCCGTCCGTGCTTCTGGCCGACGAGCCTACGGGCAATCTCGACAGCGAGAATGCGCATTTCATTCTCGATTTGATCATCCGGATACACCGGGAGCAGAAGATGACGCTGGTGCTCGTCACACACGACATGACGATCGCGCAGCGTGCGTCGCGGACGATTCAAATGAAGGACGGGCGCATCGTATCCGATCAGCAACTATGACATTTTTCATTGTAGTCATTCGTGGCTTGCTGCGGCGTCCGGTGAGGACCGGGCTCACGCTCGTGGGCATCTCCATCGGCATTGCGGCGGTCGTTGCGTTGGTGGGAATCTCACGCGGCTTCGAGCAAAGCTGGGCGGCCGGGATGAAGGCGCGTGGAACGGATGTCGTGGTGAGCAACATGGGCAGCGCACTGGCCCCGAAACCATTTGCTGCAAATGTGCGCGACCGCATTGCAAAACTGCCGGGCATCGCGGCGACGTGCTCGATTTTTGTGGATATGACGAGCGTCGAGGACTCCTCGATGATGATCATATCCGCGCGCGAATGGGGCGGGTTCTCGTGGCAAAATCTGAAGCTCATTTCCGGTCGCATGCCGACAGATGCCGAAGAGCCTGCTGTCGTGCTCGGACAGACCGCCGCGGAAGTGCTGAAGAAAAAGCTCGGCGACACCGTGCAACTCGAGACGAAGGAGCTGAAGGTCGTCGGCATCATCGACGGCGGCGCGTTGGTCGAGAACGGTTCGCTCATTATTTCGCTGCCGCTGTTTCAGGAGATTTCCGGCAACGAAGGTAAGATCAACATCATCGACGTTCGTGCCGCACCCGGGTCGAGCGAGGACGATGTGAAACGATTGTGCGTGGCCATCAACAGCGTCGTTCCCGAAGCACGGGCGATGGTCGCCGGGGAGCACGTCGGCAATAGTCAGGCGTATCGTTTCATCAGCGCGATGAGCTGGGGAACTTCGTTGCTGGCGGTGATTGTCGGCGTTCTCGGGGTGATGAACACGATGCTGATGACGGTGTTTGAGCGGAAGCAGGAGATTTGCATTCTTCTCGCGATAGGGTGGAAGCGCAGCCGCATCATCCGGATGATTTTATGGGAGTCGGCTTTGCTCGGCTTTTTTGGCGGAATCGGCGGCGTATTGATCGGTGTGGTCGGGGTAAAAATCATGGAGACGCTGCCGGCCATTCACGGTCTTTTGGAGCCGGACTTGAGCGTCGGACTCATGATCAATTCCGTGCTCATCGCGCTCGTGGTGGGCGTGATCAGCGGCATCTATCCAGCCTGGCGCAGCTCGCGGCTCACTCCGAGCCTCGCGATGCAGGGGTGAATCTTTTCCTGCATCTCATTATGAAAACATTATTCCGCAATCTCACACTCGCACTCGCATTCACTGCCAGACTCAGCGCCGCAGAGCCCACTGCTGCAGAACTCGCCGAGAAGCTCGCCGCACTGCAGCAAGACGGAAACTCATACGTCCGACTCCGGCTGGATGTTCAGCGACCGGGGGAAGCGAAGGTGGCGCTGCAAATCCAAATCAAGCAGCGGCGCACTGCGAATGCGACGGAGGTAGTCTATCAAGTATTGTGGCCAAAGGAGCGCAAGGGCGAGGCAGTGCTTCTGCGAAGGGCGGGGAATCAGCCGCTGACGGGTGCGATTTTCACCCCGCCCAATACTTCGCGAGCACTCGATGCGGCGCAGGGAAAAGAAGCGCTCTTCGGCAGCGACCTTTCTTACGGGGATGTGCTCGAAAACTTCTACACGTGGGAAAAGCAGGCCATCGTAGGCACGGAAACCGTGGACCGGGTGCCGTGCCAGATTCTGGAATCGAAGCCCGGAAAGGGGCAGCAATCCAGCTACGCCAGCGTCCGCAGTTGGGTGGACACGCGTCGATTTGTTCCGTTGCGTGTGGAAAAATATTCCGCATCTGGGCAAGTCGTCCGGCGCATCGATACGATGAGTGTCGCGACGGACGATCGGAAGCGCCACATCCCTGCAACACTGTCGATTCGGGGGCAGAAAGATTCTGTCACTGA
>JANMGP010000328.1:0-3433 GCA_031374705.1 Verrucomicrobiaceae bacterium | reverse complement strand
ATCGGCGGCGGCTTCGCCATCCGGCGCGGCGATGCCGATGCGGGGAAAATGTCCATCATTGGCGGGCTCATCATCGCCGGTGCGCCGGTCATCGTGAAAGCGTTGTTCACCGCGTTCGGACTTGGCGGTTCCACTGTGGATGTCGGTGCTTTTCAATAACCCATGAATCAAGAACTTCGATTCACAGAAACGAACAGCGCGGACGATTCCACCGGGAAAACATGGGGACTGGAGGGCAACCTCTTCTGGTATCTCGTCGGCGGCGGATTCGCGTCAGTCATCACGTTGCTCCTGCTTTTCAGCGTCTGGCGCTGGAGCTTTGTAGCGGCGTTGATTCCCGCAGCGGTGCCGCTTGCGCTCACGCTGCTTTACATCCTCGCATTCCGGAAGGGACGCCCGGCGGGATATGACACCGACTTGTTCGAGCTGTGGCTCAAGGGTGCGGGCTTCGGCCCGGAAGCGCCCGGTTCATTTGAAAGCAAAACTCCATCGACCACCGACCATGTTTGAATCCGCACCGAACGGCTATTTCATCAACAATCTCATCGTCTTTCACGGACTCGGAAAAGGCTGCCACGTCTCGAAAGGCTTCATCTTCGAACCGCCGGAACTCGGAGCAGCCGCGCCCGATTACCTGAACACGTTTCAGGATCAAATCGCGCTGCTTCTCGCTTACTTGCATGACGGCTTGCGCCTTCAGGTGCAGTGGTACTGCGACTCAGATTACCGCGCCGATTTGCTTCGCTACAACGAGAAGACGCAGCAGGCAACGAACGTCTGGACGCGTAGAACCCGCAATGAGCGGTTCGCGCGCTACTGGCAGTCGATGCAGGAGCGGCGACTCCGCCGGCAGCATCTTGTTCTCTACTTCTCGCGACGCATTGATCTCGCTCCGCCCGCCACGGCAACGAGCAACGGTCTCCGAAAACACTACGAAGCTGTGCTCCAGCAACTCGGCACGGAGTTCGATCAGCTTCATACGATCCTGGGCCATGTTTTTCCGGGTGCCCGCGTGCTGCCAATGAACGATGAAGATCATTTCCGGCACACCTCGCGGTTCCTGAATCCATCGCACGCCGAACGGTTCGACTACGATCCCGCAGCGTCCTTCGAGCCGGAGCTTTCGATCCATGAAAACTGCTGGCACAGCGAAGCGAACGGCCTCGCAGATGGCAGCGGATTCTGGATGGACGGCTACTATCATTCCGTCCTCGTTGTGAATCGCTGGCCCAAGTCCACTCATCCGGGAATCGCGCGTCGGCTCACTGACCTTTCGCTGCTGGATTATTCCGTCAGCGTGAATGTGGAGGCGCTCTCCTCGCGCGATGAAATCGAGCGGGAGGAAAAAGCGCACGACCGTCTCGCAGGCGACTACGCCAGTGAGAAACGGCTCTCGCTGCTCACCGCGATGGAAAAGAAGCAGAAGAAAATCGCGACCTTGATGAAGGGCCACACGCAGCCGTTCCGGGTCGAATACATCGTTCGCGCGTGGGACACGACACGCGAAGGGCTCGCGGCAAAGACTGCTGCGATCAAGAACGCCATCAACGGCATGAACGGCGCGCAGTATCTCGAATGTCCGCTTCCGACCACTGCGAAGAAGCTCTTCTTTCAAAGCTGGCCGGGCTTTCCGTGGGGACGCTATCCGCACCGCCGCCTTTATGCAGAGACGCGCTATCTCGCCGACGTCCTGCCGTTCAGCGCGACGTTCACCGGGCATCTCGCGCACGCAGAGGCGCTCTACGACGGCGCGTCGCGCAACCTCGTCGGTGTCTCGACATTTCTTGGCAGCGAAGGAAATGAAACCCCGCAACACGCAGTGCTTCTCGGCATGAGCGGCGCGGGCAAAAGCGTCACCGTCTGCGATCTGCTCAGCCAGACCGAGGCGTTTTACGATTACACGGTCATCGTCGAAGAGGGACTGTCTTACGAATCATACACGCGGACCATTTCGCCGGACTCCCGACCCATCATCATCCAGCCGGACGGCGATCTGACCATCAACTACCTCGACACCCACGGCTTGCCGCTCACCTCGGAGCACTACTCGAACGCCATATCGATCGCGGCGAAGCTGATTGGGACTTCCTCTGATGAGGACAAGCAGTTCGCCCGCGAGGCGCAAATTGCGAAGTTCATCATCCTTCTCTACGAAGACGTCTTCACGGAATGGAGCAAACGCAACCAGTCGCGAATGCTCGAAATTGCCCGCCACGCCTGCGCGCTTTACCGCTTCCGAAAGTGCCGCCCCGGCGCGACCACACTTGATGCGTTTGTCGATTTCCGTGACGCCTTGCAATCCGGACAACAGGCGAGTCTATTGGCGGCCGTATCGGACGACGACGCAGTCCGTTTCTGGAAGGAACGACACACCGAGCGCGAAGTCCGCAACCTGGCATTTGCCTACTTTGAGCCACACGAGTATCCGACCCATCGGCAGTTTCAGGAATTGCTCCAGCTCGAATCCGCCGACCCGCTGCTCGAAGACCTCGCCACACGCCTACTCCCATGGTGTGCGGGCGGAAACTACGGCTGCCTTCTCGATGGCCAGAGCAACATTTCGCTCACCGGAAAAATCGCGCACTTTGAACTCGGCTACATCCCCGAGTCCGCAAAACTCCTGCGCGCCGTCGCTGGATTTCTCATCACAAACTACACGCGCCAGCACATCATCACCATGCCGCGCCGCTTGCGAAAGCGGAACGTCTATGAGGAAGTCGCGCGCCTGCTCGACATCCCCGGCGGAGAGCAAATCGTGAAGGAAAGCTACGCACAGATGCGCAAGTTTAACTGCTGGAACATCTCCATCGTGCAGCAATACGGGCGCTTCAAAGAAAGCCGCATCCGCAGGGCAGTCTTCGGCAATTCGCGCCAGTTCTTCCTCATGCGCCAAAACGACCGCTCCGACCTCGAAGACATGTCCCGCGACCTCGGCCTCACCGAACTGACCAAACACGCAATCCTCACCTATCCCCTGCCCGACCAGCAGAGCGGCGAGGACAAATACGCCCCCTTCACCTACCTCCACACCGACGCCACCGCCCCCATCTGCGGCACCGCGCACAACGTCGCATCGGAGGAGATGCTCGCGGTGAGCAAGGGGAGCCTCGCTCCAGAAAAGGCGATTCTGGAAGTCGAGTGACTCTGCTCGGCCGTTTCACCCTACGATGCCTTTACACATGGTCGAAAATCCATCCGGCCCGGCGGAGTGAATCGTCGGAAACCGATCCATCGCGGAGGCGATGCGTGCTGACGCTCCGCAAATCCAGCCGATGAGAACGTGTGCGTCGCGATGCTGCGCAGCGAGGTCCGCCCAATGCCATATCGAATGATGATGAACAGCCGCATTGCGGAGCTTGCGGACGATATTCATGCGGGGCGAAATTTCGGACCGAGTGCGAATCGCACGCGGCATATCAGGAAACACGCCTTT
>JANMGP010000324.1:0-17337 GCA_031374705.1 Verrucomicrobiaceae bacterium | reverse complement strand
TATTGCTTTCAAGATTTCTTCGGTGCTCGTTTCGCTCATTTTTAAGGACATCAGCCCGGTGTCCTTCATTCTGAGTCAACGTTCCATTTCCTCTCCTCTCTTTCTCACCGGCCTGGTGTCTTTTGATTTGAGTCAATTCGCTGATCTGCGCTCGCAATGAAATAAATTTGCTCATCGGGTTCTTTCGGAGTATCGTCGTCGGCTCCGCTTTGCTATGCTTTTTTCTGGCAGCGGGTCTTTCTGGCTCGGTGCGCTCCGTGACCTCAATTGCCGTCGAGGACGAGTGTGCAACCGTCTTCGAGGGGGATCTCGACCGGCTCGCCGGATTCCGCGCGCTGGTCGAATAAGTCGAAGCTCGGCTCCGCATCGTCGTCTGGGATCCATTCCCGGATGGCCTGCTACGGCGGTTCGATGGGCTCGAACGTGTCGATGTCGAACGGCGGGTCCGGCGGTGGCGGGATTTGACACCGCTTTCCGCTCGCGGCACCCTTCTGGGACGAGCAGCTTCCGCCTGCGCCCATCTTTCTCTCTGGATCTGGATTCGCCCGTCGAGGCAGCGCGGGAGCGCATCGTAGCGCAGTTGAAAAGCGACAAAGGTCCCTGCGACGTGAAGACCTTTCCCGGGCTGGTGTCGCTCTATATCCTAGAAGACGAAACGCATTTCTGGTCGCCACGACTGAGCGTGAGCATCGATCCACGCGACGAGGGTGGTTCGCTTTTGCAAGGCACCTACGGTCCGGGCACGAATGTTTGGGCGATCTTCGTTTACGGCTATCTGCTTACGGGTTCGGCGGGGTTGTTTTCCGGCATTCTCGGAGCCTGCCAGTGGAAACTCGGATACCATCCGTGGGCTCTGTGGATCTTCGCGGCGGCAGTCGTGGGAGCCGTGGGGCTCTATGTGTTCGCGCAGTTTCGTCAAAAGCTCGGTACCCGGCAGACGTTCCTCCTCCATCAGATGTTCAAGAAGGCGGTGGGCCGGGCCGTGGAGATCCACTAGCAGCCCGTCGGACTTCGCAGTTTTGCGCGGAAATCGAGGTTTTTGCCAATCGAAACACTCTCGGAAGAAGTCGAAACGCCAACACGCGCATTTTAGCGCGTTGTATTATGGAAATCCGCCCCATTTTGCCGAGGTGTTTGCTTTCACACTGGATGTTCCCCGGCCATAGTCGCGTTGTGATTTTCTTCGTAGTTTTCGGCACCGTAGTCGTTGGCGACATCCTTTGGCTGTTCCTGGCGCTGCGCAGACTTCCGCGACGATGGATGCGCGCATTTGCCATCTGCTGGGGCGTCGCGCAGATCGGGGCGCTTGCCGCAATTTCACTTGGGCGCGGCGGCGGTCCGACCCTTTACGATGCCCTCCCGCGCTGGGTTCACTCGACCGTCCTTGTCTGGCATTTGCTCGTCGTGCTTCCATGGCTGATTATCCAGTTCGCCCGTGGAATTGTGAGCATCGCACGGCGCATGACGCGCGGAACCCTGAGTTCGACGGATGCTCCCGCCGTTTCGCGGCGGGAGTTCATCGCCGCTGCGGCCACGTTTGCCCCGCCGATGCTCTCGTTTAGTGCGTCCGCGCTCGGGGAGATGCAGCTCGATGATTTCCGGGTGCGCCGTCTGACGGTCCAGCTCGCGCAACTCCCGGTGGCGCTCGACGGGCTAACGATTGCACACCTCACCGACCTGCACGCCGGACGGCTCACACACGGAAAAGTGATGGAGCGCATCGTCGAGGAGACCAACCGGCTCGATGCCGACATTATCGCGCTGACTGGCGACTTGATTAACGACTCGCTCCGGGCCATGCCGGCCGCGCTGGACCTCGTCCGCAGTCTGCGGGCGCGGAGTGTCATCGCCGCATGCGAAGGAAATCACGACCTCATCGACAACCCCCGCGAGTTTTACCGGCAGGCGGAAATCGGAGGCCTTCCCCTGCTTCGCGGCGAAGCAGCCACGGCG
Source organism: Verrucomicrobiaceae bacterium (assembly GCA_031374705.1). Classification (GTDB taxonomy): domain Bacteria; phylum Verrucomicrobiota; class Verrucomicrobiia; order Chthoniobacterales; family Chthoniobacteraceae; genus SXWH01. The sequence continues at coordinate 15,384 of JANMGP010000324.1, read as the reverse complement.
ACCATCCGAGGCCAGCGGGTGCAGATTCTGGGGCTGCCGTGGACCCGGGGTGCAGAGCGGATGTCCGAGGCAACGCGCGCGTTACTCGCAAAGCGCGACGACTCCGCATGGCCTCTCCTTCTGGCGCATCATCCGCACGCATGGGACCACGCCGGAGGAATCCCGCTCACGCTTTCCGGCCACACGCACGGCGGGCAGTTGATGATCAATGAAGCGCTCGGAGCAGGGCCTATGGTCTTTCGATACTGGTCGGGCGTTTATCAAAAACCGGACCGTACACTCGTGGTGTCGAACGGCGTGGGCAACTGGTTTCCCGTCCGCATTTCCGCTCCGGCAGAAATCGTCCACATCACGCTAAAGCGGGCATGAATTACCGGCGCAACGAAGCGCGGTAGGTCTTCGCAGACTGGGCGACGCGGACTGCGGAAGCACGCAGCGCATCGCGACTCACCTTGCCCTTGCGAAAAAGCTCGGTCTTTTGGCGGTAGTCATTCGCCGCCGATATCAGCTCGGCCTTTGCGGCTGCCACTCCCGGCCGTGCGGACTTCTTCTGCTCCTCAGGCGGCTCCGGCAATGCTTCCGGTGCCGGAAGGATTTCAGGGACGGGCTGTCCGGGATCCAGAAGCACATCGAGCGAAAGCGGATCCTCTTTTCCAAGTGCTTTTACCGGCAACACTTCGGGTCCGGTTTTCTTCCCGCCCGCGTGCGCCGATGAGCCGAGAATCACGAGTAGCAGAGCGAGCCTTTTCACGATTGAAAACGAAGTTTGCCGGGAAACGAACCGAGGCTGTCGAGCCTCTCGGAAATCTCCGGGCTCCGAGCGGCGGCAATTGCGGCTGCGACGTTGGAATCTTCTTCGTTTCCGGTGAGTTCGACGAAAAAAAGATGCGCGTTAGGTTTTCCAAAAATCGGCCGCGACTGGATGCGTGTGAGATTCACGCCATGCTGGTTGAACGGCGCAAGGAACCGGTAGAGCGCGCCGGGTTTATTGGGCAGTGCCACCACGTATGCGGAGCAATCGCCGGTTCGCGTGTGTTCGTGACCGATGACGTAGAACTGTGTCACATTAGGCACTCCTTCCTCGATCGGGTAGTGCAGAATATCCAGGCCGTGCGCCGCTGCATTTTCCCGCATCGCGATGGCGGCGGCACCGGGATCCTCCACAGCCAGCTTCACTGCGTGGCTCGTGCTGTTCGATGCAACGGCCTGCACTCCGGGAAACATCCGCCGCAGCCACTTCTCCGAATGCTGGAGCGGCACCGCATGCGAGTACACGATTTCCGGCGCGCGCCCCGCACGGCCCAGCAGCGCGAGCTTCACGTCGAGAAGCAGCAGTTCCTGCACATACACCGACTGCAAGTGCTCGATGAGGCTGTCCACCGTCGGCATGATCATCCCGCCGGAGCTGTTCTCGATCGGAACCACGCCGAGCGCTCCGGGCGTGGCGCGCACAAACTCAAACACTCCCGGCACACCGCCGATCGGCCGGAGGTCGGTTGCATCTGGAAAACGACGGCGCGTGAGCAGATGCGAAAAGCTGCCGTCCGGGCCGAGGTACGCAATCGTCATAGGCTCAAGCGTGGCGCATCGTTCCAGAGGTCTTCAAGACGATAGACCTCGCGCTTCAAAGGGTGGAAAATGTGAACGACGACACTCCCAAAATCCGCCACGACCCACTGGCTCAGCGGAAATCCATCCACGCCAAGCGGGCGGACGCCGTGCTCCTTTTTAAGCCGGTCGGCGATTTCGCTGGCGATGGCCTTGAGCTGCGGCTCCGAGGCTCCCGTGCAGACGACAAAGAAGTCGGTGAAAGTGGATAGATTGCGCAAATCGATCGCGACGATGTCTTCGGCCTTTTTATCGGCTGCGATGCTTGCGCACAAACGGGCTAGTTCTTCTGAGTTAATGGCTTTCTCCTTGGTAAAGACGGTGCGATTCGATGATCGAGCGCACTGCTTCGGGAACGAGATAGCGGATGCTCCGCCCTTCCGCAATACGCTTGCGCACTTCCGTCGCCGAAACATCGAACCGGCGAACGATTCGGGGGAAATCGTGAGGGGGCGCATCCGCGTCCCGCTCAAACACGACGAACTGCGCGAGTCCCCGCAACTCCCCCCATCGCCGCCACTTCGGCAGGTCCCGCACATTGTCCTGCCCAATCAGGTAAAACAGCGCGTCCCCAGGAGCGCGTCGCAGCCATGCTTCCACAGTATCCACCGTGAAACTCGGCCCCGGTCGATCCACCTCCGAATCATCGCACTCAAACTCCGGCTCACCAGCGATCGCCGCCCGAACCATCGCCAGCCGCAGTTCCGCCGGCGCAGGATGCGCGTCCAGCTTGAAGGGCGAGACCGCTGCCGGAATGAACACGACACGATCCAGCCCGAGCTGCTCCATCGCCTGCCGGGCCAAAATCAAATGTCCATGGTGAATCGGGTCGAAACTCCCGCCATAAAGCGCTGTCTTCATCCGGCGCGCACCATCGCCAGCCGACCGCTGGAGGGCAAGCGGGGAAACTTCGCAGTTTGGAGTTGGTGCATGCGCGGCGTTGCATCAGAAAAGGCGGCATGTTTACAGAATCCGAACGCCTTGAACTCTTTCCTGTGGCCCGCAGGTTGCGCTTTTTCTCGCACGCTGCGGTGACTTCATTTCCAGCGTGCGTCGCCGATGCGATGACGGCGCACATTCGTGAATCCACCGAGGCACCACAGGAATTTTTACAGACACTCAAGGACATCAAGGCGATGCGGGCGTTGTGCGCGCGCTTCATCGGTGCGGACGCGGATGAAATCGCGCTACTCGGACCGACCTCGCTCGGGCTCTCGCTTTTTGCCAACGGAATCCCATGGGCGGCGGGCGACGAAGTGTTGTGCTACGCAGGCGACTATCCCGCGAATGTATATCCGTGGCTCGAATTGCAGCGGCGCGGCGTAGTCGTGAAGATGCTCGAGCCGGAGCACGCGGGCGAAATCACGCCGGACCTTGTAGAGGCAGCGCTCACTCCGCGGACACGGCTCGTGGCGCTGGCGAGCTGCCATTTTTTCACGGGTTATCGCATCGACGTGGACCGCATCGGACGGCTTCTCCATGCCCGTGGCATCCTGTTTTCCGTCGATGCCATCCAGACTCTGGGCGCATTTCCGATGAATGTGGAGCACGTGGATTTCCTGAGCGCTGATGCGCACAAGTGGATGCTCGGGCCGTGCGCGATCGGCATCGTTTATGTGAAGCGAAAGCACCACGACTTTTGCCGGCCGACACTGCTTGGCGCATGGAATGTCCATTCGCCAAACTTCATCGCGCAACAGGAGATTCGCTTCGTGAACGGTGCGCAACGGTACGAACCCGGCGTGCTGAACATCATCGGCTGCTACGGCATGAACGCCGCGCTGGAAATGTTCATGCGCCACGGCCGCGACGCCATAGCAGCACGCATCCTCGCGCTCAAAGCGCACCTCGTTGCAGCGCTGCGGGCGAAGGAATACGAAATCACCGGCCCCTCGGAAGGCCCGAATGCGAGCGGCATCTCGACTTTCCGCCATCCGAAAAAGAACGCCACCGAACTGTTCGGCACACTGGAAAAAGCAGGCGTCTCGTGTTCGCTGCGTCACGACCCGCAAGGGAAGGACTACCTGCGATTCAGCCCGCATTTTTACAATACGGAAGCGGAGCTCGACTACGCGCTGGATCTGCTCTGAGCGAATTCCGGGCGAAACCTCACTATCTGGCTCGAACGGAGGGATTGCTGATTCCTTGGCTCGACAGTCGGGCGCATCCGCATTTACGCATGAAGCCCATGAGCGAAGATTCGGAGACACCACCACCACCGCCAGACCTGGAAGCCAGCGAAACCGCTGAAAAGCCGGCCGTTTTTAAAGAGGATGACGTCCAGGCAATCGAATATTTCAAGAAGGCTTACGAGACGCTGCGTTATCAAATTGGGAAGGTGATTGTCGGGCAGGATGCGGTGATCGACGAACTGCTCATCGCGATTTTTACGCGGTCACATGCGCTGCTCGTCGGCGTGCCCGGACTGGCGAAGACGCTGCTCATTTCGACGCTGGCGCAGGCGCTGCATTTGCAATTCAAGCGCATCCAGTTCACGCCCGACTTGATGCCGAGCGACATTACGGGGACCGAGGTGATTTATCAGGACCCGGAAAGCGGGGCGCGGGAGTTCAAATTTCTCCCCGGACCGATTTTTGCAAATGTGATTCTCGCGGACGAAATCAACCGGACCCCGCCGAAAACGCAGGCGGCGATGCTGGAGGCGATGCAGGAGCGGAAGATTACGACGGGAGGAGTGGACCACGCGCTGCCGAATCCGTTTTTCGTTCTTGCGACACAAAATCCCGTCGAGCAGGAAGGGACGTATCCCCTGCCGGAGGCGCAGCTCGACCGGTTTATGTTCATGATTTATGTGGACTATCCGAGCGCCGACGAGGAGCTGGAGATCATGCGCCGCGGCACCGGGGGAAAACAACCGCAGCCGCGGCAGGTCCTCGGGCTGGAGCATATTATGTATCTGCAAGGGACGGTGCGCCGGATGCCGGTGGCGGAACACGTCCTGCGCTACGCGCAAAGCATCGCCGCAGCGACCCGCGCGAAAAGTCCGCAGGCGCTGGATTTTTGCAAGAAGTGGCTGAGCTGGGGCGCAGGCCCGCGTGCTTCGCTCAACCTCATCCTCGCAGCAAAGGCGCACGCGATTTTGCGCGGCCAAATCTATGTAGGTTGCGACAACGTTGCGGCGGTGGCGCCGAGCATCCTGCGACACCGCATCATCCCGAATTTTGCGGCGCAGTCGGAGGGTATTACCAGCGATGACATCACCCGGATGATCCTGGAGAAAATACCGAAAGACGAATAGTCTGTTCTACGCTCGAACTCGTTCAAATGGTATTCGCGCGGCACCTCGCAGCCACATCAGACGCTCTATTGGATACCGAAACGAACTTTGTGATTACCTCGTATTCTTGCTCGGGCGACAGCGCGCAAGAGGATGAGCATGGCACCGGAGTAAAGACAATAGAACTACTTCGCGGTGGTAGTGGGATCAAACCACTCCAAAGCCCTTGGCTAGTGAACCGAGACTTCCGAGTCGTGGACTTCGCTTAACTGGTTGTTAGGACAGGCACATCGCCGCTGCCGCGTCCCCTCATCGGACGCCATTACCACCAAGCGTCCGCCTTCCTCCTCCGAAAACCACTCCCGCCACTCGCCGGTTCGACCACTTCGATTAAACCTCGCCGCCCCCTGCCTCCCGGTCGCTTCCGTTTCCCGTTTCTGCTCCGCGTCGAATTCCCGCCGCACCGGCAGCGCCATCCCGGTAAACTCCCCGATCCTTGCGAGTTCCGATCCATCCAGCATCCCGTCGTATGAAACCCGCAGCGCGTTCTGCGTCGCGAACGGCCCCTCGAAGGCCGCCCACTCCCGCGCCCAATCGCGGACGATCCCCGTATCCAGCAGCCGCGAAAGCGCCGCCTTGTCCGGCATCTCTCCGATGTCGGCGAGGAACTCCTGAAACTCCCTCGCGCCTCGCAAAAGAAAGTAGCCCGCGAGTCTTTTCGCGGTTTTGTAACTCCCGCGAAGCGGCAATTCAATTGAGTGGTCGCTTCGCGAGAGTCGCGACGCCGCGAAGAGACTCGCGGGCTACTTTGTGCGCTGCGGGAGGCTGGGGAGCCAGACGAGTTGTTCCCCCCATAATCCCGCCCAGTCATCCCCAGCCTTCCGCAGCGCAACGTCGCGTGTTTAGAAAAGTGGCCCGCGAAAGTCGTTTGGAGTTCCGCCTTTAGGCGGTCCCCTGCCCGTGTCGAACACGGGCACAGCCGCCTAAAGGCGGAACTCCCAACGAAACTTTCGCGGGCACTGGGTTCCATTTACAGCGGGGCCTTCCAGCTCACTTTGTTGCTCGCAGGGCCGTAGCCTGCGCCGTTTTTCCCCGTCATCCACAGCATGTAGTCTCCGTTGGGGATGAAAGTGAAGACGAATGTGCTCAATGCCCGCATCCTCGCCGGCTACACCGCCAGCCTCGGCGCGGCCAACGCCGACGCCGGCATCGGCGCAATCACCGTCCTCGGCAACTGGAGTGCATCAAGCATCGCCGCCGGAGTCGCCGACAGCGCGAACAACGGCTTTGGCCGCAACGACACGCTCATCGACGGCGGCAACTCCGCCATCCTCGCCAGCATCGCAAGCATCCTCATCAAAGGCACCGCCACCGGCAGCGCCGCGGGCGGCGATCACTTCGGCATCACCGCGCAACGCGTGAGCAAATTGAAGATCGGCACCACGACGCACCCGCTCACAACCAGCGCCAACGACATCCTGCTCGACGCCACGAACAACGACTTCCGCGTCGTGGACTTCGCGTAGGCGCGGCACCAAAACCGTAGGAAATCCGCGCACGATCACGGTCGCGGAGCAGCGCGGAAACTGGCTGGCAAAAGGCGGCGGGAACTGCCACGGTGAGCGCATTATGAAAGCCGCAACAATTTTTCGCCGAGCTACTTCGAGGGCGGCACCGGTCGCGGTGCGGCCTACGTGGTCTTTGGCAAGGCGGGCGGCTTTGGCGCGAGCGTGGCGCTCTCCGGGCTGGACGGCAGCAACGGCTTCAAGCTCTCGGGCCTCGCGGACAACGACTATGCCGGCAGATCAGTCAGCGCGGCCGGGGACGTGAACGGCGACGGCTTTGACGACCTGATCATCGGCGCTTTCCGCGCGGACGAGGGCGGCACCGACCGCGGGGCGGGCTATGTGATCTTTGGCAAGGCGGGCGGCTTCGACGCGAGCGTGGCGCTCTCAACGCTGAACGGCACCAACGGCTTCAAGCTCTCCGGCGTCGCGGACAGCGACCGTGCCGGCAGATCGGTCAGCGCGGCTGGGGACGTGAACGGCGACGGGTTTGCCGACCTGCTCATCGGCGCGTACGCCGCGGACGAGGGCGGGACCGACCGCGGGGCGGCCTACGTGATCTTTGGCAAGGCAGGCGGCTTTGGCGCGAGCGTTGCGCTTTCCTCGCTCGACGGCAGCAACGGCTTCAAGCTGTCTGGCGTCGCGAACGGCGACAGTGGTGGATTCTCGATCAGCGCGGCTGGGGACGTGAACGGCGACGGCTTTGCCGACCTGATCATCGGCGCTTACAACGCGGACGAGGGCGGCACCAACCGCGGTGCGGGCTACGTGGTCTTTGGCAAGGCGGGCGGCTTTGGCGCGAGCGTGGCGCTCTCGGGGCTGGATGGCAGCAACGGCTTCAAGCTCTCCGGCATTGCCGATAACGACTTTGGCGGCACCTCGGTGAGCGCCGCTGGGGACGTGAACGGCGACAGCTTTGCCGACCTGATCATCAGCGCTCTCCGCGCGGACGAGGGCGGCACCGACCGCGGTGCGACCTACGTGGTCTTCGGTGGGCCGAGCGGGGAATTCATCGACCCGACTTTCTCCGCCGACTTCCGGACCGCGACGTGGACGGATGTGGACGGCGATCTCGTGACGCTGAAGGTGAGCAAGGGCACGCTGGACGCGGGCAATTTCAAACTCCTGGCCAAGAGCACCGCCGACGATCGCGCGCAGCTTCTCGCGCTCAATCTCGCCGCCGAGTTCGACGGCGCGGACATCACCCTCACCGCCAAGCGCGCTGGCGGCGGCAATGGCAAGGTGAACCTCGGCCACCTCAACGCCTTCAATGTGGACCTCGGCAAGGTGACCGTCAGCGGCGACCTCGGGCAGATTTTTGTGGGTGACGGTGCTGACGACCCCGCGCTGAAGAGCCTCACGCTCGGCAGCCTCGGCGTCTTCGGCGGACTCACGCAGGATACGGGAGGCGGCGTCTTCAGCGCAGTCGTGGGGCCGGTCGGCGCGGTGAAAATCGCGGGCGATGTGAAGGGCGCGCAGTTTTTTGCGTTCGACGCGGCAACCGCTGGCACCGGCAAGATCGCCAGCGTGACCATCGGCGGGTCGCTTATCGGCGGCAGCGTCCGCTTCAGTGGTGCGCTCGCGGCCGCTGGAAGCCTCGGGCCGGTGAAGATCGGCGGCGACCTCATCGGCGGCTCGGGTATCGCCAGCGGCAACCTCCAGGCGCCTAGCCTCACGTCTCTCATCATCGGGGGCGACCTGCGCGGGAGCGCCAGCGAGGAAGGCGGCACCGTCTTCATTCAGGGCGGCGCTGGCAAGGTGACCATCGGCGGCTCGATCATCGGCGGCGGTGGTGCGGCGAGCGGTCGGCTGTTCATCAGTGGCAGCCTCGACAGTCTGACGATCGGCGGCTCGCTCATCGGCGGCGGCGGTGATTCCAGCGGTGAGGCAAACGCAGTCGGCGGCATCGGCAATGTAACCATCGGCGGCTCCCAGATCGGCGGCAAAGGAGTCTTTAGCGGTTCGCTAACCGTCGGCGGCAGCATCGGCAAAGTGGTGATCAAGCGCGACCAGATCGGCGGCGAAGGCATCGCGAGCGGGCTCATCTTTGCCAGCAATGCCGGCGCGAACATCGCCAGCGTCACCATCGGCGGCGACGCACGCGGGGGCAATGCGGCCTTCTCCGGCGGCATCGCCGCTGGCGGCACGCTCGGGCCGGTCTCCATCAAGGGCAACGTGATCGGCACCGCGGAACAAGCCTACCTCATCCGCGGCAGCGGCCCGCTCACCGGCACGAAATCCGTCGCCATCGCCAGCGTGAAAGTGGGCGGCGACTTCGAGCACGCGCTCATCCTCGCCGGCTATGGCAACAACAATACGCCCACCAACGGTCACGCGCAAATCGGCGCCATCAGCGTCGGCGGCGACTGGATCGCCAGCAGCGTCACCGCCGGCCTGCTCACACGGGCAGGCGCGACAGATGCCCTCGGCGTTTTCGGCAATGGCGACGACGTCTTCATCAACGCCGGCCCCGCAGGCGTCATCGCCAGCATCGCCAGCATCACCATCAAAGGCCGCGCCGTGGGCAGCCAGGAAACCGGCGACCACTTCGGAATCGTAGCCGAGCAAATCGGCACAGTCACCGTGGGCGGAGTGAAGCTCAGCCTCACACCCGGAAAATCAAACGATCTCGCCGGCATCAAACTCGGCACCACCCCGGACTTCATCATCCGGGAAGTCGCGTAGCGGCTGGTGGAAGAACGCATCACCGGAATCGCGCGCCAGCTCTAGCAGCCTGTTGAAAAACTCTACCATACAGGTTCTTTGCCCGCAGATTTCGCAGATGACGCAGATTGGGGCTCTGAAGAATCTGCGACATCTGCGGAATCTGCGGGCAATATCTTGTTTTTCAACAGACTGCCAGGCTGTCGCCATTCTTCCCGGAGCGTTCGGCTTCAAAACGAAGGAAATCCGCCGCACCATCACCATCGCGGAGTAGCGCGGATACGCGCTGGCAAATGGCGGCGGGAACTGCCACGATGCGCGCACTATGAAAGCCACCGCAGCTCTTCGCCGTTCCTCTTCCACCATCGAACCACTCGAAGCACGCATCGCTCCCGCCACCCTCTTCGCCGTGACGGATCAGAATCACCTCCTTCGTTTCGATAGCTCCACGCCGGGCACGATCGATCTTGATGTCGCGATCACCGGGCTCCAGCCAAATGAAAACATCCACGGCATCGACTTCCGTCCGGCCACCGGGCAGTTCATCGCGCTCGGCGTGGAAAATACTGCGGGCCCCGACACCGGGCGGCTCTACGGCATCGACTTCGTCACGGGCGCGGCGACGCAGATCGGCACAACCCCGTTCAGCACCACGCTCACGGACGGCGCGAGCTACGGCTTCGATGTCAACCCGGTAGCAGACCGTTTGCGCGTGACGAATAGCGCGGACCAAAACTTCCGCATCAACCCGACCACCGGCGCGATCTCCGGCGTGGATACGGCCCTCGCTTTCGCTGCGGGCGACACAAATTTTGGCGACAACCCGAGCGTCCTCGCCGGCGCCTACACGAACAACTTCGCCGGCACCCCGGTCACCACGCTCTTTGGGATCGATACACTCAATGACGTGCTCGTGCGCCAGGGCGGAGTGGACAGCAACCCCAGCCCGAATGGCGGAGTGCTCACCACCATCGGCGCGCTCGGCGTGGATGCGACCGATGCGAGCTTCGACATCGCCAACGCCACGGGCACCGCCTTTGCCGCGCTCACCGTCGGCGGCTCGACGGGGCTTTTCACGATCAATCTCACCACCGGCGCGGCGACACTTGTCGGCGCGATCGGCAGTGGTGCTGCGTTGCACGGCTTCTCCGTCGCGCTGCCCTCGGTAAAGTTGGTGAACGCGACGACCGCGACCTATACTGACATTGATGGCGACTTCGTGACCGTGAAGACGAGCAAGGGCGTGCTCAGTGCCACCGACTTCACCTTAGCTACTCTCGCGACCGGACGCGCTAAACTCACGCAGATTACCCTCAGTGACGATGGCACGGAGTTCGCGGGCGCAAATATTGCCATCACCGTAAAGAAAGGCCCGCTCGGAGATGGGCTCGCTAACGTCGGGCGCATCGACGCCACCGGCCTCGACCTCGGCACCGTCACCATCGCAGGTGACCTCGGAGTGATCGACGTGGGCGACGCGAACACCGCCGCGACTTCGCCCGCGCTGAAGCTGCTGAGCGTCCGCTCGATGGGACGCTATGGCTCGCTTACCGGTGCCGCGCTTGATCTGACGAGCGACATCAATGGCCCGCTCGGCGCGCTCAAGGTCGCCGGCGACGTGAAGGACGTCTTCATCAACGTGAGCGGCACCATCGGTCCCGTGACCATCGGCGGCTCGCTCATCGGCGGCGGGCCCCCGAACAGCGGCAGGATTTCGAGCACTGGCGACATGGGTGCGGTGAAGATCGGCCACGACGTGCAGGGTGGCACGGGAAGCACTTCCGGGTTCATTGATAATGGCGGCAAGCTAACGAGCATCACGATAGGCGGCTCGCTAATCGGTGGTGCGGGAAGTAATAGCGGCGGGATTCTCAGCGGTGGCGACATGGGCGCGGTGAAGATTGGCCGCAACGTGCTGGGCGGTTCGGGAGGAGACTCCGGGCTCATCAGAACCCTCGGCAAACTCACGAGCGTGACCATCGGCGGCTCGCTCATCGGTGGTGCGGGAACAAATAGCGGCGAGATTCTCAGCAGCGGCGACATGGGTGCGGTGAAAATCGGACACGATGTGCTGGGTGGCTCAGGCTTCATCTCCGGGCTCATCAACGGCTTTGCGAAAGTCGCGGGAGTGACCATCGGCGGTTCGCTCATCGGCGGCACGAACAGCATTAGCGGCCAGATTCGCAGCGCCGAATTGGGCGCAGTAAAGATCGGATTCGATCTCGTCGGCGGCAGCATCACCGGCGTGGCCGCGCTGGATAATTCAGGTGGAATCGTCAGTGCCGGCCGCATCGCCAGCGTGACCATCGGCGGCTCGATCATCTCCGGCATTGATACAAGCAGCGGAGCGCTGACCAGCAGTGCCAACATCCGGGCCGGCAACGACCTCGGTTCGCTCACCGTCAAAGGCGGCATCATTGGCAACAGCACTTCGCAAGTGGTCATCAGCGCGCGCGGGCAAGAATTTCCGTCGTCCGGCGTGGATCTGGCCATTGGCAAAATAAGCATCGGCAGCCGCGTCGAGTTCGCCACGATCCTCGCCGGCTACGACATCTTCCTCGCCGCGCTCAATGCCGACGCGCAGATCGGCGCGGTGAAAGTCGGCGGCGACTGGGTCGCCAGTAACCTCGTCGCCGGCGTGCAAAACCTCGGCGCGGACAACGCCGTCGGCGGCACCGGCGCGAACGCGGACAACGTGAACTTTGGCGACAGCCGCGACACCCTCATCGCCGGCGGCAGCGCGAACATCGTCGCGCGCATCGCCAGCATCGCGATCAAGGGCATCGTCATCGGCAGCACTACCGTCGCCGATCACTTCGGCTTCACCGCCGGGCAGATCGGCAGCTTCAAGGCGGGTGCCATCGCCGCCCCGCTCACGAGTGCACCCGCTGCCGACACACCGTTCGAGCTCTCACTCCTCACCGCCGACACGACCATCCGTGAAGTCTGATTTCCCTAACCTCAGCCCGACGAATTCTATGAGCACTATCGAGCCCCTCGAATCCCGCATCGCACCCGCGGTGATCTTCACTTTCACCGATGTGGACGGAGACACAGTGAAACTCTCCTCCGACAAGGCGATCACCGCCGCCGGCACGGCGGCGGAGATCGTCCTCAGCGGAGCGGGGCTTGATGGCGCGGGCCTGTCCACCGCCGTCACGCGCGCGGCGGGCGGCGACGGCTTTGTGAACATCGGGCGCATCGTCGCCACGGGGCTGGACCTAGGCTTCGTGAGCGTGAAAGGCGACCTCGGTAAGATCGTCTGCGGCAACGCGGGCAGCCCGCTGCCCGCGCTGAAATCGCTCGCGGTCCGCTCGATGGGCCTCTTCGGCACCAGCACACAGGGCGCGGGCAATCTCGTCTCCGACATCACCGGAGACATCGGCGCGCTCAGCATCGCGGGCGATGCGCTCGGCGTGCAACTCAAGATCGCGGGCAGCATCGGTACGGTGAAAATCGGCGGCGATCTGCAAGGCAACAGCACGGCCTTCAGCGGGCGCATTGAGGCCTTTAACGCGGGCTCCGTCACCATCGGCGGCGACCTCGCGGCGGGTTCCGCCGATGAGTCGGGCAAGCTCATTTTCACCGGAAAACTCGGCTCGCTGAAGATCGGCGGCGACCTCCTCGGCGCGCGCGACGCCACCGGCGATCCTCTGGCCGGGCAGGTTTTCGTGGGCGGTAATGCCGGCCCCATCAGTATCCGCGGCAGCATCATCGGCGCGGTGTCCGAGCAGCTCGGGCTCGACATCCGCGGCAACGCCGGTGCGATCACCATCGGCGGTTCGCTTCGTGGCGACGCCGGGCTGAGGAGCGCCGGTATCGACATCGGCGGCAGCGCGGGTGCGATCAAGATCGGCGGCTCGCTCATCGGCGGCTCGGCGATGGACAGCGCCCGCGTCGAAGTCGGCGGCGGCACCGGGCCGATCACCGTCGGTGGCTCGCTCATCGGGGTCGGGGAGGACAGCGCCTCGTTCTTCATCGGCGGCAATATCGGTGCGCTGAAAATCGGCGGCGGCCTCACCAATGGCGTGGGCCGCGGCTCGGGCTCCATTTACATTGCCGGCTCTGGCGCGGGTCTCAGCATCGGTGGCGACATCGTCGGCGGCATCGGCGGCATCAACCTCACCGCGGCCGGCCAGATCGGCTACCTCGGCGATGTCGGCGGGGTTGTGAAAATCGGCGGCAGCCTCATCGGGGCCACGGGCCTCGGCGGCGGCAGCGCAGCGCTTGGCGATGCGAAATCCATCTTCATCGGCGGATCCATCATCGGCGGAGGCCAATTTGTCTCGATGGTCGGTTCCTTCCCCTCGGGCTCACTTGGTTTTGGCAAAGTGCCCGTCGTCACCATCGTCGGCGACATCATCGAATCCCCCTTCCGCGGCGGCGCACTCCTCGGCGGCAGTGTGGGGAACTTCACCATCGGCGGCTCCATCATCGGCGCCTTGTCCGTCGCCCAGCAAAACACCACCGGCAGCCAGGTGCAGATCAACGGCGACCTCGGTGTCGCAAAGATCCTCGGCTCCATCGTTGGCGCATCGCACACCTCCAGCGAGGTCTTCGGCGCGAGCTTCGATGTGAACGGCAAGGTCGGCTCGCTCACTGTCAGCGGCTCCCTCATCGGCGGCAACGTGGGCTATGGCGGCAGCATCTCCATTTCCGGTAACGCCGGCGTGGTGAAAATTCTCGGCTCTCTCAATGGCAGCACCGGCAACGACACCGCCGCGCTCAGCGTCGCCAGCACGCTCGGCGCGCTCACCATCGGCGGTAGCGTCACCACCACCGGCGGGAACTACGGAGGCTACGGCGGCCAGGTCACCGCCGCCAAAATGGGCGCGGTGAAAATCGTCGGCGACCTCATCACCGCCGGCGGCGGCTCCCCCGGCCGCCTGCGCGCCGGGGGCGACATCGCCTCCCTCACGATCGGCGGCGACATGCTCAGCGTCATTGAGGCCACGAATATCGGCGCGGTGAAAATCGGTGGCGACCTCGTCGCACCCGGCGGCGGAACTTATGCAGGAATCAATGCCCAGCGCCTCGCCTCCCTGGCCGTCGGCGGCGACGTGCGCTCCTTCGCGGGCGGCACCGGCGCGGCCATCGCCATCGCGCAAACCACCGGCCCGATTACCATCGGCGGCGATTTCCGCGCTGCGGAAAACGGGATCGTCCGCCTCATCTCCGGCACCGCCTTCGGAAGCATCGGCATCAAAGGCAGCATCGCCGGCGCGCAAATCCTCGCCGGCTACAATCTCGCCCTCGCCGCCACGAACAAAGACGCCGCCATCGGCACCATCACCATCGGGCGCGACTTCACCGCCAGCTCGATCGTCGCCGGGATTAAAAGCGGTGTGGATATGCTCTTCGGAACCGCCGACGACCTCCCCATCGCCGCCGCCACCCCCGCGCTCTCCCGCATCACCGCCCTCACCGTGAAGGGCCAGGTCTTCGGCACTGCTGCGATGAGCGACCACTTCGGAGTGATCGCCCAGCAGATCGGTCCCGTGAAAGTCGGCGGTATCCCCTTCGCCACAAAACCTGTCGATCTCGGGATCGCCGCCGATGTGACGGTGCGCGTCGTGTGATGCGTCCGGTGGTTCGCGTTGGGTAACGTGAGGCACGGCTTCGCTACGGAACCTCTGTCGGTCATGGCGCTCGTTTTGTCGGTGAAACTGGCGGTTCACGAGAGCTACTTTGAGTCCGTCTCATTGTGAGAGCTCGTCCCATTGTGAGAGCTCGTATGGGGCGGCGCACACCTCGAAGGCGAACCCGTCGTCAACATCGGCCTCAACAACGGCGGACGCTACAACCCCGCCACGGAAAAATGGACCTCCACCGCAATCGACGGCGCCCCCACCGGACGCGGGATCCTCACCTCCGTGTGGACCGGCAAAGGCATCCTCATCTACGGCGGCTCCACAGGCGGCCCCGCCGCGTTTAACGAAACCTACTTCTACTCACCCACGGGAAAGCCTCTGGAAAAGTGACCCCGCAGCCGTACTTCCCACAGCTTGCCAACCCCCGCGAAACCCGCTTCCCTCCGTGGTCATGCACATTGGCTCCCGAGTTCCCGAGAATCCGCGCACCGGCTCCGGTCGCGAATCCGCGCCAACGCATCTGTCTTTATGAGCACTACCATCCACGCACTCGCCGCATTCGGCCCGAAACAACCGCTTCAACCCTTTGAATACACACCCGGCCCGCTCGGCGTCGGGCAGGTCGAGATTGCCGTGGAGAGCTGCGGCATCTGCCACAGCGACCTCTCCATGCTCGACAACGAATGGGGCATGACCGCCTACCCGCTCGTCCCCGGCC
>JANMGP010000320.1:0-4687 GCA_031374705.1 Verrucomicrobiaceae bacterium | reverse complement strand
GCTTGGTGACAGCATCGCCGTAAATGGCTGCTGCCTGACTCCCACTGCGATTGAGGACGAAAGCGTATTACTGCGTCACAAAAGAGCCCCGTTCTCTGACGAGAACGGGGCTGTTTGAATCATGAAACCGGCTGCCCGGTTTCGTTTATCGGGCGCTACGGCACCGCGATATGGACGAGATGCTGCGCTCCGAGTGTGTCGGTGACTTTCACGATTACGCCGCCGCCGCCGTTGAAGCTGCGGGTCTGCGCGGGGCTTCCCGTGACGCTGGAGAGCACGGCGAATGTCTTCACGATGCTCGTGCCCATTGTGTCTCCTTCTTGGAGCAGGAGGCGTAGTGAGCCGAAGCTGTCCGTGGCCCAAAGTCCCACGTCGTTGGCGGTGGTGATGCCGCCGGGGCCGGGCGATACGGTCCCGGTTTTGTTGTGCATCGCGGCGACGAAGATCGGTCCCCGCGAGCCTTCGGGAAGGGCGAGCGAACTGAATTTTTTCCATTGTGCGCCTGCGGGTGCTTCCGGCGGTTGTGCGCCTTCGCGGGCGACGAGGCTGAGCCCATTGGTCGAATCACTGCGCCAGATACCGTCGTTGTTTGTCGCCCCGATGCCGGCGGGCGTGTTGGTTTTCATCGTGCCGAGGAAAGCCACGCTGCGATTTGCTGCGTTCACAGGGTCTTTGAGTGCGGAGAAGATTCCGCCGCTGATTCCTGTCCCGTCGCCCTTTGAGACGATGCGGGCCAGGCTGAATCCGTCGTCTTCGGCGAAGATCGCGACATTGTTCGCCGCAGTCGCTGTGCCTGTGAGTGACTTCACCGTGCCGAGAAACGCCATCGCGGTGTACGCCCCGCTTTGGGTGGGCACTCCAAAGCTTTGCCAGAGCGCACCTGCACCGTAATCAGGCACTGGACCTCCCGTTATGTAAGGGAAGGAGCTGCCGCCATTGCCGTTGATGAAGCCATCCGCCAGTCGTTTATCTGCCAGCGTCACGCGGCACAGCAAGTAGTCATCGCCATAGTTGCCAACGCCACGCCCTTGTCCCGGCGAACCGGGACGCGCGACGAGCGCATTGATGGTCTTGATCGTGGAGCCGAGCAGCGGATTACCCTCGCGGAGTGCCAGGGCAGTCGAGGAACTGGTGCGGTTGAAGACCCACACGCCGAAATCGTCGAGTTTCGTCACGCCGCCGGGGCCGGGCGCACCCGTGAGGCCGGTCGTCTTGCTCGCCAGTGTCGCGGTAAAAGCCACGCACGTAGAGTCCATTGCCACGGAGATGAAAGTTCCCCACTCCGGCAAGGCATCGACGCCCTGTGGCACCACTGCCGCTGCTGCAGCGCCCGTTGCGACCGCGCCTTTGCGGGCGACGATGATTGCTGCGCCGGGGCCTGCGCCGTCGGCATCTAGGTAAATCGCCGAATTGTCCGCAGTTGTCACCGCGCCGGTCGTCGTCGGGGCGTTGGACAATGATGCGAGCCATGCGATGGAGCCATCCGGCGCGAGCAGCGGGTCTTTGATGGTGCTCATCACCGCGTTACTGACGTCCGGAGCAGTGCCGCCTTTTTTTGCGACGATGCGCATCGTTCCGGGCAGATCTGCGACGTCAAAGCCGAAGATCGCTGTCGTGCTCACAGTGCCGTCCTTGTAGGTCGCCAACACGGTGCCTTTTCCTGCGTCATTGATGGAAGGTGCTCCGAAGCTCACCCAGATCGCCGCCGCCGGAATGCCGTTGGATCCTGCACCGGGGACTGCGCCGCCTTTTTTTGCCAGCAATGTGAGCACTGGGTCCGTAGGGACGAGGATGTAGGTGAAAAGACCAGTTCCGGTGCCTGTGCCACCCGGAGTGGTCACGGCGACATCCACCACGCCCGCTCCGTGAGCGCTGGTGGTGGCCGTGATTTCCGTGGGCGAAATCGTCCCGATGGTCGCCGCTGTGCCGCCGATAGTCACTGCCGTTGCACCGGTAAAGTTCGTGCCGGTGATGGTCACACTCGTACCGCCAAGCGTCGTTCCGGTGTTCGGCGAAATCGCTGTCACAGTCGGTGGCAGAGCGTTCACGGTCCCGCCAACGGTAAAGTTGTAAGGATTCTCATCCGCATCGTTATTGTCAAAAGACAGCGTGCCACTCGGTGCACCGGCTGCAGCCGCCAACATGGTAATCTGGAAGGTCGTGAAGCCACCGGACGGGGCGAGAGTCGTGCTGCCGAAGTTCGCCGCAATCGAAAAGCCGGACGACACTGTGAGGTTCGAAAGCGTCAGGTTTGCAGTACCCGCGTTCGTCACCGTAAAAGTTTTCGTCACCGAAGTTCCCACGGTCGTCGTGCCAAAAGCGGATGCTCCTCCGTCCGCGATATTTCCCGCGCCCGTCTGCGTCACAGAAATCTCAGGAGCGGAAGGACCGACTGGGGCAACGCCTTCGAAGACGCTGAGGAACAGGTCATCCAGATTGCCGGAATTGTCATTGTCATCGCGGATGACGATGGCGTAGTTGCCACCGCTGAGCGGAATGATGTCAAACGGATCCTGCTGGTCGATGATTCCTGTCGGCTCTGAAGCACCTTCGCTGTGAGCCTGCACGGTGCCATGAAGCGGGGTACCGCTATTATTGTAGAGACGCGTGTAGGTGTCGCCTCCGTTGGACGTGCTTGCAGCGACAAAAGGCAGGTCGTTGTCGGTGTCGTTCGAGTTTTGATTGGAGTGCCAAGTCACCGCAAATCCGCCGCCAGCGATGGGGCATAGAATCGGAGTATTCTGGTTGCCGCTGAAGTCGGGATTGATGTCGCCATACGGAAAGAACGGAGCAGTGCGGCTGGTGCCGTCAGCATTGAAAACACGGACAGCTGCCGAGTATCCTCCACCGTCGAGGCTGGTGCCGGTGCCGTTATTGGCCGAGTCACGCACACGAATTCCTGCGACGAAACCTCCATCGGTAAGCGCGATGAGTCCGCCATCCGAGCTAATGTCCTCGAACAGCGCGTCCGCCGCAGCACCGCCAATGCGGATGCTCGGATTGCGCGGCGTGCCATTGGCGTTGAACGCGCGTGCGAAGTGGTCATCGGTATTGTTGAGCGGTGCAGCCGTGTTATCGTCGTTCTCTTTCCACACGATCGCAAACCCGCCATCACTCAAGCGCACAACCGCCGACGGCGTCTCGGTGTCATCATTGCGAAAATCATTCACACGCGAGGTGGCGCTGACGGCGGCGCCCGTATTGCTGTAAACACGGACGTACGTGTCGCCTCCGCTGGTTCCATTGCCGCCGATGCCGACATCGCTGTTCCCGCCGTCGTCTGTGTTGTGGTTCGAGTTCCATACGACTGCAACGCCACCGCCGCTGAGAGCCGCCAAAGCCGGCGCGAGCTGACTGCCTGAGCCGTTTGGATTAATGTCCAGATAGGCATTTGTCGCGGAGTTCACCGCTGCGCCAGACGAATTGAATATCTGAAAGTAGGATGCACCGCCGCCGGTGCCAGTCGCCCCGTCCGCGCTGATACCGGTGCCGTCATTGTTCTTGTCACGCACAGCCCATCCGACCGCGACCGTGTTGTTTGAAAGCGCGACCATGCCACTGGCCGAGCCGCCGAACGCCTCGAAATCCTTGAAGAATGAATCCTGTGCCAGTCCACCAAGGCGGACACTGCCTGCTGCGGGAGCACCGTTCGCCGCAAAGACACGGACAAAAAAATCGTCCGTATTATTGTTGGCACCGAGGCCGGCGGCGTTGTCATTGCCATCCTCCCACAGAATGGCGAACCCCCCGCCCGAGAGCCCCACCACCGAGCGCGGCTGCTGAGTATCGATCACGCCGTTCGGATCATTCTCGTTCACGCGGAATGTGGCACTGACCGCAACCCCGCTGTTGTCGTAAACCCGAGCCCAAGTGTCGCCACCGGTTCCGAACGTGTCGTCAAACGTGTCGCCCGGGCCTGCAACTGAGTTCCAAGTGATCACAAATCCGCCTCCGCTGAGCGCCGCGACCAGCGGAGTGTTTTGCCAGCCCGTGCCGTCGGAATTGATATCCAAATAGGGGCGCGTCGCTGCGGAGATCGTAGTCCCCGTCGGTCCATAGACACGGAAGAAGCACGCATCCTTTTTCCCGTTCGCTCCATCCGGCGAGTCCGGTGATGGAGCTGGAGCTGTCGTATTTTCCCGCTCGCTCCAGGCGACTACCACATTTCCGTTGCTCAATGGTGCCATGCCAAAGGCTCGGTTGTAATCGAGAAAATACGGATCCAGATTGTTCGGTGCACCAAGCCCGGGATTGGTTGCATTAAGCAGCTTGTCTCCCGGTGCGGCTGGAAGCGGCGTAGCGCCTAGTCCAAGGATTAGAGCCGCGGCGGTCGCGGCGAATTTGCGATGCACCGCTTTGATGAGAGATGTGGTTTTCATAGGATTCCTAAGCGTGAATTCGTTTGTTCGGCGGAGTAACACGGCACCCGCATTGTTTTCATCGCGAGACCGGACAACCACATGTACTGAGCCGGGGCGCGGAAGTTAGCAACAAAGATCGCTCGCCCTGTTCCGCTATACGCACAGCGTCGTTCCGAGGCAGACCGTTCTTTTATCGCGTGCGCCCGGCTCACTTTGAGGGTTTCTTTTCGGATGCTTGCAAAGCTCGCGGCTTGTTCCTCACTCATGTTTTGCGGCGCGATTAACCACAGTTGCCGGGTGCCTTTGAGGGTGTCGTCCCCCTCGGC
>JANMGP010000298.1:0-27035 GCA_031374705.1 Verrucomicrobiaceae bacterium | reverse complement strand
AGTTTAGCCGAGCGCCATTTGCGCCGTGGTGATTTCGAGAAGTTCGGTGGTGATGGCTGCCTGACGCACTTTGTTGTATTGGAGCGTGAGGTCCTTGATGAGTTGCTTGGCGTTGTCGGTCGCGTTCTTCATGGCGACCATTCGCGCGCTGTGTTCGGAAGCGCGGCTTTCGAGTACCATTTGGTAAACCGCGAAGTGAACGTAATGCGGAACGAGGCCTTCAAGAACGGCGCTGGCACTTGGTTCAAAAATGTAGTCCGTCGTGTTTGCGGCGGCTTCAACCTTCTTTGAGCCCTGCTCCCCTTCGAGGTCCGAAAGCTCAAAATTCGTGACCGGCAGAATTGTTTTAATCGTCGGCTTCTGGTTGATGGTGCTGATGTAATCGGTGAACGCGACGCTCACTTTATCGACTTCGCCCGCGAGGAATTTCTCCATCACGAACTTCGATGCCTGCTTGCTTTCGAGGAAGGTGAAGGCCTCTTTCAGTTCAAACTCCGCACCGAGGTCGCGCTTCATGCGTCCGAGGAAATGTGCCGCCTTGCGTCCGATGGAGACAAACGTCGTCTTCGCAGGGTCAAACCTGCCGACTTCGCGGAAAAGGTTGGTGTTCAACGCACCGCAAAGTCCCTTGTCAGTCGCGATGACGAGAACGAGTTCCCGTTTCACTTCCGGACGCTCCTGGAGAAGCGGATGAAGCTCTGCGCTGCCGCCAGCGAGCGCCAACGCTGCGAGCATCTTGGAGAGCTCTTCAGCGTATGGGCGGCCACTGAGCGCACGCATCTGCGCCTTGCGCATCTTCGCGGCGGCGACCATCTGCATCGCCTTCGTGATTTGCGAGGTGTTCTTTACCGACTTGATGCGTCGGCGGATATCGCGGGTATTTGCTCCCATAAAATTACTTTTTCTCCTTTCGAGCGCGCTTTGGCGCAGCGTATCGGACTTGCTTCTTCGGAAGTTTCGCGAGGTCCGCGGGGCCCTCGGCGTCTTCGCGAAGGGTGTGAAATCCGATTTCTTTTGGTTGTCGTGCAGGCTGCGACGGCGCAGCGAGTTGACGAATGACATTCAGAATCATCGCGATGTCGTCGTCGTGACCGGATAGCCGTTTTTCAATGTCCAATAGCTTTCCGACCAAATCGTTGGCGGATAGAACGTTGTTCATATTCACAAACGCCCGAACAATCTGGACGCTCGCGGCAATTGCGACTGCGCTATTGAGCACGCTCGCCAGCATGACTGCGCCGTGCTCGGTAAAAACCCACGGATTTGTCCTCCGTCCGCCGCGTGCTTCAGAGGCAGTTTTTGAGGTCGCAATTTGCGACCTCAAAGTTGCAAACTCCTCATTATTAAGCAGAAACGCAAAGTCCTCTGGGAAGCGATGCTTGTTCCGGCGGACTTGTTCGAGCAGCCGTTTTGTCTCCACACCGTAGAAGCCCGCGAGGTCCGAGTCCAGCATCACGCGCTGGCCGCGAATCACGCGAACCATGCTTTCCGCATTCTCGACTGGCAGGCTTTTCGGCATCGATATGAACGACTCGAGTGAAATCACTTTTTAGCGGTAGCTCTGCTTGAATTCCGTGATCGCTTCCTTGAGCGCTGCGGCGTTGGCGTCGTTGATTTCCGTTTTGTCGCGCAGTCCTTGGAGCACGCTCTCTTTCCGCGTCGTGAGGAACTCGCTGAACTTCGCTTGGAAATCCTTCACTTTGTCCACTGCGACGTCGTCGTAGTGGTTGTTCATCACCGCCCACAGCGTGGAGACCTGAATCTCGACCGACTGCGGGTTGTACTGCTGCTGCTTGAAGAGTTCGACGATGCGTTGACCGCGGTCGAGGAGCGCTTTCGTCGCTGCATCGAGGTCCGATCCGAACTGCGCGAATGCCGCGAGTTCACGATACTGGGCCAACATGCCTTTGATTTTACCGGCGACCTGCTTCATCGCCTTCACCTGCGCGGACGAACCTACGCGGCTGACCGAGAGACCGACGGAAACCGCCGGGCGGATGCCCTGGTAGAAGAGGTCGGTTTCGAGGTAAATCTGGCCGTCCGTAATCGAAATCACGTTCGTCGGGATGTAAGCCGAAACGTCGCCGGCCTGCGTCTCGATGATTGGGAGCGCTGTCAGCGAACCGCCGCCGCTCTGCTCATTCACACGAGCCGAACGTTCGAGCAACCGGCTGTGGAGATAGAACACGTCGCCGGGATACGCCTCACGGCCCGATGGGCGCTTGAGGAGGAGCGATACTTCGCGGTAGGCGACGGCTTGCTTGGAAAGGTCATCAAACACGATGAGCGCGTCCATTCCGTTGTCCATGAACCACTCACCCATCGCCGCACCGGCGAATGGCGCGAGATACTGCATCGACGCTTTGTCCGACGCACCAGCCATGACGACAATCGTGTATTGCATCGCGCCGGTCTCTTCGAGAACCGCGATGTTGCGCGCAACGTTCGACTGCTTCTGGCCGATGGCGACGTAGATGCTGTAAAGAGGACGGAAGCCCGCCTTGCCTTCGTTGGCCTTGTTGATGCGGCCTTGGTTGATGATGGCGTCGATTGCGATGGTGGTCTTGCCCGTCGCACGGTCGCCGATGATCAACTCGCGCTGGCCGCGGCCGATTGGAATCATCGCGTCGATAGCCATGATGCCCGTTTGCACCGGTTGGTTGACCGATTGACGCTTGATGATGCCCGGAGCGATTTTCTCGACTGGATATTGTGCCGTCGCCTCGATTGGTCCCTTGCCGTCGATTGGAAAGCCGAGCGTATTCACAACGCGTCCGAGCAGCCCTTTGCCGACTGGCACGGAGAGAAGGCGTCCGGTCGTTTTGACCTCGCTGCCTTCCGTTACGAGCTTGTCGTCGCCGAGCAACACTGCGCCGACTTCGTTCTCTTCGAGGTTGAGCGCCAGGCCGTAAACTCCGCCCGGGAACTCAAGCATTTCGTTGAGCATGACGTCGCTCAGTCCTTCGATTTTAGCGACGCCGTCGCCAACTTCGCGGACGATGCCGACATTGGATTTCGTGGTGCCGGTTTTGAGGCCGGAGATTTTTGCTTCGAGGTCTTGCAGGATGCTGCTCATTCGGATTGGTGGTTAAAAGTGAAAGTTGACTGTTAAAAAATTAAGCTGCGAGGTCGATGGCGAGTTGGTCGAGCCGTCCGCGCACCGAGGAATCGAGGACATTGCTGCCCACTTGGATACGAAGGCCGCCAATGAGGTCGGCATTCGTTTTGAAATCGGTCGTCACATCCGCCCCATACTTGGCGCGAATCGTAGCGGTGATTTGGTTTTTCTGCGCGTCGTCAAGAGCAGTTGCGCTCTCAACGAGCGCATGGCGCTTCGCCGCTTCGAGGCGGATGAGCCGAGCGAACTCCTTGAGCACGCCGATGTAGTTGCGCGGCTTCGATTGAATGACGAGATCCGTCACCTGCTTTACCTTCGCTGCGTCGAGCAGTCCATTGGTAAAGCTCCCGCGAAGCAGGCCTTTCGAAAGTTTGCGTGACTCCTTGTTCAGTTTCATCGCTTAGGCTGCAAGTTCCTTGCTGGCGTTGTCCGCGATAATCTTCTGGTCGGCTGCGGTGAGGACCTTGCCGGTGACTTTCGCGGTCGAATCGACGATGAGGCGGCTGATGTCCTTCTTCAGCTCGGCCATCAGCCGCTTCTGCTCGGCTTCACCGGCTTCACGAGCCTTCTGGATAATGTCGGCAGCCTGTGCAACCGCACGCTGACCTTCACGCTCCGTAACGAGTTTCGCTGCGACTTGAGCCTCGGCAATCATCTTCAGCGCATCGGCATTCGCTTTCTCACGAATGTCAGCCGCAGTTTTTGTCGCCTCGGCGAGTTTTTCCTCAACTTTCTTTGCGTTTGCAAGGCCATCCTCAATGCGCTTCCGGCGCTCTTCGAGAACAGCAAGAATCGGATTGTAGGCGAATTTTACGAGCAGAAACGCAACGATGCTAAAGCTAATGACCTGACAGATAAAACCCCAGGCATTGAGTCCGAAGGCCTTTGGGATGTCCACGAGCGGATTACCGGTTGGCGCGTCGGCTGCGGCTGCGGCATTTGCGAGAATAGAAACGAAGCTCATCTTATAAAAATTGTTTGAAGGAAAACTGGCGCGGGGCTGGTCGCCCAACCCCGCGCCGGAGTGATTACTTGCCCAAGAAGAGGGCGAAGAACACGATACCTTCAGCGAAGGCAGTGCTCAGGATCGATTGAATGAGGATCTTGGTCGCAGCACCGGGATTACGCCCGACCGCTTCCGAGGCCTTCATACCAATCAAACCTACGCCGATTGCCGCACCAAGGGCGCCGAGGCCACCTTGAATGCCGCTTCCCAGTGTCGCTTCCGCGATAGTTGTGAGAATGCTCATTGTTATTTATTTTCCTTTGTTTGTTTTGGTTTTCCCGCCGACGTCCGCTCTCTTTGGACGGTCCCGCCGGCGAAATCTGATTAGTGCCCGTCGCCCTCTTTGGCGTGTTCACCGTGATGCTCGCCGTGCTCTTCGTCGTGCGAGCAAATGAGAAGTGTAAATACGGCCGTCAGGAGCATAAACACAAGCGCCTGCACCAGACCGACCAACAGTTCCATAAAATAGAAAGGCAAAGGGGTAAGCCAGCCGAGCGGCGGATAAACTGCCTGCATCGACTCAAGCAGGTTTTCACCGGCGAAAATGTTTCCGTAAAGCCTGAAGCTCAGCGAAACCGGACGGAAGACAATCGAGATAACCTCCAGCAGACCGACCATCAAAAAGATCACCGCGAGAAACGCCCCCATCGCTCCTGTCGCGCCCCCCTTTGCGCCGAACAAATGCTTCACAAACCCGCCAGCGCCATTGAACTGGAGTGCCCAAATCGTCCACATCACAAAGAATATGGCCGACATGGCAAACGTCATATTCAAGTCGGCATTGCCACCTCGAAGCAACGGAGAATCGACGATGAAATCACCCTTCCCATTAAGGTGACCCATCCCGATTGTTCCAACACCAGGAAGCAATCCAAACCAGTTCGTGAACAGAATTACAATAAACGCCGTCGCGAAAAACCAGAATGTCTTTTTTGCAAGGTCGCGCCCGATTATTTCCTCCAAAAAATCCCGGAGCCCTTCGACAAGAAACTCCCAGAAATTCTGCGCGCCACTTGGAACCTCGAGCGCTGCGCCAGTTGTCGAGCGAATCCGCCGCGTCGCATATTGCGCGAATCCAATAATCAGTGCCGCCACGATCCATGTGATCAACATCGAATTATTAACCGGCAGAGGCCCGATGTGAAAAATTACCGGCGCTGCAGCCGGCAGGCCATGATGTTCGTTCTCTGCATGTGCCGCCACCTCAACATGGGTCGTTGCCGCCGGACCCGCTGCTTCGTGCTCAGCCCGCAGTGGCATCGCCAGAAACGAAAACAACACCGCGATAAGCGCGAGGATGCGGACCGCACTGGATGCGGCTGACTGACTGCGTTGGTAAAAAGCGTTCATTGGTCGTGAAATCGGTGTCGAACCCAGGGCTTCGACGGTGTCCGGCGCTTCGAAAAGCACCGGAATGTAGAGGTCGAAGCAAAAGCCGTATTGCGACTTTGCCGGGTTAAGCGGGCTGCGAGAAAAGCGAACTGATTAAGCGCTGGCAAGTACTTTGTGAAATATTTCACAAACTTTGTTCATCAGGGAGAATCGCGGGCGCGAAACTACTTCGTGACACTGTTTTTTCCGGCAGCGGGCGCGGGTGCGGTGGATGCTGGCGCGGGGGCCGCGGGGGCGGGCTGCCTGGGCGGAACTACGGGATTTCCCGGCACGGCGGCGGGGGCCGGAGTAACGGGAGTCCCGTCCGGTGCAGAGACGGCGGGCTCCGGCTCCGCAAGGCGGGTGATGTCGGGCCATGTAAAGAGCTCGCCCGTGTATCCGCCAAACTCCTGTAGCAACTGTTCACAGCGCGCCCTCCATTTGACATAATCGGGCGGACTCCATGGCTTGTCCGAGGTCCCCGTGAAAACGATGTAGGTCGCCTTTAAGTCGCTGACAGCCCGGTTTTCTCCATTCGCGCGCGGATTAATCTGGCGGCAAATTCGAAGGGACGCCTCCCCGATCTTCGTCGTGGGGCCCGCATCACCGATGACTGCCGGATAAAGCGTATCGCCGGAGACGACGACGCAGTAATCTCCAATGGTCGGCACAAATCCCGAGCGGTTTCTCCCAAACATCGTCGTTGGCAGGACGATGAACGGATCAAACGCGCCCGACAAATAGCTCCGGCTCTGAAGATCGCGGATTTCGGAACGAAGCCGGTTGCTTTCGGCACGAAGGCGCTGCTTGTCGGGCTCGCTAGTCTCTGCCTTTGCAAGCTTGGCGTCGTTATCGGCGATTCGCTTCAACCAAAATGGCTCGACGGGGTTTGCGTTCTTGGTGCGCTTCGGCCAATTGTAACTCGTGAAGGGCTGAAATGTCCTCGAGCTCCCTACGTCCGCCACCGCTATCCGGTCGCCATCGGAGCCGTCCGTATCCACGTCCATGTCCGCCTGAACGAGAACGGCCTTCCGCTTTGACTGGGGATGCTGGAGCTCGAGAATCGTCTCGCAATCGTAGAAATTGTGCCGAGATAGGAGGTTGTCGAGCCGGTTGAGATTCGTGCGCAGGTACGTCACCTTGTTGCGGTAGAGTTCGTCGAATTCAGGCGAGATCTTCGCCGCCTCGATCATTCCCGGCAGCGCGGGGAGAAGCTTGTCGAGGTTCGGCGTCAGCTTCAGCAAATCGGCGATTTGCTTGTGCGCCTTCGGCACGTTTACC
Organism: Verrucomicrobiaceae bacterium; assembly: GCA_031374705.1. Taxonomy (GTDB): domain Bacteria; phylum Verrucomicrobiota; class Verrucomicrobiia; order Chthoniobacterales; family Chthoniobacteraceae; genus SXWH01. The sequence continues at coordinate 20,259 of JANMGP010000298.1, read as the reverse complement.
CGCAGATTCATTTCGACGGTGTAGCTGCCGGCATTGTCTCTCTCCGTCGTGCTCGTTGCACCTACCGCGGTTTCGATGTTCGCTTTAAACGTAATCCCGTTGAACATCGCTCCCGTCTGCAGCGATTTCATGGGAACATAAGGCGGCGGCGGCGGCGTTGGTGCCGGCGGCGGAGTCGGCGTGGGCACCGGTGTCGGGACCGGTGTCGGGACGGGCGTCGGCACCGGCGTCGGGGGCGCAGTCGGCTTGGGCGTCGAAGTGATCTTCGGCGGTGGAGTGGGCTGAGGCTGGTCCGGCTTCTGATCACACGCGGTGAAAAGAATCGCACACAGCGCACTAAGAATTACGGGACGCTTTGGCATCGCGCGCGGATTTATCCGGACTTGCGCCCGATGGAAACTGTAATATTCGCCTACGTGCAGGGAGGGAACTCCGGACCGCGCAGCGAAGCCCACGGTTCCTCCGTCGAAACGTCCACGATTCCAGGCTCCGCCGCACCCGAAGGCGACAGGATCGCCAGAAACACCAGCCGCTCCGCAAACGGGTTGAAAGTCCCGTGGACCTCGCCCATGGGGATAAACGCCATCTCGCCCGGCCCGAGCGTGCGATGCTCCTTGCCCACCCACTGCTCCGCCCGGCCCGAAATGATGTAAATCAGCTCCTCACGCGTCGGATGCGTGTGAAAAGGATGGCTCCGCCCCGGCTCCATATTGGCGCGCACGAGCAGCAGCTCCTTATTGTCCACCACATCGCCGCGGCAGAGCCACTCTTCAATGGTCCATGGTGAATGAAAATCGACCTTCTCGGCCGCGGTCACGAATCTGCGAGGATTGCTCATGCACCGAGGCGTGCCGAAAATTCCGCGCGGGGAAAAGAAAAATCGGCCTCCGCTCCCGCAATCGCTAACAGAAAGATCACTCGCCCCCAAGCCCCGACACCGCTTCACTACTCTAAAGCAAATCCCACTATGAATACGCCGACCTTCCGAACCGCCGCCTTCGCATTCGCCGCACTCGCCGCGACCACCTTCGCGCAATCCGGTCCCGCATTTGACAAAGCCACCGGCATCCGCTTCCCGAAGATTGAATTTGCCGACGCCAAACTGGAGGACGCCGCCACCTATCTCGTCCGCGCCTCCCGCGACCTCGCTGCCGACAAAAGCGGCCTCAACATCGTCATCAAGTCCGCACACCCTGCGGAAAAAAACGTCTCCCTCAAAGTCACCAACATGCCCGCCCCGGAAGCCGTCCGGTACTGCGCCGAAGCCGCCGGATTTAGCGTCACCTGGAGTGGCGAAGTCGCCATCCTGTCCGACCAAAAAGCAATCACCCTACCCACCGTCGCGTTCGACGCCGGAGGCCGCGCGCTGTTTCAGAGAGCGTCCAAAGCGTTAATCCCCCGCGTTGATTTCCAAGACGCAACGACCCGGGAAGCTCTCGAATTCCTCGCGGGAAAAATCAACCAGGCATCCCCCGCTGGACCGAAAATCAACATCATCCTCAACACGAGCTCCCCTGCCCGACCCTCCAAACCCGCACCCGGCGACACCCTCACCATCCCCGGCCTGAACGACGCGCCAGCTCCCGCTCCTGCCGCTCCCGTCTCCGGCGAATCAATTGCCGAGCGGCGTATCACGCTCCGCCTCGCAAACATCACCGCCACCGAGGCAATCCGGGTCATCGCTCTGATGGCAGACGCCACCGTCCGCTGGGATACCCACGCCATCGTCCTCGGCACCGCCGGCAGCGAAAACCGCCCCGCCGTCGTGAACACCGTCGCCGTCAAAGGCAAACTCATCAGCGAAAAACTCAACGCGGTCCTCATCCCAAAGGTGGATTTCCGGGAATCCAAACTGAGCGAAAGCGCCGACTTCCTCAGCCGCAAACTCAAGGAACTGGACGCCGAACACAAAGGTGCGAACCTTCTCGCAAACGGGCCCGCCGCCGAGCAAATGCTCACCGTGAAACTCGAACAAATCCCCGCGCTCGAGGCTCTCCGCTACATGGCGGAACTCTCCGGCACAGACCTCCGCATCGAGCACAACGCCCTCGTCTTCCAACCGCGTTGACGCCCGGCACCAAAGCTCTGCTTACGCACCGTCGGAAGTTGGACGTTGGACGTTCCAGATTTTGAGCCCGTGCAATTACGCCGCAACTTCACCGGTGATGCGCCTGAGGCCCGGCGCTGTGATGCCTGATGCGACTTGAAAGGACCTGCGCACAGCTGCGATTCGCGCGCGCAAAGCGGGGCTATTGACTGCGAGGATTTTGGCGACGAATGCGCCGTCAGCCACGCACGAGACGCCGAGCCACGACTCACCGGGAAAGGCACGGATGGTCATGTCGCGGAGAAGTGATTCCTTTCCAGCCAGCGCAGGGCAAATGCAGACCACGCTGGCGTAATAGGCCGCTGGAAAACGGGACCGTAACGCGGTAATTGACGGATGCTCCCTGCCCACGCAATAGCGTTCACGCAGCAGCGGGCGGCCCCGCCAGATGATGTCAGTCGCGATTCTCATATCGCGAAACTCGAAGACTTCTCCATGCGCGGTGCGGCCAGGGGCGATGGATTCCGTCCACAACAGGGTGCCGCCTTGTTGGATCTCGATTCGGGTTTTCTGTCGATATGCCGAGTCCTTCTGCGGGATCAGATACTCGGGGCAGACGTCCAGGGAGCCTCCGGCATTCACCGTGAATCGCTGTGATACTTCGGCAAATCCTTCGGCCATCGTATGGATGCGGTTTGCGCTTGGAGCGGTGAGGAGAAGGCGCGCGCCGCTTTCCACTTCCACGTTCACGTTCACGCGGTCGCCAGAAAGCAGGCCGGGGGACGGGCTGGCCATGTTCACGACGAGCCAGCCTTCGTCGCGGTGCGGTTTCGAAATGTGAACGGGCGCGGCGAACGATTGCCGTCGGAGCACGGTCTTGCCGGCCTCATCGGTGCCGACAAGTAGATCGAGATGTCCTCGGAGTCCGCTCACACGAACAGCACCTCGCGACGCAGCCATGCCAGCAGTTCGTCTTTGCCCGTTCCTGAGCGCAAATCCATGAAGATGAAGGGGCGTTCGCCGCGTTGGATTTTTGCGTCGCGCGCCATCACGTCGAGGTCTGCGCCGACGTATGGGGCGAGCTCGATTTTGTTGATGAGCAGAAGATCGCTGTTGCGAATCGCCGGACCGCCTTTCCGGGGGATTTTGTCCCCTTGCGCGACGTCGATGACGTAGATGAACGCATCGACCAACTCCGGTGAAAACGTCGCGGATAGATTGTCTCCGCCGCTTTCGACGAGGATGAGTTTCGCGTCGGGATGGCGGCGTTCCAGTTCTTCGATGGCTGCCACGTTCATCGAAGTATCATCGCGAATCGCTGTATGCGGGCAGCCGCCGGTCTCGACTCCGAGGATGCGGTCGGCGGGTAGCGCGTTGTTGCGTGTCAGGAACTCTGCATCTTCGCGCGTGTAGATGTCGTTCGTGACTACGGCCATCGAGAGTTCGTCCTGCAACCATTGGCAGAGCCGAAGCACGCACATGGTTTTGCCCGAGCCCACAGGGCCGCCAATTCCGATTTTTACTGGTCTTTGGTTCATGAAATGAAAAGTCGTTCGTTCGCAAATTCATGCCGCATCGAAGCGATTTCGAGCAGCGGGTCGAAGTAGCCTGCGTCCTCGCGCTCGACTTCGAGCGAGTCGCTAATCGTCGTGGCGGCCTGCGCGAGTGCGTCGCGCAGGACTCGCTGACAGCCCTCCTGTCCGATACGAATGAGCTTCAACGCTGCTCCGCAAACGCCTGAAACAGTTTGGTAAAAGTAAGCGGCAAGCGCGGCCTCCAGCGGAAATCCTTCCACGCGGGCTTGCAGTGCGCAGACGACGAGATGGTTTCCGTGCGCTTCTTCGGAGCTGATTGCATGGGCAAACTCGCGGTAGGAAGGATGCTCATTCACTGCACGCAGGGCGGCGAGACGGCGTCTCCCGATTTGCGTGCTGGCGTCGCGGGTCTCTCGCGCGAGCTTTGATGCAGATATTTCAAAATCGATTTCGCACAACGCAGCCAAGTCCGGGGCTTCAAAAGCGACGCGCAGGTAAGGAAGTTCAAATGCCGAGAGCGCAGGTAGCAAATGGCGCAGCACGAAATCGCGCAGTCCTGCTTCGTTCCGCGTCGATGTGAGGCGGGCGAATTCTTCGAAGCCGAGCGAGTGCGCATACGCTCCGGTGGGAAAGAGCGTGTCGTTCGTCTGAAGCAGGGCTGGCAGCCAGGACAGCGGGTCAGGACTCATGACTGTGCGCCTTCGCAAACGGGATGAATACCTGTTCGGCCACTGTGAACGGGATGCCTTGTCGCCCGAAGAGTGCGCGCAGTGCGGAATCATCGGGGACGCGCACCACAGCTTCGGTGACCTGAATTGGAAAGTGCAGGTTTCCAATGGTCCAACCGAGTCGGGCAACTGCAGCGGGCTTGGGGATCAGTGTGATTTCGAGGACGGGCTCGGGCAGTTGCTCGATCGCATAAAGCGCTGCATCGCTCGCATAAAACGCATCGCCATGTGCGAGTGGTGCGGCGAGGTCGAAGCCAAACTCCACGCCGTCCTCTGCGAACGAGCGCCAGCGGCGCTTCGCGAGCGTTAGACGATCCGCGCGGAGCATGATGCCGGGCAATTGTGGAATCGGGCTCAGGGCGGAATGGATGAGAATCATCGCGCTCAAAACAGAAAGTAGCGCTGCGCCATCGGAAGCACGCTCGCAGGCTCGCATGTGAGAATGCGGCCATCGGCTTTCACCGTGTAGGTTTCCGGATCCACTTCGATGTGCGGGGTTGCGTCGTTCCAGATCAGGTCCTTTTTGGTGACGGTTCGCGTGCCGCGCACTGCGACCAGTCGCTTTGCAAGCGCGAGGTGATTCAATGTGCCATTTTCGAGCGCGGAGGTGCTGACAAATGTGACGCTCGTCGAATACTTCGCGCGTCCGTGCGCGGCGAATTGCGGGCGGTAGAACATCGGCTGCGGCGTGGGGATGCTCGCGTTTGGGTCGCCCATGTTTGCCATGGCGATGAGGCCGCCTTTGAGAATTACTTCCGGTTTCACTCCGAAGAATGCGGGCTTCCAAACGACGAGGTCGGCGAGCTTGCCGGGCTCGATGCTCCCGACTTCGTGCGAGATTCCGTGGGCGATAGCAGGGTTGATTGTATATTTCGCGACGTAGCGGAGTGCGCGGAAATTGTCGGCAGGGCGTGTGGATTCCAGTGCGCCAAACTGCACCTTCATTTTGTGTGCGGTCTGCCATGTGCGCGTGATGACTTCGCCGACGCGCCCCATCGCTTGCGAGTCGCTCGACATGATTGAAATCGCGCCCATGTCGTGGAGCATGTCTTCAGCCGCGATGGTCTCCGGACGGATGCGGCTCTCGGCAAATGCGACGTCCTCGGGAATCTTGGAATCGAGATGATGACACACCATCAACATATCGAGATGCTCGGCTATGGTGTTCACGGTGAAAGGACGCGTCGGATTCGTGGACGACGGCAAAACATTCAGTTCGCCGCAGACGCGAATAATGTCCGGCGCATGACCTCCGCCCGCACCTTCGCTGTGAAATGTATGGATTGTTCTGCCTTTGAAAGCCGCGAGCGTGGCTTCGAGAAAACCCGCCTCGTTTAGCGTGTCGGTGTGAATCGCGACCTGCACGTCGAACTCATCAGCGACTCCGAGACAGCAGTCGATAGCGGCGGGAGTTGTGCCCCAATCTTCATGCAGCTTCAACCCGATGACGCCCGCCCGCACTTGTTCGCGAAGTGGTTCCGGCGTTGCACTGTTTCCTTTTCCGAGGAAACCGATGTTCATCGGATATTCGTCCGCCGCTTCCAGCATGCGGTGAATGTTCCAGGCTCCCGGCGTGCAAGTGGTCGCGTAGGTCCCGTGCGAAGGACCGGTGCCGCCGCCGATCATCGTGGTGACGCCGCTTGCCAGCGCGTGCTCGATTTGTTGCGGGCAGATGAAATGGATGTGCGTATCGATTCCGCCCGCAGTAACGATGCAGCCTTCGCCCGCGATAACTTCCGTCGCAGCGCCGATGGTCATGGTGATTCCCGGCTGGATGCCCGGATTGCCGGCGTGACCGATGCCGACAATGCGGCCGCCTTTGATTCCGATGTCCGCTTTAACGATTCCGACTTTCGCGTCGAGGATGAGCGCGTTCGTGATGACGAGGTCGAGGCAATCGGCATCCAGTGCCGTGGGCGACTGGCCCATGCCGTCGCGGATAACTTTGCCGCCGCCAAACTTGACTTCGTTGCCGTAGCCGCCGTTCTCGGCGATGAGGTCGCGCTCGACTTCGATGAAGAGCTCCGTGTCGGCGAGTCGCACGCGATCTCCGACGGTCGGGCCGAACATGTCGGCGTATTGGCGGCGGGAGAGTGTCAGTGGCATGGTGGAAAAATTGAACCACCAAGGCACGAAGGCACCAAGGAAGGGTGACGATGAAAGCAAGAACTTGTTGTCTTTGTACCTTGGTGGTTCATCATAACGCGATGCGTTTGATGCCGTCTTTAATGAGCGGCACATTGAAATTGATTAGCAGGGCAAGACGACGCCTGCTCAATTTCAGATAGGTGAGCACCTGCGCTTTATGGACTGGCAGTAAGTTCTCCACCGCCTTCAGTTCGACGATCAGCTTGCCATCCACGAGCAAATCAATGCGTAGCCCCGCCTCGATTTTCACACCGTCATACACCACCGGCAGCAGGACTTGTCTTTCGACCTGCAATCCTCGTTTTCCCAATTCATGGGCGAGACAGACTTCATAAACACTCTCAAGCAATCCCGGACCAAGCTCGGAGTGAACCCTGAACGCCGCATCCACAACCACCTTTGCCACGGCATCCCATTCTTCTCCCGGTCCTTCCCTTGGTGTCTTCGTGTCTTGGTGGTTCATCCGAGTTTTCCGTTCACTTTTGCGTTGAGTCCGAAGACCTCGCGCTCGCCGGAGAGCGCGACCAATTCAACATCGCGCGTGTCGCCGGGCTCAAAGCGCACGGCCGTCCCCGCCGGGATGTTCAGCCGGAAACCGCGCGCTGCGGCGCGGTCGAATGCAAGCGATTCGTTCACTTCGAAGAAATGAAAGTGACTTCCGATTTGAACGGGTCGGTCTCCGGTGTTGGCAACGCGGATGACTTGAGTGTCGAGGCCGACGTTTGCTGGCAATGGGGCTTCAGCGACGATGATTTCTCCGGGTATCATATTCAGCGAATCGGATGGTGGACGGTGACGAGCTTTGTTCCATCTGGGAATGTTGCCTCGACTTGCACTTCGTGAATCATTTCGGCGATGCCTTCCATCACATCCGAGCGTTTAAGGATGGTGGTTCCGTAGCTCATCAAATCGCTCACCGAGCGGCCATCACGAGCGCCCTCCATGATTTCGTATGAAATAATCGCGATGGACTCCGGGTAGTTCAGTTTCAGCCCACGGGCCTGACGGCGGCGGGCTAGATCGGCTGCGACGACGATGAGCAGCTTTTCAGTTTCACGAGGTGCAAGATGCATGGGCTACAGCGAGCGGAGCAACATTCCTGCTGCGATGATCGTGGATACCGCGCCGATTCCACGGGCGACAAGGATGTGTCGCTCGCGGAGCAGTCGCGCCATTCCCATCCCGACTCCGCAAATCGCCGAAGTTCCAGCCAGCACACCGCCGCAATAAGCGGCCATGTTCGCGGAACTCGGAGCTTCGGAACCGTGTGCCCAACCATGAATCAGCGCGCAGGCGGCGGCGATTCCGCACGCGAGCGGAGCGCTCGCGCGGAATCCTCCGGCGAGCGATGCAGAAAACAGAACCACCGTCACGGCGAGCGCTGTTTCGATTCCGGTGAATGAGCCTGTAAGCAATCCGCCAATCATACCCATCGCAGTAGCCCCGATGAACGCCGCGACCGGAAGCCAGCGCGAAGTTTTGTCGTGGAGCCCGGCCCAAAGTCCGAGCGCGAGCGCCGCGAGGAGATGATCGAATCCCGTGAATGGATGCGCAAGGCCCCATCCGATATCACCTTCGTGGCCGGCGTGACCGGGATGCGCGTGGGCGAGTGCCGGGAGGAGCAGGAGCGTGATGAGCAGTTTGGTTTTCATTGGCTGATTGTTGATTGCTGGTTTGAAGTGTGTGAAGCGAATCTTGCGCTATTCGATATCTTCTCCGGCCTGTGTCAGTCGAATCATCGGCAGTTTTTCCTCTTCGCCGATCTCCGCCGGAGGGTGAATGAGTTCATCCAGACGATGTTTCATCGCGATGAATTCCGGTGCGATCATTTGCGCGGAAGTGCGCGGGCGAGGGACTGGGTTCTCGATGAACTCGACAACGCGGCCTGGATTTGTGCCCATCACGAGGATTCGGTCGGAAAGGAGCACTGCTTCGTCGAGATCGTGAGTGATGAAAAGAATGGTCGCATCGACCTGCTTCCAGATTTGCAGAAGATAGCCCTGCATCTTGCATCGCGTGAGCGAATCGAGGGCGCCAAACGGCTCGTCCATGATGAGAATACGCGGCTCGTTCGCCAGCGCACGGGCGATTGCAACGCGTTGCTTCATGCCGCCGGAAAGCTCGTGCGGGTAGGACTGTTCAAACTTTCCGAGCCCCACCATATCGAGCCATTCGCGCGCCTCGCCCTCTGCGGTGACCCGCGCTTTCCCGCGCATTTCCAAACCAAACATCACGTTCTGACGAACCGTGAGCCACGGGAAAAGCGTGTAGCCCTGGAAGACCATCCCGCGATCCGGTCCGGGGCCGGCGACAGCCTTTCCGTCCAGCAGAACTTCGCCCGATGTTGCCTCGTCGAGGCCCGCGATGATGCGGATGAATGTAGATTTTCCACAGCCCGAAGGACCAATCACCGTGATGAACTCTCTGCGCCGGATATCAAGCGACAGGCCGTCGAACACCGTGCGCGTGCCGTCCTCGGCGGCGTAGCATTTTGTGAGATTGCGGACCGAAAGAATGACCGGTCTTTCGCGAATGCGCTGAAAACGATCCCGGACCGCTGGTGATTGTGCGCGATAGTCCGGGACGATTGGAAGCGCCGTCATGATGCCGCCTCCGGAGCCGGGCCGCTCCCGACTTTTCCAACCCACCGAGCGCACCATGCGACGAAGCGATTGGGGCGCTTGTTCGTCCGCTTCCACGGGAAAATCACGCGCCCAAGCCATGCGAGCGCAATGTCGGAGGTGAAGCCGATGATGCCGATCATTGCGATGGCGGCATAGACGTTGTCGAAGTTCCGGTAGCGTGCCTGCTGGCTGATGAAATACGTGATACCCGACATCGTGCCGACGACCTCCGCGACGATGAGGTAGGTCCAGGCCCAACCGAGCAAAATCCGCATGTCCGTGTAGATGTCGGTGATAGTCGCAGGGATAATCACCCGCCGCACAAGCATCAAGCGGCTTGCGCCGAGAGTTTGCGCGGCTTCAATGAGTGCGGGGTCCACTTTGCGCACTGTATTGGCAATCACCAGAACCTGCTGGAAAAACGTGCCGATGAATATGATGGCCACCTTCGGGCCATCATCAATTCCAAGTATCGCCACGCACAACGCCCCGAATGCCGGCGCGGGCAGGTAGCGGAAAAACTCGATGAACGGCTCGTGGATGCGCGAGAAAAAACGGAATGTACCGCAAAGGATTCCCAGCGGAACACCTACGAGCGAAGAGAGAAAAAACGCCCACGAAATGGTGCGGATACTGTGACCCAAACTCTCGTGCAGCCATGGTTCTCCCGGCAGTCGCGGCGGTGTGATGAAGGCGGTGTAAAATGACCGCACGACAGCGTGCGGTGCGGGTAAATAGACGGGATTGACGCGTTCACCGACTGGTAGTGCGGCTCCGTTCTGACGTGCTTTTTCCAACTCCCGGGCGAAATCCTCCCGTGGAATATCCATATCCTCGGTGAAGTATTCCACTTCACCGGGATCGCTGATGCGCACGAGCGGATGCCAGAGCCACGGCACATAACTCACCAGACACCACAAAATGAGCGGGGCTGCGAACGACAGCACGAGAAGCACGAACCGCCGCCGAGGCGGCAGTTCATGTTTCAATCCCAGCCAATCGTTCGCCGCCATCGCGTGCTACTTGAGCCCCATGATAATGCTTGGCGCGACGTAGTTCTCGGCTTTCTGGGAGACTTTATAGACCTTGTTATCGAGGTTGAACTTGTTGCCGACCGCCATGGAGCCGTAGATGGAATCGAGTCCGTCGCCCTTCTTCAGTGCTGCCTTGGCTTCGGTGAGTGTCAGAAAATGGGTGCCGGGGATGTTCTCCGCGTATTCCTCGGGTTTCGCGCCGACTTTCGCGGCCATGATTTTCACAGCCTCATCCTTTGTCTTCGGGTCCTGGATGTAGTCCACGCACTTGTAATAGACCTTCACGACCTTTTCCCACTCGGCCTTGTTCTTGGCCAGACTCGTGGGGCTCACGGCGAGCACGTCGTAGATAAGTCCTTTTGCATCCGCGCTGCTGAAAAGCTTCTTTGAGCCGGGCACCTGCTTCAGGGCTTGGCCGGAAACCGGGTACCACGCGCCAACTGCTCCGACCTTGCCGCTCGCGAGTGTTTGCGGCGTGTCGTTTGTCGAGGTGTTTACCAACTCCACGTCGGACTGCTTCATTCCGTTCATCTCGAGCGCCTTTAGTAAGAGCATGTGCTCGACGAGCGTTAACTCGAGTCCGACTTTCTGTCCTTTCAGCGCCTTGATGGAATCGATGCCTGGCTTGCCAATGATCATGTCATTGCCGTCGCTGTAATCGAGGAGCGCGATGAACTTGCTTTTCGCTCCGTTCGCACCCGACACAAGAGCGTCCGTCGCCACAACGGTTACTCCGTCCACTTTCCCTGCCGCAAACGCGTCGAGCGAAGGCAGGTAGTCGAACCACAGCAACTCCACGTCCACGCCTTCTTCCTTGAACCACCCTTTCTGTTTGGCCACTTCGAGAATCGTGAATCCCGGCCAGTCGGAGTAAGCAATTTTCAGCGGAGCGGCGTGAAGTGTGGCGGCGAATGCGAGGGCGGAAGCGAGTAGTGAGCGGATAAACATGTCAGTTGTGTTGGTTGAATGATGACGATCGATGTGCGACGTCCGGAGTCCCATTTGCATTGTTCATGCCATCACGTTCCGCCGGCGCGATTTAGTCCGCCGTCCTTTTATTGGTGCGCCTCGCCGCTCCTCGATGCGAAGACTCCGCATCCGGGGGGCTGTGCGTAATTCGGCGCACACTGGCAAAAAACAGACACGAAAAACGCCACGTTTAAAACGCACGAGTATGACGGTTCGGAGAAAACGTCATACGAACATGAGAAGGCATTTGACGTGCTGTGACGATGTGTGGAATACACTCCCCGGAACTCAAGGAATGTCTCGCAAAGCAAAAACTCCAACCGCCGCTCGTGTGACCATCTCGCTGCCAGTCTCGTTGTTTGACGAGCTCGACGCGATGGTCGAAGCGCGTGGGTTCGCGAATCGATCCCAGGCGCTTTCCAAGATCATCAGCGAGCAACTCGTTCGCGACGCTGAGCAGCTCGGCCGGCAGATCATGGCCGGGACCATCACGCTCATTTACGACCACACAAAGCCCGGCCTGCAAAGCCGCCTGATGAAGCTCCAGCACCGCTATTTGAAGGAGATTATCTCTTCGCAACATGTGCATCTGGAGAATCACCACAGTCTGGAAGTTCTCCTCGTGCAAGGGCCCGGACGGCGGTTGCGGCAGATCGCGGATGCGCTCATCGCGTGCAAGGGCGTGAAGCACGGAAACCTCAATGTGACTTCCACGATTCTCCCCCCGATTTACTGACCTATGCCAGATCCTTCACTCATCCGTTTCGAGGAAATCGTGCAGCCCGGCGCGAGCTGGTCCCACGTGCTCAAGCGCGGCACGACGCTTCGCATTGTGGACACCGACGGCGGCGCAAACGTGTCCGCACTATTCTACAACTTCGAGCTGCCTTCCGAGCGGGTTAATTTGCCCGATACGTTGAAATGTCAGCACACCGCCCGGCTCTCGGCCGGGCACTGCATCTATTCGGACATGGGCCGCATCCTCGTATCCATCACGGGTGACACGTGCGGCTGGCACGATCCTCTTACGGGTTGCACGAGCGCAGCAGATATCGCCACGAAATACGGAGAGCGCAGTTATCAGTCCGCCCGGAATGATTGGTATCGCAATGGGCACGAGCGATTCGTCACCGAACTCGGGAAGTACGGACTCGGCGAGCGCGACCTCGCGATGAATGTGAACTTCTTCCAGAAGGTGACCGCCGGTGAAAACGGACGTCTCCAATACGCCGCGGGCAATTCGAAGCCTGGAGCCACCGTGGATTTGCGGGCGGAAATGAATACGCTCGTCGTGCTGAATACGTGCGTCCACCCGCTGGACCCCTCGCCGGTTTACTCGCCGAAGCCCGTGAAACTCGTTGTTTACACCTCGCCACCGCCGGGGACTGACGATCTTTGCCGCCGGTCCTGTTCGGAAAACGAAAGGGGTTTCATGATTACTGAACGCTATTTTCTATGAGCACGTTGACCGAAAGCACACTCGACCCCGCGGAGGCCGTTTACGATTTCATCCTTCCTGCCGGCGAGCCTTGGGCTCGAGAGGTCTTGCGCGGACAGACGATACGGATCGTGGACATGGAAGGGAATCAGGCGGCGGATACGCTATTCTACAACGCGCATGACCCAGCGGACCGCTACAGCGCGCAGGACACCATTCGGGCTCAGGGCGCTTTGTATCTCACAACGGGAACCCGGCTAGTTTCCACGCGGGGAAACACACTGCTCACCATTACGGCTGATACCTGCGGGCAGCACGATACGCTCGGCGGAGCCTGCGCATGTGAAAGCAACATGGTTCGCTACGCACTCGAAAAGCGCCATATGCATGCATGCCGCGACAGCTTCCTGCTGGGACTCCGCCGTGCCCGGCCTGCGTGGGGCAAACGCGACATTACGCACAACATCAACTTTTTTATGAATGTCCCGGTGACGCCCGATGGCGGCCTGACATTTGCCGACGGGGTCTCGGCTCCGGGGCGCTATGTCGAGATGCGCGCCGAAATGGACGTGCTCTGCCTGATTTCAAATTGTCCCCAACTCAACAACCCCTGCAACGCCTACAATCCAACGCCTGTGCGGCTACTTATCTGGGACTGATGTTCACAAAAATCCTCATCGCAAATCGCGGAGCAATCTCACGCCGCATCACCCGCACGCTTCACCGGATGAACGTGGGAGCGGTCGCCGTGTATTCGGAAGCCGACGCGGATTCGCTCCATGTCCGCGATGCCGATGAGGCAGTGTTACTCGGTCCGCCGCCGGTCACGGAGAGCTATCTGCGCGTGGATAGGATTCTCGCCGCCGCCCGGGAGACCGGTGCGCAGGCGGTGCATCCGGGTTACGGGTTCTTGAGCGAAAACGCCGAGTTCGCGGAGTCGTGCGAGGCAGCGGGACTTGCATTCGTCGGGCCAACGCCTGAGCAGATGCGGGTGTTTGGATTAAAGCACACGGCGCGTGAATTGGCGGAGCGTGCGGGAGTGCCGCTCCTGCCGGGCACAGGGTTGCTGGCGGATGTGAATGCGGCTGCGCTCGAGGCTGCGAAGATTGGTTATCCAGTCATGCTGAAGAGCACGGCAGGCGGAGGCGGAATCGGGATGAAGGTCTGTTGGAGCGAGGCGGACTTGGCTGAGGCATTTGCAACGGTAGAGCGCCTGAGTCGCAGCAATTTCAAAGAATCCGGCATCTTTCTCGAAAAGTTCGTCGCCAAGGCGCGGCACATCGAGGTGCAGATTTTCGGCGACGGAAAGGGCCGCGTAATCGCGCTCGGTGAACGCGATTGTTCCGCGCAACGGCGCAACCAGAAGGTCATCGAAGAGACACCTGCGCCCGGCTTGAGCGCAGCGCAGCGCGTGGGGCTCTTTTCCGCGGCGGTAAAGCTCGGCGCGCTCGTGAACTATCGCTCGGCGGGCACTGTGGAGTTTGTGTTCGATTCCGACAGCGGACAGTTCTATTTCCTCGAGGTGAATACACGGTTGCAGGTGGAGCATGGAGTCACCGAGGAAGTGTGCGGCGTGGATCTGGTGGAATGGATGGTGCGGCTTGCGGCGGGAGAGACGAAGTTTCTCGATGATTACGTCGATGCGCCGCGCGGTCACAGCATCCAAGTCCGCATTTACGCGGAAGATCCGGCGAAGAGTTTCCAGCCGAGTTGTGGATTGCTCACCGGGGTCACTTTGCCGGACACGCGGTGTGAAACTTGGGTCGAGCGCGGCACGGAGGTCACGCCGTTCTACGACCCCATGCTGGCGAAAATTATCGTTCACGCCGGCAATCGCGATGAGGCAATCGCACGGCTCGATAAAGCACTTGCAGCAAGCGCGTTCGACGGCATCGAGACGAATCTCGCCTATCTGCGCTCGGTTATTGCCACACCTGAGTTTCGCGCAGGCACGGTGACCACGCGGTTCCTCGGGACGCTCAATGTCGCCGCTCGCACCGTGGATGTTTTGGAAGCCGGCGCGCAGACGACGGTGCAGGATTATCCCGGTCGGACCGGCTATTGGGCGGTGGGCGTTCCGCCATCCGGGCCGATGGACCCACTCGCGCATCGTCTCGCAAATCGCCTGCTGGGAAATAAGCCGGACGCCGCCACGCTCGAAGTCGTCATGACCGGCCCCACGCTGCGTTTCAACGCCGCGACGAGCATTGCGCTTTGTGGAGCGGACTTCTCCGCCGAACTCGATGGTGTGCAGATCCCGCGCTGGCAGTCTTTCGCGGTCGCGGCAGGTAGCACGCTGCGTGTGAAAGCACTCAGCGGACCGGGGGCACGCTGTTACCTCGCGGTCTCCGGCGGGTTTCAAGTGCCTGAGTTCCTTGGAAGCAGGTCCACGTTTACGCTCGGAAAGTTCGGTGGTCACGGCGGGCGGGCTATCCGGCCCGGCGATGTGCTCCACTTCGCGGATTGCGTGGCTGCTGTTCCCGCCGTGGTGCCGACAGCCCTCGTGCCGGAGTACACGAACGCGTGGGACATCGCTGTGCTCTACGGACCGCACGGTGCGCCTGACTTTTTCACCGACGAAGACATCGAGATGTTCTTCAGCACGGCGTGGAAGGTTCACTACAACTCGAACCCAACGGGTGTGCGCCTCATCGGGCCGAAGCCAAAGTGGGCGCGTTCCGATGGTGGTGAGGCCGGCCTGCATCCCTCGAACATCCACGATAATGCCTACGCGGTGGGCGCTGTGGACTTCACGGGCGACATGCCGATTATTCTCGGTCCGGATGGGCCGAGTCTGGGCGGGTTCGTTTGTCCGGCAGTAATCGTACAGGCGGAGCTTTGGAAAATGGGGCAATTGAAAGCGGGGGATACGGTGCGCTTTCGGCGCATCACGCTCGCCGAAGCCAATGCGCGCGAACTGGAGCAGGACAACGCGATTGCCGCGCTCGCGCCGCAGATAGCTTCATTACACTCGAACTTACTGGAGCCAGCGGTGGAGTTTCGCGATTCGCAACGCGACATTTGTTACCGGCGCGCGGGAGACAAGTATCTGCTGGTGGAGTATGGCCCGCTCGTGCTCGACCTTGCGCTGCGCTTCCGGGTTCACGCGCTGATGCAATGGCTGGAGGTCCGGGCTGTGCATGGCGTGATCGATCTCACGCCGGGGATTCGGTCCCTGCAAATCCACTACGATTCGCGGATACTGCCGCTTGCTGAATTGATGGGCCTTTTGAAGAAGGCGGAGACCGAGTTGCCCGATACCGATCACATCGAAGTGCCATCAAGGATCGTGCATCTACCGCTTTCCTGGGATGATCCGGCGACGCGACTCGCCATCGAGAAATACATGCAAAGCGTCCGTGCCGACGCTCCGTGGTGCCCGAGCAATCTGGAGTTCATTCGCCGCATCAATGGCCTCGCGGATCTCGATGAAGTAAAGCGCATCGTATTTGACGCGAGTTATCTCGTGCTCGGCCTCGGCGACGTCTATTTGGGAGCCCCCGTGGCCACGCCGCTTGATCCGAGGCACCGCCTCGTCACCACGAAATACAATCCCGCGCGAACGTGGACACCGGAGAACGCCGTCGGTATCGGCGGCGCATACATGTGCATCTATGGAATGGAAGGTCCCGGCGGCTATCAGTTCGTCGGGCGCACCGTGCAGTGCTGGAACTCGTGGCGTACGACTGAGAACTTCGAGGCTGGGAAACCATGGCTGCTCCGCTTCTTTGATCAGGTCCGCTTCTATCCTGTGAGTGCCGACGAGCTGCTGGAGATGCGCGCAGATTTCCTCCGCGGACAATTCAAAGTGCGCGTCGAGGAAACCACCTTCGGGATGCACGATTACCGCGCCTTTCTGGAGCGTGAATCAGAAAGCATCGCAGCGTTCCGCGAAACACAACGCGCTGCTTTTGCCGCTGAGCGCGGGCGTTGGGAAGCCGCCGGACAAAATCTCGCGGAAGCCGCTTCAGAGCCCGATCTTCCGCCCGAAGAAGTCACGCTCCCTGCAGGTTCCCGCGCCGTATCCGCACACCTGCCCGGAAGCGTATGGGCGGTGCTCGTGGAAGAAGGTGTAATGGTCGCGCAAGGAGACAAGCTTCTCATCCTGGAGAGCATGAAGATGGAGACGGCGATCATTGCGCCGTGTGCAGGCGTCGTTTCCCGAGTGCTGAGCACAAAGGGGCGCACCGTTGAGCCGGGCCAGACTCTGCTCGTGATTGTCGAGAATTAGCGAGAGGCGCAGTAGGCGCGCCAGCCGCCAAATTCGCTAATCTCGCGCTGACCCACGCAGAGAATCGGCTCCGCGAGGACGCCGAGAATTTCATCCCCGCTGGCGAGTTGCACTTTGCCGATGCTGAGACCGGCGGGCTCTTTCAAAAGGATGCTGGCAAGTCCCGCGGGTGGCACCGCCCAGACCTCGACCGCTACCGCGACACCGCCCTCGGCGACTCGCACCATGCCGGGGTGCCGATCGCCGATGGAATAGATGCGGTAGTCCGGGACGGTCTGGTCTTCGCGGATAAACTCAGCCCCGACGGCGAGCATGTTTGGATTGAGTTCCAGGCCGCGCATGAGCGTGCCGTTGACAGCGAGGTGAATGAGGTCGGGCATGAGTTCTATACGGTGAGATGGCTGCGGACTACGGCGTCGGTGAGATCCGCGACAGGGCCGGCTGCTACGACGGCTCCGCGATCCATGATGGCGAAACAATCTGCGAGTTCACGGCAGAAATCGAGGTATTGTTCGACGAGAAGAATGCTCATTTTTCCCTCTGCGCGGAGCATTTTTATCGTGTCGCCGATTTGGTCGATGATGTTGGGCTGAATGCCCTCGGTGGGTTCGTCGAGGATGAGGATTTTCGGATCGGTGAGCAGTGCGCGGGCGATCGCGAGTTGCTGCTGCTGACCGCCGGAGAGCATTCCGCCTTTGCGCGGCAGGAAGTCTTTCAGGATCGGGAAGAGCGCGAAGATACGGGCGAACTTCTCTTTTCTTCCGGCGCTTTTCCCCTGCGCTTTGAGGCCGATGTCGAGGTTCTCTTCCACGGTGAGGTGGGGAAAAATGTCGCGGCCTTGCGGAACGTAACCCATCCCGGCGCGAGCGCGGTGTTCGGCTCGTTCACGGGTGACATCCTGACTGCCGAGTGTGATGGAGCCGCTGTCGGAGGACTGGAGTCCGACGATGCTTTTGAGCGTGGTGGTTTTGCCGACGCCGTTGCGGCCCATGAGACAAAAGACGCTGTTGGGCGGGACGGTGAAGTTGACTCCGCGGAGAATCTGGCTGCCGCTGATGGAGACGTTGAGATTGGATACGGTGAGCATGGTTATGCGGCCCTCGCTTTCCGTCCGAGATACACTTCGAGGACGCGCTCGTCGTTCTGTACTTCATCGACCGGGCCTTCGCAGAGCACGTGCCCTTGATGAAGCACGGTCACTTTTCTGCCCTGCGAGATTTGGCGCACGAATGTCATGTCGTGTTCAATGACCAGGATGCTGTGCTTGTCTCCCGCGAGGCTGAGGAGAAGGTCGCCGGTCTTGGCGGTTTCCTCATCAGTCATCCCGGCTGCGGGCTCATCCACGAGAAGAAGGCGTGCGTTCTGCGCGAGCAGCATCCCGATTTCCAGCCACTGCTTTTGGCCATGCGCGAGCGCTCCAGCTTTGCGCTGGCTGTGGGCGGAGAGGTTGATGGTTTTCAAAATGTCATCGATGCGATCTCGCTCGGTGCTGCTCAGCTTTGCGAAGAGCGAGCGGAAGACGCCGCGGCTGCCTTCCAGCGAGAGGAGGAGGTTCTCGTGAACAGTGTGATCGGTATACACCGTGGGCGTCTGGAATTTCCTGCCGATGCCGAGCCGGTAGATCTCATACTCGCTCATTCGTGTAAGGTCATGGGCATCCATGAAATCGATTTTTCCCTCGTCTGGTTTTGTCCGTCCGGTGATGAGATCGAGGAATGTGGTTTTCCCCGCGCCGTTGGGGCCAATGACGGTGCGAAGCTCGCCGACATCCATGTAGAACGTGAGCTCACGGATAGCCTGGAATCCGTCGAATGACTTGTTCACGCCCTCTGCGGAAATGATGAATTGTTTTCGGCTCATGGTGTTGCAGTGGCGGTCCCGGCTGGAAGTGCTGGCGTGGTTTGTTTCCGCTTCAGCAGTCCGCGGATTTGTGCGGGCAGTCCTACGATTCCTTTTGGCATAAAGAGAACGACAAGAATGAAAAGCCCGCCGAGCATAAGGAGCCAGAGATCGGGGTATGCGCGGGTCGCCCAGGATTTCAGCGCGTTGATGACGACGGCTCCGACGACGGGTCCGAGCAAAGTTCCGCGTCCGCCTACGGCGACCCAGACGATGATTTCGAGCGATTTGTCCGTCTGCATTTCGCTGGGATTGATGATGCCGACTTGCGGCACGTAGAGGGCGCCTGCGACACCGGCGATGATCGCGCAAATGACGAACACGAATAGCTTGTAGTTTGCCGCCGCGTAGCCGCTGAAAAGCACCCGTGTCTCACTGTCGCGCACTGCCCGTTGCACGAGACCGAATTTCGTCGTGGTGAGCCAACGGCAGAAACCATAGACGGTTATGAGCACGATCGCAGTGGCTATAAATAGCCCGCGCTGTGTCCCGGCCGAGCGAACGTCGGCACCGAGCAGGAACTTGAAATCGGTAAAGCCGTTGTTCCCGCCGAGTAGCATGTCATTGCGGAAAAACATCAACGCGGCACCGTAGGTGAGAGCTTGCGTGAGGATGGAAAAATAGACGCCCTTAATCCGCGAACGGAACGCGAGATATCCGAACCCGCTCGCGATAACAGCGGGCAGGACGATGACCATCAGCATCGAAAACGCGAAGCTGGAGAATGGCACCCAAAAGGCGGGAAGCTGCTCCCAGCCGAGGAATACGAGGAAGTCAGGGATTGGCTTTTTGTATTGGCCGAGGTCGCCAATCATCCGCATGAGATGCATTCCCATCATGTATCCGCCGAGTGCGAAGAAGAGCGACTGACCCAGGCTCAGAAGCCCAGTGTAGCCCCACAATAGATCCACTGAGATTGCGAGGATTGCGTAGCAAAGATATTTGCCCCACACGCTCATGGTGAAGTTGCTCACGACTCCGGCGGCATTCAGCGCAGGAAGGAGGACGATGAGGATCAGAGCCGCGACCGCGACGATGATGAGTTCGATTTTTGTGCGATTGGATTTCATCAGCTTTCGAGGCTCCGGCTTTTGGTGACGAACAGACCTGCGGGCTTCCACTGGAGGAAGAGGATGATTCCGAGAAGCACCAGGATTTTTCCGAGCACAGGGTTGCCGAGGATTTGCTGAAGCGATTGGTCGAGCATGCCGATGCCGAGCGCGCTGATTACGGTTCCGATTAAATTGCCCACGCCGCCCACTACGACAGTCATGAAACAATCGACAATGTAGAGCTGTCCGAGCGACGGGCCTACGTTGCCGATTTGGCTGATGAATGCGCCCGCAAGCCCCGCGAGGCCACTGCCCAGCGCGAAGGTGAGCATGTTCACCCGTTCCGTGCGGACACCCATGCAGGCGGCCATCTGGCGGTTTTGCATCACCGCGCGAATGAGCAAACCGAGCGGGGTTTTCTTCAAAAGCATCGTGACTCCGAAGACGATGGCCACGGCGAAAACGATGACGAATACGCGATTCCAGCCGAACAGCACGTCGTTCACCGTCCAGTTCCCGCTGAGCCAGCTTGGCGATGACACCTGCACATTGTT
>JANMGP010000295.1:0-10340 GCA_031374705.1 Verrucomicrobiaceae bacterium | reverse complement strand
CACGGGATGGTGTCGGGCGGGAACTGGGCGGCGTTGTCGAGGGCGGTGCGTTCGGGCGGGGTGAGGCGGGTGAGGGTCTGATCCAGCACGAGGCGGAGCTGCTTTTCGCGGTGCTGCATCTGCGCGGCCACGTCGTCAGCGGCGGGCAGGGCATCCACGCTGGAGAGGCCCTCGGCGCGCAGGCGGGCGAGGTAAGCGGCGGGGCGGATGTCCGGGTGCAGGCCCAGATAAATGGCCACGCTCTCGACGGCCAGCGTGAAGCCGCCCAGCTCCCGTGCAATCGCGCGCGCGGCGGCAGGGTCCGCAGTGGCGGTGGCGGCGGGCCATTGGCCGTCCAGTTGGTGGTCTTCGATGAGCCGGGCCGCGTCGTCGTCGCTCAGCGCGTCCACGGCGATGAAGGCGAGGGATTTCTTGCGCGAGGCGGGGAATTTCTCCGGCCCTTCACGCGTGGTGACGACGACGCGCAGCCAGTCCTCGCGCGGAATCTGCGCCAGTTGCGGCTCAGCCAGCAGCGCCGGCTCGGAGACGTTGTCGAGGATGACGAGGCAGGCCGCGCCTTTGTCCGGGTCGCGCGGGGCGGCTTCGAGGGCGCGGCGTTGCAATTCGGCGAGCACGCGGCGTCCGCGGGCGTCGGCGGTTTCGTCCGGGCCGGTGGTGAGGGGGATGGCGAGTTCGCTGCAGAGTTCGCCGAGCAGCGGGAGCATTTCCTTTTTGCCCTCCGCGCCCAGCACCCAGAGGCCGGCGGGGTAGGAATCCGCCCAGCCGTGGGCGTAGGCGGTGGCCAGCTCGGTCTTGCCCTGTCCGCCCAGCCCATGCACGGCGGTGACGACGCCGACCGCGCCGAGGGCGAGGTTTTCGTGCAACTGGCGCAACTCGGCGCGGCGGCCGATGAAGTGGGGATTGAGCCGGCGGAGATTGCCCGGCACGCCGGTGGCGCGGCGGGCGCGCTGGATGCGTTCCCACAGGCTCGTGCCCAGCGCGGCGAGCTTCTCGCGCACGGCGGCCTCGCGCAGCGCCTCGACGCCGAGCGGAAACCAGGGTTTCAAGTCCACCCAGTTCGGGCGGTCGAGCGTGGCTTCGTGCCAGGCTTTCCACTTTTTCTCCCAAGCCAGGCGGTCGGCGGGCGTGACGACCTTGCGGGTGACGGCCTCGGCCCAGGCGGCGTTCAGGTGCTCGTCGCTGTCCGGCGCTTCCACGAAATAGACCGGCGTGACGCTCTCGTGCCCCATGAGCGCGTGGACCTGGCGCTTGAGGTATTCCTCCCATTCCCACAGGCAGGGCGGGCTTTTGAAGTAATCCGGCGAGAGGCAGACGAGGAGAATCCGGCTCTCGCGCAGCCCGGTGAGGATGCGATGCCGCCAGTCGTCCATGTCGCGAATCTCCGAAGTGTCGAAGAAGATGCGGAGCGGCTCGGTGGAGAAGCGGCGGTGGTCCGCGAGGATTTCATCGCGCAGGGCGGTGACCCAGCCGCGCGCGTCGGCGGGCTTGCGCGGGACGTTGTCCTTGCGGGAGTAGGAGAAGAATAGCTCGAAGGGCATTGTGAGAATTTAGTGGTTCGTCACAGGAGTGTCGAGATTGGTTTGCGAGCGTGTCGGCGACGGTACAAAACCGGAATTCTCGCCGGAACAAAACCGGACAGCGAATTACAGAGTAAAAGCGGCAAAAATGGGGGCCAAATGGTGGTAGGAGGATGTTCGACGATCCAGAACTTGAGTGGTGCGGCAATTCCAGACTCGGCAGATGAACTGGGCTCGGATTCTTGGGGGAACAATTACGCAAGCGAGGTGAGACACACTCTCTCCGTCGGCCTCTGCACGCTCCGGCTTCCTCCGAGGCGAGCGTCCCACGCTTCCATGCCCTCCCATTTTATCCATTCCACTTTTGTTCCGTCTCCTTTCCGGTTTTGTTCCGGCCCCGACAGATTGGTTTGCGAGCGTCACTCAATCCGTTTTGAGATTTCATCACCACGACCGTCAGGCGCGGTCGCTGCGTGACTTGTTTGACCAGTTCAATTTCGTCCATTTTGAACGTCGCGAGGTGCGCGTGTTGCAGAGGACAAAAAATGTTCTCACTTTGATTTCATCGCGGATGAGTTCGGGCAAGCGCGCGTCGTCCACTTCCAGGCACTTGAGAAAAAACAGAGCGGATTGTGCCCGCGCCGTTCGAGTTCGTTGCGAATTCAGCGGACCTTCTCCAAGTCGCGGCGCAAGTGGGAGACGAAAATCCATGCGCCCTTATCCAAGTTCCAAGAGTTGACTAAACCGAATTCACGAAGTCATTTTGGCTCAACCCACTCGCTGTGCGCTGGAGGAATTGGAAGACATGGCTCTCCGGTGCGGAAACCTTCATTGAAAAGAGATGTGATTCTCTCTATCGCTTTGCGCGCATGGAACCCATCGGCCAGCACTACCATTTCTGTGCATTGGACGGCAGCCAACATCATGATCCCCATGATTGAAAATCCGTTGACCGTTTCATCATTTGCCGTGAATTCGACTGACGTAATGCCCTGAAAGGGAGCCAACGTTTTCACGATCAAGTAGGCGGGCCGATCGTAGAGCCCATATTGGTTTAAGACCGTTAACTTCCGTGCAAGCCGCTCGCGTTGATCGTCTGGTCCTATTTCCACCTCTTTCTTTTCATGATTGTCTTTTCCAGACTTGTTGGCTGGAGGCGGAGGTGGTTGGCTTGATTGCTTCATTTCGATCAAGGCCACCGCACGCTCGATATAATTGCCGGCACGCTCCCAATCCATTGTTGGCGTGTCGTCCCAAAACTCCTCGTAAAGGTCCAACAGGTGTTGCAGTGCGGGATGTCCTATGCGGTTGGCCGCCGTTATCGCGAGTTCGAGCGGTTGGCGCATTCGCGTTAGATCCTTCAGTTGGAACCACAGGTGGACACTGCGGATGGACTCTGGCACCGCTTCCGAGAGAGCCTGCGTGTTGTAGTACGCGATGCCAACGTTCGCGGTCGAGATCGCAGCATTCACCATATCCTTGAAAAGAAGATAGATGCTGACCTGGAGGCGAAAACAAGTTACAGCGTCTGCCCGTCGCTCCTGAGTCAAAAGGTATGTTCCGAGTCCATTCAACTGCAAGGTCGCTACCTGCACCAACTTCTCAGATCTATCCAGCGATTGCAGCCGTCGCTGGACAGCAGGTACCTCGGAGATTGGGGCAAGTTCGAGCATGTACGTAGCCGCTTCCGCCAGATGCTTGCGGACGATGCAACGGAGCATCACAGTGACCAGAAGCTTAACCATATTCTCGGGCGCGTTACGCGAGACACAGTCCGCCTTATGAGCAGCAAGGATCTCGGCGCAGGGGGCCCACCGTTGCTGCTCCACAAAGACAAGCATCATGTTGGACCGCGCTGTTTCGGTGGCGTCGTTTTTGTGGCTGACGAGACCGACGACCTCTTCCTGCCTGCAAAGGCGGACAACTTGGTCAAAGTCCTGCTTCTGGTAATTCTCGTGAGCTTCGTCCTCAAGGCGATGAACGACGCCATTCACCACGGTATCGAGTTCCATGAGCTTGTTGGTCTCAACCCATTGCGCGCCGCACAGCGCCGACCTGGCATATTTCTCGACCGAGTCTCGATCCAGGGTCCACGCGAGGTGTAGGAGGGCCGGGTCCGTGTAGAGTTGCTCCAGCAAGCAATCCTTGTCCGCTGCGGTGCCCAGGCTGAGGTGGTAATAGAGGTCCGTTGCCTTACGGTGATCCAGCGGCAGGTTCTCGAAGAGACGTGCCAGTGCGGAGTGTCGCTGTTCATCACGTCTCAAGCCTCCTCCAAGCGGTCGTGCTCGGATGGATATGCCTAAAGATCTTTCACGGGAGTGCTTCGCGAGGTGGCCTAGTCCATCAAGAAGTTCGTCATCCGCAAAGTTTTCATCGAGAAGAAAGTGGATGGCGTGACGGAGAGGTTCGTAGCGTACAGAATACCGGTTTTCGCGCATGTGCAAGTACGGGCGCATGCGCCTGAGAATGTATGCGACCTGACCGTCGGATGGACCTACGCCCGTAAGTTGGCAAAGCTCGGGTTCACCCAAACCGGACCGGGTGATGGAAAGAAAGCCAAGCATGCGTCCGAGAACTTCGGCATCCAATTCCGCGTATAGCCGAGTCAAGAGATGAATGAACACCGTTGACAGTGCAAAGTCGTGAAATTGGCGCGGGACTTCTGCCGGATTGGGCAGAGTCGCGATGAACTGTTCTAGATTGTCGAAGGAACCAAACAGCCTCAACTCCTCAAGAACAACCGTTAGGAACAAGGGGTTGTCGCGATAGGCGAGGGCCGACAGCTGCTGTTTGTCATGTGGTTCCAATGTTTTCGCGTACATCGCCGACATCCGCTCTATCAGTTTGTCGATCTCCGGATGCGATAGACGGGGCATTACCACGCATGGATGACCAAGGCGGGCTGCGGTTCCGCCTGCATCTGTGGACAGAAGTATGGGCGTGCGCATATCCACGAGAATCTCTATTCCGCCCGAGTCCTTTGACGGCAGCGGGGGGACGACCCGTGCGCTGCAGATCAGCCGGACGCCGGGCGGCAGTGAGTTGGGGATCCACTCAAGCCCACAGGCTCGGTCGGCTTGGTCCATTTCGTCGAGTCCATCCACTAGGAGGATTACATCGCGGTCTGGTGGGAGATGCCTGAGGTGGCTGGCGAACGCTGCCATCTGTTCCGCAGTGCCCAACGGGGTAGCATTGTGGCCAGGCTCCGGCTCATGAATCGCCCGATCGAAACGGGCCAGCGCATTAGCCAGAGAGAAGGACTCTCCCGTGGCTCCCACGAAGTGCGCGACGCTGATGCTGTTCGGCCATTTCTTGCGGCAAAGATCGTAGGCAGCCCCCATGATGGCCGTTTTCCCTTGGCCCGTTTCACCAGAGACGACGAGCGGATGTCCTTTCGGTTCCGCGAGATAGTCTGAGATCTGTTTCAGCGCACTTTCCCGGCCAATGAAGTTCTGGCGCGCAACTTCTCCGTACAAATCATGCGAGGCAGTCGCACGCGCAAACTCGTCGATCTCCGCGGGCTCGCGCGTGGGGTCCAAATCAATGGGGCCCATATGCTCCAAGATTGCTCGATAAAGATCTTCCTGCACTCGCCTCAGTAGTTCGTCAAGGCCGCCGATGGAACCTTTCTGAAGCGAGAAGGGGTCCGTCGCGGTCGGATTCCATGTCGCGGGATACCCGTCGAAGAGAGCGGAGCCACTTTCCCGTATGCGTTTCTTGAGTCCCTGGTGCTTTTGGCGGCGCACAGGATCGGTCTCCATGTAGCGTGCTTGGCGGATCGCAACGGGGATTCCGTTCAAGACAGTGGAGTCTCGGAAATAGAAGAGAGAGCGGGGTTGATGCGCGGCAGATACAAGGTGGTTGAAGTAACGCACTTCCAGTTCCGTGATGGAACAACCCGGACAGTCGGCCAACCACGGGTGCCGGTGGACGAGATAGGCATCGTGGTCCGCGATCACGCTACCGTAGACTTCTCCGAGTAGGCAGATAAAGAAGGGCTGACACTCGGCGATGACATCGAAACAGGAACTGAGGGCTCCACGGGTAGCGACTTCTGTGCGCGGGATGCCCCACCGCAAGTCGATATCGATGACTTGAATTCGGTAGCGCTCAAGCTGCTCTCGCAAGGCCGGGAATACGATTTTGGCCAGCGCGTCTCGCTCGGCGCCCATGTCTCGAAACGTGCTGCTCACGAACACCTTAACAATCCGCCATGATGAAGTGATCATATGTTTCTACCAGTGGGGCTTCAGAGACGCGCGTATCGAAATGAAAAGGACGCACATCAAATCACGTTGAGAAATGGCTGCACTGGACGTCGTCGCAGAAGCGTTCGACGTAGAGGAACACGCCTTCGCTCTTTTCCAGGATTTGCTCCACGAGACGGTCGGCGTCCGGGCGGTTCTGGAGAGGCGTCGCCAGTTCGCTGCGCAGGTAGTCGCGGATGTCGGCGCGGTTGGATTCGGACTGGGTATCGAGTGGGAAAGGATTCGACGCCTCCAACAGAGTTTTGACATCGAACTCCGTCCGGTTGGTGACGACGAGGCCGAACCAGTCGGGCAGGCGCAGGGCATTGCGCGCGAGCATTTCCACGAGCGGATTGCGCCCGGCGCCGCCGACTTCATCCAAGGCATCAATCACGATGAAATACCGTTTCTGCTCACGCGTCGGCCAAATCTTGAATGTACCCGCCTTCGTCAACTCATACTGGAAGGGCCTGCGATTCATGGCCGGAAGACCTCCAAGTTTACCATACCGAGGATTGTCGGGAATGCGCGGACGGCGTCGCGATCGAAAAGCTTCACTCCATTGGGGCCATCAGGGAGTTTGCTCCAGGGTACGAGGCAGGGGTGAATTTTTCGGTCATCATCGCGCGGGCCGTAGCGCCAACCATCCCGCAGTCGTTCGACGTTCCAGCGACCGTGCTCGAGTTCGGCCATGAGTTCGATTTCCTCGGTTTTGAAATCCGAAAAGACTACTGGCTTTCCTTTCACTTCCCGAATTCCGAATCCCGCTGCTTCCAGGATGCGGATGGCGTAAGCGGCTTGTTGGATGTTGGCCGTTCGGTAGGTGTCGGGAAGGTGCGCCCACGGCTTGAGGGTGTCCGGCTTGATCTTCCTGAGGTTATCAGCGCGATATCGCTCGTGAAACTCTGCGGCCATTGCGTCGAGTTTCGCGGCATCGAATTGACATGGTTCGGTTACGACAAAGGCGCGGAGCGTCATGCCGTCGAAGGGCAGGGGAAGCAGATTCTTGAATCCGTTCCATTTCGTGTCAGCGAGCAGGCTGTCCACGGCGTCCGGCTTTGCGGCGTATTCCTTTGAGACCGGCATCAGGCCTGTGTTTGCGCCGATTGCCAAAGCCATGCGGTATTCGATCGCGGCGATGTCGCCACCGCCGACTCCAAGCAACCGCACTTCTGATGGTGAAATTCCGGCAGCCAGGATATCTGCCCAGTTCGCCAGTATTTGAGCATCGGAGAAGCCATCTTTTCCGACGCGTATCTGTTCGTAGTTGGGATCTGGCGGCGCGTCGTCGGGAAGCGTTTCCGGGCGGTATCCGAGCAGGGTGAAATGTTTACGCCCTTCCTGATTGAGCAGCGCCGCGACCTCTCCGACCAAGCCCGGAAGACCTGATTTCGTGCCGCCGGAGATGACCGTGCCAGCGAAACTCGCCAGTGCGTCAGTGAGCGGTTTACGAACTTCTGTGAGTGTATCCTCGCGCATGCTCCCGGCGCCGCCGGCAATGATCAGAACCGGGCGCTTGACGATTGCGCATGTCTTCAGGGCTTGGATACCAGCATCATTGACGTGCTCGTTCAGGCCCCTCGCCGCCTTTGCGAGAAGGAGGAAATTGGCGGCAGACTGGAACGATTCCGGTAATTCCTTCCCGAAGTTTGCACCGTAAAACCACGCCACTTCGTCATCGATCACCGCCGAGCCACAGCACGAGTTCTCGCTCAGACAATGATTTGCCCCTCGGAGGTAATCGTGCAGCGCTCCTTTGGAATCGCCGAGGAGAAGTCGCAGTCGGCCAGCCGTAAAATATGCGAAGGGCAGCTCCAATTCCTGCGAAGCGTGGGCCTCGCACGTCTGAAGCGCTTCGAGGATCACCGGGCGCATGCAGCCGCCCATCTCACTCAGCTTCGCGCCACCTCGAAGTTCGAAGCCCAGCAAATTTGCAAGGTAGTATGGGTTTTTTGGCTCCAACTCCACCGCCTGTCGGTGGTGCCGGCCTGCTTCACTTGTCCCGGCGGGCAATGCCTCGCTCGCCCACCCGAGATGCGATAGCGCCCGCGCTCTTAGTCCCGCCCGGCGGCGCAAGTTTAGGACGACCTTTCCCTGAGGCTCCGCAAGGCGCTTCGCGACAGCGGCTATCCAGTCGAGCCCGCGCTGATAATCTGCTGATGCCGGGTCGGCCCGGTGCTTGCGGCAAAGCGCGGAGCCGAGTTCGAGATGCACCTCATCCTGCAGCGGCGAATCGACTGCCACGTGCGGCTCAAGCAACGAGATGACTTCGCTGTATCTTCCGAGCACCCCGTGGAGTCGTGCTTGATGAAAATCGACGGCAACCCGTTCCGATGGATCCTTTTCGCCATCTGCCAGTAGTTTCTGAAGCGATATCTCATTCTCGATCACGGTTCGTTCTGCATACGCGGAATAATTCGTCACGATCCCATCGAGTTCGTTTGCGAGTCGGTCGAAGTTTCGGTCGCCGTCCTCCATCAAAGCAGCGAGCAACGCTGCCATCCGCCGCGCCTCCGCAGTCAGTTTCACCGGCGACTTGTATGTGCGGTCGTGAAGTGTGTCCGCCCACGCGTGCTGTGCCCAAGTGCGAATCTGCAACTCCGCCTTTCGACCGCCGATTTTTGCGATTTCGTCGGGCGAGAAACCAATCGCCACCGCTCGGTCGTCGAGCAGTTGAATAATGTAATGCCGGTCCCGGTATCCAAACTCGTTGCCGCCGAGCCTTAGGCCGATGTCCTCCGTTTCCACCACCCTGAAATTCACCTCCACAAAGGCTCTTATGGCATCCACTTCATTGAGTGTCTGCACGACCACGCGCCCGCCACACAAGTCCGTGAAATCCCGGGCAGGGCTCTTGGTCTTCATCCATTTGCGGGCACACTTCTCCGCAAAACTGGATGTGGATTTTGCGCGCGATTGGATTACCGCTGCGGGCAACGCAGGCTTGCAGGCTCTCTTTAATACACGCTCCAGCGCCTGCGCATACGTTTGATAAATACCCTTTTCAACCTCGTATGCGGTGATCTGAGAGCGGAGTTCTTCAGGAGTCGGGCGGTCGTTCATGGAGTGTTTTGGTTAGTGTTCCTTCGCTGCCGACCATTGCTTTATGAAATCCGCATAGACGGGGGCAAGATCAAGGTTCGCCGCATCTCTGCGCGTGACCCACATAAAATCATCGTGCTCGTCGCTCAGGCGGACGGACTTGCTTTCCGCTTTGGCCTCCAACACCAGCACGACGAAACGCGCCGCTTCAACCGCCCCCTCCGTGGCACCCACGACGCGCATATCGGAAATCTTCAGCCCGGTCTCCTCAGCGACTTCGCGCTCCAGCGTGACGTCCACAGATTCACCCGCATCCATCTTGCCGCCCGGAGGTTCCCACTGCCCTGCCCAATGCTGCGATGTGCCCGCACGGCGGATGAAAAGCCACAGTCCGTCCGGATTCCGAATCAGTGCCCGCGGCGAGATCGTGAACGGAATGCGTTGCTCTCGGTTGCTCATTCCCGGAGAGGGTCGGAAATTTTCGGCGCGCACAAGCTCGAATAGAAGGCGGCCCATGCGTTACCGGTGGGCCGAGCGGCGAAAATCATACCTCGACCACCTCGTCGAGCGAAACGACGTGCGGCCGTTGTCGAATGCAGAGCTTGAGTAGATAAAGGTGAGGGTCGCTCAGCATCTCCAAGGACTTTTTCCTGCCCGATACGCGTCCGCAGGCGCGGAAAAGCATAGCGACAGCGCAAGGCACACCCTCGCCCATCCAACCTCTCCGAGCCTCGCGGCGAATGAGCGATCCAGCAGTCCTGCGCTTCGCGAAGCCTCCCCGGATTCCCATGAGGCTGAGCACGCGCAGCAAACTCACGGCAGGAGGAATGGAGCACGCAGCGTGACAGCGGATTGCTGGCGCGTTGCGTGATTGGGCGGGCGGTGCGGAGCATCTGAAATGCGACGCACTGCGTCAGCTCGCCAGCGAAGCGCGAGTGATGCAGAGGGTCGCACGAGCGCACCAACTCGGGAGTCTGCGGGAAAGGTGGCGGTGCGCAGTCTCCCCGCCGCAGGCGCGTGTGCGGTTGCCGCACTCAATTGCGAACGAGTCTTCGGTTCGCAATCGCCGCGGCCGACTCCCCCCTCGGCGACGGCATGACGGTGTGCGGGGGAAGCAAAGTCTCCGGCTGTGTTCATCTTCGCGAACGCGGAGTGACACAGCCGGAGTCTTTGCTTGTGGCGGGTGGTGGGCGATTAGACTTTCGCGCCTTGCGCTTGTGTCGGTACGGGTGGCGCGACGGTGCGGCTCGTTCGCATGGCGAGCGAGACGATGGCTTTCTCCTGCTGCTCTTCGGGCAGGTTTTTCACGAGCGTGCGATACGCTTCCTTCATCTCGGGATTCGCATCGAGCTTCTTCATCACGCTTTCGCGCAGCTTCTCGCGTCGCTCTTCCTTTTGCACGGCTTGCAGGACGAGACTTCGCTCAAGTCGGGTTCGCGGCATGGACTGGATATAGCTCCATTCCTTCGGGTTCTTTTCGATGAAGGCGTCGATCTTCGCATTCACTTCTGCATTTTCGCGGAAGGATTGCGCT
>JANMGP010000290.1:0-11532 GCA_031374705.1 Verrucomicrobiaceae bacterium | reverse complement strand
CAGCGCCCCCGACGAGCTCGCGCTCTTCGACGGAGCCACCGGCAAGGAAACCAAACTGAAACTCACCGACATCGCCGACAACAAACCGCTAGGCTCCCTCATGCCCGCCGGCCTCGTCGAGAAGCTGAGTCGCGAGGAACTCCGCGACCTTTTCGCCTACCTCACCTCGCTCGGGAAGGCGAAGTAGCCCGGCGCAACCAGCAAAGTAGCCCGCGAGTCCCTTCGCGGCATCGCATCACTCGCGAAGCGACACGAAGTATAAAGTGCCGCTTCGCGGGAGTCCTGAAGCCGCGAAGGGACTCGCGGGCTACTTTAGAGACTCACGCCTTTACCAACTCGAACCGCCAATACTTCATCTCGCCGGTGCGGAAGTGCTCATAGACGAGCGAGCCTTTCACGGCGGCGAAGTCGCTGAAGGATGCGTAGAGCGACTTGGGCAGAATCTTTTGCATCAGCGCGAGCTTGCGGTCGTTGTCGGCATCGAGCGCGGCGAGGACGTTGGGCGTGATTTCGCGCTCGGCGGTGATTTTCAACCCGCTGGCGACCATCTGCTCGCGCCACGTTGCAATTTTATCGTGGTCGCGGAAGTCGGCGCAGACGAAGCGTCCGCCGGGCTTCAAGACGCGCCGCACTTCGCTGAGAAACGCGGGCATCGAGCCATAGCAGTGCGACGACTCGACGTTCACCACGATGTCGAATGAGGCGTCGGGGAACGGGAGTTTCTCTGCGTCGCCGGTGAGAAAAGTAAGGCCGTCCCGCTTGTAGCGCTCTTTGCAAAGCGCGATCGCCTGCGCGGAAAAATCGATGCCGGTCATGGCTGAGGGCTTTCCGTATCGATGCAAAAACGCAGCGCCTCCACCGCGACCGCAGCCGACTTCGAGGACGTTTTTTTGCGCCAGCGAATGTCCGGCGCAGACGGCGTTGTAGAGCTGCAAGCCGTAGCGCTCGCCCTGCTCGGCAGGCTCCAGCGCAAGCGATTCCGGCACGGGCAGGGCGCGGAAACCGTAGTTCATCGTCTGCCATTCCGGGATGGCAAAGCGGCGCGCGAGGAACTGATACCAGTGACGCCAAAGCAGGCGCTTGAGCACTGGAAAGCGGCACAAAAAGGCGAAGAGACTCGTGAGCATCCCATGTGTTTGGCGGGAGAACGCGAAGATGCGAAGACAAATGACTTGCTCGGGCGCCCAGTTCGGCCAAACCAAATGCATGAACTTCTGGCAACCACCTCAGCTCAACCGTCGCGACTTCATCACCACACTCGCCGTGGCAGCGTCCGCTTCCACACTCGTCGCGGAGGATGCGAAAGGCTTTCGTTTTATCGCTGCGAATGATCTGCACTACGACACGGGTCCGTGCCGCGAGTGGTTCACGGCGATGGTGGAGCAGATGAAGACGAGCGCGCCGGACGCCGCATTCTGCCTGCTCTGCGGCGACCTCGCAAACACCGGGCTGAAAGCATCGCTCGCTGCGGTGAAGGAAATCTTCGGCACGCTCGGAGTGCCGCTGCATATGGTGCCGGGGAACCACGACTACACCGACGGCGAGGAATCGCTCGCGAACTACAACGAGACGTTTCCCGAGAAACTGAACTACCGCTTTGAGCACGCCGGCTGGCAGTTCGTCGCACTAGACACGACGATGGGAACGAAGTTCGACAAGACGACCGTCAGCGACACAACGCTGGCGTGGCTCGACGCCGAGATCCCGAAGCTCGACGCCGCCAAACCCACGATCTGTTTTACGCATTTCCCGCTTGGTGAAAAGGTGACTCACACACCGCTGAACGCCGCGGCGGTCGTCGAGCGTCTGTTAAAAGTGAACCTCTGCGGCGTGTTCAGCGGTCACTGGCACGGCGCGAGCGAGACAGCCGCCGGCCACGGAATCATGACGACGAATCGCTGCTGCGCCCGCGTCCGCGGGAATCACGACAAGTCGCCGCTGAAAGGTTGGTTTGTTTGCGAAGCAAAAGCCGACGGGACGCTGGAGCGGAAGTTCGTGGAATTCAAAGCGCCCGAGGGAATCCCGCAAGGCGACGCGGCGGCATCGAAAAAGCCAGCGGCGAAACCAAAGGCTCCGCCAGCACCGAAGCCCGAGCAGCCTATCGATCCACCGGTAAAAGGGTGACCGAAACCGCGCGGTGGTCGCTCGCTTTATTCCACACAGGAGAGCGATTGATGCGTCCGGAATCGCGCACGATTTCCGGGACGAGCCCTTTGCTGGCGAAGAGAAAATCGATGCGCGAATACTGGTCGGCTTCCTTCCAGTAGTGCGTCCATCGATCACCGGCTTCGTCTTTTGCGATGATGGCTTCGACGAATGAGGGACCGGCGCGGTTGCCGGATATTTCCTGAAAGACGGGCGTGTCGCGTGTGTCGTTGAAATCGCCGTAGCAGATGAGGTTTGTTGCGGGCGTCGCCTTCAAAATTCCGTCGAGATGCAGGCGCACCTTCGAGGCTTCGTACCGCCGGACAATCGCCTCCCCTTCCGCGCTCGGCAGCTTTGATTTGAGATGCGCGCCGACGCAGCGGAGCTGGTAGTCGGGCGCGACCTGGATGGTGACGTCCAGAATCCCCCGGCGCATCAACTGCTCGACGCCGCCGAGCATGAAACGGACATCGGCCCGCGAATCCCGCGCGGCAATCGGAAAGCGGCTCACGAGCGCAAGATGGCGGTCTGGATCCGAGGCCTCGACATACTCGGCATGGACGAGCCCGAGCGGTTTTACGCGGGCGAGAAAATCCTCGAACTGCGCCCGCGAACCCATCTCACAAACTCCCACGATGTCCGGCTGAACCTCGCGCAGCACCTGCAAGACGGCGTCCTTCTCCAGTTCGGTTTTTGGTTTCGAAGGCTGACCCTTCGTCGAGAGTTGATCGTCGCCGACCCAGTTGCGGAGATTGTAAGTACAAAAGACGACGCCCTTTTCCGCGGCGCTAACCAGCCCGCTCAGAAAGGAGAGGATGATGAAAGCGCGGAGCATGCTCAATCGGGGAAAGCAAACAGGCTCGCCGGATCAGCGAGCCTGTTTGAATGAAACAAACAAAACAAAGTGATTAAACAGTCGTCTCCGAGCGAGGCTGCGTTCCGACCGGTTGTGCGGCCGCTGGCTGCGAGTGCGCGGTATTTGCGACATCGGCGTCGATTTGCTTCGCGGGCTGCGGCGGCTGTGGGGCGGGCTCGCGCATGATTTCGTCGTGAATCTCGTTCTTCGCTTTGGAGAACTCCTTAATCGCGAGGCCCATGCCGCGCGCTAGTTCGGGAAGTTTCTTCGCACCGAAGAGCAGCAGGAGGATGCTCATGATCATCAGCCCCTGAGGACCGAACATGTTTGCCAGCGTTGGAAAAAGAAGCGTACTCATAATTTAAATTGGTAGACGGTTGAAAGTAGCACCGAGTTACGCGGGCGGCAACGGCTTATTCTGGGACACTTCTGTAATCTCCCCGTCACTGTCCTTCGCTTTATTGAATTCCCGGATGGACGCACCGAGTCCGCGGGCGAGTTCGGGGAGCTTTTTTCCGCCCACCATAAGTAAGATTACGGCTAAAACGATCATGCCCTGCCCACCGGCTAGAAATGCGAGTGTATTCATATCAACGACGACCCTCCGCTTCGGACTTCCTTGGAATTTACTTGTGGGCGCAGGCGGCCAGCAGTGCCGTAAAAACGCCCGGCTTCACCGCTGCCAGATAGCCGGCACTGTCTTCACGCCAACGCCGGTGGCATGAGGCGAGGTGGCCCTCGGGAAGCGAGTCGCCGCGCGGAGCGGCAGGATCCCACGGCAGTTCGAGCGTGACAATCGCGGGCGTAGTGCCGTCGGGATATCTCAGCCCGTATCCGCACCAACCACCGAGCGAGCCGGGAAGCGCATCCGAAGCGGGAACAGCGCTGTGGCGGCGGCGATAAGGCCGTCGCTCATCGTCGCTGAGCGCGCGCCAAATCGCGTCGAGCAATGGCAGCGATTGCGGGCCGTCGGCGTCGAATTCCGCGAGCGCCCAGTGGAGCGTCACGATTTTTGCCGGACGAAAGCGAAGGATGAAATCCCGCAGTGCGCGGCTTTCCGGCTCGGACCAAGGGGCATCGCCGGGCGGTTCGTCGCCCTCCACTTCCGGTCGCCATAGGAACTCGCAATTCCGATTCAGGTCCACGCCGCGGGCGTTGAGTCGGGTGCCCTGCTCTGCGCCATCTGGGTTCACAAGCGGCCACACGATCGTGGGCGGAACGAGGTTCCCGGACGCAAGATGCTCGTTTTTGAACTGTTCCACCAACGCAGTGGTGGCGGGCTCATCCCCGTGAACGCCGCCGAGGAGAAGCGTGCTTTCCGCAGGAGAATCCTCGGCCAGCGGGAAGTTGGCATGAACCAAAAGATCGCGCTCGCGGACCGATCGGCCAACACGCATCGTATCGTTCTTGAAGGTTTTGAGACCGGTGGACATAAAATGGAGCAACTGCGTGGACGCTACCATGTCTCCGCACGAAAAACCCGCCTGAAATAAAGTGTGAAATATAAATACGCCATACTCATCCGACGGGACCAAGTTTTGCTTTAACAGTTTTGCTACACAGTGTCCAACCACCTTGACTACGTCCTATTTGCCGTCGCCGTATTGCTCATCCTCGCAGCGATGGCGTATGTACTGAGGGCCCGCCACGGAATCCGGCTCAACTGGGTCTGGTGGAGCCTCGCTGTGATGACGCTCGCCGGGGGAGCATGGGTGACTTCGGAGGCCGGCATGGCGAATGCAAAATCGCTTGAGGAATCGATGGTTATCATGGCGCGGACTTATGCCCTCGATCTCCAGCGGATGGGGCATGAAACCATCACACTTCAAACGCGCGCCGACGACCCGACTTATCTGCGCATCTGCCGCGCGCTTTCGGACTGGCAGATTGCAAATCCAAATATCGCCGATGTTTACACCATGCGGAAAATCGCGCCCGGAAACGTGGTCATCATCGCGGATGCGGAGACCGACTACAATGGTGACGGTCGCTTTACCGAGGAAAAGGAAATGCGGACGCCAATTGGCGAGCGGTTTACGGCGCAGGACGATGGCCTCGATCGCGCGCTCGGTGGCGAGCCTTGCTTTAACCCAAATCCTGTCACAGACCGCTGGGGAACGTGGGTGGGTGCGTGGGCTCCCATTCGCGCGGCTTCGGGAAGAATCGAAGCTGTTGTAGGAGTGGATTACCCGGCGAGCCGGTGGCTCGGAGCCATCGCAGAGGCCCGCCGTGGAGCGATGATTCGCACCTCATTTCTGCTGGCGCTCATCGCGATAGCTGCTGCTGCTTTTGCGATATTGCGTTCGGACGTCGTCCGGCGGGCCGAGGCGGAGGCGAAGTTCCGCAACACCGATGAGAGGATGCAACTCACGATTCGCCAGATGCCGGTGGGATTCATCGAGTGGAGCGTCGAGTCTAAAGTGGTCGCGTGGAATCCCGCTGCGACCAAAATATTCGGCTTTTCGAGCGACGAATCGCTCGGCCGGGCGATGTTTGACAAGATCGTCGCTGCGGGCGCGAGGGACCACGTGGACAAGGTTTTCGAGGATCTGATCGCCGGACGGGGCGGCACGCACAGCATCAACGACAACCTCACGAAGGACGGCCGCATCATCACATGCGAGTGGTTTAATACGCCGCTCGTTGGCAGCAACGGCAAAGTTGTCAGCGTCTTTTCATTGATGCAGGACATCACCGAGCGGATGCACCTCGAGAAGCACGTCCAGCAATCGCATCGGCTGAATGCTGTCGGCCAGCTTGCGGCGGGTGTCGCGCATGATTTCAACAACATTCTGACGATCGTCACGGGGCACACCGGGCTGCTCCTCTCGCGGGACGACATTCCGGGCGACGCAAGGCTGGACCTTGAACGCGTCGAGGGTGCCGCATTGCGGGCGGCGTCGCTCACGAGGCAGCTCCTCACCTTCAGCCGGCAGCAGGCGATATTTCCGCGACCGCTCAACATTAACGAAGTCGTCCAAGTCTCCATCGAGCTTCTTGGCCGGGTCATTGAGGAGCACATCCACTTCAATGTCCGCCTCGCGGATGGGCTGCCCGCCATCGAAGCCGACGCAGCGATGCTGGATCAGGTGATCACGAATCTCGCCATCAACGCCCGCGACGCGATGCCGCGCGGAGGCAGCATCAGCATCAGCACCGAACTGGTACAGATCAGCGCCGATGAGGCCCGGGCC
The DNA here is from genome assembly GCA_031374705.1 of Verrucomicrobiaceae bacterium. Classification (GTDB taxonomy): domain Bacteria; phylum Verrucomicrobiota; class Verrucomicrobiia; order Chthoniobacterales; family Chthoniobacteraceae; genus SXWH01. The sequence goes on along the minus strand of JANMGP010000290.1, from coordinate 5,337 downwards.
AATCCCGAGGCCCGTCCTGGGCCGGCGGTACAATTGAGCCTTTCCGATACAGGCGCGGGCATCCGGCACGAGAATCTCGCGCGCATTTTCGAACCGTTTTTTACGACGAAGGAAGTGGGCAAGGGAACCGGTCTGGGTCTGGCAGTGGTCCACGGAATCGTGCGCCAGCACCGCGGCTGGATTGTTGTGGAGAGCACGCCCGCGAAAGGGACGACCTTCCGTGTCCTATTTCCTCCGACAGAAAAACCGCCGGAGACCATCCGCATCAAACTGACCACGATCGGGCGTTCCGAGAGCCCCAAGCAAAAAACCGTTCTCATTGTCGAAGATGAGGAGATAGTCCGCGAACTTGCCCAGACCATCCTGGAGCTCTCGGGTTACAAGACTCTCGCCGCGGAAGACGGCCCCACGGCCTTGCGAATCTGGGACGCGTCGAAGAATGACATCGACCTCTTGCTCACGGACATGGTCATGCCGAATGGCATCACCGGCCGCGAACTTGCACAGCGACTGCTTTCCGAGCGCCCCGAGTTGCCCGTGATTTACGCCAGCGGATACAGCCAGGAACTTACGGCACCGGATTTTGTGGAGACGAAGAACCGCGTCTTTTTACAAAAACCCTACATGGCCGACCAGCTCGCCAAGCTCGTCAAGCGCGTGCTTTCGGCGTAACTCGGGCCATGGCGAGGACCAGCGAATTCGTCTCCCACCTATTGGATCTCCTCCGTCCGCTCGGCGATGTTTCAGCGCGCGCGATGTTCGGCGGATGGGGTTTTTACCACGGCGGAAAAATGTTCGCGCTGGTCGCGTTCGATACGTTTTACGTCAAGGTGGATGAGGCGTCGCGGCAGGAGTTCGAGGCCCGCGGACTGGGACCATTTGTGTACGAAACCGGCGGCGGAAAACGATCCGTGATGGCTTATCACACCGTGCCCGTGGAAGCGCTCGACTCATCGCCCGACCTCTGCGAATGGGCCGAAAAAGGAATCGCGGCAGCGGGCCGCGCCGCGGGAGGAAAAAAAACCCGCAAGAAACCCAAGTAACCCGCGTATTCATTTTTGGGCAAACTCGGCAGTCACCCGACGTTTGCCACACCTGATATGGACCAAACCAAATACCTCGAAATCGCCGCGGAAATCCTGGGTCAGCCCACCGCGCCATTTCACGAAGACGCCGTGCGCGCGGCGATCCGGCGGCTGCTCGTGGAGTGCCCTGGCATCACGCTTTCCGAAGATCCGTTCGGGAACCTGATCGCACTGTATGAAAACGGGAAATCAAAACCCGAATTCGCGTTTGCCGCGCACATGGATCATCCGGCGTACGTCGGGCGCGAATTCCTCGGCGGCGTGCCGGAGAGCTACCGCAAGGGGAAACCGCCCACGGAGAAATTCGGCCCGTTCCGCATGTGGGCGCTGCCGGCATTTCATGTCCGCGCAGGGCGCATTTACTCGCGTGCGTGCGACGATTTAATCGGCTGTGCATGCATCGTCGCAATGCTGCGGGAACTCTCGAAAAAGCGCGTAAAGTGCGCGGCCTACGGCCTTTTTACACGGGCCGAGGAGGTGGGATTTGTGGGCGCGATCCAGCTCGCAAAGCGCGGCATTATCCCAAAGGAAACGACCATCGTTTCGCTTGAAACAAGCAGCAGGAAAGGCGGGCCGGTGAAGATGGGTGGCGGCGTGATTGTCCGTGTCGGCGACCGAACCAGCGTCTTCGATTCGGCAGGCACGGCGCGCCTGCTCGAAGCGGCGAAGGCTGCGAAAATCCCCCACCAGCGGGCGCTCATGCAAGGCGGCACTTGCGAGGCGACGGCTTACGCGCTTTACGGCTACAGGACGGCGGCCATGTGCGTCGCGCTCGGCAATTACCACAATTGCGGGCCCAAAAACCGCATCGCACCCGAGTATGTGAGCACAACCGATGCAGTCGCGATGGCGGCCCTTTGCGTTGCCCTCAGTCGCTCCAAACCATCCGATCCACTCGCCACCCTGCGTCGCCGGCTCGAAAAAAGGATGCAGGAACACCGGCACCACTTTTAATGATGATCGACCTGCCACGCCCGCGCAAACGCTGGCTCCGCCGCCTTCTTTGGTCCGCATTGGTCGCCTTTGTTTTGCTCAATGCACTCGCATTTTCACAGGCGTGGAGCATGACGCATTACATCGCCTCCGGTGCGCGCACGAAATCCCTGGAAAAACTCACATTCGGGGAAAAATGCCGGATGCTTTTACTGGGACCGACGGTCACCAGACCGCAGAACAAGCTGAATCCCGCTGACTACCGGCTCGATACCCGCACCGTATATTTAGAGAGCAGCGGCGGACACCGTGTTGAAGCATGGCGCACTGTCGTACCGGGCGCTCCTGCGGTTTTGATGTTTCCCGGCTACGCTTGCAGCAAAGACACCCTGCTCCGCGCGGCGCAGGAGTTTTCCAGGAAAGGCTTTGAGGTGTGGATGGTGGATTTTCGGGGCTGCGGTGGCTCAAGCGGAAATACAACGAGCATCGGCTGGCATGAGGCCGACGACGTCGCAGCCGTTTTCGCGGCCGCGCACACCGAGAACCCTGCGCGCAAGCTCCTGCTCTACGGGCAATCGCTCGGTGCAGCCGCCGTCCTTCGCGCAGCGGGCTCGAAGGGCGTTTTGCCCGACGCGATCATCGTAGAAGCTCCGTTCGACTCACTACTCCAGACAATCGGAAACCGCTTCTCCACCCTCGGAGTGCCGAGATTCCCCTTCTCCCATCTTCTCGTCTTTTGGGGCGGCGTTCAGCAGGGCTTCAACGGCTTCGATCACAGCCCGGCGCAATTCGCGCTACAAATCCGGGTTCCGACCCTCGTCATGATGGGTGAAAACGACACTCGTGTGGGACTTCAGGCAGGAAAGCTCATTGCGTCCAATCTGGCTGATTACGGCGCTTTCCACATATTCAAAGGCCGACGTCACGCGTTTCTCCTGCAGGACGCCACAGAGGAGTGGAATCAAACAGTCACCGCATTTCTGAAGGACAAAGCAGGGCTCTGAATGAGCGGTTTTGGAAAAAATAATGCACAGGAATCGAACTCCATCTTGACATCCGGGGGGGCATCCGCGTTATATCCAACCTCTTTTTTCCCGCCGCTGGCTGCAATTTCGCATTCCGCGGTGGGAATTTTCATCTCTAAATACTTCGTGGAACCAATGCCGAACACCAAAGCAAAAGCAACCAAATCTAAAGAGAAATCCGCGAAGAAAGCGACCGCAGCCAAAAGCGCAAAATCAGCAAAGAAGGCACCAAAAGCCAAAGACGCGCCTAAGAGCAAGCCCGCGAAGGCTCAAAAAGCTCCGAAGCCCGCGAAGAAAGTAAAAGCACCCAAGGCGGCGAAAGCCCCGAAACCTAAAAAAACGCCCAAGGCACCCAAGGTCCCAAAGGCCCCGAAAACAGCAAAAGGCGACAAAGGTCCTTCCGGGCTCGTCGGTAAAATCAGCGCAAAGCTCGCGGAGAAGCTAAATCTCAACGTCAAGCAATCCACGCCGCTGAAGCCCGGTCAGAGCATTCTGGATACGCCCGAAGGCGCGGAAAAACTTCGCGAACTCGTAAAAATCGCCAAGGACCAAGGCTATCTTACTTTTGATGACCTGAACGAAAATCTCCCGGAATCGGTCAACGATCCGGAGGAGATGGAAATCGTGATGAACCGCCTCCGCGGCATGGAGATCGACATCATCGATGCCTCGCAGGTCGATAATTACAAGGTCGGGCCGAAGGACGCCGACTCGCAGCAATCCGGCACGAAGGACGAAGAAGAGCCCGAGAAGTCAAACGACAAGCTCGACATTCTCGACGATCCCGTCCGCATGTATTTGAAGCAGATGGGCCAGGTCCCGCTGCTCACCCGCGAGCAAGAGGTGGAAATCTCCATGCGCATCGAGGACGCGGAACTAAACGTCCAGAAATTCGTCAACAAATTCGGCTTCATTCCGCGCGCCTACCTCGAACTTGCCCAAAAGCTGATCGATGGTCGCGAGCGTTTCGACCGGGTCATTCTCGACAAAAAAATCGAGAGCCGCGAGCGTTACATGAAAGGTCTGCCAAAGCAGATGAAGCAGCTCGAGGACGCTGCGAACGAAGCCAGCAAGACTTACAAGGCCTTTATGGCCCACGGCGGCACCAATAAAGACTGCAAGACCTACACGGATTTCGTGAAAGCCACCAACGCCGTGCAGAAGCTGTATCCGAAGTTCTTCTTCAAACAGAAGGTCACCGAGGACTTTGTCGTCATCGTGGAAGAACAGCACCGCGTCGTCATCGCGCTCTCGCATGAGCTCAACAAGCCGAAGAAGGACCAGCAGCGCGCCGTCGGCGGCGTCAAAGTGGACTACGGCACGAAGCTCAAGGAAGTGCAGGCCCGCGTCTGGATGTCCACGGAGGAATTCCTCTCCGAGTTCGGAGAACTACGCAAATGGCTGCGCAAAGCCCTCCGCGCCAAGACCGAGATGGTCGAAGCCAACTTGCGCCTCGTGATTTCCATCGCGAAAAAATACACAAACCGCGGCCTCTCTTTCCTGGATCTCATTCAGGAAGGCAACATGGGCCTGATGAAAGCGGTCGAGAAATTCGAATACCGCCGCGGCTACAAATTCTCCACGTATGCAACGTGGTGGATTCGTCAGGCCATCACGCGTTCCATCGCCGATCAGGCGCGCACCATCCGTATCCCGGTGCATATGATCGAGACGATCAACAAGCTGATGCGCGTGCAGAAGCAGCTCGTTCAGGACTACGGTCGCGAGCCCACCCCGGAGGAGGTTGCGGAGGAAATCAATCTTCCCGTCGAGCGTGTCCGCGCAGTGCTCAAGATGGCACAGCAGCCCATCTCGTTGCAAAGCCCCGTGGGCGACAGCGACGATACGAGCTTCGGCGATTTCATTCCGGATCAAACCGCAGAGGATCCTTCCGATGTCACCGCGATCGCGCTCCTCAAAGAGAAGATCCGCGACGTACTGGACACGCTTACCGAGCGTGAGCGACAGGTTCTCGAGCAGCGTTTCGGACTCGTGGACGGCTACAGCCGGACGCTGGAGGAAGTCGGCCGCCAGTTCAAGGTGACCCGCGAGCGTATCCGGCAAATTGAAGCGAAGGCTCTGCGCAAAATGCGGCATCCGACGCGCATCCGGCAGCTCGAAGGCTTCCTCGAAGCGCACGAAACCTAGGCGACGGAAGCGGCACACCGCACGCCGGGCCAACGTCGGAAAAATCGCAACTTTCCGGGATCGCACGCGTTTTCCGTTCAGCCATGAACACCGAAGAGCATAATGATCTCTGGTGCCTGCTGGGCAAAGCCAGGGCACCGGTGGTT
>JANMGP010000287.1:0-22115 GCA_031374705.1 Verrucomicrobiaceae bacterium | reverse complement strand
CAGCGCCCCCGACGAGCTCGCGCTCTTCGACGGAGCCACCGGCAAGGAAACCAAACTGAAACTCACCGACATCGCCGACAACAAACCGCTAGGCTCCCTCATGCCCGCCGGCCTCGTCGAGAAGCTGAGTCGCGAGGAACTGCGCGACCTTTTCGCCTACCTCACGGCACTTGGGAGGGCGGGGAAGTGACGACTGATCGTCAAAGCCAGCGCGCTAGCTCTTCCGGGGAAGAGCGACCTTGCCGGTCCGGGTCAGCGCCGTGATTCCGAACGGCTCCATGAGCGAGATGAACTTGTTGATCTTGCTCTCGTCGCCAGTGACTTCGATGGCGAAGTTCTTCGCCTGCACGTCCACGATTTTCGCGCGGAAAATATCACAGATTTGCATGATCTCGGCGCGGGTCTCGCGGGCGATGCTTACGCGCATGAGGATGAGTTCGCGGTCCACGTACTCTCCGTCGCGGAAGTCCTGCACTTCGATCACGTCGATCAATTTTGCGAGCAGCTTCCCGACCTGATCAAGGACGCGGTCGTCTCCGCGGACGACGATGGTCATCCTTGAGGTCGAGGGATCCAGGGTCGGGCCGACATTGAGCGAATCAATGTTGAAACCGCGACCGCTGAACATGCCAGCGATGCGGGTAAGCACACCGAATTTGTTTTCGACGAGGACAGAGAGCGTATGGCGCATATTGGAAAAGGGGGCGGAAGGTGGCGATCTGGCGCGGGCGCGTCAAACCGAAATTCCGGCAGTTACTTTACGAAAACGCCGATGAGCGGGCGTTTCGAGGGTCGTGGAGTCGTGAAATCGCTCACAAAACCGCTCTGCGTACGAAATTCGACGTGGCCCGCACCGCCGCCGCCATAGACGAGGACACTCCCGAGCGGGGCCTTGTAAGGGTCCGAGCACGAAATCCGGCGGAAGCCATACTTGGTGGTCAATTCTTCAGCGGCTTCCTTTGCGTAAGCAGAAGTTGGACGGGAATCGACGAGACCGGCGCTGAGGAGTGCGTTTTTTACATAGCGCCAGCAGGAGCCCTGACTATGCCCGTAGGCACGGGAGGCGGCGATCTCCGCGGCCTTAATCATCCGAGGATCATACCGGAAGGACATGGAAAGGGGTCCGAACAGCGAAAGCTTGCTGACGTCGATTTTCTGAGCCGTAGCCGGGTTGTGAAGCGACTTGGTGGCTGCCGCGACCTCAGGCGTGGCGACCTTTTTCTTCGTCGCCGTTGTCTTGCGCGTCGAGGAAGCTTTCGACTTCTTCCGGCTCGTGGACGTCCGGGATTTCGAGGTTTTCACCGCAATTACAAGCGGGGTATTGGTGGCGATCGTCGCTTTCTGGACGATGGTTTGGCGGTTCGCATTGGGCCGATTCGTGCGGGAAAGTGAATCAACTCTGGTCTGCGAGTCACTGGCCTGCGCATTGCAAATACCCGTCCAAAAGACGAGAGCGAGAGGCAGTGAACTGCGGAGTAGGTTGTAAATGGTCATTCGTGAAGCCGGTGACGGTAACGGCTGATTCGGGCACGTCAAAGGATATGTTTGACGCTCCGGAACGCCAAAAAAAGGGTCGGTGTCATCGTTTTCGCCGGCCGTTGACCACCGGTGTTCTAGTAGTTCCGCGAGGGTGCTTTCCGGCTCGCGTAAAGACACAACATCCCTATAAAGAGTGACTTATCTCTGGTATAGCGGGACGTAGTGCCAGGGCATCGCGAGGATGCTGGTGAAGCAAGCGGTGGCGTAAACGGGCCCGACTTCGTTCTCTTTCCAGTAGCAGAGGTCACCCGCCCGCTCAACGGAGGGGACGAGGACTTGCTTCATGTAGTCGTACCATTTTTGCCACGTCTCGCCGCCGATCATGTATTGGGCCGGACCGGCGTAATTGGAGCCATAGGTCCAGTGACGGCGGTCGAATTTCTGGCTGAAAAGAAACGCGCTTCCTTTGGGGACGAGCGGGTCATCATAGAGGCCGCAGACCTGAAGGGAGTAAATGGCGGCGGCCGTCCGGGCGTAACCGGGGCCCCACCCGTTGGCTTGATACGCAAAGCCGCCGCTGTTCCCCACGGCACACCGTTTCACGTAGTCCACGGCGTCGTCGATGGTTTGCTGCGGGACATCGAGCCCGCCGTTCTTCGCGGCGCGGAGGGCGACGACCTGAAGCACTGTGACGGAAATATCGGCGTCCCCTGGCCGCGGCTGGTAGCGCCAACCGCCACGGTGCCGGCCTTCGCTGCTCTGGGAGGTGACGATCAGATGGATGACGCGCTGGAGTTTTTCCCGCATCGCGGGGTGGCGCGTCTCACCGTAGAGCTCGGCGAGGGCGATGGCGGCGATGCCGTGATTGTACATGTATTTACTCCCATCGACGCCCCGGAACTGGCCGTCGGTGCCGATGCTATCGAGGAGAAACTCCATGCCCATTTTGACGTTCCGCGCAAACTCACCCTGCTCGGGGAGATTTCCGGAGGCCATATAAGAGAGGAGGACGTAGCCGGTCATGGCCACGGGGTGTTCGTCGCGGCGTCCCTCCGAGGCGCTCCATGAGCCATTGGCCTGCTGTTTCGTCGCGAGCCAGCGAAGCCCGCCGGTGATGACTTGCTCGGTGGCGGAATCCACAACGACCGAATCCTTGGCGGAAACAGCCGGCTTTACCGCCGCCTGTGAAAAGGCGAACGCCGGGAGAGCGAGCAGCGCGACGAGTGTGGTCCGGACCATTTGGAAAAATGTAGCCACAAGGGGCCGAGAGGCTAGTCAATTCAGCAGTGGCGGATCTTCCCGGTTCGCGCTAGAGGTCGGGGCATGAACTGCAACGACAGGACTTTTCTTTCGCGCAGCGCAGCGGCACAGCAGGCCGTCACGCGCCGCACCTTCCTCGCCCGCTCGGCAGGCGGCATCGGTCTCGCAGCGCTGGGATCGCTTTTGGGAAGGCCCGCGTCGGCGGCACCAGGAGGGCTTCCGGGGTTTCCAAACCATGCGCCGAAGGCAAAGCGGATCATCTATCTTTTCCAAAGCGGCGCACCGTCGCAGATGGATCTTTTTGACCCGAAGCCCGCCATGAGCGGGAAGCGCGGCGAGGATCTGCCCGCCAGCATCCGGCAGGGACAGCGGCTGACGACGATGACTTCCGGACAGTCGAAGTTCCCCGTGGCACCGAGCATTTTCAAATTCGGCCAGTATGGAAGCAGCGGTGCGTGGTTCAGCGAACTGATGCCCAACATGAGCAAAATTGCCGACGAGTGGACGATTATCCGCTCCATGCACACGGAGGCAATCAACCACGATCCGGCGATCACTTTCATGCAGACGGGCTCGCAGCTCGCAGGTCGTCCGAGCATCGGCTCCTGGGTGGGATACGGGCTGGGTAGCGAAAACCGTGATTTGCCCTCGTATGTGGTGCTGACCTCGTTTGGCAGCGGGCGTCCGGACGACCAGCCGCTGTATGACCGGCTTTGGATCGCCGGGTTTTTGTCCTCGAAACACCAGGGTGTGAAATTCCGCAACAAGGGAGATCGGGTGCTTTATCTATCGAATCCTCCCGGCATCGACGCCGAGACCCGCCGAGGGACGCTCGACGAACTCGCCGCTTTGAACCAGAGCCACTTCGATTCAGTGGGCGACCCGGAAATTCAAGCGCGCATCGCGCAATACGAGATGGCCTTCAAGATGCAGTCCAGCGTGCCGGACCTGCTCGATATTTCCAAGGAGCCGCAGTCCGTTCTCGATATGTACGGCCCCGACGTAAAGCGACCCGGCAGCTACGCGTCAAACTGTCTGCTCGCGCGACGTCTGGCGGAGCGCGACGTGCGTTTTGTGCAGCTCTTTCACATGGGCTGGGACCATCACGGCGGGCTCCCGAACGCGCTGAAAGGCCAGTGCCGCGACACGGATCAAGCCACGGCTGCACTCATCACCGACTTAAAACAACGCGGCCTTCTCGACGACACGTTGATCGTGTGGGGCGGGGAATTCGGCCGGACGATCTACTCGCAAGGTGCGCTTTCCGAGACGAACTACGGGCGTGATCACCATCCTCGATGCTTCACGATGCTGATGGCGGGAGCCGGGGTGAAGAAAGGCTTCACCTACGGAACCACCGATGATTACTGCTACAACATCGTTGAAAACCCCGTGCACGTTCACGATTTGAACGCGACGATCATGCACCTGCTTGGCATGGATCACGAGCGCCTCACCTTCCGCTATCAAGGTCGCGACTTCCGCCTCACGGACATCCACGGCACGGTGGTGAAATCGGTGCTCGCGTAATTCCGAGGGGGGAAAACCCAAGTCGTGGTGCCTGCGGGGCAAGGCGCTGTTTAGGTTTCCTCGCCAGCGACCGGTAGGGAGATCTCGAACGTCGTGCCTATTCCTTCTTTGCTGTGCATTGTGATGGTGCCGCCGTGAGATTCGACAACGCTTTTCACGATGGTGAGCCCGAGTCCGGTTCCCTTGGATTTGCCGTGCGTGATGAACGGCTCGAAGATTTTCGCCTGGAGCTCGGCGGGGATGCCGCATCCGGTGTCGCCGATTTTATAGATAACCTTGTCGCCCTGCCGGCGGACTCCGAGCCAGAGGATGCCGCCTTTCGGCATGGCCTCGATGGCGTTTTTGATGAGGTTCATCAAGACGCGGCTGAAGCGGCCCAAATCGACATCGACCATACCGCGGCAGTCGGTTTCGCGGATCAAATGGACGCCATCCGGGATGAGGCGCGGCAGCGAGGAGTCGAGTTCCTCGATGACGGCCAGAGCCTTTTTCCGCTCCATCTGGATGCTGCTCTGGCCACGGGCAAAATCGAGGAGTTCCTGGATCATGTCCGTCATTCCGTCGACGGCTTTGTTCATCAGCCGGCTAAATTCGATGATCGACGGGTCTTTGAAACGCAAGGCGAGCAGATCGCTGCAGGAGCGGATGACCGTGATCGGGTTCTTCAGGTCGTGGATGATGGAGTTGGCCATCGTGCCCACGGTGCTGATGCGCTCGTTGCGCATCAGTTCGGAAATGAAGTGGCTGTTGACGCTCCGGAGCCGCTCGACGACCGAGCGAAGGAAGTTCATGTGCATGCTCCCCGGCGCTAGGGCGAGGATGCGTTCAAATGCGGCGTGGTCCACCCGGCCAAGAATGGTTTTCTCCGCAGCAGCCGCCTGGGCGCTGCGAGGCTGGCCATCGATGAGGGCCATTTCGCCAAAAAAGTTGCCGGGCTGGATAAAGCCGAGCGTTTCTTGCAGCCCGCCTCGGCCCGTTTTGGAAATCTTCACGCTCCCTTCGCAGACGAGGAAGAGGCAGTCCCCAGGTTCGCCTTCATGGAAAATGATGTCCTCCGTGTCAAACTGGATCAGGTCCATATCGGAGCCGATCTCCGATAGCAGCCCGGACGGAATTCCCGCAAAAAGGCGGTTCTTCCGGATGAGTTCGTAGTCTTGAATTACGGCTGGGCTTGCAGGCATACTCCGCACGTCATAGCTAGGGGCGTTCCCAATGGGCACCCAAAAAGAACACATACCTGAAACAAATGCGCGCTTTTTTTTGAACGCTCGACGAGGAAGGATGTCATAGTGACCGATGACCTCGCGAAATAATCCATCATTTTCGGCATCGCCAAACGGTGCTTTTTCCTGAGAATGGCAGCCATATTTGCCAGCACCACTCGTTTGCTCCCAGATTTGAAGCAATTTTTTCCAACCGCAGCGCCTACTTTTTCCACCGGCATGGACACCAGTGAAGTGGACCCCGTCGTAGCCGAGCGCGAAGCCAGTCGCCGCGAGGATGAAAAACTCGTCGCCCGCGCGCAGGCAGGGGAGTCGGTCGCCTTTGACGCGCTCGTGGTGAAGCACAGTCCTAGGCTGTATGCGCAGATGTATCACATGACGTCGAACCACGACGATGCCAACGACATGCTGCAGGATGTGTGGATGAAGGCCTACCGGAACATCACAGGCTTCCGCGGGAAGTCGCAGTTCTCGACATGGCTGCACAGCATCGCATCGAATACGGCGATCAATTTTGTCCAAAAGCGCGCCCGCCGTTGGACGATGAGCCTCGATGACGTGGATAACGGAATCGCCAACGACAAGGAATTCGCGGAATTAACCACGCAAAGCACGCCGGCCCGCGAGACGGACCTCGGTGAGATGCAGGTGAAGATTAATGAGGCGATGATGAAACTCACACCCGACCACCGCGCAGTTGTGACGATGTTCGACATCCAGGGGATGGCACACGCGGAAATCGCGGAAGTTTTGAAAATCAGTGAAGGCACCGTTCGCTCGCGCCTTTTCTACGCCCACAAGCAATTGCAGGGCTGGCTGGGCGAATTTGCGCCGGATCCAAAAATCTAAAAACCATGGCAGACAAGCACCTCAACGAGAAACAGCTCCAGGCACTGCTCCGGCTCAAACGATACGAACAGCCGCCGCCGGGCTACTTTGACGACCTGCTCTCGAACATCCAGAAGCGTCAGCGCGAGGAGATGCTGCGCCGCCCGGCGTGGCGTCTTGCGCTTGAGCGCGTGAAGACCCTGCTGGAGTCTTTCCGGGTCGATTGGCGCTACGCCGGCACGATGGCCGGGATCCTCCTGACTGGAATCGGGCTCATCCAGATCGCCATGCCGAAGCACGCAGTGGTGCCCGTGGCTTCGAATCCGGCACCTGCCGTGCAACCCGTCGCCCAGCCGACCGTGGCTTACGCGCCGGCGGTGACGCTCGATAATCGAAATCCGCAGGGCCAGAAACTGCTGCCACCCCTTCAGCGCGTGAGTGTCACTACGCGGCCCGGCTCGCAACCAGCGCCGCAGTTCGCGGGAGGCGCGCTCCCTGCAAGCTATGAGGCTGCTCAAATCCGCTTCTAGTCTTCTGTTGGCAGCCGCTATGAGCGGAATCGCGGCGGATGCGCCCGTGGCAAAACCGTCCGCGCTTGAAACGATCTCCAACGAAGTGCAGGCGGTGTTCGCCCGGTCCCGCGATGCGATTGTGCGGATCGAGGCGGAGGATGCCGGCGGCCCCATTGCAGGCACGGGTTTTTACATTGAGCCCAACGGAATCCTCATCACCAGTTACGCTGTCGGTGGCGAGGCCGAGGAAATGTTCGCCGTTCAGGGCAATGACCGCGTCCCGCTCAAGCGACTCATCAAAGATCAGCGGAGCGGAATCGCCATCTTAAAGGCGGAGACGGAAACCCCGACTTCGTTTCTGCGGCTGGGAAAGGCAAACCAGATGGGCATCGGCGCGATGGTCATTGCCATCGGGTACCCGCTCGAATTTCCTCTCTCGCCCAGCTTCGGCGTCGCCTCGGGATTCGACATGGGCCACGGAGGGCGATTCTTTGCAGCCCGGCATGTTCGCGCGACGGCGGCGGTCCAGCGCGGTCAGGGCGGAGGGCCATTGCTAAATACGAAAGGCGAGGTCGTCGGCGTCATCATCAGCACGCTGGAAAACAGCATGGGGCTCTTCGCGCTTCCGGGTGAGGCCGCGGAAAAAGTGTATTCCGATTTCCTGCATTATGGACGCGTCCGCCAGGGCTGGCTTGGTGCCGATGTCCGGCTCACCGACGCAACGGAACAAGGCAGCAGCGCCCGCGTCCGCAACCTCCGGCTCAATGGCCCCGGTTACGCCGGCGGTCTGCGCCCCGGCGATGTGCTCCTGCAGGTCGGCGGCTGGAAAATCACCACGCCGGAAGACGTGCTGAACGCATCATTCTACATAAGCCCCGACGAAGCGATCTCCGTAAAAATCTCCCGCGCCGGCAAGCGCCGTGAACTCACGATAACGCCCGCCGAGAGTCCCGATGGAAAAGGCGCGATGCCTTCAAACGGCGAAGACCTCACGGTCCCCAGCGACCAGCTAGGCCTCCAAATCGGGCGCTGAGCCAAAAGCCCTACGGGCGCGCCTTCGTCGCGGTCTCTGTCGGGAATTCCGCCGGGACCGGAGTCGTGACTTTTCCCGTCGCCGCCCACTCTGTGCCACGACGAAGCGTAGTCGCAAAACCAACGCATTTCACCGAGGTGATGTCGTGTCCCAACGCCGTGTGAAAAACGTGTCCTTTTCCGTAGTCGATGGTCATGAGCAAAGGCTCCTCCTCGCCGCTGCCGCCTTTTTCCTTCGTCGAGTTCGCACTCGCCAGCACCGTCAGATTCTTCGCAGGACCGCGGAGACGATCATAGAGCTCGTCGCCGGTGTGCAACCACTTCGCCGGAAGTCCCGCCATGATTGGATGTGTCGGAGCCTGCGCCGTCATCACATATTCGTGCTTCGCGCCGTGGCTGCCGCCATTGCCCGGCTTGGTATCCATCGTCCACTTGCCATCGCGGAGCCGCATGTAAGGCCCGCTTTTTTCGTTGCGTCCGCCCCAACCGCCGAGGCCGATCATTTGATTGTAGGCCAGCCATTCCGGGAACGAATTGTTTGCCGCGTGCACGGAAACAAACCCGCCGCCTTCGCTCACGTATTTCTCGAATGCATCGCGCACCTCGTCCGGCCAGAGCTTGCCATTATAGTTGCTCACGATCACCTGGTAGTCCGAAAATTTCGGACGCCACGCCGCCCACTTGTCTTCCGGGGCCTTGTTGTCCGGCGAAGTCGAAACGTCCACTTTGCAAAGGCCGCCCTCCTCCAAAATCGCCTTGAGTTCAGGTGAAGTCTGGACCCAGTTGTGATTGTTCTGTCCGTCCACGAGCAGGACCTTGACGGGTTCTGCGTAGGCGGAGATGGCGGCGATGGAGAGAAGTGCGATGTGTTTCATAAATTGCGCGCCTCCCTTCGCAAGAAACCACCCGCGGTGCAAGCACGGGATTGTTCCATCGTCCCGCAAACAACTACGCAGCCCGACATTCCAACGGCGAGCAAGTGGCCAAGTAAGAGCGTTCGCTCTACTTGCCAAAAATCACGCACACCGCCGCGGGCACATCGACGGTCTGACCGGTGGGCGAGAGTTTTCCGGTGGCGGTGTCGATTTTGAAGATCACGACTTTGCCGGATTGCTGGCCGGCGGCGACGAGCCAGCGACCATCGGGGCTGATTCCGAAGCCCCGCGGGACTAATGCGGGACGCGTGGTTTCGTTTTGCACCAATGTCAGTTTTCCATCCGAACCGATCGCATACGCTGTGATGCTGTCGTGGGTCCGATTGGAGACGTAAAGAAACTTCCCGTCCGGACGGCAAAACATCTCGGCGGTCGAAAACCCTTTTGGATTCGTTCCCTCGGGCAGCGTCGGAATCGTCTGCATTTCCTTGAGGCCTCCGTCGTCTGCACTGACGGAAAATGCAGTCACCGAGAGCCCCATCTCATTATTCGTGTAGGCGAATTTTCCGCCCGGATGCAGTGCGAAATGCCGGGGCCCACTCCCGGCGGGGGCGCGACCGGATGCGGGAGTGTTCGGTTTCAAAGTGGCTGTTGCGGCGTCGAGTTTGTAGATGAAAACATCGTCTGTCCCGAGGTCGCACGCGTATGCGAGGGTGTTCGCAGCGTTCGTGTAAATCGAGTGTGCGTGCGGCTTTTCCTGCCGTCCTTTGTCCGGGCCGGAGCCTGTGTGTTGAATGAATGATGCCCGCTTTTCGAGCGAACCGTCCGCCTTTGTCAAAAACGACGCCACGCTTCCGCCACCGTAGTTTGCAGCGAGCACCGAACGTCCCGTGGCATCGACCCACACATGGCACGTCCCGCCGCCGCCTGCGGACTCCGTGCCCAGCGCGGTCAGGGTCCCATTCGCCGCCACCGAGAACGCGCCCACCGAGCCGCCGCCGTCCTCCAGCGCTGCGTAAAGATTCTTCCCGTTTGGCGAAAGAGCGAGAAAGCTCGGGCTTTTTGCTTCTCCGGCGACGACGGGAGCGGCGAGCTTGCCGGTGTCTGTGTCCAGCGTGCTCGTGTAGATGCCTTTGCTGCCGTTTGTCGCGCTGGTATAAGTGCCGAACCAAAGGCGAACCTCCCCTCCGAGCGAGGTAGAGACAAGGGCGGCGAGGGCGGCGAGGACGATCGATGGTTTGTTCATTGCAGAGATTTAGAATCCGGATGCGGCGCGGTTCTTAAGTGCGCGCTTCGATTTTCAAAAGTGAAGACATCCGCACCGGGGAAGCGTGTCCTATTTCCTGCGGCGGCGGGCCGCGACGAGGGCGAGGCCGCCGAGAAGAAGTGTGGCGCTGCCGGGCTCGGGGACTACGGTGAGTAAGACGTCGTTGTTGGTATCAGCAAGGCTGAGTGTGGCATCCAGTCCGCCAATCGTGCCCGTTACCGCAGCGCCGAGCCCGCCGAAGACATCCTGCGTGCTGTCGAAGAGGGTGTATGTGCCCGGACCGAAGCCTGAGCCGGCGGTAAATGCGAAGTCGTCGAACTCAAGGACACCGGTGCCGATGTTGAATTGTCCTGCGGTGAGGTTCACGCGGTCGCTGGCCGTTCCGAGCTCGAAGATGAGGCTTTGCGTGTTTGGTGCCGTGACGCCATCGCTAAAGTCGAGCTGTGTTCCGGTGACAGTGAGCGTGCCGGGGCTGGTTCCGGGCGAGATCTTTCCGCCGGCGAGGACGTAAACGTCGCTGCCGATGGTTCCACTTCCGCCAATCGTGCCGCCGTTTTGGACTTCGACATTGCTGCCGCTGAGGCTGCCGGTGACCAGCAGTGTGCCGGCCTGGACGGTGACGGGATCTCCGGACGGAGTGTTTACGCCGCTGAGTTCCAGAGTGCCGGTGCCGACTTTCGTGAAGCCTCCGCCGCTGATTGCGCCGGCGAAGACGGTGTTCGTCGCATTGCCAACGGTGAGTTTCCCCCCTCCGAGTAAGACATTCGTTCCGGCGACACCGGAAAGTGAGGCGACGGTTTGGTTGACGCCGCTGAGGTCGAGGGTCGAGCCGGACGATGTCAGCGATACGGCGGTGGTGGCCGGCAGGATGTTCGTGTTTCCACCGCGCCATTTGCGGTTCAGGTAGCCTTCGACGGCCCCTCGTTCCTCCGTCGTGAGCACGCTGGTGAAGACGAGCATTTCGCCGATGTCGCCGTCGGAAAACTCGCTGTTCGGAGGGTTGATGCCGTCGCTGTAGCCGCCACCGAGTGACAACCCGTTTGGCCCCTGCGCGCCAACGCCGCTGCCGCGGAGGACGCTATTCACGTAAAAGTTCGCCGCACCACCGGTCGCGATGGTTCCCGTGAAAATCCGGGATGCGGTGTCCGGGACGACTGTGTTGTAGAGGAAGCCGTTGTTGAAGTAGGCGGACTCGCCGTTGCCTCCCCAAGTCCCTAGCAGCCAGTTGTTGCCGTTCGCGGAAACGAGCCGGAAATTGGCACCGCCGGTCAAACGACCCGCATACATCACGGTGACGTTTCCTGCCGTAAAATTCTGCGTGTTCACCAGCCGGTCGAAGGGTGCCCCGCCTCCGGGCGCGGCGTCGAAGCGGACGACGGGCTTGTTGTTCATCGCGGGTTCCGAGCCGACGATGCTCGGTTCCTGACCGATCGCGGCGACGGCATCGCCAGCCGCACCGAGCGTGCCTTTGTTTAACCATGCAGTGACGCCGTCGAGATTCGTCTGGATGGTGCCGCTGTCCGTCGCATCGAGCCAGATCGCGCTGGAAACGGGGAGCGTCGCGGATGCTCCCAATTTGATCGTCCCGCCGTTAATCGTCGTAGCGCCCGAGTAGGTGCTATTGCTTGTAAGAGTGAGTGTGCCTGCGCCGCTTTTCGTCACGCTGCCTGTGCCGCTGATGACTGTGTTGATGGAAAGATCGTTCGAGCGGTTGATGACGAGAGCTCCGTTATTGACAATCGCGCCGGTGCCAATCGCGCCTTCAGTGCCGCCGGTGCCAAATTGCAGCGTGCCGCCGCTGATTACCGTGGTGCCGGTATAGGCGTTGTTTCCGGCGAGGATTTGTGTGCCGGTTCCGACTTTCGTCAGAACGACCCGGTTGCCGGTTCCATCTACGATCGCGCCGGAGAAGGTTCCGTTGTTATTGGTGGAGCCCATTTTTACCCGCGTCTCGCCGCCGCTTGTGAAGTTCGCCACCATGACGCCGGTTCCGTTTAGCGCACCCATCGCGAAATCACCCGGTGCAGTGCCCGCCCAGCCGAGTCCTTGGTTGAGTAATTCCATCGTTCCATTGAGGGTGATATCTGCATTTTGCAGCGCCGTGGTGGTGCCGCCGACGGACATGCCGCTTCCGGCGTTTACGGTCGCGCTGGGGATGCCGTTCACGATGATCGTTCCGGCAAAGGTGGAGTTGTTGTTGCGAAGTTCCACCGCATTGCCGGGATTGAGCGCATTGATCGTCAGAGTTCCGGAGCCATGCAGCCCGCCGTCGAGGAAGAGGTTCTTGTTGATCGCGGTGACATTCGTCGCGGAGTTTTCGTTGATGGTCGTCGCGCCAGCGACGGTGAATGGTCCGGCCAGAGTGATGTAGGCCGAATTGGCGGTCACGCCGTTGTGGGTGAGTGTCGCACCGTTGTTCAGCGTGAATGCCGCACCGGTGCCCATTCCCATGTTTGCCGTGTTAGACAAAATCAAATTGGCGTTCGTGGCCACGGTGGTATTCGAATTGTAGCCGGTTGCGTCAGCCAGTTCGAACGTGCCGGCGTTCACAGCGGTGGGGCCTGAGTAATTGAAGCCTGCGCCGGTGAGTTTCTGTGAGCCCGTGCCGTTTTTCACGAGACTCATCGTGCCGCCGTAGTAGTCGCGGATTGAGCCATTCGCTGCAGTGGCACTGAAATTGAATGCGTTGGCACCGGCCACATCGAGGACGAGTTGTGAAGTAGTGTCCACCGGAGCCACGCTGCCGAATTCGGAGTGCTGAATCGCGTGGTACGTGTGGGCCGGAGCGGTGGAATTATCAATGCCACCGAAGGTCTGCGTGGTTCCCTTCAGTTCGAGGCGGGTGTCGCCGGCACTGGTGAACCGCAGCACGCTGCCCGGGGCAAACTGGTTATCTTGAGTGGCGGAAACAATGCCGCGTATTCCGGGCGCGGCCATGGTGAAGTCGCCGGGGATTGCCACTGCGCCGCCCGTTTTTGAGAGGATCAACTGGCCGTTCGCGGCAAAGGTGGTGGCTCCGGTGAAGGTGTTCGAGGAAGCACCCGACAGCGTCAGGACGCCGGTGCCGACTTTGGTCAGCGCACCGCCGGTGCCGTTCACCACTCCTGAGAAATTCGTGTTCGAATTATTGCCGCCGATGCTGACGGTATTGCCGCCGATTTCGAGAGCGTCCGCGCCTTGCAGCCCGCCGATGTTGTACGTGTTGTTGCCCGCGATGGCGAAGTTCACGCTCTGCGGTCCTGCCGTGCCTGTGTCGAGCGTGCTGCTTTGCAGAGAACCGACATTGTTTAGCGCCAGCGCCCCGCCTTGGACGGTGGTCACCCCGGTGTGCGTGTTCGCGGCGGAGAGCGTGAGCGTTCCGTTGCCTGCCTTGGTCACACCGGCGGACGTTGCGCCGCCGATCGCGCTGGCAAACGTGACGTTGTTTCCATTCGTGTCAAAAGTAGCGGTCAGGCCGTTTACGAGGGTTGTGCGGGCGGATACATCTTCCGTGTTGCTTCCGTTCCAGCGCAACGTGCCGGCACCCATAGTGATGGTCCCGGTGGTGCCAAGCGAGCCGCTATTAAAGGCGAGCGCTCCTCCGATAATATTGGTGCCACCCGTGTGGCTGTTGGCTCCCGTGACGGTCACCGCTCCGGCTCCGAGCTTGGTGAGGGACACGACTCCGGTGCCGTTGTTCGCGATGATGGAATCAATCGTGATGCCTGTCGTTGCGCTGAGATTGTTCACATCAAGATTGCCGGCCGTGTTGTCGGCCCCGCCGGCAGTGAGCGTGCCGTTGCTCAACCCGAGCGCGGGATTTCCTGATGGCAGCAGAACGCCGCCAGCCGCTCCGAGGCGCAGCGTGTTGCCAGCGCCGATATCCACCGTCGCTGCGCCGCCCGCCGCGCTCTGCACCAAGCTGTTGATGGTTGTCGTGCCGCCGGCTGCCAGCGTCACATTACCGGACGCTCCGGCTTCGATGATTCGGACGTTCGCCGTTGCTGCGTTTGCGATGGATCCGCCGAGGCGGTTCGCATCCGTGTAAGCAGAGTATGCCGTGATCGCGCCGTCGGCTCCGCCGGTCGAGTTCATCGCCCAGTCGCCGCCCACGGTCGCCCACGTTCCGAGGATGCCGGATGCGTCGTTCGCGTTATCCGTCGTGGCGATTCCGGGAGCACTGAAGTTGAGCGATGCGCCGGGATTGCGCGTGATGGTGTTCATCTGGAGGACACTGTTGCCCGTGCGAGTGATCGTTGACGCGGTGCCCGCCGTCAGCGCAGTGGAAAGCACGACTTCCGGGTGCGTGCCGCCGTTTAGCGCGAGCGTTGCGCCGCTGAGCGTGAGCGCGGCCGTGTTGGAAAGCTTGCTGTTGTCCTGCGTGCTGTAATCCAAAACGAGCGTTCCGTTATTGACCGAAGTCGGACCGGAAAAAGTATTCGCGCCGGAGAGCGTCTGCGAACCGGTGCCGGTTTTGACAAGCCCACCCGTGCCGCCGATGACCCCGGCGAATGCGCCGCTGCCGTTGTTCGTGCCCACTGTCAGCGTTTGCGCACCGAGCGTGATCGTCCCGGCACCATTGACGGACTTCACGCTCGCGTTTGCCGCGGAGCTGGCCCAGTTCGCGTCGAGGCGCAGAGCCCCGCCTGCAGCCAGAGTTACGTTACTGTTTTGAAGCACTAATCCGGCCGTGGCATTGACGAACAGGTTCCCGGTATTGACCTGAACATCGCCCGAGTAGCTGCCCACTTGAGTCCGGAAAACGATCCCGTTGTTGAGCAGGCCGTTCGTATTCAGTGTCAATGTACCCGCACCCGCGATTCCGCCGTCGAAATACACGTTATTGTTCGTCGTATTCGTGTTCTCGACATTGATTGTCCCGCCCGCAGCACCGATGGTCAGCGGGCCGGTATTCGGGTTCCAGACGCGCCAGGCGTTTGCAGCGGTAGTGGCGTGCGTGTAGGCACCCCCGTTCAGCGTGAGCGTGGCCGCGTTATAGTTCGCGCTCGCTGCGCCTATGTTTCTAAATGTGCCGCCTGTGTTGACAGTGGTCGAGGAATTGTAGGCCGTGGTCTGGCTCAGTTCCAGCGTGCCATTGTTCACCGTGGTCGTGCCCGTGTACGTCACGTTTGCTCCGGCGATCGTCTGCTTCCCGGCACCCGTCTTCACGATATTCAGGAAGTAAGTCCCCGCCCCGCCATCCCGATCGCGCATGTAGCCGGTGAAGGAGTAATCGGCACTATTATTGATCGTGAGAGTTCCTGCCGCCGAGGTGCCGCCGCCGCTGATGCGCTCATTCTGGACAATGCCTCCGCCAGTCGCGCATTGGATGCCCGCCAGCGTTTGCGATGTGCCTTGCAAATCGAAGCGTGCCCAGTTGCCCGACGCGTTCACAAACGTCATCACCACGCTCGGGTCGAATTGATTATTCGCCAGCATCCGTAAGTTCGGCTGGTTGGTGTTGACTCCACCCATCGTCACCGGACCGATGATCGCCTTCGCGCCGCCCGTCTTTCCGAGCGCCAGCGTCCCGAGATCAATCGTGGTCGTGCCCGTGAAAGTGTTCGAAGCCGAACCGCCGAGCGTGAGCTGGCCGGCACCGGTCTTGGAAAGATTGAAGCCCGTGCCGCTCAACACTCCATTCACTGCGAGCGTTCCCGCCTGGATTAAAATGCTGCTGTTTGCCGCCATTGCCACCGGGCCGCCCCACGTGTTGTTGCCAGCCCAGCTCGCAAGAGCGCCCCGATTTCCGAGCATACCCGTGCCGGAAATCGTCAACGCTTCATTCGTGATGTTCACATCTGCGAGTCCGATGGCTTCGACCTGCAATGTCGCACCGCTCGCGATCACTGTGCCGTCCAATGCCGAACCGAGCGAACCCGCATTCCGCGCCACGAGGAAGCCCGAGTTCACGGTGGTCACGCCGGAATAAGTGTTGTTGCCGTCGAGATAAACCCCGGCAGTTCCGGTGGCTTGCAGGGTGAGTCCATTCGAGCCCGCGATGCTGGATGTGACGATGCCGAGAACCCCGGTCCCGGTAATTGTCGGTGTTGCCGAGCCGAGTGTGAGCGTGCTTCCCGTAATGTTGTAGCCGCTGAGGAAAGTAATATTTCCGACCGTGACGGGTTCGCCCAATGTGACCGCACCGACCACTCCGGAAAAAATCGCATCATCGGGCGTCGCGCCGTTCAACCACGCTACGTTGGTCGCACCGGCATCGGCCGTCCAGTTCCCATTCGCGAGATTCCACGTCCCCAAGCCGCCTGTAACCACGCTGTCGCCTACGCCGACGACGCCCGGTGTGATATCCCATGTCAGGCTGGCGGCGTGTGCCGAGACACAAGCGAGTGCGGCGGCGAAGATGCGGGTAAAGCTGCGGTCGAGCACAGAAGGTCGCCTGATGGTGTGCTTTGATGAAGGACGGAGGACGAGACGCGATGTTTTCATTTGCGGTGTGTTTGTTTGCTGGGTTCGGGCTGGAAGGCGGGCCATCAAGCGGTCCGCCGACGGACTATCCACGGCGCAATCAAGCTTCTTCGTTTCGCCGCCGCAAGGAAGACTTACGGTATTTTGAATAGTTTTCTGGAGAGCTATCCCCGACCTATCGTTACGCTGGCGGCGTCGGTGCGGGTGCGGGTGCTTCGCCGCCGCCGCCGGATTTCTGCACGCGACTCGCCGTCTTCCAGCCCGTGAGCACTTCCATGTTGCCCTTGTACACGTTTGAGAAAATCGCGTTAAGCGTCTTCACCACTCCGCGACCAGAGCGCAGATGCACGGGGATTTGCGCCGTGGCACCGGCGCGGTCCGAGAGCGCATCCCCTTGCTCGCCTTCGCTGTTCTCAAAGTTATCCGCCATGGCGCGCAGGCTCGCCGCCGTCTCCGTGTTGGCATGGCCGGCCAGTTCATCTGCGAGCGAAAGCTCATCGATAGCCGTGGCAAACGCGCGCAGCTTCGCCGCCAATTCTCCATCGTTGTTTCCGTGCGGCATGCGGAAGCGGTCCATGATCTCCGGCGTCTCCTGATCTTCAGCCACAGCGGCCATTGTCCGGTTCACATTGCGCAGCGCATCGAGCACCTCCGAGCGCAGGACGCGTTGAGAGCCCGTCTCCTCGCCAAAATCCCCGCCTGCCTGAATCGCCGCCGTCCCGCCGAGCGATGTGATGACGCTGCCGATCTTGCTCATCGCGCCGCTGTATTTGGAATCCACCAGTCGTGGTGGAGTGTGGATGAAATCCGCCGAACGGGATACTGCCCAGGCGCGAGCGCGGACAAACATTTGTGCTTCGAGTTGCTGCTTCCTTGTCATAGTAAGAGGTAGGTTATGAGTTGAATTGAACGAACTCCGCCGGGGCATGTCTCCGCCCTGAGGGATTGGGCCGAATGGAGAGCAGCCTCGCCAAAGTTTTGCAAAACTTTTTTCAGCGCTTTGCAGAATCCTTCAGGGCCGCTAGCAGCCTGTCGGACTTCGGTATTTTCGGGCAAAAATCGGGTGTTTTCGCCAATCGAAACACTCTCGGGAAAAATAAAAACGCGAATACGGGCATTTTAGAGCGTCGTGTTTTGGAAGTCCGACAGGCTGCTAGACGACAGCTTGAGGTTCCTACTGAGGCCCACCTCCAATTGCCATGCACCTGCACTCGGACAAACCAATCAAGTATACCCGTGACGATTTGCTCGGTCGAAAAATCCTCGCGAGAAACATCGCCAAATCGCTTACCAACTGGAAGGGCGATGAGAGTTTGGTGCTCGCGCTGAATGGCCCATGGGGTAGTGGAAAATCCTCGGTGAAAAACATGGTCATTGAGTCGCTTCGAGCCGATCCCGATGGAGCGATTATTGTGGATTTTAACCCGTGGGAAATATCAGCGAGCCGAGCTCTGACCGAGGAGTTTTTCAATGCGATAGCGGATCAGATTCCGAATATAGCGACTGACACCAAGGCCAAAGAAAGTGCAGAGAGACTACGAAAATGGGGACGCGGTCTTAGTCGGGTCGCATGGGGTGGAAAGAAGCTCTCCTCATTGCTGAGGCTATTTGGATTCGTAGAGCCTGCTTCACTCATAGCGGCGGAGGTAATCGACCGAGGAAGTGAAAAGATGGAGGAAGCCGGAGAGGAAGCAACCTCCGGAGCCGCAGAGATCGAAGCGGGTATAGACGAACGCTCACTGTCGGATCAAAAGAAAGAAATTGGCATGAGCCTCTCCAATCTCGATCGCCCTTTCATCGTCATGATTGACGATATTGACCGACTTTCGTCGGACGAAATCTGTTTGCTCTTCCGGCTCATCAAAGCGAACTGCGATTTCCCAAACTTCGCGTTTCTCCTCTTGTTCGATCGTCCATACGTCTGCTCAGCTCTTGACCGGATCACCAATCAATGCGGGGCAGAATACTTGGAAAAGATTGTTCAAGTTGCGCTTACGATTGGTATCCCTGACCGAGACATCATCCGCAGGCTTTTGAAGCGTGAAGTCCTATCGCTTCTTCCCGTGTCTGCCAAAAGGGAGCCACTGTGGAGTGAAGAGCGATGGAATCTCCTGATCGACTATTACGTTGTCGAAGGGTTGCGACACATTCGAGATCTCCGGCGTTTGGTGAATTCTTTCAGCGTGAGTCTTGCCGCCTTGAGCACAAAGCGGCACTGCGAAGTCAATCCCATCGACTTGCTCGTAATCGAGCACCTGCGTCTCTCAGAAGCGGGGTTTTACGAGCATCTCCCGCGATTTCGATGGATTCTAGTCGGCGAGACAAACTCCCTGTTCGATCACCTTAAGAACGGGGTTTTAGAGTCTCCTGCGGCAAACGAAATTTTGATCGGATCGACTCAACGGGGGCTTGCCGAAAAACGAAAGAATGACGGCGTGCAAACAGATTTATACCGCGAATACCGCGATGAAATTCTTTTGCCTGTTCCGCAGGAAAAGCGGCGCCACATCGAGGTTCTTTTGCCTTGGTTGTTTCCGAGATGCCCCGCATTTCGCACGACGACCGGGCAAACCGCTGCGATTCGAGCGTTACACATCGGCCATCCCTCGATGTTCGACATCTATTTTCACAGGGCCATTCCCTTCCGAAGAATTAGTCAGGCAACTGTCGAAAAGATCGTTCGCCTCGCCGGGAAGCCCAAAGAATTTTTGCAAGCACTTTGCGAGGAATTGGAAGGACGGCGGCACGAACTCCTGATTGAGCACCTGATGGACAGAGCACCAGAACTCATAAAGCATGGGTGTCCGATGCTTGTTTGCCTTACTGAGTTTGCCGAGCAAGTCGCACGCGTTCAGGACGAGCAATACAATTGGCAGTCGATCCCGAACCTTTTTTCAAAATGCCTTTTCGGTCTCAATGACGCAACGGAACGGTGGGAAGCGATTGTCCGCGTGATTGATTCCACGAAAAATGTGCGTCTTCTCGCTGAATTTGGAGCGGCTATGCGTAAGAATGACCTGTGGGCGGGCTTTAGAATGCTTCCAGAGGGAAAGCTTCCCGAGCTTTGCGATCTGCTGTCAGCGCATTTTTCGAGAAACTATTCAGCAGCCGTTTCGATCGACATTCGTGATTTGATGATCCTGCTCTGGCGCTGGCGAGATATTGACGGACTGGCGTCAGTTCGGGCGTGGCTTCGGAAGGAAATCCGCGAACCCAAGAATGTGTGGAAGCTTTTGTACGCTTGTTCCTCACCGAGCAAGTTTGACGGACGAATCGTTACGGCAATCGGCTGGAGAGCCCCTGATATCGGGGAACTTCTGACGAAGAAGGAGTGGATGGATGCGGCAGCATCTGCAACGCCCATTGGCAAGTTGGAATCGTCGGTTTCGGAAGCGTTTTGGATGCTCTTCAATAATGACGAAGTCCAATGGCCCGCCCCCAAAGACTAATGCGTTCCGCGATCATTCACAGGTCGAACAATCTGCTCCCATTCTCCTGGTCCATTCTATCGATTGCGGGCAGGCTTTGCGACGGCGGCCAAACTCCCAACCACTTAATGACTTTGCCAGTGGTGCCAGCGCCGTTGGCGCGCAATCCACAAAACGGTAATCTCCGCGTATCATGAACCACGAAACTGCATACCATCTTCTCTGCGACGAGTCCGACGGACGGAGCAGCTATTATTCGGATTTTTACGGTGGCGTGCTCGTGGGTTCCTCGCAACTACTCCGGATCGAAACCGAGCTTCAGGCAAAAAAGACGGAGTTGAATTTCTACGGCGAGGTGAAGTGGCAGAAAGTCACAGAGCGATATTTGGAAAAATACGCAGCACTGATGACGAGGTTTTTCGACATTCTCCGCGCGGGAGATGCGAAAGTCCGCATCATGTTTCGGGCAAACTCGCAGGTGCCAACAGGCCTCACTCCGGAGAAGCAGGAGGAGTCCTACTTCATCCTGTATTACCAGTTCATCAAACACGCGTTCGGCTTCATCCACCGCCCGACGGGTGCAGGACAATTTCATCTCCACGCGTGGTTCGATCAGTTCCCGGACAAAGCCGAGAAGGTGGCGCGGTTTAAGAAATTCATCGTAGAACTGGAGCAGCGACCGGAACTCAAAAAAGCGGGTCTGAGAGTCGATCCGCGCCACGTTACCGAAGTGCGTTCGCACGACCATGCGTTGCTGCAATGTCTGGATGTTGTCCTCGGAGCGATGTCGTTTCGACTGAACGACAAGCACCTTGAGAAGAATCCCGAAACTGGCAAGCGGGGAAAGCGCACGGTCGCGAAAGAGAGCCTCTACAAGTACATCCTGCGGGAAATTTGCACGCTAAAGCCAAACTTCAACGTGGGCATAAGCACAGGGTGCGTGAACTGGCCAGTGGACCGATGGGAGATGCCGTATCGGCACTGGAAATTTGAGCCGAGTGAGTCAAAGTTTGACCCTACCCAAGCGAAACCGGGCAAAAAGAAACACCCGACCGATCCTACAAATGGACCCGACGCATAACGTCAGGCTTCGGACCAGCAGGGTGCATCGGTCTGATATACGGGACTGCCGTATCGCGCAAGGGGCGTTTTCAGTTTTTCAGCTATGGTTTGCCTGCCTCGTCGGGGAGCTGAGGTGGGGCGCTTGCGAATGTAGTCCACGACTTCAGTCGGCCAGACCGTCGTAAAGAGAAGACGGGAACGCTTTGCAGAAAGACGCTGCTCCGAGGCTTGGTGCTTTCACGTCCAGTCGGGCCGCGCCGACTGAAGTCGCTGACTACTTTGCGCGTCTTCGGGTGGGGAGGGCGGGCTGTTTTCGGGGTGCGACCACAATATATAGGGCTATTGGATGCTGCTTTGTCTATTTGTTGTGTCGCTTGCCGTTTCCGGCTGCCTGCGTTCCCAATCTGTCGTGCTGCACAACCCATCTTATCGGACGAATTATTCGGATATCGAGCTGCACAACCGAGCTGTCTGGCTGCACAATCGAGCTGTCTGGCTGCACAACCGGGCTGTCGGGCTGCACAGCCGGGCCGTCGGGCTGCACAGCCGGGCCGTCGTGCTGCACAACTGGGCTGTCGTGCTGCACAACGGGGCTGGTGGACTGCACTACGGGAATGAGCGGTTCGCGCCCGGCCACGAGAGATCGCTCATTTTCATCACGGGAAACCGGCGGCGGCGGATTTGAGCGCGAAAGAAGGAGCAATTTGCCATGCAAGGTTTGCAATCTGGGTCTGCCACGCTCATACGGACGGACATGAACACTCCCAATCCCGAAGATGACGCCAACCAAGTCAAGGAAGCCCTTTTCACCGGCCAGAAGATTCTCGCAATAAAGCTCTACAGAGAGCAGACCGGTGTCGGCCTCGCCGAAGCCAAGGACGCCGTGGAAAAGCTGGAGGCCGGCCTCCGGGCATCATCGCCCGAGCGCTTCACCGCAAAGCCCGCCGGGGCGGGATGCATGTCATTGCTGCTCGCAGGAATGGTCGTCTGGCGGATGTTCGCGTAAGTTGAGGCGGCGCTCGGTGCTTCAGCGGAACTGCTCCCATCACTGGCGGCTTTGCGTGTCGCAAATGGTTAGCCCCAATACTGTTCACTTAGAGCTTGTTTTCCCTGTTCGCGGCATTTAGAGTGCTGCGCAATATGGCACGCACAAAAATGACAATGAACACCGGAGGCCAGATCGCCGAACATTTGAGTGTCGGAGTTCTAGCTCG
>JANMGP010000232.1:0-5958 GCA_031374705.1 Verrucomicrobiaceae bacterium | reverse complement strand
GCTTGTACCCATCGTAAGCGCCGCGGGCTCCGCTTTCGGGCGTAGACTGAAGCGTGCGGCTGTCGTAAATGGCGGCCGAGGGTTCTGCGGTCTTCCCCAAGACCAAGCGCAGGACGGCACGCAAGTCATGCGCCATGGCTTGGAAACAACCGGCGTTGAACCAGCGCATGGCTTGTTGATGAATGGAAAACCACGGCGGCAAATCGTTTGGCAGGAGGCGCCACGGGCAACCGGCGCGCACCCAGTAGCGTAAGCCGTTGAAGACCTCCCGCAGACTATGGGCGCGCTGCGGAGCATCCTCCTTCATGAGGCTCAGGTAGGGAGCGCAGAACGCCCATTCTTCATCGCAGACATCGCTGGGATATGGCTTTCGTGTTGGCATCCCAAGCTTTCCACACGAGGGGTACGAAAAAGTACAGTTATAATTTCTAGAATTTGCGCGCGGGCTATAAGTGCATGACAGGCTCTAGAAAAAAGTTCGCTCTCTGCGTCTAAACAGCTACACGAAGTGAACATCATGAACGAGTGTTACGTGAAATGGGATGGAGACGACTGGCAGCGACATATCAATTCGCTGCTCGGTTTACGCTTTCCGCCCGGAGCGTATCAACCAATTCCTGACCGCGCGGGTGGAGACTATGGTCTTGAAGGATTCAGCTCCGACGGTGTTGCATTCCAATGCTACGCAGCGGAGGAGCCTCTGAGTGTCGAAACCTTGACAGACAAACAACGAGACAAGATCACGCGCGACATCAAGAAGCTCTGCGACAACCACAGCAAACTTTCAGGAATTCTGGGGCAAGTCCGAATTCACACTTGGGTTTTGATGGTCCCGCGATACGACAGCAAACGCATCCTTGTCCACGCCGAAACGAAAGCGGAGGAAGTGAGAACGAAGCGCCTCCCGATTGTCACGGATAACTTCCGGATTTCTGTCCAAGATGATTCGATGTTCGGTGCGCAGAAAGAGGCGCTCGTGAACGGAGCGTTGGCAAAAATCTCCCTGACGGTTCCAGCAGTTCCCTCGTCCGATGTCAGCATATGGAGTGCGGCCCATACATCGTTAGTGGACACGCTGGAGCAAAAACTTGCGAAACTGAAAAAGCCCCCTGAAAAAATGGAACGGTTAAAAGCCCAAATGGTGAAGCATTTCATGGAGGGGCAGAATGCGATCCAGTATCTCCACGCCAATTTCCCGTTGGTCGCCGAGAATGTGCTTCGATGCAAAGACGCGAAGGAACGTGCTCTAGAAACAGAGTCACTCCTGAGTTCTGCATTGCCAGAACAGCGTCTTACGGAGACACTCGGAGACTATCGAACGCGTCTGGCCAACGAAGTTGCAGGCGTTAATACAACCACCGCAGAAATCCTTGCACACGAAGCTGCAGCAGACTGGCTTCTGCGCTGTCCGCTAGATTTTGCCGACTGATTCCACATGAAACTTCTTGAAGAACTCACGGGCGCGTCGTTCCGATTCAGTGCACGTCCAATTGCAATTCCACCGGATCTCCGTCCGGTTTGGCGAATGACGATCCTTGTTCTCTTCCTGCATCGTTGTTGCCGGCAAGGGAAATCGTCTCTCAAGAAGCTCCATGTTCTCAATTGGGCGATTCGGCATCCCGCAAGTCGTCAAACACTGCTCGACGTTCTTGAAGGTCGCGTACGACCGGACCGAGCTATCGTTCGATTCGATCCGGCTCTGAACCGAGCCTTGGATCTCGCGAAAGGCGAAGAGCTTGTCGAGCAGGTGTCGGGAGATCGCTTCCAAATTACGGCCAAAGGGCAACTACTCGCTGAAGAGGCGATGAACGATTCGGCGTGCCTGACCAGCGAAAAGTGGTTCATGTCCGAAGTCGGAAGCAAGGTAACGGAAGTGAAAATTAATCAGCTCCTTGGGGCTGTTTTGTAGTATGCGTTTGCGAATTCGAGCTATTCAGTTGCGAGTGAAAACGGCTTCTACGCTTTGCGGTGCCGATCTCCGTTTCGATGATGGCCTCGTGGTAATCCGCGCCGACAACAGCAGCGGCAAATCAACCGTCGTCCAGTCAATGATCTATGCGCTGGGATTGGAGGGGATGTTGAGTGCGAGCCATGACGTTCCTCTGCCTCACGTAATGACTGATTCAATAGAGATTGGCTCAGAGAAGATGCCGGTGATAGAGTCGGGAGTCGCGCTTGAGATCGAGAATGCCAATGGACAGATTGCTACTGTGTTTCGGCCTGTCAAAAGCACGCGAAACAAGAATTTGGTGTCGGTCGCGGATGGAGCATGCCTCACCGGCGACGGAGATTCGCTGTTACGGACCGATTATTTTGTGCGCGAAGGCGGAGCGGCCATCAATGAGCGCGGATTTCATCACTGGTTTGCGAAGTTCGCAGGATGGGTGCTTCCGAAGGTTGGACGGGTAGACGGGACCGAATGCCCATTATACGTCGAGTGCGTCTTTCCTCTGATGTTCATTGAGCAAAAGCGCGGTTGGTCGGCAATTCAGGCGAGGATGCCATTTCATTACCGGATTCGTGACGTTGCAAAGAAGTCCGTGGAGTTTCTGCTCGCGCTAGATGTGTATGAACTTGCTCTCCGTCGGCAAAAACTGCGGGAAGAAGCCTTCGCGATTCGCGCGGACTGGAACCGTGGGGCGGTGCGCATTGCGGACGTAGCGCGATCAATCAACGCGGTCGTTCAGAATCTGGATGCAAGTTCCCCGATTGTTTGGGACGTGAACGAAAACCCGGTCATTCTAGTTTCATCGGATGTCAACTGGCGTTCGTTCAGCGAAGCTCTCCGAAGCGATATCGACTCCCTTCAGCAACTTGAGGAAACGGAGATTCCGCGGGTGGAGCGTGCTGCGCAAGAAGTAGAGGCCTCACTCAACAACGCAGAGACTGAACTGACTGAGGCGGACTTCGCTACGACGGAACTTTTTCATGACGTCGAAAACGAACAACAACAACTCGGGAATCTTGATGAACGTCTTGCGGCTCTTGAGGAAGATGAACGTCGGAATAAAGACATCCAAAAGTTGAGACGTATGGGCTCCATTGTAAACACTGAAACTGCGCACGGACGGTGCCCCACCTGCCACCAAGCGGTTTCGGATGCGCTACTTCCGCAAGCGGAACGACGAGAGCCAATGACCGCTGAGGAAAGCCTGAAATTCATTCGCAGCCAAATCGACACCTTCTCAACGATCAAAGAGGCGGCGGCGGCAAGCCTGTCCGCAAAACAGCGTCGGTTAGAATCGATGCGGCAAAGAACTGCAGAGTTGCGCGCGAGGATTCGCGCATTGCGGCAAACGTTGGTGACGGAAGGAAGTCAACCTTCTATCGAAGCAATCGAACAACGTCTCCGCCTTCGTGACAAAGTGAATAATGCCAGGCGCATCGAAGAAATTATTTCAACAGAGTTTGAGGCTCTCCGGAGCGTTGGTCTGAAATGGAAGAAGAACCAAAACGCGTTGGCAGCATTACCGAAGGGGGACATGACTGAGCGCGACCGTAAGAAACTCCAGCGTTTCCAAGAAATTTTCATTTCGGAAGTGCAGCAGTTTGGACTCACGAGCGTAGAACCGACTAGTCTCCGTATATCCGAAGAAAACTACCGTCCTGAACATGACGGATTCGATTTAGAGTTCGACATTTCAGCGAGCGACATGATTCGCACGATATGGGCTTACGTCAATGGGATGCTTGAGTTGGCGAGAGAGATCCCAATCAATCACTTGGGGTTGCTCGTGCTCGACGAGCCCAAACAGCAAGAAACAGCCCGCGTCAGCTTCCGCGAACTCTTTCGACGTGTGGGAACCACAGTCAACCATAAACAGCAGGTCATCATCGCTACCAGTGAAGACGAGACGACCTTAGCTCCATTGCTCGAAGGTGTTGCTCATCAATATATCTCTTTCTCAGGTCGGATTGTCCGCCCACTCCCAGCGGATGTTGAGCCCGCCTCACAGTCCGAATCCGATGGAGTATCAAACGAAAGCGGTGCTGATGAAAACGAAGAAGAAGAAGGAGAAATGATGTGGGAGGAAAGAGCCCGTTCTGCAGTTGAGGACGCTCTCGAAAACATGAACTTGGATTCCGACAGCGATGTCATTCGGCTGACCGGATTCAACGATGAAAGTCTGACCGCCAGTAGCCGCGAGGAATTGGAACGCCAACTCCGATCAATTGCGTCAGATGCGTGGTATGCGTATGTTCCATTCGATGGAGGTGAGGCGGTCTTCGACTGCGACGAATGGGGCATCGTCGAAAATGCAATAGGGCGATACGAGGAGCAGATTGATGAATTCTTTGCGCAGGGTGATGGAGGCGAGAATTCGGTTTAACTATTCTCATGCGAGGCTGGCTGGAGCTCCAGCCAGCCATCGTTCAATCAATCTTCGCCTCAACGTTCGCTCGCGAAGGGCACATTCTACGATGGCACGCTTGCCAATTTGGAATGCGGGTGTATTATATAAATTACGGTTCGGGAATTCTCGAACGGTGGGCGGACTCCGGCAATTGTCGGAGGCCGCCCATTTCTTATTCTACGGCAGCACCAATAATCCGCTTTCGCCGTCCCGTTGGTAGAAGTGCGGACGCACAATCTCGAAGGCGTGGTTTTGCTGTATGGGTTTCAAAATATAGCGCGACGATGGGTAGCCGCAGAGGTCGGCGAGTTGCGTGCCTGCAATATTTTGCACTTTTCGCACAAACGTCATTGGGCACTGGAGCTGTCGAAAATGCTCACCGCTGGTGGTGCGTGTTCCGTCGTGGAGTAGTCGATAAAATGATGCGGCAAGTGCGGCATCCTCTGCCTTGCCCCGCGCTTCGGCGACGACGGGCAAATTGGTTTCGCTATGTCCTTCCAAGAAATGCAGCACTCGCTCAAACGTGTGCTCCAATGCAATCTCGCAAGGGTCGTTCCCGGTAGCTCCGTGGGCGGCAGTGTATTCCGGCTTGCGAATGGCAGTGATGAAAAGCGTGAACTGTATATGAGCCATCAGCTCGCTCATGGCCGTAAGAAAGCTGGTGCGAAGCGCAGGGACTTGAAGAAAGGCGAAGTCCGGGAGCGCCTTTCGGATGTCCCGAGTGTGAAGGTTCGCACCTTCGTGCGGCCAATAGCGGAGTTTCAGTCGGGCAAACGCGGGCACGATTTCGCGCCAGTAGTGCTCTCGCTCAACGACGATAGTGGAGAGAACAAATAGCGGGAACTCAGGATTGATGTGCGTCCACGAATGGTCGCCGCATTCGTCAATGAATGCGATAAAGCGAGAGCCGCGCTCCGATGCGTCCGGTGAATATACGTGATGAGGCAAAGTGGATCCTACGCTATCGAATTCAGACGATGAAAGGGAAGCGTGTTGAGCGAATCACATTCGGACGGACAAAAACGGTATGCGTCCTTTGGTAACGCGTGTCAGCTGAGAGGTTGCACGCTCGTTCATCCATCGGCTGATCTTCTCCTCAACGATTGCTCTCGGTGCGGCGTATTTTTGGCGGGAGCGGGCGATGAGTTTTTCGCGGCGACCGGGGTTGAAATCTATCGGGGCGAGTGTGGCCGCTTGGAAGGGCTCGCGGGTTTGGCCGTCTTCGTTCAGGCGGGCGATGACTCGGAAGCGGTCTAGGCTGGTGAATGTTTCTGGAGCAAACGATTCGCCGAATTCGCGGGCTAGTTCGCGGGCGTCTGTGTTGCCGACTCGGAATGAGATGAGGGAACCGACGTTGCCGAAGATTGCGGCTCGGATTGGGTCGGGAAGTTGTTCGATGTATTGGTGGCTGAGCGTGAGGCAGAGGCGGTATTTGCGTGCTTCGGAGAGAATGCTGGCGAACGAATCGGTGGTGAAGTTTTGGAACTCATCGATCATTAAAAAGAAGTCGCGGCGTGATTGTTCGGGCTGGTTGACTCGGGACATTGCGGCGAGTTGAAATTGGGTGGTGAGCAGGCTTCCGAGCAGGCTGGATTTGTCGGCT
>JANMGP010000204.1:0-18542 GCA_031374705.1 Verrucomicrobiaceae bacterium | reverse complement strand
CCACATCCCAGCCGCGCACATTTCCCGCCGCCTCCATCTTGCCAAAAGGCGAGCCGCCACCCGGCTTCAGTCGCAGCCATGCCGACACCGAAAACGGCTGATCGCGTTCAAAGCCGAACTTGTCGCCGTATTCGATCCACCCGTTCTTCTCCACGCGGAAACTATTCCCCACCGAGCCCTCCACGAAAGTGCCCGTGCCCTTCACCGAGCCCTCCACTTTTTTCCCGTCGTCGCTCGCGCCATTGCCATCCGTATCCAAGGGAATCTTCACCACCGGGCCTTTGGGCTCCACCGCCTCACCGCTGGCCACGCGCGCCTTCTCCCACTCCGCCTGCTTGCCATCCAGCGACTTCCCGATCTCCTGTGCGGCCTTGTCGGCAGCGGCGATTTCACCATCGAGCCGCTTCTGCTCCGCGGACTGCTCCGCCGTGGGCACTTGCAGAAAAGGCTTCGGATTCCGGTCGCGCACGCCGTCCTTGCCGTTCTCCGGCACGTTGTGGAAGAACGCATACATCTGGTAAAAATCCTTCTGCGAAGTCGGATCGTATTTGTGGTCGTGACACTGCGCGCAAGCAATCGTCAGCCCCATCCAAGTCACGCCCGTCGTCGCCACGCGGTCCACGACGTAGAGATTCAGATACTCCGATTCGATCAGCCCGCCCTCGTCGCTCGTCATCACATTGCGATGAAAGCCCGACGCCACCTGCTGGTCGATCGTCGCATTCGGCAGCATGTCGCCCGCGATTTGTTCGATGGTGAATTGGTCAAACGGCATCCCCGCATTGAACGATTTGATCACCCACTCCCGCCACAGCCACATGTCGCGCAGCGAATCATTGTGATACCCGCTCGTGTCCCCGTAGCGCGCCAGGTCCAGCCACGGAATCGCCAGCCGCTCGCCAAAATGGGGCGACGCCAGCAGCTTGTCCACCGCCGCCGAGTAGGCCGCCTCGCGGTCCGGCGCAGCGAGAAACGCATCCACGTCCGCCACCGACGGCGGCAGCCCCGTCAAATCCAGCGACACCCGCCGCAGCAACCGCGCCGGCTCCTCCTCCGGCGCAAATTTTAGAGCCTCCTTCGCCAGCCGCGTCTGCACAAACGCATCCACCGCATTCTTCGCCCCCGCCACCTGCGGCACCGCCACCGGCTTCACCGGCTCAAACGCCCAATGCCCCGTCCACTTCGCCCCCTCGGCCACCCAGCGTTTGAGAAGTTCCTTCTGCTCCGGCTTCAGCCTTTTCAGCTCCTTCGGCGGCGGCATCACATCGTCTTTGTCGTCCGTCAAAATGCGGCGCACCAGCTCGCTCTTCGCCAAATCGCCCGGCACCACCGCGCTCGCCCCCGACTCCGCCTTGCCAAAAGCCGACTCCTTCACATCCAGCCGCAGCTCCCCCTTGCGCTTCCCCGAGTCCGGCCCATGACAGGTAAAACAAGTCTCCGAAAGAATCGGGCGAATATCGCGGGCAAAATCAACCTCCGCAGCCACAGCCGCAAAAGGCAGCGCGAGCAGCGGGAAAATGGAAAGGGTCTTCGGCATGGTAAAAGTCACGGTAGCAGACATGTCACGGACGAGGGGATTATTAGAGGGGAATCAGCCATATCACCGAGGAAACATACGGACCGGGTGCAGTGCATCCCGGCCACCCGGATATGCTCCCGGCCCATCAAGCGGTGTGCTCTCAACAGTGGGATCCTGCTCCAGGCTATCGAGGAAGCGCTGGAGCGACTCGCGATTCATCTCACTGCCGAGATCTACACGAATGAGACGTTGGAGGTAAGCGCCGTGCCATAAGCGTTCATTGCGCCCAAAGCTATGAATCACACCGTTGCCGTGCCAATAGTAATCTGTGCCGCTGACCGTAAACACGCCCATCGCTTTCGCGGGCATCTCGCTAATCCTCGAATGCACCGGCTGAGCAGCGAGCATGTCGAGGAACAATTGTGAAGAACGAGGGCCAAGTTGCAATGGCTCGCGCAGAAACCACATCCGGAGGGTCACCGCCGTGCCGGGAGGATAAAGGTCCGGTTTCATTTCCGGGATCGATTCCGGCCGGAACTTCAGCAGGCAAAAGGCAAAGATCGTCGCAATCGCAAGGCTCCATAGAATGGAACGCGTCTTCGGCATGGTATAGGTCACGGTAGCAGAGAGGTCGTGAAATGGGGGATTATTAGAGGGGATGTGGCGGTCAGCTATCGCTGGGTGTTTGTCTTTGGCGACGGACGGCACGCTACGAAGATCGCCCGCCCAATAAAGCAGACCCCGACTAACAGACATAAATAGACATAAATAGCCGGGCCACTCCGCCTTGAGTTCGCCAAGATAATCTTTCTCCCACTGTAATTCTGACCCACGGACACTTCCTCCCATGAACGCCGTGCCATCCTTCAATAAAGTATGACCTTCTGCATTCACCTTGGGGCGAACGGCAAAAGGACGCACAAATAGAAATCCCGACATCAAAGCAAAGAGCAAAGCCAACCCGACGGCATGCGCTGCGCCCGCCCATCGAGTTTGAGGAGGCTGTTTAGGCTTGCACATACTCCTCAGTGGTAAAGCCCGTCTGCCGAAATTCCCCATCTGTAGCAGCACGGACGGCTCGTAAACAAACCCTGCCACCGTTTGGACACATGTGTGTCGGGGTATGTCTATCGCCGCAAGCAACGCGACACTCGATGCGGAGCTTTGAGTAGGCCGGTCCGACCTCCGCAGCAACAGCCGCAAAAGGCAGTGCGAGCAGCAGCAAAATGGAAAGGGTCTTGGCAAAAGTCACGGTAGCAGAGATGTCGGAGCGTGTCCGATCCTTAGACAGGAACACAAGTCACCGCACCCGGCCGTCGCGAAGTGCGGCGAGCGGGTAAAAGGTGTCGCGCCACCGGATTCCGCCCTGCCGAAGCGTAAGGACGGTCGAGCGCAGGATGGCGTAGAACATCAACGGCAGACAAAAGGGCACCGCAATTGCGCTCAGCGGCGACCAACCGAGGCGGCGCGCCACCACGTTCGCGGGCAGGGATAGCGACAAGAGGCCGAGGCCGGCGGCGATTCCCGCAGGCGTCCCCGTCATAGGACCGATGATGCCGGCCAGCCACAGCAGCGTGTTCCCAAAACTGAGGCACAACGCACCCGTGACGCTAAATTCCGCAGCGGCAAAATAGTTCTTCTCCATGTGATGAATCATCCGCCGCGCCGTCACGCCCCAGTCACAATCCATGTCGTCGCCGCCAATAAAACCCCGCGTGCGGCCCCCGGCGCGGCGCACCAGGAGCCCGAGCCGGATGTCATCGATCACCGTCATCCGCAGCGCTTCGTAGCCGCCGGATTTTCGATACGCCGTGGTGCGGACGAGGTTAAACGCGCCCATGCCGATGTGCCCCTCCGGTTCGTCGCGATTTGTGCGGGAAAAGAAGCTCGAAAGCGACATAATGAAGCCGATATGCCACGCGCGAGCCGGAAGCGACGCGGGCTTAACCCCCATCGTGAGCGCGATGTGTTCAACTCCCTCCCGATCCGCCACCATTATCGCGCGACGGATTAAATCGGGAGTCAGCCAGCTATCGGCATCCGTAAAAAGAATCCACTCGCCCGTCGCCATGTTCGCACCGCGATGACATGCGTAGCATTTCCCCAACCATCCATCCGGCAGGGACTCCACGCGCTCCGTCCTCACACGGCCATCCTCCGCAGCAAGCCGGCGCAGGATTTCGCCCGTGCCGTCCGTCGAGCGATCGTCCACCACGATAACCTCCATCGCCACACCCTTCTGCTCCAGCAACCGGCGGGCGGTCGCCTCGATTCGCTCGGCTTCATCGCGCGCGGCAATGACGACCGAACACCGCACATCGCCGATTGCACCCGGACTCTGCGGGGTGGAGAGTACCGCAATGGATGGTAACCGTTGCGCCCACCGCAAATGATAAAGCGCCCCCAGGCTCATGCCCAGCCAGCAGACAGCAGCAACGGAAAAGAAGATAATCAAAAACATAATAATCAAACCACCGTCAGGATTCCGGCAGGGAGCATCGGCGGTTTGCAGCGCCCGACGGACAATTCGGTCCGCTTCCGAGCTTACGGTTTTTCGGTGATGAAACGGACGGAGCCGTCGAGGTAAGCGACAAGTCGGCTGCCATCAGGCATTGTGTAGAGCGAACGGATTGCGACTGTGTTCGCTGGATTCGCGATTCCGGAAATCTTTTTGTCCGGCAACATCCACTCGTAGCTCGGCTTGCTCTTATCGATCGCGATTGGTGCGACAAGGAGCGACGGATTGGGCTTCGGTTGCGCAGCAAGCAGTTCATCAAACGACTTTGGGAGGCGTCCGTTGTTCGCGGAGGCAAACTTCATGGTTAGTTCGGAGAGTTCGCGGAGTTGCTTGATGCAGGCGACCCGGTCAGCGGCGTCGTCAGCGAAAGCGAGACTGCTGACGAAAAGCGCAGCGACCACGAGATATCTAAGAATGTTCATGTGAGAGTGGGCGGGTTATGACGGTTGGCCGGTAGCGACTGAATCGAAGCGGGGGCGTTAAGTCGAGCCCAAAGCCGCCGGAGCAGCCATGCCTGTCAAGACGGGTTGGAGCGCTCGAAATCGGCTCGTGCTGGTTCTGATGGCGTGATCCAGCGGCGGGTCCGCGCGCAATCGACTAGATGGGCCAAGGTAATTGGGATCTTTCGCAGGACGTCGGGTTTGAAAAAGCGCCAGTAAAAATAGGAAAATGGATTGAATCCGGCTTCGGGGCCAAAATGCCGACTGACCTCAAAGTCTGACATATCGACTTGGAAGTGTTTTGCGTAAGCCTCCATGAACTCCTCGCCGTCCAGCCCATCGGCACCGAGGTCATGGAAAAGGCTGGCCTCCGGACGTATCTCGCTGTCACGCGCCCCAAGGATTTCGACGATAAGGTCTCTCAGTTTGGATTCGATGTCGGATTCGAGCATTGCGTAACGATCAGCGGAGATACGAAAACATCTGGCCAAGTAGTATCAAGGTGAAACGGGTTCGCCGTTTTTGACCTGTGCAATCATGCGCAAGTAGTCGGAACCACGAGTCTCGTCGGACCCATAGAATGTCTGCTGGTAGTGGCGTAACGGCCCTTCGACTTGCTCCCATGTGAAGTAGTCTGCGTGCAGGAGGTGAGGCAGGTTGTGCACGGCATCAGCAAGACATGACGCTTGGTGGGCTCGTTCCGGGGACCACATGCTGCGGATATCCAGAAAAGCGCGGTAGAGCACTTCGCACAGGCCTCGACGCTTTTGTTCGGAAAGTCGTGAATTCATCAGTCTTACAATTCAGTCCCTCCATACGGCGATCAAACGAAAGCCGACGGGGATGTTGGAAACATCGGGAAAGGCGGCAAGATTAGCCTCCTCCCATACATCAGACGGGCCCAAATCAGAAAACGCGTCACGGACACTCTCCAGACTGTCGCTGGTGACGACATAAACGGTGTCACTCCCAATCCATGCATCCTCTGACTCCAGCGCATCGTCATAGTTGTAAAATCGGATGAACATGCCTGCCACATCAGAGCGCTGACGTATCGCTCTCAAACGGGCGGCAAATCGAGCGGTAGAAATGGAGCCGCCATTGGCGCAGATCCCGCATTGGTCCTCGTCATAACCGTCGAAATACAGATCCGGCTCCAATAAAATCTCGCCTTGATTGGACAACTGGCGCTGCTTGATGTGGTGGATGAGTGCCAACTTTCTGGCTTGGTCAATCATAGTGGTGGCGGTTTTCGGATGGCGAAGGAATCCCTCCGCGTTTTCCATGTCGAGCGCAAAGCCGCCGCGCCACCGCTTATGGGCGTGATTGATAGTATCAAGAGAATATAACAACGGGGAGCGAACGGCGCCGGGCCTACGCCGAAGGCGTTTCATCACTCAGCCCGGCGTTGCGAGGAACGAGCTACGCCGGGTCGGCGCTACCCCGCAAGGGGTTTCATCAACGGCGCGCGTGTCGATGGAACCCCGTTGGGGTAAATCATGATTGTGCGTGTTCCCAAGGTAGCCGTTCGTGCCTCACGGCAACCGTTGGGCTGAGTGATGCAACGCCTTCGGCGTAATTCCGGGGTAATCCATGTCGAGCGCAAAGTCGGCGGCGCAATGTAGGCTCAAGTGTGAAGCAATTGATGAGCAAACTCGCGCCATTGCTCGATGGTAATGCCGCTATGTTGATC
This sequence comes from Verrucomicrobiaceae bacterium, assembly GCA_031374705.1. Taxonomy (GTDB): domain Bacteria; phylum Verrucomicrobiota; class Verrucomicrobiia; order Chthoniobacterales; family Chthoniobacteraceae; genus SXWH01. The sequence goes on along the minus strand of JANMGP010000204.1, from coordinate 12,372 downwards.
GAGCGCGAGCGGATGTTCGGAGAGTTCGACAATGAACAATGGAGTTTTTCCCGGAGGTCGTGAACGCACGGAGATCTTCAAATTGATTGTGCTGGGATAGACCGCGATTGGGCTGGAGAGCCATCCGAAATAGGGAGGGTCGGAAGCGCGCTCCGGTGAGTCCCATCGGTCACACATGTGAGCAAAGCTCGCCTCACTCAGCGACGACCAAACCGAGAACGCGAGCGGGTCGGGATAGTCGTAGATGGGGAGCTCAATATGACCGCGCACAAAAAAGATTTCCTCGTCCACGACACAAACGTCGGGTGAGAGGTCTACTCGCTGAGCAAACTCACCTTCGGGTACCAAATCGCGCCACGGAGCCTCTATCCCGAAACAGAGGGGGATATCATCGTGCTCGATTCCGCAGGCGTGGCATTTCCAGCTCATGGTTTAGGAAGCGACGGTCGGCCCAACATACCCACTCCGTCAAACTCGGATTCTGCTGTTGTCGGGCGGCGCAAGCAGCGGAAAAATGTGAAAAACCTCGTTATTGCCTCCGCGTGGGGCTTTGTTTCGCTCTCTAAGATGCACTCGACTTTCTCTCTCCAATTTCTTATCGCCGCAGCCCTGCTCGCGGTCGCTTCGGCGCGGGCGGCGACCTATCACGTATCGACCGCCGGCAGCGACACCGCCGCAGGAACGGATGCCGCTCCGTGGCGCACGATTCAGCACGCGGTGGATGCGCTAAAGCCCGGCGACACCGCAGTCATCCACAAGGGAATTTACCGAGAAGGAATCGAGGTGAAAAGTGGCGGCACAGCCGATGCCCCCATCGCTATTGTCGCATTCCCGGGGGCTCATGTCGTGGTTTCTGGAGCGGATTTGCTCTCGGATGGCTGGACTAAAATCGATGGCTCCGAAGGCGCATACAGCCACGAGTGGAGCTTGCGATTTCCGATCAACGGTCCGAACGACCTCACGCACCCCGGAGACCCGGAGCACGTGTTAACGGGGCGCGCCGAGCAGGTGATTCATGCGGGGCGATTGTTGCGGCAGGTGTTGCGGAGAGAGCACCTCGCACCCGGTTCGTTTTTTGTGGATCTGGACGCAAAGAAACTCGCAGTATGGCTCCGCGATGGCGGCAACCCGGAGCGCACCGACGTGGAGACAAGCGCCCGCGGGCAATGGTTCGCCGCCTCTGCCGGTGTTTCCAATGTTCGCATCCGGGGTATCACTTTCCGCCATGCGGCCAATCACGCCCAACGCGGCGCGTTCAACATCGGAGGTGGTGCGACGAAGGGATGGCTTGTCGAGGATTGCGTCTTTGAGCGGGCGAGCGGACCTGGAGCGAGTTTTTCTGGCGACGGACTCGTCGTTCGCAGGTGCAATTTTCAGGACAACGGCCAGTTGGGATTTGGAGCGTATGCGTGCAATAACACACGGATGGAAGACTGCGGAATCTACCGGAACAACACGAAGGGCTTCTCGACCGGATGGGAGGCCGGCGGGCTCAAAATCACAATGTCGCGGTCCTTTGGAATGTTCCGCTGCCGCGCTGTGGACAATCGCGGCGTCGGAATCTGGTACGACATCGGAAATGAGAAATCGGAGGTCGCAAACTGCTTCATCGCCGACAACGACGAGGCCGGCATCTTTTACGAGATTTCCTACAGCCTTCATGCTCACGACAATCTACTCGTGAACAACGCGAACCTCGGCGAGAAGCCGCGTGGCGCCTGGGGAAGCGGCGGAATCACGCTGTCCTCGTCGGAGGATTGCATTGTCGAGCACAACACGCTCATCGGCAATCGCGACGGAATCACCTTCCGCGAGCAGAATCGAACAACACCGCGAATTGGGGGAGGGGACGTGAGGGTTCTTAACAAAAACCACCTCATCCGAAACAACATCATCGCCTGCTCGCAGGGTTACAATGTGGCGTTCTGGATGGATACGACGTTTTTCGGTCCACATCCCAAAGGGCATGATAAAAGCGACCCGATCTTTGAAGATCCGAAGACGCTGAGCTTTCGGCTCGAAAACAACCTGCTCTTTGCACTGCCCGGCCGGCCGAACTATCTTTACGGCTGCGAGTGGAGGGCAAAAAGCAAGCGCGCCGAAACGCCGGTTGCGTTCACCGAGGCATCGGGGATCACGGACAACTCCGTGGTCGCCGATCCGAAGTTCACCGATATTCTAGCCCACGATTTCAGTCTCGCGTCGGATTCACCCGCGACGAAGCAGGGAGCAGGAATCCGCGACATGAAGTCCGTTCCTCAGCGATAAAGGCAGAGCCGTGCGACCGCGGATTTCTAAGCGAGAATCCCTTTCACGACATTTCCGTGCACGTCGGTGAGCCGGTAATCGCGACCCTGAAAGCGGAAGGTGAGTTTGGTATGATCAAAGCCGAGCAGGTGCAGGATGGTGGCCTGAAGGTCGTGGATGTGGACCTTGTCCTGCACAACGCTGAATCCGAGTTCGTCCGTCTCGCCATAGCTAAAGCCGGGCTTGATTCCGCCACCGCACATCCACAGCGAGAATGCATCCGGGAAATGGTCGCGTCCCAGAACGCCGCCGCCAGCCGTCCGTCCTTCACGGAAGGGCGTCCGGCCAAATTCGCCACCCCACACGATGAGGGTGTCATCGAGCATCCCTCGCTGTTTTAGATCTTCAACAAGCGCAGCGATGGGCTTGTCCGTGCGCTTCATTTTATTGGTGAGTCCGTCGCGGATGTCCTCGCCGGGATTCGTCCCGTGAAAGTCCCAGCCCCAATCAAAGAGCTGAACGAAGCGCACGCCTTGCTCGAGAAGGCGGCGCGCAAGGAGGCAGTTATTGGCAAAAGACGCGTCACCCGGCTGCGCACCGTAGTTTTCGAGCACCGTTTTTGGTTCGCGTGCAATGTCCATCACTTCGGGTACGCTCGTCTGCATGCGGAACGCGAGTTCGTACTGTGCAATGCGGGTCGCCGTCTCGGGATGACCGAGTTCCTTCGACTGCTCCTCGTTAAGATCGCGGAGCGCGTCGAGTGTTTTCCTCCGCATGTCGCGATCCATGCCGGCGGGGTCGCTCACATACAAAACCGGGTCGCCTTTTGAGCGGCATTGCACGCCCTGAAAGACCGAAGGAATGAAGCCGGTGCTCCAGCAGTTTGCGCCGCCGCTCGGCTGCACTCCGCTCGATATCAGCACGACAAAGCCCGGCAGATTCTCGTTCTCAGAACCGAGCCCGTAAGTCACCCACGATCCCATCGAGGGCCGGCCCTGGCGTGGGGAGCCGGTATAGAGCAGCAACTCCGCCGGTGCATGATTGAACTGATCCGTCCACATACTCTTCACCACGCACAAATCGTCTGCTATGCGGTGGAAGTTCGGCACTGCGTCCGACAGCCAGATACCGCCCTTTCCATGCTGCGCAAAAGTACGCGGCGTACCCATGAGCTTCGGAGTGCCGCTCGTGAATGCGAACGTCTTTCCTTTCACAAATGCATCGGGCGCGAGCTGGCCGTCGCGTTTTACGAGCTCGGGCTTGTAATCGAGGATGTCGAGGTGCGGCGGCGCACCGGACATATGGAGATATACCACGCGCTTTGCTTTTGCCGGAAAGTGGGGCTTGCGCGCAGCCATTGGATTGGGTGTTGCGGCGTCGGCATTGCCAAGCAGGGCGTCGAGCGCAATGGCACCAAGGCTGAACTGTCCCGCACTGTGAAGGAACTGGCGACGGGTGGTGTGTTGGAGATCGGAAAGGTTCATCGTTTCATCAAGGTTTCGTCGAGATTCAGGAGGACATTCGCAACAGCCGTCCACGCGGCGAGGTCGGTTACATCGGTATCTTTCGGCACCGGCCCAATAGGGTTGGTTGCCATATCGGCGGCTTTCTTCGCATCCTTTGCGAAGTATTCGCGACCGTCGTTGAAAAGCCGGGTCACGCGCTCGACTTCGTGCTCCGACGCCGCACGCTGAAGGACGAAGCGGTAGCCGGCTCGCACACGCTCAGCGGGCGTTGCCGCGGCAAGCACGATGCGGCGGGCGAGGGCCTGCGCGGCTTCGACATAGACGGGGTCGTTCAAAGTGACGAGCGCCTGCAGTGGCGTGTTCGAGCGGTTTCTGCGAATGGTGCAGATTTCGCGACTGGTCGCGTCGAACGTCATCATCGACGGATACGGCGATGTGCGGCGCCATTCCGTATAGATGCCGCGGCGGAAGCGGTCTTCGCCGGCGCTCGTCTGCCAGTCGAGCCCTCCGCCGAACGCTGCGCTTAATCCGGAATTTGGGCGCGTGGGGCGCACGCTCGGTCCGAACATTTTTGCGCTCAAAAGGCCGCTCACCCCGAGCGCCTGGTCCCTGACCATCTCGGCGGTGAGGCGGGTGCGTGGACCACGGGAAACGAACTGGTTTTCGGGGTCGCGCTCAATGGCTTCCTGGGTGACGCGCGACGACTGGCGGTAGGCTGCGGAGGTCACGAGCACTTTCAGAAAGGCTTTGGTGTCCCATTTCCGAGCGAGCAATTCCGTGGCGAGCCAGTCGAGCAATTCCGGATTCGTCGGTTGCTCGCCCTGTGCGCCGAATTCCTCGCTCGTGCGAACGAGTCCGATCCCGAAAATTGCCTCCCAATAACGATTCGCAACGACTCGGGCGGTCAGCGGATTCTTTTCATCAACGAGCCAGCGGGCGAGAGTCAGTCGATTCATCGGGGCACTGGGTTGCGCTGGTGGAAAGACCGCAGGCAATCCAGCAGTCACTTCGTCGCCGAGCGACAGGTAATTTCCGCGAATCTGCACGCGTGTCTTGCGCTGTTTGCCTTCCGGCAGATCGCGCATGATCGGAACCGTGTCGGGCTTTACCTCGTCGATCTGTTTGCGGAGCACGGCCAGCTTATCGCGATCGGCCTTCATCTCGGGCGAGACTTCGCGCGCATAGTATTCTACGAGCCGCTCGCGCGACTTTGGTGTGGCCGGTGTTGCCAGCGCTTCGAGCACATCGGAGGGGACGGATACAAACTGTGCAGCGCGCGGATCGCTTGATGCCGAGATGCGGAAATGCCCGAGATTGTGGGTGGGGAATGCCGATTTCATCTCGATGGTGACTGCGAGCTTCGAGCCTGCGGGGAGTTCGGTCGGCGTCGCAGCGAGCAATGTCAGCGAGTGCGGCTTGCCGGGACCGCCGCCAATCGCCCAGCCCTTTTGGGCGGCCTTTGTCCCACGTTTCTTTTTCTCCGGCCTGGCGTCGGACAGCACACCTCCTTCATCAAAATCAGCCTGCGTGAAATCCGCCACCGCGTCGCTGAATACGATTTCCCGGTTGCCCGTGAGGTCGAAAGGGACGCTCGCAGCGGCTTTGTTGCCGCCTCTTTCCCAAACAGTCTGTCGCTTTTCATCGAGCGCGACGATACGGAATCCCTCAATGCGTTCTCCTGTCTCTGCGCGATTCCAGACTACGATGCGATCCAGAGCCGCGACGGTTTTCAAATCCACTTCCCACCAAGGGTTGTCCGAATCAGCGGTATGTGAGACCGAGCCCTTTGTGTATTCCGGCGCCGTATTGCCGTCGTTCGCGCGCTTCGCTTCGGCGTCTGCATAGGTGCTGCTCTGCGTGGCCACGCCTTTCTGCGCCACGTTTTCTCCGCCTGAAAAGACCTGCACTTCCGCGAGTTGCAGAATCTTTGATTTGCCCGGAAGTTCGATACGAACGTAGCGCGCGGCAGGGCCCTTCGTTGCAGCCGGTGGCTGCACATCGGCACGCACTCGCGTGACCACGAAGTTTCCGCCTGCAAACCCCGGACCGTTTCCTGGCAGCGAGTCGTGCGTCAGCGCATCGAGCCGGAGTGCGCTCAGTTTCTGTGACTGCGAGACCGGAACTTCAATCGTGTAAGTATCGGTCTTCCCGTCATTTTTTGCCGCCAGAACTGCGCCGTCTGCCGCCACCGCAAGAGCGACCCCGGATGCTGCTTTCGCGAGCGATGGCCGGGCCGTGCGCCATTCGAGATTGATTGGAAATTCTCTGGCCCATTTATCTGCCGCAGCAGTGACGGTAGCCGGAGGCGTTTTGAATTTAGAATCGGTCACTGCGAGCTCGGATTCCCATGCCGCCCGCTGCTGCTTTTGCGATTCGCTGAGAAATTTCAGCAGCGGCTCCTCATCGCGGCGGTCTGCGTCCTCGGAGTTATTAAAGAACGCGAACATCCGGAAATACTCGTGCTGCGAGATGGGGTCGAATTTGTGTGTGTGGCACTGCGCACAGGCAAACGAAGTGCCCATCCAGACTGCCATCGTTGTATTTGTACGGTCCACGATTGCGGCATTGCGGAACTCCTCGTCCTGCGTGCCGCCCTCGGAGTTTGTCATCGTATTGCGATGAAACGCAGTCGCGATGAGCTGATCGTCAGTTGGATTTGGCAACAGGTCTCCGGCGATTTGCTCGACGGTAAATTGATCAAACGGCTTGTTCGTGTTGAACGAGCGGATCACGTAATCGCGGAACGCCCAGATGGTCCGCGACGGATCATCGGCATAGCCTGCCGAGTCGGCATAGCGTGAAAGGTCGAGCCACATTCGCGCCCAATGCTCTCCATAAGCCGGCTTCCCGAGCTGTGCATCCACGAAACGTTCGTAGGCACTCGCCTCGGTGTCCTTCACAAATGCGTCCGCCTCCTCCGGCGAAGGCGGCAGCCCCGTGAGGTCCAGCGCCACACGCCGTGCGAGAGTGGCTCGGTCGGCCTCAGGTTGTGGCACGAGCTTCTCTTTTGCGAGGCGTGGAAGGAGAAACGCGTCGATCGGATTCGTGCTGAGAGCCCAATGCCCGGCTTTCAGCTCCGCCCCGCCGGGTAATAAACCGAGGGCTGCAAACTGGACGTTTTTATCCGGCGGCACGCTCCGCTTCGGTGCCTCATACGCCCAATGCTTTGCGTAATTCCCGCCGGCTTTGATCCAATCGCGCAGCAGACCGATTTCCCGCGTGGTCAGTTTCTTCCCTGTCTTTGGCGGAGGCATTAAATCATCCGAATCATCCGTCGTGATTCGGGTCATGAGTTCGCTCTTCTCGGGCTGGCCTGCCACAAACGCGGTGTATCCGCCGAGGTCTGTTGCCGCGCCTTCCGCTGTATCGAGGCGCAGACCGTCCTTGCCGCCCTTCCGCTCTTTTTCGTCCGGCCCGTGGCAGTGGAAGCAGTTATTCGAAAGAATGGGCCGGATGTCGCGGTTAAAGTCCGGCACCTCGCCGCGGGCGAGCGTGGCGGTTACGGCGACGATGATAGCAGGAATGCGAACGAGCATGTGTCCGTGGATAGCCATTGAGCAGGAGCTTTCTTAGCAGGGCAGGGGCGGTTTTCAACGCCCGTTGCTCAGTAGCTTTTCGCGAACAACACGCGCTTGCGGCTCGGGCGACCGCTCCACACGCACTGCCCGTCCTCGACAGGTGAGTCCGACGGGATGCAGCGGATGGTGACTTTGAGTTGCTCCTTGATCTCCGTCTCCACCTCCGGCGTCCCGTCCCAGTGGGCAAATGCGAAGCCACCGTGGATCTCGGCTTTGTCTTTGTTCTTCGGCGTGAAGAAAGCGATGAAGTCGTCCTTCGTTTCGATTTTCACCGTATGCGCGTCGCGAAGCGCCGTGGCGCGGGCCAGCAATGCATCGTGGATTTCCTGAAGCGTCGTATCGATTCCCGCGACAAACTCCGCGGCTGTGGGGAAAGTCTTGTCTTTATGTCCACGATCGCGGCGCGCAACGGCCACGGTGCCTTTTTCGATGTCGCGCGGTCCGATCTCCACGCGGACGGGCACGCCGCGTTTAATCCACTCCCAGCTTTTCTGTCCGCCGCCGAGGTCGCGTTTGTCGATTTCCACGCGTACCGCCTCGCCGCCGTAGCTGCGGGCGCGAAGTTTCGCCGCGAGATCCTCGCAGGCCGCGAACACTGCGTCGCGCGTCTCGGGCTTCGGAGCGACCGGGACGATGACGATCTGCGATGGCGCCACGCGGGGTGGAAGAATCACGCCGTCATCGTCGCCATGCGCCATGATCACCGTGCCAATGAGTCGCGTCGAGGCGCCCCACGACGTCGTCCATGCGAACTCCTGCTTGTTTTCCCGGGAGACAAATTGAATGCCGCTCGCCTTTGCAAAGTTCTGTCCGAGGAAGTGCGACGTGCCGGCCTGGATGGCCTTGCGGTCCTGCACCATCGCCTCGATGCACAGCGTATTCACTGCGCCGGGGAACCGCTCGCCTGCGCTCTTCTCGCCGGTGAAAACAGGCAGCGCCAGCCAATCGCGGGCAAACTGCTCGTACACGCGCAACATCTGCTCCGTCTCGGCCTCAGCCTCCGTGCTCGTCTCGTGGGCCGTGTGGCCTTCCTGCCAGAGGAATTCCGCGGTGCGCAGAAACAAGCGCGGCCGCAATTCCCAGCGGACGACATTCGCCCATTGGTTGATCAAAATCGGGAGGTCGCGATAGCTCTGCACCCACTTCGCGTACGTCGCGCCGATAATCGTCTCGCTTGTCGGACGCACGATCAGCGGCTCCGTGAGTTCCGAATCGGGATCAGGAATCAGCCCACCCTTGCCGTCCGCTTTCAACCGGTGATGCGTGACCACCGCGCACTCCTTGGCAAATCCCTCCACATGCTCGGCTTCCTTCGCCATGTAGGAGAGGGGAATGAAGAGCGGAAAATACGCGTTCTTGTGACCCGTGGCCTTGAAGAGCCCGTCGAGCCCGCGCTGCATCGCCTCCCAGATTCCGTAGCCCCACGGTTTGATCACCATGCACCCGCGCACATCGGAGTTCTCCGCGAGATCTGCGGCTTTGACGACTTGTTGGTACCACTCCGGAAAATCTTCGGTGCGGCTTGGTGAAATAGCGTTTTGCGGCTGGCTCATATTGGTAAAAGGGCGCGGAAACTAACGGGCACTCGCGATGACCGCAAGCGCGGGAAAAATCATTCCCCCAGCACCGCCTGCCACACCGCGCGATGCTTCTTCGCGATGCACAGTTCCTCGCGGACGTATTCCGACGCCGCGCGGGACATCCGGCTACGCAGCGGCACATCGCTTTGCAAAAGCTGCGCGTGTCTGCGCCAGTCGCGGCGCGTTTTATTGTGAAAGCCCGCGACCCCATGCGGCACCAGCAAGTGCAGATGATGCCGCGTACTTCCCGGAATGAGCGGCACCGCGTCCGTAAGCATCCCCTCCACCACTGCGTGGCCCCAGCTCTCGGAAAAACGCCGGCCGATATCGTACACCTGCGCATCCAGAGAGCGCAGAAAAGTGGACGGCTTTTCCGCCAGCGCCGGCAGCAGTTCCCAGCGCCCCCGCCACCAGCGCCCCAAGTTCGCCGGGGATGGCCCACATCATCGCACCGCCCCACGCGATGCGCAGCCCGCGCGCCCGCGCCTCCAGCACACGGCCCGTCGTGAGAAACGGGATATTGCAAACCGCCACGCCCCAGCGCCGCGATCCACGCGCGCGCACTTCGCTCCCGCAGCGCCACGTCGTTATTGGGCACCCACGTGATCGAAAACTCCCCGCACAATAATTTCCACAGATGTAATCCACTTTGGCTGCATGCTTTATGGGCGGCAGCCGTTTCTTGCAAGGGTGACTTGTTTTCCCCCGATCGTATTGCGGCCGGACACGACCAGAGTCGGCCTGCGCCACGATAAATGATTGCACAAAAACACCATGAAACAGAAAGCGCAGAAACCGACGAAGGATACTGGACGAGATTCGAAGGAGTTTGAAAAACTTCCGGCCAAGACCAAGGAGTTGCTGATCCTCGCGGACCGCGAGGAAAAAGCGATCGGGCCAGAAAAGCTCGCCATCCAAAAGATCACTCGGAGGAAATCGAAGCCGTGAGTAGCATTCGGGTCTGGAAGGTAACTTGATATGACCAAAGACCCGATTTGCGACATGACCGTGGATGAGGCCACCGCGCTGCACGCCGCGCGCGATGGGAAGACGTTCTATTTTTGCAGCGAGCACTGCCGGAAGACGTTTCTCTCCCAAACTGCGCCTGCGAAAACGGGCGGCAGTTGTTGTGGTGGACACAAGGACCACGGCCACGGTGACGCGAAGGTGAAGCCTTCGGCTGCCTCGAAATACTTTTGCCCGATGTGCCCGGGAGTGGAGTCGGATAAGCCGGGGGATTGTCCGAAATGCGGCATGGCGCTGGAGCGGAATCCCGCATGGGTGGCGGGAAAGGCCATTTATACGTGCCCGATGCACCCCGAGGTGCAGCAGGATCATCCCGGCGATTGCCCGAAATGCGGCATGGCTCTCGAACCGATGGCGGCGAGTGCCGATGACGACGAAAATGCGGAGCTTCGCGATATGACCCGTCGCTTTTGGATCGGCGCGGCGCTGACGCTGCCCGTGTTCGTTCTTGCGATGTCGCACTTGGTTCCGGCGCTCGCGAATCAAGCGTGGGCAGACAGTCATGCGTCGCGGTGGATCCAGTTTGCACTCACGGCTCCGGTCGTGGGCTGGGCTGGCTGGCCGTTCTTCCGGCGCGGATGGCGCTCGGTCCTCTCGCGGCACTGGAACATGTTCACGCTGATCGCCATCGGCGTGGGTGCAGCGTTCATTTTCAGCGCAGTGGCGATGCTTGCACCGGGACTCTTCCCGCATTCGATGCAGCATCACGGCAAGGTCGCGATCTACTTTGAGGCTGCTGCCGTCATTATCGTGCTGGTGCTGCTCGGGCAGGTGCTGGAACTCCGCGCCCGCAGTCGAACGGGCAGCGCAATTAAGGCGTTGCTCAATCTCGCGCCGCCCACTGCGCGGCAGGTCGCGCCCGGCGGAGATCAAGTCGTGCCGCTCGATCAAGTGAAAGTCGGTGACACACTGCGTGTGGTGCCCGGCGACAAAGTGCCCGTGGATGGCGTGGTGCTCGAAGGCCATTCTAGCGTCGAGGAATCCATGATCACCGGCGAGCCGCTGCCGGTGGAAAAAGCGGTCGGCGACAAAGTGACCGGCGGAACGGTGAATGGCCCCGGTAGTTTCGTAATGCGCGCCGAGCGGGTCGGGAGCGACACGTTGCTCGGACAGATCGTGAAGATGGTGGCGGAGGCCCAACGCAGTCGTGCGCCGATTCAAGGACTCGCCGACAAGGTCGCGGGCATTTTTGTGCCTGTCGTGCTCGCAGTGTCAGTGCTCACGTTTGCCGTCTGGATGTGGCTCGGGCCCGAGCCGAAGCTCGCGTATGCCATCGTGAACGCTGTGGCCGTGCTCATCATCGCGTGTCCGTGTGCGCTGGGTCTGGCCACGCCAATGTCGATCATGGTCGGTGTCGGGCGGGGCGCGCAGGAAGGCGTGCTCGTGAAGAATGCCGAGGCACTGGAGCGATTGGAAAAAGTGGACACGCTTGTCGTGGACAAAACCGGCACACTTACCGAGGGCAAGCCAAAGCTGATGGACATCCTGCCCGTCGAGGGATTCGAGGCGAAGGAGTTCCTCCGCCTCGCCGCTTCGCTAGAGCAAAGCAGCGAACATCCGCTCGCCGCCGCGATTGTGCGCGGTGCGAAGGAGCAAAACCTCGCACTGGAATCCGTGGCGGCTTTTCGCTCCGTGACTGCGGGCGGTGTCGTCGGAACTGTCGCGAGCCGTGTGGTGATGATCGGAAAGCCGGACTTCCTCCGCAGCGAAAATATCAATGGGATCGAGTCGCTCGAAACTTCCGCGATGAAACTCCAGGAAGCTGGAAAGACCGCGATGTTTGTCGCCATCGACGGCAAGCCGGCGGGCATTCTCGCAGTTGCGGACCCAATTAAATCCACCACCGCCGAGGCAATCGAGCAGCTTCACAAGCTCGGCCTGAAACTCGTCATGCTCACGGGCGACAACCGTCGCACCGCAGCCGCAGTGGCCAAGCAACTCGGACTCGATTCCGTGGAAGCCGAGATCGAACCTGCAGGGAAAGTCGCGCATGTCAAAAAACTGCGTGGCGAAGGCAAACACGTCGCGATGGCCGGCGACGGAATTAACGACGCGCCCGCGCTCAGCGAAGCCGAAGTGGGCATCGCCATGGGCACGGGCACGGATGTCGCGATGCAAAGTGCGGGTATCACTTTAGTAAAAGGCGACCTCCGTGGAATCGCCCAGGCCATCCGCCTGAGCCGCGCCACAATGAGCAATATCCGGCAAAACCTCGTTTTTGCATTCCTCTACAACGCGCTCGGCATCCCGATTGCGGCCGGCGTGCTCTATCCGTTTTTCGGCGTGCTCCTCAGCCCGATCATCGCGGGCGCCACAATGAGCCTGAGTTCCGTCTCGGTGATCAGCAACGCATTGCGGTTGCGCCGTGTGAAGCTGTGACCTTGAATGGCGTGAGGAACATTCACCGCAATGGAAAACCTGACAGCAAAGCCCTGGCACAAACTATCCGCTGCGGAAGTCTGCGCTGAACTCGGT
>JANMGP010000162.1:0-4137 GCA_031374705.1 Verrucomicrobiaceae bacterium | reverse complement strand
GTGGTGGCTTCGAGACGGCGGCGCGTTTCTTCGGGCGGAAGTGTGACGACTCCACCGCGGCCGACGTCCATGTGGAGTCCTTCGTTTTCAACGTAAATTCGCGACCACACGATTTCGCCGGGATGCGATATGCCGTGAAGTGTGGAGCCTCCGTTTGGAAAATACATCGCGGGCTGACGGAAGCCTTCGGCACCTTTCCATCCACCGACGAAGTGTGCCGACGGTGCCGCGCCGCTGATGAGGAATACCCACACGTAATCGCCATCGAACTCCGCGCCCCAGCGCACGTCGTGGAGCGTGTTCTCAACGGGCTGTCCGAGCGCCCGGTGGACGCGGTAGGTGAGGAGTGCGTCGAGCCCGGCGCATTCGTCCACCTCGTTGAAATGGAGGACGGGTTCGCCCTTGAAGAGGATGCGCTTTCCGTCGCGGGAACGTACGGGCGGACGGTCGCTGTTGTTGAGCGTGCCTTCCACAAGGTCGCTCGCGGGGAGGAGATCCTTGAGCCCTTGCTGATACTGGATGCCGAGGGCGTCGCATCCGAAGTCATCGGCGATCCGCACGGCGGAGATATACATTTTGCACTGGAGGCGGATTTGCGAGTCGGTGAGATCGCTTTCGTGGCGGGGGCCGGTGTGAAACTTCATCCCGCGCTTTTCGAGCCACGCGCGGACGGCGTCGGCCTCGGCGTCCGATGTGCGCATGGTTTCCGCGTAGAGCGCGGATTGGCTGAGGCGCTCTTTGAATACGCCGCACGCGTGAAGTGCGTGGTCGGGGATGATGGCGTTGAACATGCCCATGCAGCCCTCGTCGAAGACCCCCATGATTGCCTTTTCGCGGACGAGTTGCGCGGCGAGTTGCTTGCCGAGGCTCTTCGCGGACGCGGGGACTTTCACGTCGGCAAGAGCGCGGACGTGCGAGGTATCGTGCGTGATTCGGCCGCTCTTCAGCCATTGCTGCAGCTTCGAGCGGAAGAAGGCATCGGTGAAGTCCTGACTCCACAACGTCGAATACGGGATGCCTGCCTTTGTGAGCGAACCGTTGAGATTCAGCATTCCCACGAGCCCGGGCCATTGGCCGCTCCAGTTTGCCACGGTGAGAATCGGCCCGCGATGCGTGGTGAGACCTGCGAGCAGGTGATGCGAATATTGCCAAACGGCTTCCGCGACGATCAGGGGTGCGTCCGGCGGAATGTCGCGAAAGACTTCGATGCCCATCCGCTGCGAATCGATGAACCCATGCTTCTTCGTTTTGTCGAACGGATGGGCGCGCCGGACTGTCCAGCCTTCGGTTTTCAATGCGCGGATGAGGGTTTCCTCCATCGCGGCCTGCGCGGGCCAGCAGACTTGGTTCGCGGAGAGTCGGAGGTCGCCACTGGCGACGAGGTATGCGGTTTTCATGGTTTGGAAAATGAGGATGCCAGCCGCCGGTAGTCGGCATAAACGGAGGCGTAGGCACGGGCCGTTGAGCGCGATGGCGAAAAGACGCGGGCTTTGCCGGATGGTGCCATTGCACGGATGGCAGAGCGTGCATCGCGGAAGCAACCTGCTGCGAGTGCGCCGAGGATCGCAGCGCCGAGCGCCGGGCCTTGTTTGGAGGAGGGGACTGTGATGCGCTCGCCGAGAATGTCGGCGCAAATTTGAATGAACAATGGGCTGTGGTGCGGGAGTCCGCCCGTTGCCAGGAATCGCCGGACGGGCACGCCGCCTTCGCGCAGAGTATCCACGATCCATCTCAGTCCGCATGCGCTTGCCTCGAGCGTGGCGCGGAAAATGTGTGCCGGTGTGTGGTTCAGCGTGAGTCCGGTAAACGAACCGGAGAGCGCGCCGTTCATGAGCGGGGTGCGGCATCCGTTGAACCAATCCACACAGCGGACGCCATCCGCGCCCGGTAAAATGACGGTTGCCTGCCGGGAGAGTTTCGTGAAATCGGGCGACCCCAGAAGCCGGCGGGTCCACTCGAAGGCGTCACCGACTGCGGCCTGGCCAGTTTCGTATCCAAAAAATCCGGGCAGGATTCCGTCGCGCACGATGCCCGCGACTCCGGGAACGGATTTGCCAACGGTAGAGTTCAGCATGTGGCAACTGCTGGTTCCCATGACCATCACGAGCGTGTCCGGCTTTGCCGCGCCAGCACCGGGGACACCGGCATGGGCATCAATAATGGCCGCGCTGACAGGGGTGCCCGTGCTCAGGCCAAATCGCTTTGCGAGCGCTGCACACAGGCCGCCCGCGCATTCTCCGGGTGCAAGGAAACGGCCCGGCATTTTCTCGGCGACGACATTCTTCATCCGTGGATTCAACGCATGGAAAAAATCAGGGGACGGGAATCCATCCTCGCGGCTCCACATCCCTTTGTATCCAGCCTGACAGGTCGAGCGTGGCAGGTGCCTGGCTGCGCCACCGACGAGCTGCCAGACGAACCAGTCGCCTGCTTCCAGCCAGACCTCCGTCGCGTCGTAAACACGCGGCGCGCGCTCGAGTGTTTCGAGCATTTTCGGAAAAAACCACTCCAGTCCGATAATTCCGCCGTAGCGCGCCAGCCACGGCTCGTTGCGTTCGCGGGCGAGAGCGTTGATCCGATCCGTCTGCGTCTTTGCACCGTGATGTTTCCAGAGCTTTGGCCAGGCGAATTTCTCGCCGCGCCATTTTTCCGTCAGGCACAGCGGTGTACCGTCGGACAGCGCCGGGAGCATCGTACAACTCGTGAAATCCACCCCGATGCCGACAACGTCGTCGACTGAGGCTTTCGCCAAGCGCAGTGCCGCTCGCACGGCCTTCGCTGCGGAATCGAGCCAGTCCTGCGGATGTTGCAGTGCAAAGTCCGGCGGCAGCTTTTCGCAGGTGCCCGGCAGTGTCGAAGTGATCTGCCCATGCCGGTACGTCGCTACTGCAACGCCGCATTCACGTCCGCGCAAATCCACCAGCAGAGCGCGAACGCTTTCCGTTCCGAAATCGAGTCCGAGTGACAGTTTCATGATGTTACGCCTTGCTGGTTGGTTCCGCGGCGAGTGCATGCGCAGCCCGGCGGCGGACGCCGTAGCGCTTCATCAATTCATCCGAGATGACTCCAATCAGAATGACCGCGCCGATAATGGCGAACTCCATGTTGTGATGTTTCGTCGTGAGCGTGATCATGTTTCGCAAAACCTGCATCAGAGCCGCGCCGATGATTACTCCGAAAACTGTTCCGACTCCGCCGCGCAAGCTGCATCCGCCAAGAACCGCGGCAGCGATGGCGTAAAGTTCGTAGAAATTTCCGAAATCGACCGGCTGTGCGGAGTTCACGTCGAGAACGAAAAGAACGCCGCCGAAACCCGCCAGCGTCGAGCTGATGACATAGGCGAGAATCGTCATGCGCTCTGTATTGATGCCGCTGTAGCGCGCCGCCTCTTCGCTGTTTCCTAGCGCGAGCAGATAGCGGCCGTAGATGGTGCGGTTCAGGAAGACCGCGCTGATGATTGCTACCACGAGCAGAAACACGCACGGCGCTGGCAATGTGAACCCGTGGACGAATGGGATGTCGATTTGCCCGGTCGCCAGCGTGCGCAGGCCTTTGAATTCCGTGCCAAAGCCGACGGTCTGATCGTTGGTGAATCCGCGGGCAATCCCCCGGTAGAGCAGCAGTCCGCAGAGTGTCACGATGAATGGCTGGATGCGCAGTTTCGTGATGATGAGTCCGTGAAAGAGCCCGATTCCAATCGATACAGCGGCTACCGCGAAGAGCGCCGCCGGTAGCGACCAGTGCAGCGTGGTAAGCAGCCATGGCAGACCGCAACCGACGAGGCAGATGACCGACCCGACCGACAAATCGATGCCGCCGGTCACGATCACAAAAGCGACTCCGATGCTGATGATTCCAAAGAGCGCGGTGCGCCGGATGAGGTTTTCGACGTTGTAGCCGCTCAGGAAACTGTCACTCGCAAACGCTGTGATGATGCAGATGACGAGCAGCAGGACGGTGATGCCGAGTGTTTTCTTCAGTTGCATGTTCGTGGTGGCGCTATGCTGCCGCTAGTGAACTTCCAGTGGCGAGGTGCATGACGGCCTCCTCGCTCAAATCGGCGCGTGTCAGTTCGCCGGTGATACGACCTTCGTGCATGACGAGCACGCGGTCGGACATGCCGAGGATTTCCTCCAT
>JANMGP010000149.1:0-2662 GCA_031374705.1 Verrucomicrobiaceae bacterium | reverse complement strand
GCATCGCGCCAAAACGCGCCAAAAACAGCGATTTCCCAATGATTTTCCACCTCAGAACTCCCACCGCAACCACCCCTCGTTTCACAACCAGCCTCAACTCGCTTTATTCAGCGTTTCCTTAGTCGTTTTTCCCCTGCGGCGTCTCCGTCTCGACCGCGTGGATGATCATCTCCAATCGCTCGCGCAGGCGCGGTTCCTCTAGGATTTGCTGGCGTGTCAGCGGGTCGTGGACGAACGAATGAGCGACGGCATCGGCCAGTAAATCAGGGTCCTTCATTTTCAAAAGGAACGCCTCGATGTTGTCCGTGAGCCCTTGCGCGCGGAAGCGCTTGCACATGCTCCGGAGCTCGGCGGCCAGCGGCTCAGTCTCCGCCTCCGGGGCCGGCTCTGAGGGAATTGGGACGACCTTCGCGATGTAGAAAGGCGCGACTTGAATGAAACTCTCAAAGCGAACCCTGGAGAGCCCCTGGAGCATCAAATGCGACGTGCCGTCCTTATTCGTCACACATGCCCGGACCAGGCCCAGCCCCGCAGTGTGGAAGAAATCATCCGTCCCTTCGACGTCCGAAATGCCGGGCTTTTTGAGTGCTACGCAAAACGCCCGGTCATGGACGAGCGCCCAGTTCAGCATCGCGCGGTAGCGCTGCTCGAAAATGTAGAGCGGCATCAGAGCATTTGGAAAAAGCAACGCAGACGGAAGCACCATGATTGGTGCTTCGGATGGAATTTCAGGATTATGAATGGTCATGCTTGCTTGTGCTCGCGGCTGCAAAGTGCGAAGCCCGCACCATGCCTGCAACCGAAGATTCTGACTTCTTTACGCTTGTGCCCGTTGCTTCGGGTGCAATGAGCCTGCGATCTCTGCTCCACGGCGAGACATTTCATCCCGTCATCGGGCCGATGGCAGAGGCCCGTGGTCTGCACGTTGCGCAATCGCGGCTCCTCGATCGCGCTTCGGAAAACGATCCGCTTATCGTGTGGGATGTCGGTCTGGGGGCCGCGGCCAATGCCGTCGCCGTGCTCGAGGCCGTCGCCGGGTATTCCACACGGGTCGAGCTTCACAGCTTCGATCATTCCCTGGCACCGCTCGATTTCGCCGTGCGGAATGCGGAGGCTCTCGGCTACCTTGTCCCGTGGAAGGCTGCAGCCGCCCAACTCGTGATAAATGGCCGCGTGGAGCTCGGAGAAATTACTTGGTTTTTTCATCCCGGCGATTTCCGCGAGCAAGTCTCCGCTCCGCCGGCTCCGGCGCCCCATGCGATTCTTTACGACCCTTATTCGCCCGCCGCGAATCCTGGAATGTGGTCGCTCGATCACTTCCGGCGGCTGCGCTCTGCGCTCTCGCAGCCCTGCACCCTCACCAGCTACAGCCGCTCCACCGCCGTGCGCGTCACACTTGCACTCGCGGGCTTTTACGTGGGGCAGGGGAGCGCGACCGGTGAAAAAGACCAGACCACTGTGGCCGCGACGTGCCGGAATTTGCTCGGCGCTCCCCTCGGGCGAGAGTGGCTCGGTCGCGTCCGCCGCTCCACCCGGGCTGCGCCGCTGCGGAAGGACGCAGCCGCCGGGCCGATCTCCGATGCCGACTTCGCCGCGCTGGAAGCACTCTTTTCCGAGTAAAGTTGATTCGCCGCTTGGCACGCGCCGTGCCGCCGCTAAGTTGCGCGCGATGAACGACCCAAGATTCGACCTTCTCGCTAAAAACCTTGTCGCCTTTTCCATCGAGCTCCAAGCCGGTGAATCCGTGCTCCTCGACATGTTCGACGTGCCCGACGAAATGACCGTCGCCCTCGTCCGCGCCGTCCGCAATGTCGGTGCCGTCCCTGTCGTTCAGATCAATCACGGACGCGTCTCCCGCGAGATGTCGCTCGGCGCGCAGGAGGAGGGCCTCGAGCTCATCTGCTCCACCCAGCTCGGCCAGATGAAGAAAATGGATGCGTACGTTGCATTCCGCGGCGGCCAGAACGTCACGGAAATGGCCGACGTCCCAGCCGACAAAATGCGCCTCATTTCGAAAAAAATGAAGCCCGTCCTCGATTGGCGCGTGAAGAAGACCAAATGGTGCGTCCTCCGCTGGCCCAGCCCCAGCATGGCGCAGCTCGCAGGCATGAGCACCGAGGCTTTCGAGGATTTCTACTTCCGCGTCTGCACCCTCGACTACGCAAAGCTCGTCCCAGGGATGAAAGCGCTCTCCGAGCTTATGATGAAAACCGACAAGGTCCACATCATCGGTCCCGGCACCGACCTCCGGTTCAGCATCAAAGACATCAAAGCCATTCCGTGCGGCGGTCGTCACAATATCCCCGACGGCGAAGTTTTTACCGCGCCTGTCAAAAACAGCGTCCAAGGCTACGTCCAATACAACGCTCCCACCATTTATCAGGGCAGTGCTTTTGATAACATCCGCCTTGAGTTCAACGACGGAAAAGTCGTGAAAGCCACCTGCGCTGGCGATGAGAAAAAGCTCAACGACATCCTCACCAGCGACGCCGGCGCGAGCTACATCGGCGAATTTGCAATCGGCTTCAACCCATACGTTCTCAGCCCGATGCGCGATATTCTTTTCGACGAAAAGATCGCTGGCTCCTTCCACTTCACACCCGGCCAGTGCTACGAAGAAACCGAGAATGGCAACCGTTCCCAAGTCCACTGGGACATGGTC
>JANMGP010000148.1:0-4135 GCA_031374705.1 Verrucomicrobiaceae bacterium | reverse complement strand
ATCGCCTTTGGGATAACGCGACAGGCAGATGGCCCAGTTCTACATCGCCCCGTTCACCAAATTCCGCACCGGTTGCCCGAGCAGGGCGCGACGGCAGTTTTCGCTGCCTTTGATGCGCATATCCATGAGGCCTTCTTCGCTGTAAAATGCGGAATGCGGATTGAGGATGAGGCGGTCGTGGGCGGGGTGGGCGAGGTCGCGCCAGGCTTGCAAGAGCGGGTGTTCGGCGGATGGCGGTTCGGTTTCCAATACGTCGATCCCGGAGCCGCCGAGGTGGCCGCTGGTGATGGCGTCGAGCACGGCGAGCACGTCCACGACTCCGCCGCGCGGCAAAGCAGCGAGTTGACGCCCCGCAGGACTTCGGACATTTTCCACGCATGAGCACACTCGCCGAAATTGAAGCTGCAGCGGATGAACTTCCGACGGAGGAAGCCGAGCATTTACTCCAGCACCTCACGGAACGGCTGCGCCGAGCGCCCGCAGTCGCGGGTGAGCGCATCGCGGGGTTGCACGCGGGGGCATGGACAGTGGCACCGGATTTCGATGCTCCGCTGCCGGATGAATTTTGGCTCGGGAAGGACGCTTGAAGCTCCTGCTCGATACACACACTTTTATCTGGTGGGACAACGAGCCCGCGCGGCTTTCTACTGTCGCTTTGGCTGCGTGTAGGAACCCCGGCAATACATTGCACCTGAGCCTCGGAAGTGTCTGGGAGTTGCAAATCAAGCTACAGCTCGGGAAGGTTCAACTGCCGAAACCGCTTGGGGAACTCTTGCATAGTCACGAAACCAATAACGCGCTGATCGTTGAGCCCATCAGCCGTGCAGACATTCTCGCGCTCTCGACGCTGCCCGCGCACCACCGCGACCCTTTTGACCGTATCCTAATCGCGCAGGCAAAACGGGGAGATTACCGATTGGTGACGTGTGACCCGGAGATTGGGAAATACGATGTGGAGATTTTGTGGTGAGAGGAAAAGCGAGTCCAAAAACGAACACAACGACGCATAGAACTCACCCCAAACCAGCGAGTTGACGCCCCGCAGCACATGGGGCAATTTCCGTGCATGAGCACGCTGACTGAAATCGAAGAGGCCGTGGAAACGCTGCCTCGTGTGGAGCAGGAAACACTTTGGCAGCATTTGTCGCATCGTCTGTTCAACCCGGCAGGTAAGGCGGACGATGTGGAGCGGCGGAGGGTGTGGCTGGAGAAGCTCCGCCGAATCCGTGAGCGTAACGAGACAGGGAAAGCGGGCGCGCCTTTGCAGCAGGTGATGGATGAGCTACGCGAGGAGAGAGCCTAAGTGAGCTATTGGGACACATCAGCGCTGGTGAAGCTGTATTTGAAAGAGGCGGACTCAGCGCAATTCGATGCGCTGGCTTTGGCGATGCCGGTGGGCACAGGGGCACTCACACTCCATGAGGCGCGAACGGTATTTCGGCGGCGTGAGGCGGAGGGCGCGATCCCGGCGGGCGAGGGGCGGGTGCTTTTTGAGCTTTTGTGCAGCGATTCTACGGGCGGTGGTGTAGCGGTGCAGGCGGAGACGGATGCCGTGCGCCGTGAGTTCGGTGAGGTATTGGAGCGATGTTTCTCTCAATCACCGCCAGTTTTTATCCGAACCAACGATGCGCTACAGCTTGCCTCAGCAATCGTGGCAGCCGAGGCGGAGTTTGTAACTGCGGATGCGCGACAGAAGGCAGCCGCAGAGCTAATGGGGTTTAAGGTGTTGCCTTGAACAGGGAAACCGGTTCAGGCGAGGAAAACGAAATAAACAGCCAATAAGCACCCTGATATTTTCCATTTCATCGCCTTTGGGATAACGCGACAGGCAGATGGTCCGGTTCTACATCGCCCCGTTCACCAAATTCCGCACCGGTTGCCCGAGCAGGGCGCGGCGGCAGTTTTCGCTGCCTTTGATGCGCATGTCCATGAGGCCTTCTTCGCTGTAAAATGCGGAGTGCGGATTGAGGATGAGGCGGTCGTGGGCGGGGTGCGCGGGGTCGCGCCAGGCCTGCAGGAGCGGGTGTTCGGCGGATGGCGGTTCGGTTTCCAATACGTCGATCCCTGAGCCGCCGAGGTGGCCGCTGGTGATGGCGTCGAGCACGGCGAGCACGTCCAGGACTCCGCCGCGCGAGGTGTTGATGAGGAACGAGCCGCGCGTCATTTGCGCGATGGTTTCGCGGTACATGATGTGCCCCTACCGTGGTGAATTGCTCGGGGAACGGAGGAAAGCGGGAAGGCGATAAAAAAGAAATGAATCACGCTTTCAACTCATCCCAAACCTGCGAGTTGACGCCCCGTAGGACTTCGGGCATTTTCCACGCATGAGCACAGTTTTTGAAATCGAAGCTGCATTCCGGTCTTTGCCGCCAAGCGAGCAAGATGTGTTGATTGGACGCCTAGAGGAAATCTGCGAGGACCACTTGGAGCTTTCGGAGGAGTATCAGTCCAAACTTGCCCGTGCAGAGCAGCAACTTGCGGATGGGCTTGGCCGCGTCCGCCAGCCGCAGGAGTGAAGTCGAACCATGCACAGCAGATTTATCTACCAGAGTTTGATGCAGACTTTTTCCGTCTGCCAGATTCGCAGCAGAGGTTAATCGAGGCAAAGATAGACGAACTCGGTGAACGCTTGGCGACCTTTCAGCATGAGCGGCTGAAGGGGAGTAGTTATTTCCGCATCCGCGCCGGAAATTATCGGGTGATCTATACGTTCGATGCGGAAGCGAATATCGTGTGGCTGCTGGTGGTGGGGCACCGAAGCAAGGTTTACCGGTAAAAGCGCGGGAACTGGGGTTCAGGTCAGGCCAGAAAAACGAATTGAACAGCCAATAAGCACCCTGATATTTTCCATTTCATCGCCTTCGGGATAACGCGACAGGCAGATGACCCAGTTCTACACCGCCCCATTCACCAAATTCCGCAACGGTTGCCCGAGCAGGGCGCGGCGGCAGTTTTCGCTGCCTTTGATGCGCATATCCATTAGGCCTTCTTCGCTGTAAAATGCGGAGTGTGGATTGAGGATCAGTCGGTCGTGGGCGGGGTGCGCGGGGTCGCGCCAAGCTTGCAGGAGCGGGTGTTCGGGGATGGCGGTTCGCGGGTAAGCGGCTAAGCGGGTGAGGCGATAAAAACGAGCAACGACGCATGGAAATCACCCCAAAGCAGCGAGTTGACGCCCCGCAGGACTTCGGGCAATTTCCACCCATGAGCACAATCCTTGAAGCTGATGAGACGGGCACGTTGCATTTGCCTGCGGCGATGTTGCCGCATCCGGGGCCGCATCGTCGCTACCGTGTTGCGTCGGAGAGTGGGCAGGTGGTGGTGGATGAAGTGCTTCCCGCAGAGAATGGGAAACCCGATTTGGCGTCTGTCCGAGCGTTGCTCGGTCGGGTGAAAATGCCCGACGGGGCAGCGTATGAGCAGGAGTTGCGCTCGGAGTGGGACTCGCGGGGATGAGGTGGTTACTGGATACGAATGTCTGGATTGATGCGATGTCTGGCGACGCAGCCGCGGGGCAGGCGTTGTTGACCGCGATGGCCGATGAATGGTGCGGCTTTTCCTCAATGACGCGATTGGAGGTGTTGAGCCATTCGGGGCTGAGCGCTTCCGACATTGTGATTTGGTGCGAGTTGCTCGCAAAGGCCGTCGAAGTGCCGATGAGCGCCGCTGTCGTGGAAGAGGCAGCGCGGCTCCGCCGCACCGTGCGAATGAAAGCACCGGACGCCATTATCGCCGCCACTGCGCTCCTGGAATCGGCCATGCTCGTAACGCGCAATGCGGGCGATTTTGTCCGAGTGCCTGGGTTGCGAATGGCGAAGCCGTGACTCCTGTATTCGAGCGGAGAAAGCGGGGCAGGCGAGAAAAACGAAATGAACAGCCAATAAGCACCCTGATATTTTCCATTTCATCGCCTTTGGGATAACGCGACACGCGACAGGCAGATGGCGCAGTTCTACACCGCCCCGTTCACCAAATTTCGCACCGGTTGCCCGAGCAGGGCGCGGCGGCAGTTTTCGCTGCCTTTGATGCGCATATCCATGAGGCCTTCTTCGCTGTAAAATGCGGAGTGCGGGTTGAGGATAAGGCGGTCGTGGGCGGGGTGCGCGGGGTCGCGCCAGGCTTGCAGGAGCGGGTGTTC
>JANMGP010000130.1:0-43611 GCA_031374705.1 Verrucomicrobiaceae bacterium | reverse complement strand
CGCAATCGCCATCACCGAAATGATGCATGTGATGACGACGATCGCCATGTTCGCAAACGGGCGACGGGTAAAGAGAGTATCCACTCGGTATGGGATCAACATAGGAAGCACGTGGAGGATTCGCAGCCGCTCCGGGAAGTCAAACGGGAACGGGCTCCGGGAATTGTTTATTCCGGAGTTTGACCGCAGAATTTCCGCGACTACGATCGCGCTCACTTCCGTTGAACATTACAGATGAAATCCCGCCACAAGATCCCGCAATGCCTTTCGAGCGCGTGCGGCTGTTGCTCGTCTCAAGTTGGGCCGCACGATTTGCGGGCGTCGTGTTGCTTCCGATTCGTTTTTGGATGGGTGCCGTTTTGCTCGTGGTTTCATGGAGACTTTACGATGTCGTTCGCCCGCGACCACCGGCTCCGGACTTTCGGGACGGTCGATTGACTGCGCTGATGATTGGTTTTGGCGTGGCCTTTTGCGTGGGCTGGACCGCCAGCCTTTTCCCGACGGATGAGACATGGCCTTTTCCAATGTGGATGGTGGGCTTCGTGGGCCTGGTGGTTTGTGATTTCACGCGACACTTGCGAGTGGACGCCGAGTTCCTCGCAACCTTGCGTGCGCCAATCCCGGAGCCGGAGCCGGAATCCGGGCCGGAGTTGGAGTTGGAGGAGTAGCAGGGAGATTCTTCATATGAGAAGTTGCTCCCCGGTATCGCTCCCGCCATAAGCTCCGGAATGAAATCACCCTTGAACTTCCTGCCTTGGATCCTCGCGCTGGGTTGCGCTCAACTTTCTGCCGAAACGGTGAAGGACCGCGAGGGCGCGGTGCGCAAGGATCGTGCGACGATGGAGAATGATGCGCGCTGGATTTACAACGATGTGGACCGCGGTTTTTCCGAGGCTGCGAAGTCGGGGAAACCGCTTCTGGTCGTTCTGCGCTGCGTGCCGTGTCTGGCTTGTGCGGGGATTGATGCGAGCGTGCTTACCGAGACTTCGCTGGCTCCGGTGCTCGACCGGTTTGTGTGTGTCCGGTTGATCAATGCGAACGCGCTAGATTTGCAGAAGTTCCAGTTCGACTACGACCTTTCGTTTTCTGCGATGATGTTTCACAGCGATGGTACGGTGCTCGGGCGCTTTGGCTCTTGGAAGCATCAGAAGGACGCGCAGGACACGACGACCGCCGGTCTTCGCAGCACGCTGGAGGCTGCGGTCGCGCTGCATCGCGGGTTCCCCGGCAACAAGGCCGCGCTCGCCGGGAAGCAAGGCGGGCCCACGCCCTTCAAGACGCCCGTGGAATTTCCCGCGCTGTCGGGGAAGTATCGCAGCGGGCTGGATTGGGAAGGCAAGGTCGTGCAGAGCTGCGTGCATTGCCATCAAGTCGGCGACGCATTCCGCACTTACTATCGCGATGCGGGAAAGGCGATCCCGCCGGAGATGATCTACCCGATGCCCGCGCCCGAGTCCGTCGGCTTCACGCTCTCACCGGACCACGCGGCCCGCGTCACGGGCGTCGTCGCCGATTCTCCTGCGGCGAAAGCCGGGCTGCGGGCGGGCGATGATCTTCTCGCGCTGGGCGGGCAGGCGCTCGTCTCCACCGCGGATGCGAGCTGGGCGCTGCACCGTGCGCCGGAATCCGGGTCGCTCGTGGCAAGCATCCGGCGTGAGGGCAAAGTCGTTTCCGCAACTCTCGCGCTGCCCGCAGGCTGGCGGCAAAAGAGCGACATCTCGCGCCGCGTCGGCACATGGCCGTTGCGCGCGATGGCGATTGGCGGGATGACGCTTGAGGACCTTCCCGACGCCGCGCGCATCCCGCGAAATCTCGACGTGAAGTTGATCGCCTTGCTCGTAAAAGGCGTTGGCAATTTCGGGAAACACGCAGCAGCAAAAAACGCCGGATTTCAGAAAGACGACGTCATCGTCTCCATCGACGGCGACGAGACGCGCAGGACGGAAGGCGAGCTTCTCGGCTGGCTGCTGGAGCGCCATCGCGCAGGAGAAAAAGTGAAGGTGATTGTATTGCGGGGCACGGCGCCGGTGGAGCTGGTTCTACCGATGCAGTAGGCAGGGCATGGCTCTCGCCCTTCTTTCCCGCCTGGGAAATACAAAGAGCCAGGATCGCAGCAGCGCATCCCGCGACAAGATTCCGCACCCAGACGGACTGAAACTCCGCCCCTCCCATCTCATCGGGCGACAGCGCGCCTGACGCGAGCAAGAGCCTCGTCGCTGGGAATGGTTTTGACGCGCCCGCTCCGAACGTCACCGCGGCGGCGCAAAGCCTCGGCTGCCCAAAGCTGCCGGATGTAGCCGTCCTCTGCCGGATCAAGGCTCTCCACGAGACGGTCATCGAGGAGCGCACGCGCCTCGCTCGGAAGAGAAAGCGCCTCCTCTGCGATTTGTTCAACGGTGATCCTAATGTGCGGACAATACCGGGTGCTCACGAGAAGCTCAACTCGAACGGCGTGCGATTTCGAGCGGCGCCATCTGGATTCATTTCTGAAGACGTTCAAGCGCCCTCCGTAGCTGGGCAACTTTCAGAATAATCGTTCTATCCCCGCCGTTCCTTTTTCGTTTCATGTCGCCTGACCCCCGGTTTCACGCTCCCTTCATTCGGGTCCGCAAAATCCTCCTGCTCGTAAGGCAGGCCCGACGAGCGGGCCACCGCCGCGTAGTCGCGCGGCTGCGCCCAATCGTGCCACAGGAAATTTCCCGTCCGCGCGCACCGGTCCGTGCCAGTGTTGTCATATTTAGAATCTTAGCAGACCCGCGCCCCCGTCGCAAGGCTTCCAATCTCGGAAAACTCCACAGTTTTCCACCGCTGCCGAAGACTTCCGAAACGCGATTTCGTGATACAATTCGAAAGGTGCAGCGCGGACCTCCCTGCTCAACCCTTCCGACTGTTTCCGCGATTTATCAGCTCACGAAAAATACATGGAACAATCAACTTCGGAAGTCTTCGGAAATGTTCCGCAGCCTTCCGCACCTTTCGGAACTCCTCCGCAGAGTTCTGAAACATTCGGAAACATTCCGAAGCCTTTGGAATCCTTCCGCATCGTTCGGAACATTTTGGAACGAACTCAAAGTCATACGCTGACCGTCCAAGAAGTCGCCCGGCTTTTTGAGAAAGGCGGAGTCCCTCGAACCGAAAGAAGCATCATCAACTGGTGTCAGCCCAATCGGCAGTAATGTCTTAATAAATCCGCAGCGCTCGTTTCAAAGCGAGCGTTGCTGGTATGACGATGAGAAGGTAGCCGACGAGCCATGCGGGAAAATGGAGCGCAGGGATGCCGGGAACGACATCGAGAAGTCTTACCGGACGGAGTTTTACCTCGGTCGCGAGCACCTGATTGCCGTGGCTTTCAACCGGTGGTTCGTACCGGGAATCACCGACGCGGATTGGGTGAGTGTATGTCCGTTTGTCGAAACGGAGTTGGAGTTCAGTGCTCCTTTCGGCGGTGACGCGCCATGTGGCAATTCCGTGTGCCGGACCTTGGTCGGTGACGGCGGCGATCTCTTGAATCCAGCCGTTTTGCACGGTGACGCCATCCTGCGGCGTGAGGTGTGCGATTTTACCTATGGCAGAGAGCGGGAAATACGCGCTGAACTCTGCCGCTTCGCCGGGTTTAAGGGCGTGAAATTCGAGTCTGCCCAATGCCCATGTCGCGAGCAGGATGATTGGGATGAGCGAGGCGAGGAGCGGGCGGAGTTCCTGGCGGAGTTGCTTCATTGCGATCATCCCGAGAGTGGTTCGGTGGCGTTTTGCTGCGGATTTATCTCCGAGGGATTTTGCTGAACGGAGCAGTAGTTTCTGCTTCTGTTTGTCTTCGCGACAACGTCTGAGCAGGTCTTGATTGGTGGTCAGGAAACGCACTGCCGTGAGGATGATGGCCGAGAGAAGTGCGACGACGACAATCTGCACGTCGGACGAAAAATGCAGCAGCCAGCCGAGGAGTCGATCCATCGCGCCGACGATCCAGTTATTGAGGTCGGAGAGCATGTCAGTCGGATTCGAGCCGCATAATTTTCCCGCTGTTGCCGTCGATCCGGATCCGTTCGCCGGCACGTAAAAATGTGGTGGCACCAGGACACACGACAGCAGGAATGCCAAAGTCGCGTGCGACGATCGCTCCGTGAGAGAGCACGCCGCCCCGTTCGACGACGAGCGCACGAGCATTGATAAAGAGAGGCGTCCAACCGGGATCCGTCGATGGACAGACGAGCACGTAGTCACTCCCGAGGTCGGTGACCTCGCGGGGGCTAAACACGATCCGGGCGGTTCCCGTTGCCACGCCGGCTGACACGGCGTCGCCCCGCCATTCGGTCGCGTTTTCGAATACTTGCGGGACGCCGAAATTATCCAGATGCTCCGAATCGATCACATCCGGAAGCTCAATGCGGTGCACGGATTTCCAGCGGGTTTTTCTGCGGGCGATTTCACCGTGCAATTCCGCCGTGCGTGTCTCGAATTGCTCAAGCTCACCAAGCTGCAAAAAGAAAATGTCGTTGCCAATGTCCCACCGTCGGCTGAGTTCCAAGAGCGTGCCACGGATGAGTTCGTAGCCCATCATGAGATTGTGTTTTCCAGTCTCGCGGTAGGGAAGGAGCGAACGGGCCTCGGCGACATAAGCCTCGATTTCCTCGGCAAATGAACTGCCTCCTGCAATCGCAAGTTTTTCGCGAAGTGTCGCGGCGGCCTCCGCGGCTTTCGCAACGTTCTCACGGTGAATCTCCGGCATTGAGCGTCCCGTCGAGTTGCTGATTTGCGCGATGACCTGCTGCAGATACGATGTGTCCTCGCGCCAGCGCGGCTCGGACAGTTCCATCTCGCCTGTCGCACGGTGCCCGTATTTCGCAATGAAATCAGCGAGCGTCGCCTCGCCCTTGCCGACCCGATAAAGCAGCGCGTCTTGTTCGTAAGTGGAATCGTTATCAAGTGCCATGGTCAGGAGGCTCGCGGTGCGCGGGCCCTCGGAGTCTCCCAACAGTTGCACGAGCAAGCCTTCCAGCGCACCAAGCGCGAGCCCGCCGAAGAATGCAGGTTTCAGCGACTCTTTGCCGAAGTCATTGAGCACCCGTTCGCAGCGGCTGTTGACCTCGCGAACCAATTCGGACGTGCTTCGATCGCCCAAATCCTCCGCCTTCTTTTCCCTAACGTACTCGAGGAACGGCGGCAGGACTTCATTTTCGAAATGCGACTTCGCCGTTTTGCGCAGACTCTTCAGTTGCCGCGATGAACGGAACATTGAGCGGACTACTCCGGGGAGTTTGAATATCATCGTTTCATCAACCCGGCTTGCGTTAAATATGGTCGGCGCACGATCCAGCGCGCTCTTGTTTCGCAGAATCGCCGTAAGGTCATAGCTCATCGGCAAGCCATCCCAGAAAAGTTGCGCGAGTCGTTCCGGATCCGCGTAGATGCGTCCGCAAATGAGTTCGAGGAATCCGTGCTCGCAGACTTCCGCGGACGGGCGGTAACCAAAGTCCTGATACATCAATCCGAACCCGCCCGAACCGCTCATGAACCGCCGGACGATGTCCCAGGTCAGTGGAGTTGGTGCGCGCAGCGTCTCGCGCAGATTATGGGTAACCCACACGCGTCGCTCTTTACCGGCGACCGCGCGCAGACGCACGATGGTTTCCGCGCGGGCAATCTCTGCGTCCTCCGCGATGTCGAGGCCGCGAATACCGCGGGATTGCAGCAGCCCGAATCTTCCATCGGCCCAGCCCCATTCGATGTCCATCGGCTTCCCAAAATGTTTCTCCACCGCGATGCAGAGCTCGCAGAGTTCCGCGACCTGTGCGGGTGAGAGCGTTAGAGTGTCGGCGTCTCCGCCCTTGCCGCCGCGGAAGGTCTGGATCGCTGTAAAATCGGCACGCTTTACCAAAAACCGATCGGGCGTCACATCGCCGGAAACCACGGCTTCGCCCAGGCCGAATGAGCTTTCGATTACGAGCTGCTGCGCTGCGAGATTGTTTGGGTCCTGTGTAAAGACCACCCCGGAAACACGGGATGGAAACATCGCCTGAATACTCACTGCGGTGCCTGACAAGCCGCGGATGTCGTTGCGCTTCCGGTAAGCGATGGCACGGTCGCTGTTCGACGAGCGAAAGACGGCATCAATGCAGTGCACAAGCATGTCCCATGGCTCCGTCGGAAACGGCTTTCCGCTTCGGTTTGTGAACTCCTCAATCAATTGCAGCGCTCGTCGGTGCGATGGGTCACCGGGCTCAAAATGAATTCCCGCGACGGACTTTGCAAATGCCTCGATGAACGGGACGCACTCGCGCCAAAACTGCGGAGTGTCGCCGACTGCGGCAGCGAGACCGGGATGAATCCCGCAGTTCAGGATGGTGTCCATCATTCCCGGCATCGAGTCTGCAGCACCGGATCGGACGGAAACGAAAAGCGGATCGCGTCCGCTGCCGAAGCGTCGGCCTGTCGTCGTTTCGAGGCGGCTCAGGTGTGTCCGGATTTCCGCTCCGAGGGAGTCGGGCCATCGCTCACCATTCTCGTAGAAGTGACGGCAAGCATCGGTCGTGATGGTGAAGCCGGGCGGGACATGCAGCCCGGCTTTGCTCATGGCTGCGAGGCTCGCGCCCTTTCCCCCGAGGAATCTTCTTGCAGTCCCGGCGTCGAACGGCGCGTCTTCGTCGAACGAATATATCCAGCGGGATGGGCTCATTTCGCGATTTTTCCCG
The DNA here is from genome assembly GCA_031374705.1 of Verrucomicrobiaceae bacterium. GTDB lineage: Bacteria > Verrucomicrobiota > Verrucomicrobiia > Chthoniobacterales > Chthoniobacteraceae > SXWH01. The sequence goes on along the minus strand of JANMGP010000130.1, from coordinate 36,922 downwards.
CATGCACGAATCCCCGCTTCTCAGTGGCAAAATAGACGGATGAACCAGCGCAGATGAGCGGCGAGGTGACGGCGCCGAATTCATCGGACGCCATCCAAAGCCCGCTTGTATCATTCGCCACGCTATAGCGCATCAATCCTTCTCCCGTGGTGTAGAGTAAGGCATCCTGCGCGGGCAGCGGAGGGATGGCGGGATTCGCTCCGGATTGCTTGAATCGCGCGGCCCCGCTTGAAGCGTCAAGACCGATGAGTTCGCCACTCACGTTGATCGCCGAAACAGTATCGCCGTTCATGACCAACGAAGTTCGGATTCCGCCGATCGGAGCGTGCCAGAGGAGTTTTCCGTCGATGAGGCTATGCGCCCAAATCCCGTTGCCTGTTCCAAACAGGATTGTGTTTCGGTGACTCACGGGACCCGTCAGAGGCGTGTCCTTCACCCGGACGCTCCACAATGGTTTCCCTGCGCATTCATCAAACGCGAAAAGCATTTTCGAAGTTGTTGCAAAGATTAGTGACCCGACGACTGTCGGCGGGCCGACGAGCGGCGACGAATCGAGCGAGTCACGCCAACGCACTTTGCCTTTGTAATCGAAGCTTGTGAGTCTCGCCGGTTGATCTTCGAGCAGCACTGAATCCGCCGTGAAACAAAGGAAGCCGGTCGCATCGGGCGCCACCGCTGCGGACCACAGCGTGCGCCCGGAGTGTGCATCGACGAAATGTAGCATCCGTCCTTCATCGCCGATCTTTCCATCGACAAAGGTGACGTGTGTTGCCGATGCCGCAGGCGACGAACTCACACCACTAGAAGTCTCGCAAAACCATCGTTCAAGAGCGTCCCCGGCATCGAGGCAAACCACGCCCCGCCGGGCGCCGTCTGCGAGCGGAACGAAGAGCCGCCCGTTGACGACTGCCGCCGGTGCGGTAATTCGTGCCGTGGTCGATCGATCCGCCCATTGCCAGATTTGAGTCCCTTGCTCGGGAAGCGCCGTGTGCTCCAGATTGCCGCCGACGCCTGCGCCGCCAAGGTGCCCCGCCCATACCGGTGCAGCAGCATTTCCAGCCGGACGCCCGACGCACATAAACCCGCCGCCCGGCGAGCCAACATAAACGTGCCCGCGTGCAATCGCGGGCGAGCTGAGAAAACTTCCGGATGACCCGAGCGTCGTGTCCCAAACCGGTTGCAACGCGGCGCGATCCAGCGCGAACAGGCGTCCGTTTTCCGAGGTGACATAAACATGCGAAGCTGTGACAGCGAGTGATGCGAGAATAGGATCTTGGGCGTTCCAGGTCGCGATTGGTTTCCCGTTGAAATCCACGCTATAAACAGTGCCGCCACGCGTGCCGATGAACACGCGGTCTTCGCTTGCGACCACTGCACCGAGCACCGTCCGGTCCGTCTTGAAGCGCCAGTCCACATGATGCGTGGCGAGGTCGATACACCAGAGTTCGCCGTTTGTCTTCCATCCGTTTGTCATCTCGGAGAGTGCTGTTTCGTGTGTCCCGCCCGCGCGCAGATCCGCGATTTTCCTGGCGAGAATGTCTTCAGCGCTAAAGACAAAATCGCCGTTTCCCATCCCGACGAAAAGTTTCCCATTTGCGATACACGGCGGGCTGAAAACCGGGAACGGAGTCGGCAGGCGCCACACTTCTTTGCCGCTGGCCAAATCGACGCACACGATCGCTTGTCCGCCGAGCCCAAGCCCGAGATAGACGAATCCGTCGTGCACCACCGGGTCGCACTCTGCGTCGGGAAACTGGTCGGCTGAAAGATGCCACGCCAGCACGGGGTTTCCATGCGAATCCGGTTCAAGCTCGAAGCAATAGTAGCCGTCGTCTCCAGCGCCGATGATCGCGCGCCCATTGGCGATGGCGGCGGAGGATTCGACGTGGCTTTTCGTCCGGTAGCTCCACAGCAACGCACCACCGCGAGTCACGTCGAGGCAACTAATGCGACCGTCCTGCGTCTGATGCAATCCCTCTCCCGTGACGAGGTATTTTCCCGAAACAGCCGGGGACGAAAACGTGGCGCGAAATCCCTCGGGCACTGACTTCCAGACGACCCCGCCGGTGTCGGCGTCGAGACAATAAATGGCACCGCGAGTCGAGAAGACACCGACTTCCGCAGAGGTGACATAGACACGATTGCCAACGATTGCCGGCGATGAGTGGAATGTTTTCGCCTCGTCCGCGAAGACCCAATTAATGCCGCCTTCGACGGGCGATGCGCTGCCCGGAACAGATCCTGTGCGCTGGAGCCCTCCGCGAAATGCAAGCCACTCGTGGCCCGAAATCTCCGCTGCGCTGATACCGCTTTGTGAGCGCTGCCACAGTGCGCGTGCGCCGAATACGGTCACTGCAACAGCGCCGCCGACGAAAAGAACCGAGAGTTTAAGTCGCCAAAGAACCTTCAGCGCGAGCTTGAATGTACGCGGCTTGAACAACGCGAGGAGTGCGCTGCCAATACCGAGGAGTATCGCCGGAAGCATGGCCAGCAGCACTTGCAGCGGACCCACAAGAATCGGGACGACAGCAAACCCGGCAGAGAGAGAAATGTTCACTTTTTCCCGTCCGGCGGAGTATCGGTCAAAATGATTTTGGGGACGGCGAAACTGCGAACCGGCTGTTCATCGTCCGGCGGCGGATTGCGCAGTTCAGCAATCGAAATCTGCTCGAATGGATCGGGAATGGCGATCCGGAGAAACGGCGGCGGCGATTCGCGGAGACCGCCTGGCGAAGTGAGGACCAGCGTGCGAGACACTTCGGCTGTAGGGTCGGTGGCTAATTGCGGGCGATCCCATTGGGGAGGTCGTGTACGCGAATCCGGTGCGGGGCCGCTGGTAATCCATACAGTCAATTGAGCGGGGTCCGGCGCTGTCGCGGGAGGTAACGGCGGAACTGGTAGTTCCAGGGATAAGGGTGCGGCGGAGGTGGCGAGTGGTGGAAGTTCGCCTGATGAAAATGGCGCAGACGATGAAATGCGGAGATCGCCGGGTACGAGGCGCGGCTGCTCGGAAGTCCCTGCTGGCGGAAGAACGGAACGGAGCGGGACGATTGCAATGGTGAACGGTTTTGGCGGCGGTGGCGCCGTGAACGGAACATTCCGGGGCGGCTCCTCATGGATCGGATTCAACTGTTCCTGCAAGGCGTCCGGGACCGGCCTCGTTGATTGTTCGGCGAGCGTCTCAGCGCGTTTACATGCGATCACCGCGACGCTGCATGCAGCGAACGAGAGGATTTTCCAACGGATGGAGGTGTTCATTTTACTTCGATCCTTAGTTTTGCCGGCGTCCCTTCGGGCGGTAGAATGTTCTTATTGGTTTCGAGCTTCAGCATCGACTCATCTTTCATTGTCAGGTCGGACTGGAAAACCGTCTCATCGGACACTGGGAAAAGAGTTAGCAAAGTCCCGGTGAGGTCTGCGCCATAGACTTTCGCGGGTTTGTCAGGATCGGGTTGTCTCATGGCGGAGCCCGTGAAATACCATTTCAACGGCGGCATCCGTTTCCCCGTGCGGATGTCGATCATCGTCGGTTCAATCGGGATCCGCCTCACCTTTTCGCCCACTCCCGGCAGTTCCAGAAAAACTCTCACTTCCGGGCCGGTGGGGGTTGCTCCCTCGCCTTTTGCCGGAGTCCCGGGCTTTAAACCGAGCTCCTCGAGCGCGCCATGGATGGCGCTTGGTTTCGTATCGAAAGTGACCACTGTTTCATGTGCCTTCTGGCCGCGCGGCGTGGCGAACGTCGCTACAACTTCCAGCGGATAGATCTCTTTAAGGTTAGGCAATTTGCGAGGCGCGATTTTCGCGGCTATCGTGATGGAACGGCTTGCTTTATCGACGACTAGTGTGCCTGCCGTTTGACCGGCTCCCGCGGCTTTGTCCGACAGACAGATGACGACAGAAGGCTGTTCGGTGTTTTCACCTTCGATGTTGCAGGTCGCGAGAAAGAGGTCGCCGCCGTGCACAACGGGTGAGCCGAAAAACATCCCCGGCGACTGAACTGCAGGATCAGCCGTTGCGTTGAAGCTCCACTGCACGACGCCATCAGCGAGGTTGATTGATTGGACGATCCCTTTGAGGTCGGCGACATAGACGCTTCCTCCTGCAACGGCCGGACCGGCGAAAAACGGGTCGCCCGGTTTGGTAGTCCATTTCTCCGCGCCATCGGCGACCGCCCATGCGCGCACCGTTCCGTCGGTCGATGTTGCAACCGCGAGTCCGTCGCTCACCGCGACCGGGGAAAGGACGCCGCCGGGCACGGGCTTGCGCCACTTGATCTGCCCGTTTTCGAGATTGAGCGCTACGATTTCGCCTTTGGCTTCACCGATCAGTTTTCGGTCAAAACGAATGCTGCTGCATCCCACGAGCACCGTCGCACCGGAAACCGTCGGACCGCCCCACGGATTGTGCGCAAGCGGCGTTTCCCACATCACGCTTCCATCCGCAGCATTCATGCAAACGAGGACACGCTTCCCGACTTTCTCTGCGTCGATATAGGCGGATGCGACAAGGACGCGTTCTCCCGTCACGGCGACGGATGCATCGACGTGCAGCACGCCTTTCCCCTGTTGCCAGACGAGCTTCGGCGCGGGCTTGGGAAGGGCGTCTTCGCTCGGCGGAATCGCGAAGTCAGGGTCTTTCTTTTTCGCCTCGGCGTATTTAGCGCTCAGTTCTGTCCAACGGGCGTCGATAAGTTTTTGCACAGTCGGCAAATCCTGTTCCTGACCGTCGAGCGTCACCTTTTTCAACTCGACGCAAATGACACCGGCATCGCCACCGCCGATGAATACGCGATCCTTCTCGATGGCCGGGGCGCCTTCCATGTGGACGAGTTTCCCCGGCACCGGATACTGCCACACGGGGCGGCCGTTTTCCGCCCGGATGCAGTAAAGCGTCGCGCCATCCGTCTGGTGCATCCCGTCCCCGAAAACAACGAGCCCGCCGGTCACTGCCGGTGCCGAGACTGTGGGTAGTTTGAGGTACGGAGCCGCCTTGGCCCACAACGCGCGATCTGCCGCGTCAGGATCGATGGAAAAGGCGTGAAATGTTGGCGTGCTGAAAGCGCCTAATCCAGCGACGTAAAGTGCTCCGACATCGGGGACGGGCGGTGCGACGAAATGCTCTGCGGCTTTGTACGCCCAAGCCACGCCTGGCTTTTGCGGACCGCGCTGGGCGTCCAGATTTCCGGTGCGCTGGAGGTTGCCGCGACCGGTTGTCCAATCAGCTTCAGCGCGGCAGCCCAGCAGTGCGAGGGCAAGTGCGATTGTTGAAAAAAATCGGATCATTATCGTTGGGCGACGGGTGGAGCGGCGATGCGTTGCGGGTCGCCGAGTAGGACGGACGACTCCTGGCCCTCGTTGTTGAAAATGACATCGAGCACGCCGTCTTTGTTAAGGTCGATCGTGCAGAGGCCGCGCGTATTAAAGATGCGCTGAAGGAATCCGATGTCCTCGCTCGCGTCTGCGAATGTGCCGTCGCCGTTGTTGCGGAAATAGCGATTCGGTCCGCGCAGGCAGCCGACGATGAGGTCCAGTTTGCCGCGGTTGTTGAAATCAGCCCACGTGGCGCAAGTGGCCGTACCGACTGGCGCGGCGAGCGCTCCCGTCGTCGGGGTAATATCGATAAAATGCCCTGCACCATCATTTCGAAAAAGTTTACACGCTCCTGACTGCGGCACGAAAAGATCGGGCGATTTATTTCCATCAAAATCACCAAACACCGGAGTGATTTGCCCGGTGTGGAAGTTCAGGCCCGAGTCCTTCGATTCGACAAAGCCCTGCTTCGTATTCAACACCAGCATGCCGGTTCCGGCGCTGTACAAAAAGTCAACGCGCCCGTCGCCGTTGACGTCGGCCAGCGTGAGACGATCGCCCTTCAGACCGCCCGCGATACCCTTGCGACCAAGCCCGGCTTTATCGGAGATATCCTCGAACATCGGCGATGCGACACTCTCCGGTGGAGTCGCGGCGAAGTAAAAGGACCGGCCGGATTCGGCGTAGCATGCCTTGATCAGCAGCGTGTTTTTCCCCGGCTTGAGCTTGAGCACCGCCTTTGATTGGTCGGGAGCCGGGGTGCGGGCGACGTTTTCAGCGAGAATTCTCTGACCGTTCAACCAAACGACCAGCGGCCCGCCACTGCCCATGGAAACCGGCAGCTCTACCGCGCGGTTCACAACGAGTTCGCGTGTGAGATAGACTGTCATGAATGCGTGGTTGTCCTCACGGAAAACCTTGACGCTGCCGAGTTGTGCCTCGGGTAACTCGAAGTCTTTCCACACGACCTTTTCGCCGTTCTTGCCGGCATACTCGCCCGCAAAATCGATCTTCTGCTCCGGCGGATAGACCGCTGCGAATCCCACGCCCCCTGTATTTTCAAAGGGTCCGGCGATCTTCCATTTACTGAGTTGCAGAGAAAGTGGTCCCGCATCGATGGAGCGAAGATTGCGGTAAAGTCGCAGTCCATTAAACCCGTCCGCTAGCAGAATGTCCGGCCCGCCATCGCCATCGTAGTCGATCCACGCCGCCGCCGTGAGATTGCTGAGAGCCGGGTGGGGAAGTCCGGCGCTCGTGTCTTTGAATCCCGCGCCGTCGTTTGTGAAGAGCCGCGCGCCGTCCGCGGTTGCGAGCAAGAGATCGGGTTTGCCGTCGCCATTGTAGTCCGCCCATGACGCAGCGCGCGAGCCACCCTGAACGGCGAGAGGAATCTCGTTTAGCGAGCCGCCTGCATTCTGGAGGAGAACGGTTTTTGCGCCGCCAAAGAGACACAGATCCATTTTGCCGTCGCCGTCGAAATCAACAGGCGCCACATCGGCCGCTCCGGGGCTCGTCCGGGCCAGGGCGGAATACTGCGTAAAACCGGGCATCCCGGCGATGGCGCGGAATTCCTCGACGCCCCAACCGGCGAAATCGCGTTTCGCGTCGTAGTCCTGGATTTTGAGGCTCACTTTCATGCGCTGCACGCGCGCGGTCCGGAGCTGAATCGCGTTTTTGTCGCCATCGACGAGACACGGGACGACAGCTTCCTGACCCGCGAGCAGCGCGGTTACAACCGGGATAAGCTTCTCCGGTTTGCCGGAATAGCTGCGCAGCAAATACGGCTCGCCGTGGCTCATCGCCCACCAGTCGCCCGCGTAGCATTGATACCAATAATCCTTGATGCACACTTCGCCCGCTCCACCATTGTGAAAGAACACGGCAGTCTGTCCGACCTCAGCCCAAGCCATGACGTTCTGCCACTCACGGGGATGAAAACCGCCGCGTCCAATGTTGTGCTTGATTGTGTCTCCGGGGTGCTTGCCTTTGAGGTCCGAGACTTTCGAATACACGATGAGGTTCTTCTCACGATCCACTTTTTCCACGCGCATCACGACGACGTTTGTCGAGTCGTTGATCAGCTTGCCGAGAGAGAATGGGGCTTCGATGTATGCATGCGCGAGGAGGGTAAACAGCGTCACCAAAAGGATGGCGGAATAGCGCCGGAATCGTCGGGCGGAGATCATGGCTGTTTGATTTCTGCGAGACCTTTCCGCGCCACGCCGGCCCATGGACTCTTCGGATAGTCGTTCACGACTTGCTGCCATTGCCGGGAAGCTTCCTGGGGCTTTTTCATTTCGATGTGGGCACGTGCCGCCTCGCATCGTGCGGGAGCGGTCAAATCGGGGTAGTTATACGTAAAAGCGACGGTGAGCAGCGCGTTCACGGCTTCTTCGTATCGCTTTTGCTCAAGCCGGCAGACGCCGATCTGTAATTGAGCCTTCGCCGCGACCTCGGCGGTCGTACGCTTCGTTACCTCGGTAAAAGCCGCGACCGCCTGGTCGTAGTTCTTTTGGTTTTGCCACGCCCATCCCGTGCCGTAGCGAGCCTCGGCAAGCCACGGACTTTGTGGATAACGCTGCGCGAGCGCGTCGAGTGTCTGGCGGCAGGCGTCCCACTGCGCGGCCTGGGCATAAGCGTGACCGAGTCGAAGCAGAGCGCGATCGCTCACGCCGGTGATGTTACGGAGTTTTTCGTCGTCGCGAAACGGGAGCAACTGCTCGATCGCTTTGGGCCAAAGTTGCTGCTGAATGAGAGCTTCGCCCGCAATTGCCCGGGCCTCGGCGATTGCAGGGCTCGCGGTGTTTTCCAAAACCGGCTGCACCGCGGCGAATGCGCTTTTCGGGTTCTTCCGCGCGAGGTGCGCTGCAGCGAGTCCGAGCCGGATGCGCTCGGTAAACTCGGCCGCAGTGTCCTTTTCGAGCGCATCAGAGAGCAGTTCCGCCACCCGGTCGCTCTCGCCTCGCGCAGCGTGCATTTCTCCGAGTTCGCAGCGAGCCTGTGTCGCAAGCGGAGAATCGGGTCCGGCCGCGATCAATTTGAGATAGCTGTCGATTGCGTGGCGCTCCGACGCAGGCTGCGCGAGTGCTTCTGCTTTCTTTGCGGGTTCGGCCGCAGCCGTCTGGCGTGCCGGTTCACTTTCGCCTTCCGCGAGCAGACGGTGGCACCATGCGGCTTCGTAGAGCATTCGCAGGTGCGGTTCGGACCCGGTGGCTGTGTTGGCGAGTTGCTCGGCCTGCACTTGAAAGCTCTCCGCTGCGTCTCGGAGCGCATCGGTTCCGGTTTCGATCACTTTGCCGGCTGCTGCGATTTCCTCCGCCTTTGCGCCTTGCTTTGCGGCTGCGGTGCGGGCTGTGGAAATCTGTGCGAGTGCTTCGTCGCGCCGGCATTGGATCGTGCGCCAGAGCGCATTCAAGCCTTCGGGTTTTCCGGCGAAAGTCTTGCTGAGCGTATCGAACTGAGCCTTCGCTTCGGCGTGCTTTCCGGACTCTTTCAATGCGAGCGCCTGTTCGTATTGGATCATCGCCGCCCAGTTCGCGCGCGCCGGATCGGCTTGCAGCCTGCCTTCGTGCTGCGCGCGGCATTGCGTCAGGATATTGACCGCATCGACCGCCTTGCCCTGCGAGCGCATGAGCACCGACAGCCTCAGCAACGCGAGGGGCGCATTCGGAGTGGCGTTGAGCGGTCCGTTTTGAAACTGCGCGAGCGCGGCGGCGGCACCGTTTGCATCTCCCAGCAGAGCCATGCACTTCGCGCGCTCGAACAGCGCGACTGATTGTATCGGCTCCTTGTCGAAAAGCTTCTGCGCTCGATCATACGCGTCGCGTGCGGACGTGAGTAATTTGGTCCGCTCGGCGGGCGCAACCATGAGCACTCCGACACGCTGGTAGCAGTGGCCGAGCTTGAGCAATGCATCCGGCGCCTGGGGACTCTTTTCATTCGATGTGACGAAACCTTCGAGCAACTTCGCCGCTTGCTCCGCCTTCTCGATAAGCCGCGCAGCCTGAAGCGCGTCGTCCGCTTCCGGCGGGAGTCCCCGGATCAGGCAGTCCGCCAGTAAATACGGCACATTTGCGAGATCGCCGACGCGGTCCGGTTCTGCGATGGTGGCAAAAACCAGCGCCGCTTCCGTGTAGTTTCCCATTCGATAATGAGCCGTCGCCATTCCCTGTCGCGCCAGGTTGATCAATGGAAACTCCGGAAACTTCCGGATCACACGCTGGTATCGTTTTACCGCCTCTCCAAGTTGCTGTTTCTGTGCGTTGAGGTCGGTCAATTTCAGAGCTCCAAGGTAGGCGCCTTCCGCGCTGCGAAAGATCACTGCGGGCAGCAGTGTGCTCTTTGGAAAAACACCTTCGAATCTCGCTGCGAGAGCATCGGCCTCGGGGTATTGCCCCGCGAGATGCTGCGCGGTGACCGCACGCTGCAGGGCTTCTTCGGAGCGCTCTCCTTTTTCCGCGATGATCGCTTCGTAATTCGATACCGCTTCCTTGAACTGCTTTGCCATCACCGCGGCGTCGGCAAGTTCCATCAGAATGTTGAGGCGGCGGACCTTTGCGTCGGCGTCTGTCTTCGCGAGTTCGGCGGCGCGCTGGCTCGCGCGGCGCAATGAGTCGAGTGCTGCATTCAACGCCTGTTCGTATTCCGCCAGCTTCGCAGGGTCGGCCCCGCCGATGCGTGCGCGGGCGAGCCACGTGAGAGCCTGATCGGCGAGCTGCGGGTGTTCTTTCAGTGGATCGAGTGCAGCGATCGCCTCGGGAAATTTCTTGAGCTGCACCAGGCATGCGCCCACGCGGAATTGTGCCTCGGCAGCGAGCGGCGATTTCGGATTCTTTTGCGCGAAGACCGTGAACTGCTCCATCGCCTCGGTCTGCCGTCCTTCGTCGAAAGCCAGCACCGCATTGTAGAAAACGGCACGCGATACGTGTTCCGGTGGCGCCTGGTTCACCAGCGCTTCCAGAGCAGCTTTTTGCTCCGCCTTCAGCGCTGCGGGGTTTTTCAGCGTCTCCTGCGCAGCCTTTTTGCGTTCCTCGTATCCGGCGAGCACGGCTTTGTATTGGATCGCCGCCTCCGCGAGTTCGCCCGCTGCATGGTGCGTGCGGGCGAGCAAATACCGCGCGTGCAGTCCGAATTCCTGCGTAAACGGTGCCAGTTCGCTCAGCGCCTTGCCTGCGGCCACGTAATCCTTCAGCAGAAAGGACGCATAGCCCATGTGATACGACGCCAGCGCCAGACTCCGGCTCCTAGCCCAGGCCGGATCGACGAGGACAGACCACGCGAGATCCACGGCTTCCTTGGGTTTGTTCAGCCGGATACTCATTTCCGCCAGATCGCATCGCGCGCGGACAAGCCACTCAGCCTCGGCGGAAAGCTCTGTTTGAGCTTCTCCCGAGGGCTTTATCACACGCGCCGTGAGCAACTCCACCGCCGTCTGAAAGGACTTCGCCGCCTCGGTGAACTTCTGCGCCGCCAATGCACGGAGTGACTGCTCTTCATTTGGCTTTGCAGCGATTTGCGCGAGTGATTGCACGCCTGCCGCACGCTGCACGACGCCGATGTGATAGTGCGCCAACGCCCGCTCCGGGAAGTCACTGGCCGAAGCTTGTTGCAACGTTTCCAACGCTTTTGCATCGCCGGTCTCCAGCAGCGCGAGCCCCAGTGCGTATTTCGCCGCCGCGGCCTCCTTGTGATTGGGTGAAGCCGTGAGGAATTCGCGAAACTTATCTGCCGCGAACGGATATTTCTGCTCGTTGAAAGCGCGCCGGCCCGCATTCAACACCAGCAGCGCGGCATCGTCCGGCGCAAGCTGCTGCGCGTGGATTGGCAGGGACCCGAGGACGACAGCGGCAGCCAGTCGCATTGATTTTCGGCAAACGGAGTCTGAGGTGGAGCGCATAGTTTGGAGCTGGCGTTTTTTGAACAATACAAGCCGCGACTGTCTTCTCATCGGGATTGCCAGAACGCAACCATCGGGATACCTCTTTTATTATGTTCATCGACAGAATTACCTCGCTTCTTTTCGCCTGCGTCCTGCTTTTCGCGCCTGCTTCCCATGCCGTAATCAATATCGACATGCCGATCGCAAAGATTTTCGAGTCAGTGAAGTCCGTCGCAGTCGGCACCGTTACGGCGGTCAACGCCGAGAATCGTCTGATTGACCTCAAAACTGCCACAATGCTGAAGGGCGCTTCAGTCGGCGAAACTTTCCGTGTCCAAATCGCCGCACCTGCCGCACTCATCGCGAAGGTTGCAGTCGATCAACCGCTCGTTCTTATGACTGGAGAAGACCTCGGAAAGCCCGTCGCGTTGATCCATGTCGCCGACACATGGCTGCTCGCCGAGTTCCTTCCTGCTTCGAAAACACCGGCATGGCGGGTCATTCAGGCACACGAAGCCAAACGCAGCTTCGCGGGCACCACAGCGGAATTGGTGAAGGTGCTGTCCGCGCTGAAACCCGCGAAGTAGCGGGCGGGCACCGTGGCACGAATGCCCTCGTTCTGCGCTGCCCGCAAAGGGCGGCGTGCGGCTTCGCCGTTTGGGTGAACCGGACGGGGCGTCCGGACCACAATCACGAGCGGGGCACTTGTGCCACGCCGCGCTGAAGCGCTTCATCGGTGCATCACTCGTAATCACGCCCTTTTCTGCCGGCACGGCTGTTTCGCGGTATTCAATGAGGCGCGAACGTGCCAGTGTGGTGTTGTTTTGATGACGGTCATCATGAATCCAAGCGCCCACAGCGAGCGGGCAGAGCAGAGCCTCGATTGCATCCGGCGGCTGGCTGCGGGCACGGACTTGCGGCTGACGAGCGGGCCGGGCGATGCGCGAAAACTTGCGCTGGAGGCTGCGCAGGCGGGCGCTTCCATCGTCGTGGCGTGTGGCGGCGACGGGACGGTGAGCGAGGTGGCGAATGGCCTGGCGGGCACTGGCGCGACACTCGGCGTGATGCCGATCGGGACGATGAATGTTTTCGCGAAGGAGCTGGATCTTCCGGCGGAGCTCGAGGCGGCGTGGCGGGTCATCGAAGCGGGAGCGACGCGGGAAATCGATCTCCCCGAGGCAAACGGCGCGCACTTTATCCAGCTCGCGGGCGTGGGGCTGGATGCGCAGGTGGTGAAGGAAACGACGTGGGAATCAAAGAAGCGGCTTGGGCCATTGAGCTACATCATCAGTGCCGCGCATATCGCGTCGCGCACGCCTCCGGTGCTGCGTGTGGAAACCGCAGACCGCATACGGGAGGGTTCGTTTGTGCTGGTCGGGAACGGGCGATATTATGGTGCGAAGCTCGTGCTTTTTCCGCAAGCGAGGCCCGACGACGGACGGCTGGACGTCATCGTTTTTAAGAATCTCGGCTATCTCGACATCGCGCGCTACATCGGCGGTGTGTTGCTCGGGCATCATACGGACATGCACGACGTGGAGTATTTTCAGACCTCGGAGTTGAGCGTGACTTGCGGGAGCCCGGTGCCCGTAGAGCTCGATGGCGAGTTGTTTTGCGACGTACCGGTCCATTTCCGGACAGGCCGGAAGCTCCGTGTTTGCGTGGCCCGCGCGTGAAGCGGGAACATTTACCTGTCCTTTACAAAGCAGCGCGAAACTCTTCGCGGCAGACATGGTTGGATCTCATGTGCGACCGGCATTCCGCTGGTCGCTTAAACAAAAAACACACAAACGCATGAAAACAATCATCACGACATTTGGGGCGCTCGCATTCGCAGCGACCCTTTCCATTGCACAAGACAAACCACCAGGCGGCCCCGGAGGTCCGGGTGGCGAAGGCAGACCCCAGCGCCCCAACCCGGAGGACGTCTTCAAGAAACTCGACGCAAACAATGACGGCTCGATCAGCCTCGACGAATTCAAGGCCGGCCCGATGGCACAGAAAGATCCCGCGAAGGCCGAAGAGGTCTTTAAGAAGATCGACAAGGACGCCAACGGCTCCGTGAACCTCGAAGAGTTCAAGGCCGGGCGTCCTCAGCGTCCGGGCGGCGGCGAAGGTCCCGGCGGAGGGAAACCAGGCGAGGGCGGTCCCGGCGGACGCGGCCCGGGTGGCCCGGGCAAAGGACCCGGAGGTCCGGGCGGACGTGGTCCCGGCGGCCCCGGCGGCCCTAGTGGACCAAAGCCACCGCAAGCGTAACCTCAGAAAGGTCCGTTAATCATCAGCGCCGCATCCGGAGAACCCGGGTGCGGCGTTTTCTTTTCGCGGGGTAGTGTGCTCATCAATCTCGAAGCTCCTTTTCTTGGCATGGATGGCGACGAGGAAGCGGCGCACGTCTCTGTCGTGGCTCCCGCGGCCTCCGTGTGAACCCCTTCACGCGAAGCGCTGATCTTTCCAGCGATCGACGCGAAAAAATGAGCGCTTCGCGATGGAAGAATCACGCGGAGGCCGCGTGAGCCACGACGGACGATCGCGGCGTTCGGGTTAATGCACGACGGACGGCGGGGCATCCACTGGACCTGCGAGGACGGTCCTCGCCATCTCCCGGCGATTTGCCCGCAGTCGGCCGATGAGCCACACTACGACGAGTCCGCCGACCAGCAGCCAGAAATAGAAGGCACGAGGCACGGCGCGGGCGGCCTCGGCGGGAAGCTCCGCGAGCGAGAGCAGCGTGCCTGCGGCATAGAACGGCGTGCTCACCGGCGAAATCCCGATCAACCAAAGGGCGGTAGGAAGGAGCCGTTCACTGATTGACGCAAGCACGGCCCCAATCATGACGGGTACAGCTCCCACGAGAATTGTCATCAGCCCGACCGCGCGCCCTCCCTTGGTTTCGAGCAGGGCCTGATATCCGACGCCGCCGGTAATCATTACGGCGGTAAAATAACCAAACGTGCTCCACGGCACGACATGGCCGGGAAACCAGCGGGACTCAACGAGCGCACGAGTAAAGAAGAACCATCCCGCGGCACCGGCGATCGCCATGATGAGGACGACCCAGAGCGAAGTCGTCGCATCCGCAAGCCACGGCAGCGCGGAGGCACCCTGCTTCCGAGCACGCCGCCAGCCGCGGAGTTGATTGTCCCTCGATGGCGTGATGATTCCGGCGAGCACGAAAATCAGCACCAGGGTGACGAGACCGTAGATCCCCGACATCGACACGGCCTCCCATCGCGATGGCTCTATATCGCGCATGACTCTCGCCATTCGGGAGAAGCCACGCGACGGAAAGAGGTCGCCGGGCTCGATCAGCGGCAGCGCATTTCCCAAAAGGAGAATCTGGATCCACACGAAGAATCCGGTCGCCCAGATTTTTCCGAGAAGATGCGATTCGGACCACCGCCATTTGCGGCAGAGCATGATGATGAAAGTCAGGATTAATCCGCCCTGGGAGAACAAGGTGAACACCATCTCGGAAAAATCCAGATTGAAGAACTTCACCTGCGGAGCAAGTCGCTGCATCGCGGTGATCATTGCGCCGGTGGACCTCGAGAAGAAGATGGGCAGGCTTTCTTCGACGACGGGCATTACCGTCAGATACTTGAAAAACACGAGGCCGAACTTCGCCATCTGCGGAATGACGGTGTAGAGGCTGAACACAAGGACGATGCAAATGAGGAACGCCCAGCGCCGGTTCTTCACCACGGTGCCGGTCAGCAATCCTGTAAAGTGGTAGAGTAGCGTGGATGAAAGCACGACGGTGTAGAGCGGCAGCCACCACCGCCATTCCACCTGCCCCTTCCACAGCGCCCACGCTGTGAACGGGAGCGTGGCGAGGAACGCCACATACTCACGGACGGGAAGACCGAAAACATAGCCGAGAACTTTCGCAAGCGGCGTCATCGGGATCAGGCGCTGGTAATCGATCACGCCTTCGTCGCGTTCCGCGACCATTCCGCCGGCGACTTGTGCGGTGCCGAGGACAAACAATAAGATGCCCTGAACGGCGAGCAGAAAGGGAATTGCGTGGCGGGCCGCATCCGACGGATCCGTGCCCATCCGGACTCCGAAAGAACTCGCCATTGCGACGATGAATCCTGCGATGAGCACGGTAATGAGCAGCGAAATCCCGAGCCCGCGAGGCCGGAGGCGTGACTGGCAGTAGCGCCGAAAGATCGGATTGCTCCAGATATTCCACGAATGAATGCGGACCGGGCGGGTGGTGGAGGCGTTTGCGTTCATGGGCGGCGGTTGCTTTCTGCGACTTCGACGAGGATGTCTTCGAACGATGAACGCTTCTCCTCAAACGCCCTCATGCGAATGCCGAGCGCGAGGATGCCTTCCATCAAGTCGGCCTGTGCGTCGTCCGTGCCGGTGAACCCGAAAATCACCTGGTGTCCGGAGATCCGTACCTCCTCGACTGCGGGTTGCGTCATCAGCCATTCGCGGGCGTCTTCGTGGCGGCCGAGCAACGTGGCGGTGATCATCCGGTTTGTGTTTCCGAGTTGGTGCCGCACTTGATCGACGGTGCCGGAAGCGAGCAGGCGGCCGCGGTTCATCACGCAAAGTGATGTGCACATTTCCGCAAGTTCGCTGAGGATGTGCGAGCTCACGAACACCGTCGCGCCGGATTCCGCGAGCTTGCGCAGAGCGGTGCGCATGTCGCGCCGGGCGAGGGGATCGAGACCGCTCGCAGGTTCGTCGAGAATGAGCACTCGCGGGCGGTGAAGCAGCGTTTTCGCGAGAACGACGCGCTGCGTTTGCCCGCGGGAAAGCGCCTTGCACCACTTGTCCCGCTGGTCGGTAAGTGACACTTCCTTCAGGCATTCCTCCACGCGTTCGCGGCGCTGGCTGCGGTTTCCGATTCCATACGCAGCGGCGTGAAATTCGAGGAATTCCCACACTTTCAAATCCTTCGGCACCGGCGCGAGATCGGGCATGTAGCCAATGATCCGGCGGGCGCTCTCGATATCTTCGAGCACATCCACGCCGTCGAGAATCACCTCGCCATATGTCGGTTCCATGAGTGTCGTCAGCACGCGAAACGTGCTCGTTTTCCCCGCGCCGTTCGGGCCCACCAGTCCAAAGACTTCGCCGGGCGGAACGGTGAGCGTGAGGTCATCCACGGCGACAAAATTGCCGTAGTCCACGCGGAGGTAGCGTATGTCGATTGCGGGGGTGACGTTTGAAAAAGCGGTGGTCATCGGAAGTCTCCGTCGTCGAGCAGTTCCCAGTTGGGCGGCAGCGTGAGGCCGATTGCGCCGAGGTCCTTCTCGGCTTCTTCGCGCCGTCGCCGTCGCTCGCCATCATAGATGGCGCGCTGGTCCGGGGTGAGAATGGAGAGCATCGCCTCCTGCTTGTTTCCCGAAGGCACGGCCGTGGTCTGCCCTTGAGCGCCTTCGATTGCCATCGCCGGATCATAGTCGCGGGAGTTGCGCGCCATCACTGCGAAAACCTGCTCCTTTTGTGTATCGTTGAGCCCCACGATGGAGTTGAGCCGCTGAACCTTCATGTCCGCCTCCTGCTCCACGCGGGCCGCACGTTCGGCGAGGCGTTCCGCTTTGAAAGACGCTGCCTTGTCGGCGGGGAGGATGCCTTCCATGAATTTTTCGAGCCCTTCATCCGGACGGACGCCCCGCGAGGCGCGGACGATATCCTCCAGGCGCGTCTCGTCCTTCCCGATCATCTGGCTCCACTTCTTGGCGTCCTCGGCCGACTTCGCGTCGAACCACTGCTTTAGCGCCGTCTGGTTCTGCGGCGTCAGATTGTATTTCCGGGAAAGTTCGCCGGTCATGCTGTCGATCCACCGCCGCTGCTCCTTCACCCTCACGCGATCAAACAACGGTGAGAGGTCGCGCATCAGCGGCTTGGTTGCGCGGAAAATATCCTCCGGGCTGACCGGCCGTCCCTCACGGAAACTCTGTGCGATGCCGCGTGCGCCGTCGGCGAGCGTGTGTTTGCGGTTCGTTCCGAAACGGCTGTTTCCCTCGGCGTAGGGTGCTTCGAGTTCGGCGATGTGGTTTTGCGCGCGCTTCAGTTCCACCTCCAGTTTCGCCGCACGCTCCTCCGGCGAACCTGCTGCGCCGGGCATGCTTTCCATGAACATCGTTGCGCCCGCGATGCCGACGGTCAGGCCGATCACGAGCGGGATAATAGTGCGTACGGATTGTGCTAGAGACATGGTGTGTTCCGAGTTCGGGCGGAATTAGTGCCGCGCCAAAAGGGAAGTCCAGCGCGAACCATCCCATTCTTTTTCCATGGAATTCCGAGAATCTGCTTTCTTCCCCGCGAAAGAATTCGTCTCTCTGTGAAAGTGCAAAGCGAAACACGCTGGTCCGAATACGCCGAACTGGCGGCGCTTTTTTTCATCCACGCCATGGCGATGGGGATGTGGTTCGTGCCGCTCACGACCGTCCTGCCGGCGTACGGCTACGAACCCATCGCGCGCTTTGCCCTCGCCACCAGCGGCGTCGCGGCATTTATCTCGCCGCTCATCTTCGGCGCGCTGGCCGACCAGCGGTTTGCGCCGGTCCGCGTGCTGCGCTATCTCGCGCTAGCAACCGCAATCGCGATGTGCGCCGCCTCGACCGCCATCACCCTTCATTGGAGCAAAGGGTGGGTGCTCGCGCTCTGCCAGATTCATGCGCTCTGCGCCGCGCCGACCTGGAGCCTCTCGACCACAATCGTCCTCGCCCGACTGAAAAACGCGAAGCACGAGTTCGGCCCCATCCGCGCCATGGCCACGCTTGGGTGGATGGTCGGATGCTGGATCATCAGCCTGATGAAAGCCGACCACAGCACGCTTGCCGGGTTTGGCGGCGTCGCCGTGTGGCTGCTCATGACGCTCTTTACGTTCGTCCTTCCCGTGGTCGAGCCACCCACGCCCACTGGCTCCATGACCTGGCGGCAGCGCCTCGGGCTCGATGCCTGGTCGTTGCTCCGCAATCGCGACGACCGCGTTGTCTTCATCACCGCCGCGATTTTTAATATCCCGCTCTGCGCCTTCTACGCGTTCACGCCGAAACACCTCAGCCAGCTCGGCCTCGAGAGCACCACCGCATGGATGACCCTCGGGCAGGTCACCGAAATCATCGCCATGTTCGGTCTTGCCGGCATCCTTCTCCGCTTCCGGCTCAAATGGGTCTTCCTCACCGGTATCGGCATCGGCGCGCTCCGTTACGGCATGTGCGCTTTCGACAGCGTCGGCTGGGTGCTCGCCGGCGTCACGCTTCACGGATTTGCGTTCACGCTCTTCTTCATCACCGCGCAACTCTACCTCGAGCAACGCATCGACCCGGCATTCCGCGCACGCGCCCAGGCCCTGCTCCAGCTCATGCTTGGCGGGATGGGCAACCTCCTCGGCTACCTCGGCACCGACCTTTGGTTCAAATACACCACCGTCAGCAACAAAACCAACTGGCCTCTTTTCTGGAACGGCCTCGCCCTCTCCGTCGTCCTCGTCTTCATCGGCTTCGCATCCCTTTATCGCGGGCGAAAACAATAGCCCTGCGCCTTGCACTTTACCCGCTCCATCCCCATCTTCGCCGCAATGAATCTCACGCCACTCCTGCTACTCCTGCTCATTGCCGGATGCGGAAAACCCGCCGCCTCCCCGCGTGGCGCGCGCCCCGATGGCCCCCTCTCCGTCACCCTCGCCGAAGCGCGCAAGATTCCTTGGGAGCAACACCTTCTCTGCGTCGGCACCCTTCTTCCTGCGCAGGAGGCGCGCCTGTCCGCCGAAGTCGAAGGCCGCCTCGAAAAAACCCACGTCGAAGTCGGCGACACCGTCACCGCTGCGCAGGAAATCGCGCAAATTGACACCGCCAGTTATCAGGGCCTCGTGAACCTCCACACCGCGAACCACAACAAGGCGCAGATCAACGCCGACAACCAGACCACCAACCTCGAGCGCCTCGAAAAACTCCGCGCCACCGGTGCCGTCTCCTCCACCGCGTTCGACGAAGCCGCCGCCACCCAAAAAGCCGCCCTCGCCGAAGTCGCCGCCACCAAGGCCCAGCTCGGCGGTGCCACCACCTCCCTTAAGCGCAGCACCCTCCGCGCACCCTTCGCGGGCCGCATCACCGAACGCCTCGTCACCGAGGGCGACTTCGCCCGCATCGGCACCGTCTTCTACCACATCCTCGACGACGCCACCCTCCGATTCCGCACCGAAATTCCCGAGCGCCACGCCGCCCGCATCCAGCCCGGCCAGACCGTCCGCATCCATGTCGATGCCTACCCGGAGCGCCTCTTCACCGGCCAAATCACCTGGGTGAACCCCGCCGTGAACCCCGACACCCGCGCCATCGCCCTCGAAGCCCGCGTGGAAAACAAAGGCGGCCTGCTCAAAGCCCACGCCTTTGCCCGTGGCGAAATCATCACCGACCCCGGCGCCGACACCCTCACCGTGCCCGGCGACACCGTCATCACCTTCGCCGGCGTACACAAAGTCTTCCTCATCACCGACGGCAAAGCCCAGCCCCGCGAAGTCACCCTCGGCGAACGCCGCGGCCCGGACCAAGCCATCCTCACCGGCCTCACCGCCGGAGAAAAAGTCATCCTCGGCGGCATCAGCAAAATCCAGCCCGGCCTCCCGGTGGTGGTGAAGTAGGCGGACAATCGCCTGCTCAATGCGGAGCTCGATCCGCAATGCAGTAAATGACAACGAGCGTGAGTGGGATGCTGAAGAGGAGGAATAGCTGAGTGTCCGGGTCACGGACATCTACATCCGGTGAATCTTTCGACTCCTTGATTCCGTAAAGCGTCAAAATGGGATAGAAAGCCAAACCTACGATTGGGATGGCAGCGGCGAGAAAGATCACGGCAAACGCCGCTCCGAACAGTGTGCCAATCGCGCCGCCCGGAGTCTGACCGCAATAGATAGCGATCCCATATCCGACTGCGGGCAAGCCCAGCCGCACCGTCCATAGCGCAAGTTTCGCGTTCATGTGATGAAGATGAAAATGAATAGAGTGCCAGATTGTTCTACTCTGTCGATGCCCACCTTTCGCTATGCCGAACGCGTTTTGAGGACGAGAATGCGGGAAGATTTACGAGACACGCTTTCGCTTTGCTTCGCGCGCCCCGCGGAGCCAGCCTTGCGGGGTGAAAACTCGCAACTGGATCGTGTTCCTTATAATCTGTCTGTCGGCATCCGCCGCCGCGGCTGGACCTTGGTTTGGCATTCGCGTGGTGGACGAGGAGACCGGCGAGGGCGTGCCGCTGGCGGAATTGCGCATGGTCAACGAGGTCGCGTTCCTCACCGATAATGCGGGGAGCATCGCCTTTCACGAATCGGCGTTCATGGAGCGCGAGGTGTTCTTCCATGTGGCGAGCCCGGGATACGAGTATGCGAAAGACGGATTCGGTTTTCGCGGTGTGCGGCTCACTCCGAAGGCCGGCGCGGAAGCCACGGTGAAAATGCGGCGGCTGAACATCGCGCAGCGCACCGGGCGCCTGACAGGTGCCGCGCTCTACCGGGACTCCGAGTTACTCGGCGCTCCATCGCCGCTGCCGAATTCCGCGGACGTGCTCGGGCAGGATTCGGTGCAGGGCGTGCGCTACAACGGGCGGCTGTTTTTTCTGTGGGGCGATACGAATGTCGCGCGGTATCCGCTGGGAAATTTCCGCACGACCAGCGCGTGGCTGCCGGCGGATGCGCACCCTTCCCGCGGGCTGGCGTATGAGTATTTGAAGGAGCCGGGGAAGCCGACGGATTTGCGGAAAATGCTGCCGCTCGATGGAAAAGGCGCGGCGTGGATGTTCGGGCTTTACGCGCTGCCGGGCGGCGACGGGAGGGAAGTGCTGCTATCGGGATTCAGCGTGCATCTCTCGCTCGCGGAACGCACGCGGCAGGGAATCGCACGCTTCGATGATGAGAAGGGCGTCTTCACCGTGGCGACGGCCGTGGACAACGTCGAGACGTGGCGCGTTCCCCGCGGCGTCGCTGTTCGGCACGAGGCCCACGTGTACTTCGCCGCGCCGTTTCTCCACACGCGCGTCGCGGCGACGGTCGCGGACTTCGTGAACCCGAAAAGCTACGAGGCCTACTGGTTCGACGCGGCCGCAAACGAATGGCGATGGCAACGGGAGCATGCTCCCACGATGCAGGCGGATCACGTTCCGGCGGAACATGCGCGCTTTGCGTTGAAAAACGCGGACGGTGCGGAGGTGCGGATGCACACTGCGAGCGTGAAGTGGAACGCGTGGCGGAAATGTTGGGTGCTCATCGGAGTGCAGTCCGGTGGAAAAGGCGATCCCTCCGCGCTCGGCGAAGTGTGGTATGCGGAGAGCGCATCGCCGGAGGGCCCGTGGCGGCACGCGGTGAAGGTGGCCACGCATCCGAGGTATTCGTATTACAATCCAGTGCATCACGAATTCTTCGACAGCGACGGCGGCCGCATGATTTGGTTTGAGGGAACTTACACTCGAGAATTCTCGGGCAATCCCGTGGCGACACCGCGCTACGACTACAATCAACTGATGTATCGCCTCGACCTCGCCGACCCACGGCTCGCGCCCGCGCACGCGAAGCCATAGCGCTGAGTGTTGCGGGAATCGATTTCGAGTCGTATGAACGGTGCCGACCCTGTCATGCGACTGCTCTTTATTTCCAATCTTTTCCCGGATGCCGCCGAGCCGTATCGCGGGCTGGATAATGCGACGGTGCTCCACGCGCTTGTGAAGACGGGATGGACGGTGAGCACGCTGGCGCTGCGTCCGTCGCTGCCGTTCTCCCGGCGGAGATTCGAGCCGCGTGTGGAAGACGCAGCACTCTCGCCGCGTTTTGTCCGCGTGCCGTACGTTCCGCGCATCGGCAGCCGCGTGAATCACATTTTCTACGCGCGGGCGATTCATGGTGCACTCGCGGCGCTTCGCGGCACGTTCGATGTCGCCCTGACGTCATGGATTTATCCCGATTCGTGCGCCATCGCGCGGGTGGCTGACTTCCCGTTTGTCTCGATCGCGCAGGGCTCGGATGTTCACCAGTATCTGCGCGATACCGCGCGGCGAAAAATAATCCTGAGCCACATGCCGCGCGCATCGTCGATCATCACCCGCAGCGCAGATTTGGCGAAAAGGCTCGCCGAAGCGGGACTCGATGCTGCGCGTATTCATCCGGTTTACAACGGAATCGATCTCGGGACATTCCGTCCTCCGTTCGATGGAGAGCGCGAAATGCTGCGCGGGGAATTGGGAATCGCAGGCGCGGGACCGCTGCTGCTTTTCGTCGGCAATTTCCTGCCCATCAAGAATCCCATGGTGCTGCTCGAAGGACACCAAATCTTGCGGAAGATGGTGCCGTCCGCGCGGCTCGTGCTGATCGGCGGCGGCGCAATGGAGTCCGAGATGCGCGCGCATGCCGGACAGAACGTCATCTTCGCCGGACGCAAGAGCGCCGGCGATGTCGCCCGGTGGATGCGCGCTGCCGATTGCCTCGTTTTGCCGAGCGCAAACGAGGGCGTGCCCAACGTAATCCTGGAAGCCTTCGCCAGCGGACTGCCCGTGGTTGCAAGCCGTGTCGGCGGGATTCCTGAAGTGCTCGACGAGCGATACGGGAGGCTGATTCACCCCGACGCGAAGTCACTCGCCGACGCCGTAGCCGACGTGCTCGCAGCAAAGCCCGATCCCGCGGTTCTCGCGGAGCATGGCCGCTCGTTCACGTGGGAGAAAACGGCGCGCCGGTATGAGGAACTGCTGCGTGCAGCAGTGGCGAAGTGAGGCGGATTATTTCCGCTTCTTCTCTTCCTTAAACTTGTTTTCGATTTCGTCGGCGTTCGTCTTTAGAACTGCGACAATGCCTTCGGCCCATATTTTAAGCTCCGGATCCTGAACCATCTTCGGGGCGTTTTCCATGTCCTTGTGGGCGTTTCTGGCTTCTTTCGAAAACATCTCCAGATACTCGACGCGGAATTTTTCGTCCTTCACTTTGCCGAGCTTCGCAATCTCGCCAGTCTCTTTTTTGCTGATATCCGCCGCGAGATCGGTGAAGCCGTGCTTTTGGCAGAGCGTTGCGAACGGAGTCCATTTGTCGGTCAATTCCTTCGCTTTCGTTGCCGCCCATGTGGCGAGTGTCGCATCCTTTTCCCTCATGGAGCTCGCGCGTGATGCGAGCTTAAGCTGATACTGGAGAACTTCCGATGTCTTCTTCGCAAACTTCTGATCAGAAGGGCTGAAGGGCTTCATTTTTTCCGCTTTGCCGCCCGGTTTCGGTTCAGCGGCTGGAGCTGCCGGAGCGGCGGGTGGCGTTGCTGGCGGCGTTGCTGGCGGCGTTGCTGGCGGTGTCTCAGCGGGCTGTGCGTTTTGTGCCTGTGCGAGACTGGCGCTGAGAATGAATGCGAGGATGAGTTTCTTCATATGGTAGTTTTGGTCGGGTGACGTGCGATTTGTATTCACCACAATTCAACCATGTCAGCAAGGAGGCAAAAATGTTTTCGTCCGGCCCGAAGGCTGCTTTTCTGATTCGAACTCCAAATCACCTGATTCCAAATGAGTGCCATCACTGCTTCACCATCCGCCAACCTTTCCGGTCAGTCATTGTCTGACTCGGCTGTGGATCTCCAGGCGGAAGCAGTCGTAATTGAGAAGCTCCGAAAACAAATCAAAGAAGCTGGGAGCAATGCGCCCAAGGAGATGATTGCGGCGTTCGCGAAACGCCAGGGAGCGTTCCTGACGCGGAAGATCGAATTTGAAAAGCGCAAGCGCGCGGCGGGCGAGCTTCCGAATCCTGCAATTGAGCCGGAATCATCGAATGCGGTTTGCACCCCTGAATTTGCCGAATCCACCCGAATTGACGCGACGCTGCTGGAAGAAATGCCCGCTGCTTTGAGAGCGCCGGAAGCACCGAGTTGGACAGAGCTGGATGTCACCCCTGAGGACGAACTGGAATCTGTGAGAAAAGTGAGCGTTATCTGGCCGCTCGTATGGGTGCTGCTCGCTGTCGCGATCTCCGCCTGTGTGTGGTACCTTGTCGCCGAATAACCGGCTTAAATCACGACCCGTTCCAACGCTGCACACAACCCCGATATCTGGTCCGGTGTGTGTTTGGCGGAGACGGTGATTCTTAGTCGGGCGGCATCTTTCGCGACCGTGGGATAGCGGATTGCCGGGACGACGAACCCCGCTTCGAGCAGCCGCTCCGCCGCATCCAGCGCCCGCTCGGATTCACCCAACACAATCGGCACGATTGCGCTCTGAATCCGCCGTTCCCCGGTGAGTGCGCGCGGGAGTGCATCCCCGAGACGCGCGAGATTTCGCCAGAGCATCTCGCGTCGTTGCTCGCCGGCGTCGCTCATAAGCCATTCGATAGCGGCAGTTGCGGCCGCTGCATTCGAAGGCGGTGGTGCGGTGGAATAGATGAAGCTCCGGGCGCGATTCACGAGGAGTTCAATGAGCCTGCGCGAACCAGCAATGTAGCCGCCCGACACTCCGATAGCTTTGCTGAGCGTGCCCATATGGATGTCCACATCCGCCTGGAGTTTCAGCACGTCGGCGAGGCCCCGGCCATTGCGACCGAGCACGCCGACAGAGTGCGCTTCATCGAGCAGGAGCAATGCGTCATAGCGTTTCTTAACGGCTACGATTTCCTCCAGCGGGGCGCGATCACCGTCCATGCTGAAGACCGCCTCCGTGGCTACAATCACCCTGCCATTCGGTGCATGTTCGCGCGCCCACGCGAGATGGCTCTCCAGCTTGCCGAGGTGGTTGTGCGGAAAGATCCGGAGCACGGCACCGCTGAGTTTTGCTCCGTCGATGAGCGACGCGTGGCAGAGTTTGTCGAGCACGATGACATCGCCCTCCCGCGCCAGCGCCGTGAGAGTGCCGACGGCGGCGGCGTAGCCCGAGGAGAACGCGAGCGCCGCTTCCGCGCCTTTGAATCTCGCGATGGTTTCCTCGAGGCGCGTGTGCGGCGTGAGCGTCCCGCAGACGAGACGCGATGCACCGCTGCCGACGCCAAACTCATCGATAGCGGCTTTTGCCGCCTCCCGGAGAACGGGCTCCGATGCAAGCCCGAGGTAATCGTTCGATGAAAAATTCACGAGGCTGCGATCCCCTTGTTTCACAGCGGGTTGCTGGGGCGAATCAAACGTGCGGAGGCGCCGCAAGAGCGAGCGCGCACGGAGATCACGGAGTTCTTCTTCGATACCATCGGGCATGATGAACGACACCGATACGCACAATTCTGTGTTCAGACGAGCCTTGTCTGAATAATGAACGGTGAAATCCTGCATTCATGTCATCCACGCTCAAACTCGGCATTCTCGGCTCCGGCAAAGGTTCCAACTTCCGCGCCATCGCGGATGCCATCGCGGCGGGCACTCTCGATGCGGAAGTGCGTGTGGTCATTTCCGACTTCGAGGATGCGGGCATCCTCGCGCTGGCCCGCGATCGCGGGTTGCGCGCTGAATTCGTGGCACCGGGCCGCTTCAAAACGAAAATGGAGCCGGAGAATGAAGAACGTCTTGCCTCGATTTTGCGAGATGCAGGAGTCGAGCTTGTTGTTCTCGCCGGCTACATGCGGATGATCAAAGCGCCGCTGCTTGATGCTTTTCCGCGCCGGATCATCAACATCCACCCTTCGCTACTGCCGGCTTTCCCAGGACTCGAGGCTTGGAAACAGGCGGTCGATGCAAAGGCGACACGCAGCGGATGCACGGTGCATTTCGTCGATGCCGGGATGGATACGGGCGATGTGATCGCGCAAGCGGAGGTCCCCGTTTTCCCTGAAGATACGGCCTCGACGTTGCACGCACGGATTCAGGTGGAAGAGCACCGGCTGTATCCCGACGTGCTCCGGAAAATCGTGGATGGACGACTGAAAATCGGGCGTCGGTAACCTATCTCGGTGCCTTGAGCGTCTCGATGAGGTAGGCCTCGACGGTAGGATGCTTCACGTCCGGCGCGCCCGGATATGCGAGTTCGTTTTTGACCCCGGCTGCCGTTAGTTTTTCCTGCAGCTTCACACCAAAGTTTGCCGTATGCGTGGGATCTTTTTCGGCCTTCCCCATCGCAGGCGGCGTCCGGTAAAAAAGGTGAATCGGCGGGTCGTCGGACGTGACCAGCGCAAATGGCGAGTACTCGGCGATCCACGGGAGAATCTTTTCCCGGCCAGCGAGAAACTCATCGAACTGCGTGATCTTTTTTTCAACGTCGCCTTTGAAGCCAAACGCATGACCGCCGTATTTGCTGTTCGGCGTCCAATCCTTCATCTGCTGCGGGTCGAGCGTCGTCTGGGCATTCGTGACAGAGGCACACCAAAGGCGCGTCGATTCACGTGCGATCGGGTCATCGCTCTTGGGGTCGGCAAGGTCGTCATGGAAGGCCAGCCACAGGCTCGTGCAAGCGCCAGCGGACCCGCCCGACGCACCGATGCGCGCCTTGTCGATATTCCATTCGCCTGCCTTGCTGCGGACGAATTGCAGTGCGCGCGCCGCGTCGTAGAGCGGCCCTTTCACCGGCGGCACCTCGCCATCCGCAGTGGCTTCGGGGATGAAGCGATACTCCACCGACACGACGGAGATGCCCGCCTTTAGAAACGAATCGAGCATGGGTGCGAGTCCCGCGAGCCGGTTTCCGTTCATCCATCCGCCGCCGTGGATGTAGAAAAGGAGAGGCGTCGGCTTCTCCGACTCCGCCTTCCAGAAATGCAGAACCTGCTTCGGGTGCTTCCCATACACCACGTCCGAAATCGTCGGTGCCAACCCCGCGGGCTGCGTGGGTTTTGCGGCCGGGGCCGCCGCAGGAGCGGTCGTTTCCGCAGCGAAGAGCGCGGCTGCGGACGTTGTGAGGATGGAGAGAAAAAGTAGCGGCTTCATCACGGGACGCTGGAGGGTATTAGAATACCCGTCAACTGCCTCTTCAGTTTTGCGCGCCGACTTCTGCGCGTTTGGGAAAGCTGACAGCGACGAGGAACGTGACGATCGTCCCGAACATGATGCGCCACGGGAACTCAATGATCGGCACCCAGTCGGGATGCTTCAGCGTGCTTGCGGGATTGATGAGTTTCATCACGTCGATATCGAGGCCGCTGAGATACGACACGAAGATGAATCCTGCGATCATCGCGATGATGTTACCCCTATCGGAGCCGCGCGTTTTCGTAAAGAGCCCGACCATGAAGACACCGAGCAGCGAGCCGTACGTATAGCCGAAAATGCCGAGGATGATCGGCAGGATGCGGAGGTTCGGATTATGCGTCGTCACCCACGCCGTCCCGAGCGCCACCGCGATGAGCAGCGCGGCGAAGAGCACGGTGCCAAACCGCAGAACGCGGATGCGGCCAATGTCCGTCTTGGGCTCTCCGAATACCGGAAAATGAAAGTCGCGGACGTAGCTGGTCGCGAGCGCATTGAGCGCCGTGCTCAGCGAGCCCATCGCCGTGGCGAGCACGCCGGCGAGCACGAGCCCGCGCATGCCTGCGGGCATGACGGTGAGAATGAAATGCGGGAACACTTTATTCGCGAAGACGACGCCTTTGTCGTTGGTCGGCAACAGCGTATCGGGGTGCTGCTGGTAGTATGCCCAGAGCATGATGCCGATGGTCAAAACGATGAGCGTGATAGGCACATCCGCGAGCCCGGAAAGGATCGTCGCCTTGGCGCTCTCCCGTTTGTTTTTCGCAGTGAGCATCCGTTGCACCATGTCCTGGTCGGTGCCGTGCGTTGCGAGCGTCACGAATGTGGAGCCGAGGAACGCCGCCCACACGGTGTATTCGGTTTCGAGCACACTCTTGATGTTCATCCACAGCGTCGCGTTCGGTTCCTTGGAATATCCCCAATCGACGAACGCCAGGTCCTTTTCGCCCGTGAGCAATTTCATCGCGCCAGCCCAGCCGCCGTCGATATGGCCGAGCAAATACAAGAGCGAAAAGCTCAGCGCACAGACGAGCACGATGATCTGAATCACGTCCGTCCAAATCACCGCGCGAATGCCGCCGAGCGACGTGTAGAACGCCGTCGCCACCGTCACGAAAACCAGTGCGCCACCCGTGAGGAGGAACTCATTCATCGGCGAAAGCGGAACGTCCGGGTAGTGGAGATGCCACGCCAGCACGAGCAACATACTCGGCACCCAAAGCCGCGTCCCGCTCGCAAGGGTGCGCGTGACGAGGAATGTGAACGACGCCGCCTTGCGCGTGACCGGCCCGAACCGGTTCTCCAAAAACTCATACACCGAGATGACATTGTGCCGGTAGTAGGCCGGGATAAACACCCCGCTCACCACGATTCGCGCCAGCAGGTAGCCGACGATGAGCTGGATATACGTATAGTTTTTCAGCGCATAGCCTTCACCCGGTGCGCCGAAAAAAGTCCCCGCGCTAATCTCCGCCGCGAGGATGGAAGCGAGCACGGCCCACCACGCGATTTGCCGGTCGCCGAGCGTGAAGCCTTCGACACTTCCGCTCTTGCTCCGCTGGCTGAGACCGATGCCGATGATGACGGCGAAATAGGCAAGGATGACGAGCGCGTCGAGAATCATGGTCGCGGAAGAGAAATCAGAACGCCGCGCATTGGAAGCCAATTGTGGTTCGCCGTGTGCCTGATCCGTCAACACGATCCATCGGATTCACCGTCATTCAAGCGCGTCGAATTCGCCGAGAATACGTTTCACCACAGGCATGTCGCCGGAGTTTTTCATCGCTGCTTCGGCATACTTGCGGGATTCATCGGCGGCTCCCCGGCTCCGTGCGATTCTGGCGAGGTACGCAGAGCTGATGCCTTGGTCGATGGCCGCGGTGCTTTTCGCGATGACGTCTTTTAGGATCGCTTCTGATCGGTCGAATTCACCAATCTCGAACAACAAACCGCCCAACGTCCCTTTAAGAGTGACGACATCGGGGAAATCCTTGATGAGCGATTCCAGCAACTGAATCGCCCGTGGCATCGTGGCGCGGTCATCCCCGTATAAAACGGCGCAAGCGAATGTATCACCCGCTTCCCAGCGCATGGGATCGTCGCTCTCTACAGACGAGTCGGCGAGAATACGCTCAGCGATGCGCTTCGCGGAATCCCATTGCTCCGTCCCGACGAGAACGCCCGCAAGAGCAAGCTGCTCAAAGCAGCTCATGCCGTCTGTTTTGAGACGTGAGAGTTTCCTAGCCCACAGCCCGGCTTTGCGGGTCTTGCCTTCGGCGCTCAAGAATCTGAATTGAGCGTATCCAAACTGGAAATCGTGTTGAATGCGGTCCGGTTCCGGCGCTATGATGGTCTGCCATATTTGAAGGGCATCGTTCCCGCATTCAGTACCTTCGATTTGGACTTTGCGGGGAAGCAAAATTCCGCTGAGTCCGCCCAATTCGAGAATCACGAGCAGGTAAATGGCGTTGCTTACGGGCTGTAACTCCAAAGTGTTAAAGCTCTGGACGCGACTGCACAGCCAGAAAAGCGCGGCAAGATACCCGAGTGAAAATATGGGACCGAGTGCGGTGAAGAAAATGGTCCGCGCTCGATACCAGCGAATGTCCCGCGGCATTGCGCGTACATACGCGCCGTTCGGGAACCACGAAATGCTCAGCCGCGTCCCGCCGATCCATTTCACCAAGCGAGGCTCGGTGCCGAATTTCACCTCGAATATTCTACAGCGGGTGATCCATGCGCCGATGACGTGCCCCATTTCATGGACGATGATGCTCACCCAGATTCCGACGAATGACACGACTGCAAAAATGGCAAACCCGTTGATTGCGGAAAGCCAGGGGATGGCACCGAGACTTACTGCCGGAGCAATTGCGGCCACGCAAGCGGCAGGAAGCCGTTTATGGAAGCGGGCTACCGGGTAGGATTCAACGTGCGGCTTCTTTGATAATCCTTTCGATTTGGACACGATGAATGCTCATATGCCCGCCCGCCAGCGCATGCCAGCCAAATGCATCCATCGGCCCAAACCACGGGTGGGCAAATCGCACGGCTGTCTTCGGGTGATAGTTTGTCACGGGTGAACGTTCGCCCCGCGCGACAGCCTCGGCTCCTTTGCGAAGGATGACTTCCTCGCCGCGCTCCA
This sequence comes from Verrucomicrobiaceae bacterium, assembly GCA_031374705.1. GTDB lineage: Bacteria > Verrucomicrobiota > Verrucomicrobiia > Chthoniobacterales > Chthoniobacteraceae > SXWH01. The sequence continues at coordinate 6,739 of JANMGP010000130.1, read as the reverse complement.
CACGAATGAGCAATTGGGCGAGGTGTGTCTCGGCAAATTGAACGGTTGTCTCGATGCGTGGAAGCGCGCCGATACAACGCGAAGGGTCAAGCGGACGGTGCAGAGGCGTTTTGGCGGCGTGCTCAGCGCCGCCGCGCGGGTCGCGGGAGGGCGGGAGGATAATTTTTCAGTAAGATTGTGAGTGAGTGTGCGCAAACCGGAACTGCCCCCACTGCGGCATCCCCTTCGCCGCCCACCCGCGCGGCTCCGTCGCCATCGCCAAAATCTCCTCCCAGCCAATCGGCTGCTTGCCCCAGCCGAGCGCCTCCGCCATCGGCTGCCACATCGCGATGACCACGGGTGACAGCACAAGATTCTCCGTGCTCGGCACCAGGTCTTTACCCGTTTTCGCCCTCCACTGCGCATTGCCGAGTTTGATGAATGCCGACGACGCCGGGCTGGTGACATGCGCCTTATTGATTCCAGCGATCAGCTCATCGAGACAATCCCCCGAGCCCTTCGCCTGCGTCGTCACGCGAATCGTATTTCCGCTCCCGGTCTTCGCACCCCGTTTGTTGAAATCCGCCGTCACCTGCTCCACCCACGCCTGCTTTTCCGAGCCGTAGGTGAAAAGAATATCGGTGACACCTTTCGCAGGCTGAGGAGCATCTCCTGCCGCGGCCTCCGGAGCACGCTTGGAACATCCCTGCACCAACAGCGTGAAGACGACCGCGATAACAAACTTTAAGGAACGGGAAGACATACGCGCAGACGCTGCCCTGAACCGGAGTCTCAGTCAGCAAAAAACGCTTGCGCCGACTTATCGCGGAACCCGCTACGCGAAATGCCATTCCAAGCACACTCACACCCGCACCGCACGCCAACCCCACCAAATCGCAAAGAGCCCGGCACTCCAAGTGACAAAACAAACGCCCCACCAGACGCCCCACAGCCCCCAGCCGAGCGTAAAAGTCAGCGTGTGAAACACTATTAGCGGCGCTGCGATTTGCCGGTAAATTCCGACCCAAAGCCCGTAAGCGGGGCGTTTCAAACCCTGCATCGTGAACACGGTCGCAAACAAAATCGGGTAAGCCGCGAGCGTCAGCGCTGCTGTGCTGAGATAGTCGCGACCATGCGCGACGACTTCGGGGTTGTCGGTGAAAATGCGCATCGCCGACTCACCGAAAAGCCGCACCAGAATGCCGCCTGCGATCATCAATCCGGCGCCACGCGTAATATTGAACAACCAAGCATCCTGCACGCGCTGATGGAGCCCCGCGCCGTAATTTTGCCCGACCATACTGAGCATCGCGGTGCTGATTCCGATAGCTGGCATGAGCACGATTTGCTCGATGCGCGTCGCGATTCCAATAGCCGCGACCGCTTCTTTGCCGAAGTGTTTTACGAACCACGTGATGACAAAAACGCCGAGCGCGATGGTCATCATATTGAGCGCCGCCGGGATGGACTGCGCGGCGATTGCCCGGATGAGTTTTCTGTCCGGACGGTAGTGCGCGAGCGGTATCGACTCGCAAAGCGCCGACCTGCTGACGCTTCGCCATAGCAAAACGCATCCGCCGATTTGGACAACCACCGTCGCGAGCGCGATGCCGGCCACACCGAGCGGCGGGATGCCCGCGAAACCCCACATGAGCAGTGGATTCAACGCGCAATTTGCGATGAATCCGAGCACGAGGAAATTCCGATAAACGCGCGTTTCGCCCTGCGCATTCAGGGCGCTGTTAATCGCCATCGTGAGCACGAAGAACACGCCGCCGCCAAGGATCGTCGTCATGTATGCGAGCGTAAGCGAAAGATACGCACCATCCGCTCCGAGCAGCCCGAAGAACGCCGGCGCTGCGAGGATTCCCAGCGCCGAAAGAACGAGCCCTGCGCAAACTGCGAAGACAATCGACTGCGCAAAAATTCGGCGCGCCAATTCGCGGTTACCGGACCCTATCGCGTTGGCCATCAGGGCCGTCGCGCCCTGGCTGAGCCCGCTGCCGGCGGCGATGAGCATAAAGAAAAGAGGGAACGAAAGCGACAGAGCGGCAAGCGCATCGGTGCTCAAAAGCCCCGCGCAATACGTATCCACGAAATTAAACAGCGTATTGAAAAACATCCCCGTGCTCGCCGGAATGGCGATGCGCCACGTGAGTGCTGGAATCGGGTCGCTCGTCAGCGAGAGCGCGTTCTTCACTCGCGCAGCCCTTCCGCCCGCGAGTCATTGTGGATTTCGGTCATTGATGATTCAGTTCTACGCGCACCCAGCGAGGATGCGCTCGATTTGGACACGATGGATGCTCATGTGACCGCCTGCAAGCGCGTGCCAGCCAAACGCATCCATCGGCCCAAACCACGGGTGCGCAAATCGCACGGCTGTCTTCAAATTCGGGATGCCGGCGATCGTCGCGAGCAACGCGTCGCACGATTCCTCGTATGCAGCGACCACATCTCCGGTCACGGCAGGATTGGGCTTTACCGCAGCAGTGCTCGCTTCGCCCGCAGGCACTTCGCCTCTTCCCAGCGAGCCGAGAATGCCGATGAATGCGTTGTGAACGATTCGCAGATGATCGAGCGTCATCCAGACCGACCAAAAACGGCTGCTGTCCTCCAGTCCGCGCGGGCGGCGAATCAGCACACGCTTGCTCGCAGTCTCGGGCGTCAAGTTCGCGACGAGTCCGCGAATCGCCGCTCGTTCCTCGTTAAACTGCGCATTGAAAGACTCGCGGCTTCCAGTGAGTCGCTTCAGCCCGAAAAAGATGCGCGCCATGACGTGTTCCAGCGCAGGAAGACCGGCTCCCGGCGCAGCGAGTTTTGGTTCGTTGATTTCGTTCATGGCGGACCTTTTATAAATATCACTTGCGAACCGCAAGTAATAATACTTCTGGAATGCAAGTAAGTTTTCGCTAAAGGACGGGCGTGCCAAAAACAAATCCAGCCTTAGAGCCCCGTCGCTCACCGTGTCCCGTGGCGTGCGCACTCGACATCGTCGGCGACCGCTGGACGCTCCTCGTCATCCGCGATCTGATGTTCGGACGCTCCCGATTCAAAGACTTCAGCGCATCGCCCGAGGGCATCCCGACCAACATCCTCACCGACCGCCTGGAGCGCCTGCTCCGCCACTCGCTCGCCGAACAAATACCCGCTGAAGACGGCACCAAACGCCTCGCCTATCGCCTGACCAAAAAGGGAACCGCTCTACGCCCCGTCCTGGAATCAATCCGCGACTGGGGCCTCAAATGGGAACCGGGGACGAAGGCGTTGTTGGGTTCCGCATCACCGCGCGACGAAAAGTAGCTTCTGCACGCTACTCCACGGTCGGCGCCCCCACAGACTCCCAGACTCCGGGACCATAAAAGCGGTCGCAAAATTCCTTCCGGCGGCGGTTCTCCGGCATGTCAGCAGGAATCGACGCCCACACCATCGCCCGCGCCGTTGCGAGCATGTCGAAGCCCATCAAAAAACGTTCCTGCGGCGTCTTTGCCATCATCGCAGCAAAGAGCATCGCGTTGATTTCCGGTGGCGTGTCCTTCACGGAAAAACCCGTGTCAGCATATCTGTCAGGTGTAATTTTGCTGACCATTCCCGCAGGTCAGCTTACTTCCTCACCGCAAAAAGCTCGGCGGGCACGACTGTGAATCCCGGAACGACGCTGCACACGAGCGTTTCACTCCCACGCACGGTTTCCTTTGAGCTGTATCGTCCGGCGAGGGGATTTCGGAAAACATCGATCTCTCCGTCTTCGGGGCGAACGACCCAGTATTCCGGCACATTGGCGGATGCGTAGATGTTCGCTTTTCCCAAATCCATTTCCACCGAAGTGACTGCCACTTCGACGACGAGTTCCGCAGTGGTTGGATGGGCATCGGCCCAATCGTCCGGGGATCCTTTGACCACGGAAATATCCGGCTCAGGCTCTGAATCGCCAATTGATAGCGGGCGCTCCGGCCTGACGGTTAAGGCATCCGACACAGCACGGATGAGCATCATCATGAGCTTCTGGCTGGTGCGTTCGTGGCGTGGAGACTTCGACATTTTTTCAATGATATAACCGTCAATCAGCTCGTGTTTCTCGTTCACAACTCCCAGCTCGCCCATGCGGTGGTAATGCTCAAGCGACACACGATGCACTCGCGCTCGGAACGCTGGTTGATCGAGAAGAATACTCATAATGTCTGGAGGCTACGGCGATTTCTCGCAGGGTTCAAGCGCACGAATTTGGTTCGGGGTGAGCGATTTTTTCGACGTCCGCGCCGAGAGATGATATTTTGTCAGACTGAAAGTGCGGAAACTGCGCGTTTTTTCTCGCTAGTTGCTGCCGTTGGCCACCACGGTGTAGCATGGATTGGGGTAAACTAATCACTGAAGAACGCATCTGTAGAGAGAAGCAGTATGACAAGCAACCGCATCGCCCGCCTTGGCAGACCGATAGCGACCGAATCACGTTCTCGTCAGCATTTCGACGGCTTCAAGATAAAACTCAGGTCTTTCCACTTTCATCCAGTGACTACGTAAGGACCAGACTTACTCACAGTCTTGAAGTTGCTGCTGTCGGTAAAACCTTGGGGAGCAGGATAGGGTTTCTACTCAAGGACGACCTCAAGGCTCCCTTAGATCGCCATCCTCTGGAAATAGGGCAAATCGTATCGGCGGCCACCTTGTCCCACGATATTGGAAATCCGCCGTTCGGTCACTCGGGCGAGAACTCAATCCGGAGCTGGTTCGAAACTTCGCGAGCGATCGAGAAGCTCCGTGACGAGCTTACCCCGAATCAGCGAGCTGATTTTGAAGATTACGAGGGCAACGCCCAAGGCTTTCGGGTTTTGGCTCGCCTTCAAATGAATAAGGACAAGGGAGGAATGCAACTGACGGCAACTACGCTTGCCGCTTTCACCAAGTATCCAACGCAGTCCAGAGCGAAGGGTATTGAATCTCACAGCGGAAAAGCGCAAAAAAATTCGGCTTTTTCCAGGCTGACCGGGAATTGTTCGCTGAAGTCGCTCGCCGGGCAGGGATGATGCCTCGCGAGGGATTTGAGTATTGCTGGTGCAGACATCCGCTGGCCTTCATTGTTGAGGCAGCGGATGACATTTGCTACCGAATTGTAGATCTCGAAGATGCGTATCGGCAGAAACTCGTGTCGTTCACAGAAGTCGCTGATTTATTAAACTCTGTCATTGGTGAGTCGGATAAGATCAAACGAGCCCACTCGGAAGACGAAGAGGACACAAGAGTCGACGTGTTGCGTTCTCTCGCAATCGGAAAAGCAATCGACAAAGCCGTAGAAGCATTTGCGACGAACTATAGTGGAATCATGGACGGCTCATTCGATGACGCCCTGCTTGAAAGTGACAAATCGTTCTGGAAAACGTTTGAGGATATCAAAACGATTCAGAAAAATCGAGTTTACCGAAACGAGCGGGTTCTCCGAGTCGAAGCGACGGGCTACCGAGTAATCGCAGGAATACTTGAGCCATTTGCACAAGCCGTTGAAGACGTCTTTGAACACACATTCGACAAAGCGCCGCGAAGCAGTGCTAAAACCTTCGAACTTATCCCAACACAGTTTATTGGAAAGGATCGGGTTCCGAGTGAGGCCCCCTATGAGAGGCTGATTCGAATTGTGGACTACGTGTGCGGGATGACTGATTCGTATGCATTGAATCTCTACCGCAATATCTCTGGGATATCTCTTCCCTAGAAATCCCATATGGATCGTCACCCGTTATCAAGGAGCCTAGTAGCCGCCCCATCCATCTGTCCGCGATGAGCGAGAAGGGCTCTTGTTCTTACTGCGATGCAATTGAATGAATGAGGGATCGAAAAACCTGATCTTTTTCCCTCTCAAATAATTGAAAGCTGCATGTCCGCCAATGTAGCTGGCACTCCCGGTCTTCCTCAGCGACGAATCGTGCTGAGACTCGTATGCGAAAAGCCAATTCTCTCCATCCAGTTCGGCGGCTGTCGCCATGGAACCAAGTTCGTCTGGTTGCACGCCGCCCGACTTTTGCTCAGCAAACGCGGCAAGGAAGAGAAGCCCGACGACGGAATCGTTCATCCCCACGGCGAGAGTAGCGGTATCGGTGTCTAGTGAGCCGTCCCAAATCAAGATTCCCCAGATGGCCCATGCTACCTCGTGACTGTGACCAAGCGGCGCATGCCGACGGATTACGTCGTTAAATCCAGTGATTACGGAGGAACGATCGACCGGAAAATTTTCGAAAGCGTTTATCGCGTGGGGCAGAAGCCCGCCATCAACATTGATCGCTTGGAGAAGAAGGTTTTGAAGAACCTCGATTGTGTCTCCAGAATGCATGAATTCGCTGACTCTCGAAAGCGCAAACCTCAGAATTCCCTCCTCTGGAAAGTGCCGATGGAGCTCAAAAACCCGATCAAAGTACCGCAGCATCGGTAACTTACCACTCCCAAAAAGTTGAAAACTCCGGACCTCCGAAACCGCCGAAGACTCCATCGGTTGCGGGAGGTCAACAATCCGCGTTTTTTGTGGATTCAGATCCAATTCGTACTCGCGCAGATTGGCCTGAAGGTGTGAAAGAACGTCTTCCGCTTCGGCGACGCTGCTACATGCAAATTCGTAATCATCAATGTAACGAATTCCGTTCACGCCGGATATGCGAGCTAGGGAAACGCTGAATAAAGCGAGTTGAGGCTGGTTGTGAAACGAGGGGTGGTTGCGGTGGGAGTTCTGAGGTGGAAAATCATTGGGAAATCGCTGTTTTTGGCGCGTTTTGGCGCG
>JANMGP010000127.1:0-65383 GCA_031374705.1 Verrucomicrobiaceae bacterium | reverse complement strand
TGGAGGGCGTTTCGCAACGGGGTCTTCTTCACTACAACGCTAAAAACCGCACGCCGCCAGAGAAGCCGCCACCGCGCGGACGGACGCCGTCAGAGAAAAGTTTTTTCGCGCAGGGTGCGAAGTGCGGAACTCGGGGTAACTGATGGCTCCGAACTTTTGTCAGCGAAAGACGCTAAAACTCGCGAAAAACTTCCGTGTCCTTCCGTGTGTTCCGTGGACCCATTATTGGTATCCGAGAAGGTGAGGCGTGGATTTGCGGATCAAGCATACTGGATTCAGGCAATCATCGGTGCCGCCGCACAGTGCAAAACAAAGCGACTGCTGTATCTCGACCCGTGCATGAGACCCGTTCCGGGCGCGGAGTTGTTTTACCGCGAGGCCGATCAATCCGCCGCGTATGCCTCCGCCGGATGGTGCTTTGTCCGGCGTGGGAAGAAGGTGCTGAAAACGCCAAAGCTCGGTCCGCCCGCGACACTCTTCGACGTGGCATTTCTCAAACGCGCAGCGAAGGCGTTTGCAGTGGAGAAGAAGGAGCGCAACTTCGAGGTGTTTCTGCACGCGTTTGCGAAGAGGGAAAAACGCACGGTGACTGTGCAGGACGTGATGCCATGCGGATGGAACCGATGAACGAAGTGGTTTTCATCCGCAGATTACGCAGATTCGCTGCAGGTGGAAAATCCCGACTTTCTGCCAATTGGATGAACCGTCGCAATGCATTCCAGCGCTCGATCTCGCAGCAAAATAATCTGCGAAATCTGCGGACAAAAGCCTTCGTATGATCCCGAGCCGCATCATCACCACGTATCACCCTGCGTATTTGTTCCCGCCCGTCTTTGTGGACTGTATGAAGCGAATGAAGAAGCTCCATCCGCGCTGGCAGCATCGCTTTTTCTCGGACCCGGAGTGTCGGGCGTTTATTGAAAAGCGGCGGCCCGATTTACTGGAACTGTATGAGTTTTATCCACGCCCGGTGATGCGCTCGGATTTGTTTCGCGTGGTCGCGGTGCATGAACTCGGCGGGTTCTATCTGGACCTCGACATCCGTCCCCACGAGCGGCTCGACCCGCTGAGGGATACTGCCCTCGTTCTCACCGAAGAATGGAAAATGAGCCAGGAGCACTACGAAAGCCGGCACCGCTCGGAACTCCGTGATGAGCGCGATCTTTTGCAGACGGGCAATTACGGATTTGGAGCAGAGAAAGGCCATTGGTTTCTCCACGAGGTGATTGAGGAAATGATCCGCCGGGCGGAGACCATCACGCCGTCCACATGCACTCAAGACGACGTGCTGCTTGCGACCGGGCCGGATGTTTTCAGCACCGTCTATAGCCGCCACCGCGCGGACTTGTGCGCAGGAGTGACGATGCTGCGGGGGGCGAACAAACCGCGCGACCCAAAGCCGACATTTTCGGGCGGAGATCCGTGGTGGTTTCAATTCGGCAAATACGGCGCGCATTTGATGACGAGCACCTGGAGGAAGGCATGAGGATTTTCGCCATCAATCTACATCGGAGCACTGAGCGACGCAGGGCGATGCTGGAGTGGCTGCCGTGTTGTGATTTGCCATGGGAGATTTTCGAGGCGGTCGACGCGAGCCTCCTTCGGCCAGACGCGGTGCCGTGGACGAATGATCGCTGGGGCGCATCACTCTGGCCGGGTGCGGTGGGATGTTACCTCAGTCACTTGCACATCCTCTGCCGGATCATCGACTACGATCTGCCGTGGGCGGTGGTGCTCGAGGATGATGTATTTCCGGTGCAGCCGCCGCCACGATTTGCAGACCTGCCGCTGCCGCCGGAGTTTGACGTGGTCTATCTGCACGAGATGCTCGACCCGTATTTGTGCTCAACGGTGGTGGAGCAAGGCTCGATGTTTCATCGTGTACCCGCGATGCTCACGACTGGAGCATACGCGGTAGGCCGTGTATTTGCTGAACAATTTTGCGAGGCATTCGAGCAAGTGGACATGCCCGTGTACCACGCTGATCGGAATCTTTCGGCTTGGGATGACACATTTTTCTTCGAGAAAGCGGAACCGATGTTTCGCATGAACGGGAGTTTTCCTTCGACGATCAATATCTAGCCCCAGATAGATAAACAGGGCATCAAGCAGAGCAGGCTCTAGTTCGAATTACCGGAACATCGCTCGCAGGGTTACGAGCTTTGAAAACGCTGCGCCGGAGTCAATGGCCTCGGCGTTGGCGCTGAAAACAGGAATGGTTGCCATTAAATTAAAAAGCGCTCCGGAGGGCGTTGAGCTTTGCGAGGGCGTCGCCGCTGTCGATGACGGCGGCGGAGATTTTCATGCCGTCGAAAATGTTGTCGGCGAGTCCCGCGACGGCGAGTGCTGCACCGGCGTTGAGGAGGGCGATGTCGCGCTTCGGGCCCCGTTCTTTCCCGCTGAGGATTTCGATGAGGATACGGGCGTTCTCTGCACGGTCGCCGCCGCGAAGGGCTTCGGGCGGGCATTCCTTGATACCCATGAATTCCGGGATGACGTTGAATCTGCCGAAGGTGCCGTCTTCCACGGTGCGCGCGGCGCTGTCGCCGGTGACGGTGAATTCGTCGGTGCCGTTGCCATGGACGGCCCACGCGCGTTTTCTGCCGAGGGTGTTGAGCGCCTGGACGTATTTGTCGAGCAGGGGCTCGCTATAGACACCCACGAGCTGGAAATCGGGCCGCGCGGGGTTGAGGAGGGGGCCGAGGAGATTGAAAATGGTGGAGTGGCCTTCCGCGGCAAGTGCCTTGCGGACGGGCGCGATGGCTTTGAACGCGGGGTGGTATGCAGGGGCGAAAATGAAGGCGACGCCGTGCTTTTCCAGCGCCTCGCGGAGCTGGGCAGGGGAGAGGTCGATCTTCACGCCAAGCTCCTCGAGCACATCGGCGGCTCCGACTTGCGAAGTCACCGAGCGGTTGCCGTGTTTCATGACGCACGCACCTCCGGCGGCTGCGATGAACATGACGGTGGTGGAGACATTGAAGAAGCCCTGCCGGTCGCCGCCGGTGCCGCATACATCGAGTGTCGGGCCGGGGAGTCGCGAACGGTCGAGGTCGATCGGCGTGGCGCGCTCAAGCAGCGCCCCGGCAAATCCGCCGAGCTCCGCGCCCGTCTCGCCTTTTTGCCGGAGGGCGATGAGGAAGTCCTTTTTTACATCGTCCGCCACATCGAGAGACACGAGTGCCGCGACGGCTTGTTCGATCTGCGCCGGAGCGAGGTCGTGTCCGGCTTTGACGTGGCTTATGAGCGATTGCATGGCGCTTAGTAAGGACAAAAGCGCGGGGAGAATCGAGTCCTCCCCGCGCTTTGTGAAATAGAGGGTCTGGCGAAGTTACTTCAGTTCCGCGAGCCTGGCCTTGATGGCTTCGAAGTTCGGCAGGTCTTTCGGAGTCGCGGTCTGCTCCGCGTATTGGACGACGCCGGCTTTATCCACGATGAACGCAGCGCGGGCGCTGGTGAGGCCGATGCCGGCGAGGCCGGGGAATTCGACGCCGAACGCTTTGGTGACGCTCTTGTCGAGGTCGCTCACGAGTTGCACGGTGATGTTCTCCTTTTTCGCCCATGCTTCCTGCGCAAACGGGCTGTCCACGCTGACGCCGACGACCGCAGCGCCGAGGTCGCCGTAGTTGCCGAGACCTTGTGTGATGTCGCAGAATTCCTGCGTGCATACGCCGGTGAAAGCGAGCGGGAAGAAGAGGACGACGGTGTTTTTCTGGCCGAAGTTGGCCGAGAGTGTGACGTCCACGAGACCGTTTGCGTCTTTGGACTTGAGGGTGAAATCAGGGGCTTTGGTTCCGACTGCGATAGGCATGTTAGTGTATGTGTATGGTTGGTTTTCGTTGAAAAAGAGCGCGCCTTTTAGTGCGGGAACGGGCCAGCGGCAACCGATACTTTTCAGCTGAGCGGGAAAAGTTTCGGTGAATCACCCGTCAACTTGAGGACGGGGACCCTGTTCCGGCGGGACTGTGTCCTTATATTTGCGAATGCTTTGCCCGTCTCGTTGCCGCCGCTGAGGATGTCGGCGACGAAGGAGCGCGGAAAACCGTTACTGAAACTTGATGCGTTCAGGCTGGTCGAGTTTTGTATCCGCGGTCGGCGAGGGGCCGAGAATCTTCGGTTGCGGAATCACCGCCGCCGGCGGCAGCAGCGTGGGGTCGCCAACGGGTACGTCAGCCTGCGTAGTGAGCGGCGCGACGGCGTTGCCTGCGGCCTGAATGGACTTGATTCGAGCGACTGCTCCCGCTGAAAGATAAGGATCCTTGCCGATGACGGTGGGCTCCAGCATCGCGACGGGCTTGAAGTTCTCCGCGTCCATGAAGATCTTCGGCTTTGGCGGAGCGTTCGGATCCACCGGTCCGCTATGGGCGACAAATCCTGTGTGGACGGAGCAGGGGTTTTTCGGAGCCTGCGCTTCTGTGCAGATTTCGTGGTAGGTCGTGCGAATGCCATCGGCGAGGCACTTGTCGGTGGCGAGTTCGCCGCTGTGCGCGCAGATTTCGCAGCGGATGATTCCCGGAGGCTGCTGGATTGGCTGCGGGGGAAATGCCGTCACCGTGGATTTCATAATCTCCGCCCAGACCGGGAGAGCGAGGTCTTTGCTAAATGCGCCGCGGAAAATCGAGCGCTTCGGCTTTCCACGTTGCTGGTCAAAGCCGATCCACACGCTCGCGGTCACCTCGCTGCTGTAGCCCACAAACCAAAGGTCGGTGAAGTTGTAAGCGGTGCCGGTTTTTCCGCCGAGTGGATATTTTTTCAGCCCCATCTCGCTGTTTGCGCGCTCCGCAGTGCCGCGCTCCATCGCGTCGGCGAGGCAGGTATGGACTTCGTATGCTGTGGTGGGCTTGATGACTTCCTCGGTTTCCGGTTTTTCTTCAAAAAGCACCGTGCCGTCGGTGTCTTCGACGCGCTTGATGATGTAGGGGGTTGATGGACGCGAGCCGTTTTTCGCGAACATCACATAGGAAAGTGTGAGATCCATAGGCGACACTTCGCTGCCGCCGAGGTAGGTCTTCGGGTAGGCGGCGAGTTCGCTCGAAATGCCGGCTTTCTCCGCGAGTGAAAGAATCTCTTTTGTCCCGGTCATCATGCCAAGGCGGACAGTCGCAGCGTTCTTTGATTTGACGAGCGCTGTGCGTGCGGAGATGACGCCTTCGTAGCGGTTGTCGGCGATCTCCGGACCCCATTCGCCGAGGAAGCCCGTTGTTCCGCCAATCATGACGCGTGTATTGTCCATGACTGCGTCATTGACTGCGGTCCCGGGAAAGAAGCCCTTTTCGAAAGCTGCGGCATACACGAGCGGCTTGAAGGCTGTCCCGGGAGGCAGCTCGACCTGCGTCGCCCGATTGAGCTGGCTGTGCTGAAAATCACGCCCGCCGACCAGTGACAGGATTCCGCCATCCGAATTATTGAGCACGACGACCGCGCCCTGGAGATACTCCGGCGCGATATGCTTGCCGTCCGCATCCACGAGCTTGCCATCGGCGGCTTTATAGCGTGCGTCGAACTCCGCAAACGTGGGGTGCTCGTAGCCTTCCCGCCGCTCGATGGAAAGAATCTGGCCGCGGATCAGTTCCTCGGACTTCTTTTGAAGGTCGAAATCCACCGTGGTGTAAATCTTCAATCCGTCGCCGCGCGCCCGGTCTTCTCCGACAAGCTTCAGCACTTGCTGGTAGATCATGTCGGCGGCGTAGTTGCCCTGATGGATCGCGCGCTTGTTTTTCAACAGCGGCACATCGGCAAATGCGGCGTCGTATTCCTCGCGAGTCACGATCTTCGACTCGAGAAGCCGGTTCAAAACGCGGTTCCTTTCGTTGATGCACGTGGAATAGTTCTTCCAGGGGGCGAGCTTGTCCGGGGCGCGAAGCACGGCTGCGAGCATCGCGCCTTCGCTTAAGCTCAGTTCCTTCGCCGGCTTGCCAAAGTAGCCCTTCGCAGCGCTCTCCGCGCCGAAGAATCCGGAGCCGAAATAAACGCGATTCAGATAAAGCTCCAGGATCTTGTCCTTCGTGCATCGCTTCTCGATTTCCCGCGCCACGAACATTTCGAGAATTTTGCGTTCATTCGTCCGGTCGCCCGGCGGCAGTTGCTTGGGGAATGTATTTCGGGCGAGCTGCTGCGTGAGCGTGCTCGCACCCTGTCGTTTGTAGCCGGCTCGCCAGTTCTCATACACCGCCCGGAACACGCCTTTAAAATCAACGCCGCCGTGTTCCCGGAAGCGCGTGTCTTCTGCGCCGATGACGGCTTTCACGAGGGCGGGGGAGAAGCCGTCGAAGCCGACCTGCTCGCGATTTTCCGTAAAGAATCGGCCCATTGTCTTGCCGTTCCGGTCAAAAACGACGCTCGCCGATTCCATCGCATCAAGATTCGAATAGTCGAACTTCTGCGCCTTGGCTTCGTAATCGGCCTTGAGCCTTGCAAACATGATGCCGCCGACCGTGCCGACGATCAGCACAGTCCAGAACGGAATAACGAACCACCAACGGCGGTACCAGCGTTTTTTACGGCGCGGAGCTTCCCACATGAGGCCAGGATAGTGCGCACCGCCAGCCCTTTGCGCAATCCCGAATGTTGCTCCCTCCGTCCCGTTCGCGGGAACTTTGCGTTTGCTCTATTCCGCCGGCCCGCTATCCATCGCCCGCTATTTATGAGCCAACGCAGAGTCGTCATCACAGGAATGGGCGTCATCACGCCCGTAGGGTCGGACATCAACACGTTCTGGGACAATATCACCAAAGGCGTCAGCGGGATCGTGCCAATCACGCAGTTCGATGCCACCGCGTTTGACTGCCGGATCGCCGGCGAGGTGCCGGACTTTGACGCAGCGCTGTACTTTAAGCAAAAGAAAGACGCCCGCCGCGCCGACCGCTTTGTCCAGCTCGCCGTCGCTGCCGCGAAAAATGCGATGATCGACTCCGGTTTTCCCGAGCAACTTCCCGATCCCGAGCGTTTCGGCTGCATCGTCGGCAGCGGAATCGGCGGACTGAAAACCACGGAGGACCAGCACACCATTTACATGCAGAAAGGCCCGAGCCGTCTGTCGCCGTTTATGATCCCGATGCTCATCGTCAACATGGCGAGCGGCATGATCTCCATGGAATTCGGCCTTCAAGGACCGAACTTTGCACCCGTCAGCGCCTGCGCAACCAGCGCCCACGCTATCGGTGAAGCATGGCGTCTCATCCGCTCCGGCGATGCCGATGTTTTTGTCGCTGGCGGCAGCGAGTCCGCCATCGTTCCTCTCGGCATCGGCGGATTTGCCGCCATGAAAGCGCTGAGCACCCGCAATGACGAACCCGCCCGCGCCAGCCGCCCGTGGGATAAAGACCGCGACGGCTTCGTCATGGGCGAGGGTGCCGGCATCGTTGTCCTCGAAGAACTCGAACATGCCAAAGCCCGAGGCGCGAAAATCTATGCCGAAGTCGTCGGCTACGGAATGACGGCCGACGCATTTCATATGAGCGCGCCCCTCCCAAACCACGAGCAGGCCCAGCGCTCCATGCGCATCGCTATCGAGCGCGCCGGACTCAACGCTGGCGACATCGACTATATCAACGCCCACGGCACCAGCACCCCGATGGGCGACGTCTGCGAAGTCCGCGCCGTCAAAGCCGTTCTCGGCCAGCACGCACACACCACGCCCGTCAGTTCGACAAAGAGCATGACCGGCCACCTTCTCGGTGCCGCGGGTGCGGTCGAGACCGTCGTCTGTGTAAAAACCATCGAGACCGGTATCATCCCTCCGACCATCAACCTCGAAAACCCCGGCGAAGAGTGCGACCTCGATTTCGTTCCAAACGTCGCCCGGGAAAAGAAAGTCCGCGTCACGCTCAACAACAGTTTCGGATTTGGCGGACACAATGTCTCGCTCGTGATCCGCGCATTTGAGGCTTAGGCGCCTGCTGGAAATCTCATCCAGCGAGACAGCCTGCCGAGTATCTGGGCCTCCCTGAATCTGCTGGAAAACTACATACGCGGTGGTCGGCTGCTTCTCAGAGTGTGAGAAATTCGGGCTAACCACATACTCGCGTACAGCCACAGTCCAGCGGCGTCGCCGGAGATTGCGAATAGTTTTCCCGCGCTTTTGGGCTTCCTACTCACGTGAAATGACGCCGCTTTTCTCCAGCGGATGCAGGCCGTGTTGCACGAGGGCGGGTGCGTCTCCGCCGGGAAACATCTTGCCGGGATTTGCGATACCGAGCGGGTCGAACGCCGCACGGATACGGTGCATCAGCGCGATCTCGTCCGCCGAAAACATGTCCGGCAAATACGCGCGTTTCTCCACGCCGATGCCGTGTTCTCCAGTCAGCGAGCCGCCCATCGCGACACACATTTTGAGGATGCGTCCGGCGAGTTCCTCGGCCCGCTCCAGCGCGCCGGATTCGCGACCATCGTAGAGGATGAGCGGGTGCAAATTTCCGTCGCCCGCGTGGAAGACATTCGCCACGCGGATGCCGGCCTCGCGCGACATTTCGCTGATGCGCCGCAGCGCTTCACCGAGGCGCTGTCGCGGGACCACGCCGTCCTGCACGATGAAGTCCGGCGACAGCCGTCCCACTGCGCTGAACGCCGACTTGCGGCCCTTCCAAATCTTCGCGCGCTCCGCCGCATTCGCAGCCACGCGACTCTCGATCGGCTTGCTCGCGGCGAGCAACGCATCCAGCGAGGGACGCTCCGCAGCGACCTTTTCGCGCGGGCCTTCCAGCTCGACGATGAGCACCGCCTCGCAGCCTTTCGGATACCCCGACTGCACCGCAGCCTCAGCCGCCTGAATCGCCAGCGCATCCATGATTTCCAACGCGCCCGGCAAGAGCCCGCTCGCCACCACGGCACTCACCGCATCGCCCGCCTCCTCCAGCGTGCGATAGCCCGCGAGCACAGTGTGGAAGCACTCCGCGCGCGGCAGAAGTTGCAGCGTGATTTCCAGCGCGATGCCGAACAGCCCTTCGCTCCCCACGAACAGCCCCGTGTAGTCCGGCCCGATCGACTCGCGACTTGCGCCACCAAATTCCACGACTTCTCCCGTCGCCAAAACCGCGCGCAGCCCGAGCACGTGATTGCTCGTCATTCCGTATTTCAGGCAATGCGCACCGCCGCTATTAAACGCCACATTTCCGCCGATCGTGCAGATCGTTTGCGAGGACGGATCGGGCGCGTAGTGCAGCCCGTATGGCTGCGCCGCCAGCGTCACTTGCGTATTCACCACGCCCGGCTCCACCACTGCGATCCGTTCCGTTGCATCGAGCCTCAGAATGCGATTCATGCGGTTCAGCGCGATGACGATTCCGCCCGCAACCGGCAGCGAACCGCCGCTCAGACTCGTCCCCGAACCGCGCGCCACAAACGGCATCCGCAATTCGTGGCAAAGCCGCACCGCCGCAATCACCTCATCGCCCGACTCCGGCACCACCACAGCCACAGGCCGCGAATGAAACGCCGTCAGCGCGTCACTTTCATACGCCGAGAGATGCGCCGCCGAAGTCAGCAGCCGCTCCGGCGGGAAGATCTGGGCGAAGCGCGACAGGCTCATCGTTTCCAGATCGGTACATCGTCCTTCATCCGGTCGACCAGCGCCCCGCACAGCGCCAGCGCCGGCCCGCGATGCTTCGAGGCCACGCGCACATACAGCGAAGCCTCGCCCACCGCGACACGCCCGAGCCGGTGAATCAATGTGACCGCCGAGCACGGATGCAGCGCATTGAGTTCCCACAGATGCCCCTCCAACTGCCGCACCGCCATCGGCTCATACGCCTCGTAGTCCAGCCCCGCGATCGCGCTGGTGCCTTCTGTCTCCCGCACGATCCCGTGAAACTCCACCACCGCCCCAATCTCCCGCGACGGCAGCGATGGCGGCGGGATGACAATCGGCGTGCGGGTAAATGTAATGTCGATGTTCATAAAAGTGCTGCCCGGAAAATAACCGCGCGCTCCACTCGTCACGCTGCCGGGCTCGCAGCGCGAAGTCCCGCATTTTTCAACTGCTCATCCACCCACACAGCTTCCTGCGGCACAAATGGCGCGAGCAAATTTACGTCGTGGTTTTCCAGAAAATAGCGCCCCGTCTCGTAGCAGCGATCCAGCAGCGGTTGAAGGTCGAGCACGATGTCTTTGTCTGTCTCTCGCAGCGGGATTCGGAATGCTGGAATCCTTTCGCGCAGCGGCCAGCGATACACTTCGAGTCGTCCCGGTATCCACGCTCGCGAGCAGCAGATATTGTAAAATGTGCCGGGTTGTCCGCGCCCGAGTTCGACATCCGCGATGGGCAGCGTCGTCCGCCCGCAACGCAGTAAATCAATCTCCACGAGGCTCGCCGTGCTATGCCGATAATCGCTTTGCTTCTGCTTGTATTTCTCAAATGCCGTGAGCTTGTTCACCGGGCTGAGCACCTCAATGGCCGTCACCAAAGTGCCGCCGGTCGCGCGAATTTCCACCCACCGATCCATGACTTCGTGTTCGTGCCAAATCTCGGGTTCCGCCGCGACTACATTGCCGCCGGACTGCGGCTGCCATGAAGGCGCTGTCCCGTCCCTCCAGCTTTCGCTGACTCCGACATCCGCGCGATAATTTGTTGGCGTGGTACTCTCTACGACGAGGCGCTCCTCGGGCCGCGCAATGAGGTCCGGCGGGAGTGATTCTGCAATCTCCGTCCAAATGAAACTGATGAGCGAAGCATGAACAGAAGCCCAGTGCCGTTCAAGAAACGGATTCATTCCCGGAAATGGATTCTTGGTCGAAATCATGTCGCAAAGATAGCCAACATTGCCCCCATCAACAAGCGCAATGCTACCCGCCGCTCACCGGCGGGATGATTGCAATCTCTTGCGCCAGCGCGCCCACGGCTTCGTCCCACGGGCGGTAGTCGCAGTCCACGGCGACGCGCCACGAGCCGGGGGAAAAGCCCGGCGCGACCGAGCTCACGATCTCCCTCGGTGTCGAGGAAGGCGAGCATTCGGCGAGTGATTCCCGCCAGCCGAGGGCGTCGGCGGCGTGGGCGAAAGCGAGGACTTTGACTTGCATGGTTCGGTTATCGGATGAGCTGGAACTCCGGATGATTCACCACCATCCACACGAAGTCCGCGACGTGTTCCGCACTCGGCGTTGCGCCGATGATTTCCTTTGCCACCGCGCTCTCCTCCGGCGAGGGCGTGCGGCCCAGTGTGGCGCGGTAAAACTCCGTTGTCCAAGCTCCCGCGTCCTTTGCCACGGCGGGCAAATGGTGCGTGGCGATGCGCTTCAGTTCGTCGTCGAGCGTCGCGCCGTTGGTCAGCTCCAGCGCTTGGAGCGTCGTTGCGAGCACCGGGCGCGATGCCGTTGTCACCTCGCGGTTCGGACGCTCCAGCGCGGTTTGCAGCGGGTCGGCGGCGTTCATGGATGCGCGGATGTTCGCCGAGCGCGCGGCCGTGCTGATTCCGGGGCGCAGCGTCGGGGTCAAATCGACCGGGATGTTCGCAAAGTCCTGCCGCTTGATTGGCTCCAGCGACGGCCCTTCATCCACGGGCGATGTTCCATCCGGCAGCACCGTCACCGCAGCCCAAGTCGCATCGGCGACTTCAGCGCCGATCCACGGCCAATCTGCCGCGCGGCGTGACTTCCATGTCTCATCGGAGATGATATCCACGCCGTCCGCGATGTGTGCGAAGAACGCCATTCCGGGCGTCTTGTTCTCGTGGTTGATGCTCTGCGGAAATTGCGCGCGCTCGGTAGAGTTCATCCCTTTTTCCGTGTGGCTCGCCACGCTGACGGCCACCACGTTCTTCCCTTTTACCAACAGCGCCGTGATGTCGTAGAGCTTCGCGCGGCCGTTGCGGAAACCATCCGACATCGCCGCCTTCGCCTCCTTGCCGTTCACAAATATCTGCGTGCTTTGCGTTGCCACCAACAGCGCCCGCGCCTTTGCGGGAGCCGCCGCCAGCTCGAACGTCTTCCGGAAAATCACCTGATGCCGATCCGAATTCGGACGCTCCACGATCTGCCCCGGCTCACCCGTCGCGTGCTTGTCCTTCACTGCTCGGAGCTTCGTCTTCGCGTCATTTAATACGATGATCGCCGCGCTCGTAGCGGAAATCGCCGCAGCTGCATCCGAGGCCGTGCGCGCCGCCGCGATCTTCGCCGTCGCCTCGTCGAGTTGCGCCTGCGCCGCCCGGAAGGCATCACGCTGCGGGCCCGCGTCCGTGGGCTCCGTAGTCCAGATCCAATTAGGCATCGTCAGACCTTCGGTGCCGAAATCAAACTCCATCGATCCGGGAAGCGACGGCCATTCCGCCGCCAGTAAATTGAGAGCATCCGCGAATTGCTCACCGCTCAGCCGGCGCGTCAGCGGCCCTGTGAAAGCGAACGTCTTCTCGCCTTCCTTCGGCCCCTCCACACTCGGCAGCGCATACGCCCGCGAAGTCAGGATCGCCCGCAGCGTCCGCTTCATGTCCCACTTGGACGCGATGAGGTCCGTCGCCAGCCAGTCCAGCAGCTCCGGGCTCCACGCCGGCTTGTCCATATCATCCAGCGGCTCCACGAGACCGCGCCCAAGCAGCCGCGCCCATAGACGATTCACAAGGGTGCGCGCCAGCCGCCCGTTCTTGTCGGAAGTCAGCAACTCCGCCAGCCGCTTCGTCCGCTCCGCCTTGGGCAGTCCCGGCGCGATCGTCCCGATTTCCGGGTAAAGAAAGCGCACCTCCGCCTTTTTCCCCGTCGGCTTGTCGCAGTGGACCAGCTCCAGCACATCGTCCGCGTAAACCGCCGCCAGCCCGTAGGCATCCGCCAGCGCCCAATCATTGATGAAGCTATCGTGGCAGCTCGCGCACTTGAGGTTAATCCCCATGAACACCTGGGACACCGACTGCGCGGCCTGCATCGGCGGGCGCATCGACGCATTCACATTTCCCCGCCACAGAATTCCGCTCGTGAATCCCTCCGTCGCCGGGCTCGGGTTCGTCAGCTCCCGCACAAACTGATCATACGGCATGTTCGACTTCAGCGCCGAATACAGCCAGCCGCTCACCTGCTTGCGCCCGCCGTCGATGAACCCCGTCCCGCGATAATCATTCCTCAGCAAATCATTCCAGAAGTTCAGCCAATGGTCCGCATAACCCCGTGAGTCCGCCAGCAGACGGTCCACCAGCGCCTCGCGTTTCCCCGGCGCTGCATCCGCATCGAAAGCGACCAGTTGCTCCGCCGAGGGCAGCAGCCCGATCGTATCCAGCCACACCCGCCGCGCGAACACCGCATCCGAAACCACTTCGCGCCCCGCCACTTTTCCGCCCAGCACGCGGTCAATCGGATTCCCATCGCCCGCCGGCGCAGTCACCGCACGCGGCGCAAGATTCTCCGGCACCGGCTTCGCAAAGTTCACCCCGACCGGCCACGACGCCCCCTGGTCGATCCACGCGCGCAAAAGCCCCACTTGCTCCGGCGTCCAGTGCGAGCCCTTTTTCGGCATGCGCTCGTCGGGGTCGTCGCTTGCCACCAGCTTCACGATGAGACTCTCCGCGCTCTTCCCGAGCACCGCCGCCGCCGAAGTATCCCCGCCCTTTAGGAACACCTCCCGCGTCTCCAGCGAGAATCCGCCCTTCGCCTTCCCCTTCGCATGACACTTGATGCAAGCCACCTCCAGCAACGGCTGGATGTCCTTGGAGAAATCGACCACCCGGCCCGCAGGCGGCGGCAATTCCACCGCCAACGCGGCAAAAGGAGCGAGTAAAAAGAGCGCAAACTTCATGGCGCGCAGCATTGCCCCACAGCCGCGCAATTTGCAAGGCCCCACACGTGCTACCACCAGCCACCCATCGTCCCCGCCACGAACATCACCGCTGCGAACTGAAACGGGCTCGTCGCGATATCGATGGGCACAGCGAGCGGAAGCAGCGCGTAGTATCCCGGGTGTGCGCCCCGATCCTTGGGGTCCTTCCGTGATTGCCAGGATTCCAGCGGTCTCGCCTTCTCAATCACCGAGCTCGTGACGCAGCCCGTCCACCCGAGGATGACTGCTGATATGACGAGCGCGTGGACCGCTTTCTTCGTTGCCACTTTACCGTGCCTTCTTCCCGTCCACGATTCTCTTAATGAAGGCACCGCACGCGACCACCGCAACCAGGCCGACTTTCCAAAACTTCAGCAGCCCGATCAGCAGTACTTTGAAGAACCCACTCTTCAGCAACACGCCGCCTGCAATCAGCGCGCCGATGCCGTAAGCGGCTGTCTTATCGCCCGGCTTGTAGTCCTCGTAGCGATTCCCTTCCGTAAAACCCACCATCCCCAGAATCTGCGGCGCTTTTTCCTCGATCGTCTTGAACTGATCCATCGACGAAATGATGCTCACTTCCAAAATCCCGTGCCGCCCCAAAACGCGGATGTCGTAGTTCAGCCCGAGTTCCGGTCCATCCACCTCAAACGCCTTTGCCCAATACAGCTTGTGCGTTGCGCGGTCGTAGTGAGGCTGCTGCGCCCAGTCTTTCATGACCATCTTTCCAAAGCCCCGGCGCTCCCGCTCCTTGCTCGCCTCCAGGCTCCCCTCGCGCATCTGCTTCAGCATGTCTCCGAAATTGATCGACGCAAAATCATCATCCTTCACGTAGCCATCGGGCGTCCACTTTAGGAGCGCACCCCACGTTTCTCCTTGGAGAAAATTCACGCCCTTTTCGACAATCATCCCCATCGTGCTGCCCAGTTCCGGCGGGTTTCCCCAAATATCCACGAGGACTTTTCGCGTATCCGCCTCGTTCAAGTAGCGGAACTCATCCGTGAGCACCACCTTCGCCTTCCCACCCAAAAGCGACACTTCGCCGGATTGATACTGCAACTCCCCAATTGCCTTCATCACCTTTTGCATCGCGGCGATTTCCTTGGGACTGGGCCCATCCTCGGCGAAAGAAAGCGGCGCGGAAGCTAGGAAGGCGAGAAGGAGAAGGTGGAAACGGAGCGTCATAGATGTGAGGAAGTCTGGTTATTAAAGAATGTCGGCGAGAGAAAGCGAAATCTCGTTTGCTGAGGAGTGCGCACGGTTCCCGCCTTGGTGCGCGGGGTCAGAACGGCACGAACACTGTCCGTCCGACATACTTCGCCCCTGAGAAGGACCAGACGACGCAGTATGCGCCCGCACCGTCGCTGTTCATCATGAAAATGAGCGTCTGTTTTTCCGGCTGGCCGGGCGTGAGGATTGCGAGGCTTTCGAGGCTTGGCTGGAAAAGATCGCGCGTGGCCTCGGCTGGAACTTCGATCGGTGTGCCATTGAGGGTCACGGAAAGCCGGAGCGAGGTGTTCGGGATTCCGCCATCCACTCCCCAAACGGTGCGGCCATCCACGAGCTCGATTCCTTCCCGGTCCTTGGTGATTTTGTGTTCTTTGGCGACGAATGGGGATGCGGTGACTGTCGCTGCGAGGGTGTCGAACTTTGCCGTGGCTTTATTCCCGGCGACTTTCGCGCCCACCTGCTTCCAGCCGGTGAGCGGTTTGAGCCGGCTCGTGTGGATGAAGCCGTCATTTGCGGAATCGAAGGACACGCTCGTAAAGTCGCCCTTCTTTTCCATGGTGGAAACCGCAGCGCCGGAAGTGACCTTTCCGACGATGGCACTCTGCAGCGAAGGAGTCTTTCGCACGTTGACGAAGCCGTCTTTGTCCTCGACGACGCGGAGCATTCCCAAGAGATCCTGGTCCACACGTTCTGCGCGAACGGCGGGGCATAAGGCGATGGTGAGGAATGAAAACGCGGCGATGAGTTTTTTCATGGGCAAGTGTTCAGTGATAAAGGGAACGACGCGCGTCAATCCAGCGTTTCATGTTCGTTCAACGGGCGGGCGGGGCAACGGTGTCGCTCGTCGGTGTCTTTAACTGTGACTCAATGCGCTCTCGAAGTGTGAGGACTGCTTTCGTCTGCTTGCGGTAAACGGGCAGGGCGTCAATCGCGGCGAGCGTGGACTCGTAGGCGCCGCGGGCCTCTGCGGCTCGGCCCGCCTGACTGAGAATGTCGGCACGGCGGGCAAGCCACGTTTCCTTCCTCGGCGCATTGGCCAGATGGCGGTCGATCCGCGCGAGGGCGGCGTCGAAGTTCTTGGTGCGTAGTTCGAGTTCGATGGCCGGAATTGTAAGAGTGACGATCGGGCCGAGCTTCGCGATCCCTTCATCGAGCCCCCGGAGAGCGGCGGGGTATTGCTCAGGCCCTCCGGCGGCGAGGGCCTGCGCGCGTTCGGTATAATATTCCGGCTCCGGTCGTCCCGCCATCTCGATGGCGCGCGAGTAGTCCGCAGCGGCCGCGGCGTGCTCGCCGATCTTCTCTTTCGCACGGGCGCGGGTGACGACTGCATCCGGAAAGTTGGGCGTCCGCTCAATGAAACGATCCAGCACTGTGATGGCGGCGGCTGGCTGGCCGGAGGCGAGCAGCATTTTCCCGCGGCCAAGATCGACCGCCGACAACTCCGGCGCGACCATGGCTGCCCGGTCGTAATCCTTCGCAGCGTCGAGCCAGTCCTCGTGTGCGCGGTGGAGTTCCGCGCGCCTGAGGTAAAGCTGCGCATCATCGGGCTTGGTCGCGATTTCCGCAGTGATGGCGACGATTTGCTCGTGCAGGTCGCCGTGGCCAAACGTCGCGATAGCCGTCGCGAGGGAGGCGGCAAGGATAAGGAGCGGGCAATTCATTTCACACGGGCATGGTTCGAATGTGCCGAAATTCCGGCTCCATCGGGTGTGTCGGCGTTCATAGGTCGCTGAAAAGCATCCACCGCCGCGCCCAAGGTGTCCAGCTTTCCGCAGCTCGGAAAGCGGAAGCGAATACGGGCGCTTGGGCGTCCCGCCCATGAGGTAGCTCGACCTTCCAATGTCGAGTCAGCGCCGGATGAGCAGAGCCGTGCGCTCTGTTTGAAACGTCGAAACTCCACTTTGGAAATCTTGCTCCCGCGTCTTTCAAGCGTGCCGCGGCGGGTTGCCGCTTGCATCTAAAGCGGTGTTTCACACAGATTGCGGAATCATGAAGCTTGCCCATCGCGCCCTCGTGAAGTTGCTGCAAAAAGCGTATTCGGCGGAGCGCGCCGCGGCGTTCGCCTATATCGGACATGCGGCTTCGCTGAAATGCCCGGAGGCAAAGGCGGCGGTGAAACAGATCGAGGATGATGAGTGGAAACATCGAGAGAATGTTCTTGGCCTGATGAAGCTCTATGGCGTGCCAGTGTCGCGCAGCTATGAGGTGCGCTTCTACATCATCGGGCGGATTATTTCCGCGAGCTGCCACATCATCGGCCAGTTCATGCCGTTCTTCTTCGCGGGAAAACTGGAGAGCGGAAATGTGTGCGAGTACTTCGTGATGATGCGGCATTTTCACTCGCTCGGCATCCGAGAGCACGATGCGATGCTCTACGAAATGGGGATGAAGGAAAAAGAGCACGAGTTGTATTTTCTGGAGCAGGTGAAAACGAGCCGTCTGCTTCCACTTTTCCAGCGGCTCTTTTCGTGGGGGCCGCATGCGACGGTGAATGATGTGGATCTGGAGAACCCGCTTCCCGTGGATGATTCGGGCCGGTATTGCGGGAACTACCCTCAGAGGTCTGTGCCGGAGCGAGAGGTCTGACATTTCCGCACAATCGGGATGGTGGTTTTCCGTTCCGTGGGGTTATCACTTTCGCTGAACTTTTCAAACCTGCTTCCAATGAACATTCTTCTCCGACTCGCCATAGTCCCGCTCGCCTTCACTGCCACTGCATTTGCGGACGGCGAGTGGAATCCCGATACGACTTTTCCTGCGCTGAAACCGGCGGATGCCATCAAGACCATCGAAGTTCCGAAGGGCACCAAGCTCGTGTGCATCGCGAGCGAGCCGATGGTGGAGGAGCCGGCGGCGATGGCGTTTGATGGAAACGGCGCGCTCTACGTCTGCGAGTGGCGCACTTACATGCAGGACGAGCACGCGACGAAGCAACTCGACCCGGTGAGCCGCGTGGTGAAGCTCGTGGATACGGACGGCGATGGCGTGATGGATAAGCGCACGGTGTTTATCGATAACGTGATTCTCCCGCGCTCGGTGCTCCCTTTGCACGACAGGGTGCTCGTCCATTTTACCGAGGACTCGACGATTTGGGCTTACTTCGACGATAACAAAGACGGCGTGTCGGACCGTCGCGAAGTGGCGTGGAAAGGTGCGCCGGACCACGGGAATATCGAGCATCAGCAAAGCGGGCTGCTGTGGAATCTCGACAATACGATCTGCACGAACGACCGGCGGCTTCGCTGGGAAAATGGGAAGCTCGTGGAGATGCGGCATGACCGTGGACGCATCAGCCAGTGGGGCTTGGCGCGCGACAGCGACGGGCGGCTGGTGTGCAGTTGGGGCGGCGGCGCGAATCCCGCGCACTCTTTCCAACTCCCCGCGGGCTATCCGATTCTTTCGATGAAAGAGCACTCGGACGACTACGAACGTCCGTGGGGAATTTGCCCGGTGTGGGACTTCAGCGACGGCGGCTATGATGTGAAAAGGCAGGCGCAGCTCTTGAGTTTTTCGGCGACGTGCGGGCAGTCGGTGGTGCGCTCGGCGGTGTTCCCGCAATGGCAGGGAAATTCGGTGGGTTGCGAGCCGGTGGGGCGGCTCATTCGCATGAGCCGATTTGAGTGGAAGGACGGCGCGGGCGTCGCGCACAACGCGTTTCCCGGCTCGGAATTTGTGCGCAGCAGCGACGCGTACTTCCGCCCGGTGTGGACGGAGAACGGCCCGGATGGCGGCATTTATATCGCGGATTTGTATCGCGGAATCATCCAGGAAAAAGAGTGGTTCCCGACATCCGTGACGCCGGAACTCCGAGCACGGTACGTGGAGGATTACCGCAAAAACAAGCTGGAGCTGTGGGTGGAGCGCTACGAGCGCATTAAGCGCTGGGGAATGCTGAAGGTGTTCCGGCATGGCCGCATCTACCGTCTGCTCCCCGACAACGCACCACCCGCCGCAGCCCCTCGAATGCTGGACGAGACGCCCGAGCAACTCGTGGCGCATCTGGCAAACCCAACCGGCTGGTGGCGCGACACCGCGCAGGCGCTCATCGTTTCACGCGGCGATAAGTCAATAGTTCCGTCGCTCGAGAGAGTAGCCCTTTCCGGTGAAACTCCATACGCGAGAATTCACGCGCTATGGTGCCTCGAAGGACTTGGCGCACTGACTAACGGAATCATCCTTCACGCTCTGAAATACGAGGATCCCCGCGTTCGCCGCGCCGCCGTGCAGCTCGCCGAGCCGCATCTCATCGCTCGCGACGCAGCGATCCCCGCCGCGCTCACCGCAATGGCCACCGACCCCGATGCGCAGGTGGCCACACAAGTCTTCCTCGCATTCCGCGCTGCCGCGCAAAAGGGCGCCGCGCAGATGCCCGCCGCCTTTTTGGACACGCAGCGTCCGCTTCCCCTTGTCGCGAAACTCATCGAGCGCGACCAGAACGACAAGGGCCTGGGCAAGCTCGGCGACTCCGCGAAGAAAGGCCGCTTAGTCTATGAGACACTCTGCATCGCCTGCCACGGCCCCGACGCCAACGGCGTGCGCATCGCCGACAAACTCATGGCCCCGCAGCTCACAAAATCCGCATGGTTCGCCAACGGTGGCAACGTGCCCGTGCTCGCACGCCTGCTCCTCAAGGGCCAGACCGGTCCCATCGAAGGAGTGAGCTACGGCGAAGGCCTGATGCCGCCCGTGGAGAAATCCCACACCGACGAGCAGATCGCGCAGGTTTTGAGCTACATCGGCGAGCGCTGGCACGGATGGAAAAGCCCCGCATCCGCCAGCGACATCACGCGCATCCGCGAGGAAGTCAAAGCGCGCACCACGCCGTGGACGCACGAGGAGTTGAAAGCGGTGAAGTGATACTCACTCCGAAAGCGAAACGGAGGCGCTGAACGTGAAGGGTTGCTCTGCCGGGGCTTTGATCGCCCTCGCTGCACGGTCGCGGAAATCGGTCCATTCCGAAAGCTTTGTACAAGAGTCCGCACTACCCCCGCTGCTGCCGACTGACTGACCGCCTCCTTTAGACCGAACACTCTGGATCATGTTCCTCCCTACATTCTTGCCGGGCTCGCCGCTCTTCAGGCTCACCAGCACGACGACTCCCGTCGCGTCGCCTTGGCGGCTGGCCGAGACGCTCAGTTCCTTTGTATGCGGAAGCGGCTTTCGTGCGTAATCGATAAGAAGCTGGACGATCAAATCCGGGTCAATTTTCCGATCCTTCCATCCGTCAATCCGCTTTTTAAATGCTGGGTTCGGTGCAGCAGGGCCGTGCAGCCACTCAATCGCAGTTACAAAATTGGCTTTGGTTGCGGGGACTTTTGGTTTCTCGGGAGGAAAAGGCAATTCGCTCGCGCCGGACTCGCGACGATGGACGTTTACCATCGCGATACGGTTCCGGTGCTGCGTCTGTTCAGCGCCTTCGGAACCTAAGGGGAACTCCTTCGGCCAATGCTCATTGAGAGCTGTCGCTATGGCAGCCGCGTAAGTCGAGTCAGCAGGCATTTTCGGAACCCCTCCACGCAGATCCATCGTTTTCTCCAGCGCATTGAGCAGGATTTCGCGAATCAAAACCCTGGTTGTCGCGTCCGGGGTTCTTTGCACGACCGTATCCAGTGCGAAGTCCCGCGAGTAAAATGCATTCGCTAAATAACCACGGACGTCTTTCGGGAAATCGTCCCATGCCGACAGGAGGCTTTTCATGGAGTCTGGAGAATTTCCGTTCACAAGAAACTGAAGTGCATGCACGGCTGAATCGGGTGCCCCGCCACCCGACTCCGCTGCACCTGGAAGGGTCAGGCTGGTCGGCTCCTTCCGGCCCTTCGCGGCATCTTCGCTCCGGCTCTTTTTCACCAATGCGAGCCACTCGTTTCGAATCGCACCTTCCGCTTCGGTGTCGCCACGATGACGCAACGGATACGCGGCTGCGACCCGGTTTCCTAAAGCAGGCCCCTTCCGCAATTCCTCGCGGAGAAACTCATCGACCCGCGGGTCACGGGAATCCCAAAGCTCTCTCGTCAGTCCGGCCCGCAATCCGGCGTCGGACGCCTTCCGAGTGCCCGCAAGGAGGGCATCGATGAACGATTCCGGAAACTTCGCCTTCAGTCTTTTTGCGCACTGTTCCGCGTTACTGTCGCCAGTTTCGACGTTTTCTACGAGCCATCCGCGCTCACCTTTCACCTTCACTTCCGACCACCATTTCTCAACTGCTGCCACGAGAAGTGACCAATTCCGTTCCGGAGCATCGCCCCAGCCGATCGAGTAAAAATTGAGACCTGCGATGTCGTTCAGCACCTTCATCGCAAGGTGATTGGTCTCCGTCGTGCTGATGAATCCGCCGTAGCGCTCACTCCGGAGAATACTCCGAGATAGTCGTTCCTGCTTGAGTTCCTCAATCAGCGCCGGAACTGCATCGAAGCTCAACTTACGCAGCCCCTCCATGGCTCCGTTGCTCTTGCGTGGGACAAACGGCCATGGCCTCTGCCAGAAGTCGCTTTCCAAATCGGGGTCTTGTTCATCCCTGAGTCGCCAGACAAGTTCGCGCGCCACGTCTTCGGGGTTAAGTCCTTCGAGCGACTTCGGCGCAGTTCGGAGATGTGCCGTATCCTCCTCGGCGAGCCGCGCCATCGCGGCGGCAAATTTTTCCATCCGTGAATCACCCAGCGCCTCCGCAATCTTCGAAGCCCGGGCACTTAAGTCGGCCCAAGTCATCAGCGGGTCTCGAAGCGCTGAGCGAATCTGCCATGAGAGCACATTTCCGAATTGACGCTCCAACTCGTCTTGCAGTGGCTCCCTCGACCGATTCGACCCGTCGCGCCAGGGATGCCGCCGTAACGCACGGACAAGCGATTCAGCGAGCGCTCCGTGACCCCGTTGCGCGCACGCCCGTGCCAGAACGAAAACCTGAGCCGGACGAGTTATTCTGTCTTCGTAATTGAACGCCCGGTCCTCCCATTTTTCGAAATACTTCCCGTCTTCCAAATCTCGCAGGACCTTCCGAGCTTCCTTATCGATCGGGATCTCCCGATAGCCGCAATAATTCTCATCGGTTTCGCCAACGCCCGCTTTTTCACAAAGAGCGATGGTGAGATCCGCGAGCACGACTCGAAAGGTCGCTCCTCCGTCTTCCAATAGAAAACCACCGCACTCGTCATACCCCCGTTTTCCGTCGATCTCTTGCCACCCGCCGGTCCTGATATGGACAAACTTCGATTTGCTCGTGTCTTCAAACCCGAGCGAGTCGAACCATTCGAACAAACGCCGGGTCTCCTTGGAAATACCCGTCTGCCCCCACGCCGGGAACGCAAGTAAACAGAGAAGTAGAAATGCGCGGCTCATTGCGCGCACCCGTATCCGAACGGTCCACCCGTGGCAATCCATGCGAATCCGAAAGCGGCTGGAACTGGGCAGGCTTCTCTTCGTCAGCCCGACTCTCCGGCTGGGCGTGGGGAGCTGGAACCTATGCGAGGATTTCCCGCACCACATTTCCATGGACGTCTGTGAGCCGGATGTCGCGGCCGCCGAAGCGGTAGGTGAGCTTTGTGTGATCCATGCCGAGGAGGTGCAGCATCGTTGCGTGGAGGTCGTGGATTTCGAGCGGCTTTTCGATGGCGCGGTAGCCCCATTCATCGGTTGCGCCGTAGGACATTCCGGGTCGGACTCCGCCGCCGGCCATCCATGCGCTGAAGCCGAATTCGTTGTGGTCGCGTCCGTCGGAGCCTTGTGCGAATGGCGTGCGGCCAAATTCGCCGGTGAATACTACGAGCGTTGAATCGAGCAGTCCGCGGGTTTTCAAGTCGGCCAGCAATCCCGCGATCGGTTGATCGACGGCGCGGGCGTTGTTGCCATGGTTTGTCACGAGCCCGCCGTGGGCGTCCCAGCGCGAAAAGCCGTCCACCATTGGGATAGTGAGCTCGATAAAGCGGACGCCGCGCTCGACCATGCGCCGGGCGATGATGCATTCGCGCGCGTAGGTCCGTGTGTGGACGTAGTCGGAGTCCACGCCGTAGAGTTTCTTCGTCGCGTCGGACTCCCTGGAAATGTCGAGCAGCTCGGGAATCGCTGCCTGCATTCGCCCGGCGAGTTCGGCGTTTGCGATGGCGCTCTCGAGCGCGTCGTTGCCGCCGGAGTCCGCGAGGCTGAGACGATTCAGCCGCTCGGCGAAGCGGCGCTTGGCGATTTGTTGCGCGGGCGAGTTTTCACCGGGGACGATGTTGGCGAGCGGCGTGCCGTTTGCATTGAGCAGCGAGCCTTGGTAGCTCGCGGGCAGGAATCCGCTGCCGAAACAATCGAGTCCGCCGGACGGAATTTGCCCGCCGTTGAGGACGACGAAACCGGGAAGATTGTCGTTGAAGCTGCCGAGTCCGTACGCGACCCACGAGCCCATGCTGGGCCGGCCTTGCACGCCGAGACCGCTGTGTAGAAAATAGTTCGCGCTCGTGTGCTCGGGGAACGCGGAGGTCATGGAGTTCAGCACGCAGAGGTCGTCGGCGCGGCCGGCGATGTGCGGGAAAAGGTCGCTGATCCAAAGGCCGCTCTTGCCGCGCTGTTTAAAGGCCCAAGGCGATTTCATCACGGTACCGACGCTTTCAAACTGCGTCTTTTCCAGCTTGCCGATGGCCTTTTGCGGATTCTCGCCGTGGTGCTTTTCGAGCATCGGCTTGTAGTCAAAGCTGTCCACCTGCGACACCGCGCCTTCCATGAAAAGGAAGATGACGCTCCGCACTTTCGGCGGGAAGTGTGGTGCGCGGGACGATGCGGAATTTGCCGATGCCGTGTTGCCCAGCAGCGCGGAAACCGCCATCGCGCCAAAGCCACTGGCGGCGCGGCTGAGCAAGGCGCGACGGGAAAGATGCGGTAATGGAAGATGGTCGTTCATTTTAGATAGATGAAGTCATTCGCGCTCAGCAGCGCATGGCAGAATTCCGCCCAGACGACAGATTCCGGCTTGCCCGCATAGAGCGCGCGGAGCTCGGTGAGTGACTCGATGGAAAAACGGGTTTCCTCTGGCTTTGGCGGGCGCGTCGTGGCGGTTTCGAAAAGCCACTCGATTCGTGCGGTGTCGTCAGCGCCGGGCAGTTCGTGCTGGAGTCGCTTGGCCCACACTTCGGCTTGCTCGCGCACGAATGGGTCGTTCATCAGCACGAGCGTTTGCGCGGGGACGTTGGTGACATTGCGACGGCCCACGGTGCTAAACGGCGTGGGATAATCGAACGCGGTCATCATCGTCGGGAGGAAGTTGCGGCGCACCGCAGTGTAAACGCTTCGACGCCCGGCGCCGTCGAGCGGGCCGCTGCTGCCGGGTCTTCCGCGCCCGACGATGAAGTCGGTGAGGTGGACGGGAATTGGCGGCCCGCCAAGCTTCGGGTCGAGTCTGCCGGAGACGACGAGCAGCGCGTCGCGGATGGCCTCGCCTTCGAGCCGTTGGACTGGAAAGCGGTGGAGCAGGAGATTGTTCGGATCGACCTCCGTGGCGTGCGCATCTTCGGCGCGACTGCTCCGCGCAAAGGCGTCGGTGAGCGTGAGACGGCGGATGAGTTTCTTAATCGACCAAGTGTCTTCATGGACGAATTGCCACGCAAGGTGATCGAGCAATTCCGGGTGCGAGGGTCGTTCGCCGAGATAGCCGAAATTATCCACCGTCGGGACAATCCCGCGTCCGAAAAGATGATGCCACACGCGGTTCACGATGACACGGGCGACGAGCGGATTTGCGGGGTCGATGATCTGATTTGCCAGCTCTGCGCGTCCGTTGGTTTCCCGCGTGTCGATGAGTGGAAGGCCGAATGCTTCCGGCAGTCTGCGCGCTGCGATGGTGCCGGGCTGTGTGGGTTTTCCCCGAATGAGAACGTGCTCGTCCACACCGCTTCCATCGGCCCAGGAGACGGCGGTCGGCGAATCCCAGCGGATGGTTTTCGCGAGGTCGTTCTGCAACCGGAAAAGCTCCGCTGCTGCTGCGGAAACTTTGGCGGAATCAAGGCCGAGAAGCGCACCGTTTTGCGCCAGCCAATCGGCGAGCGGCGCACAGAATGGTTTTCCGGAACCGATCGCATCGATCGTCGCGATGCTGTCGCTCTGGAAAGATTCCGCCACCGCTCGAAGCGACGCCGCGTCTGCTTTCGGCTGCCAAACCGCGGCGGGCTGCCACGTTGGAGTGTCTTTCGATTCGACAACCATGAGCACGTCCAGTGCGGCATCGCCTTCCGACGCAAACTCGAAGTGCGCGCGATGGCCGGAAAAGGCCGTCAGATTGTGTGTCACCCAAGCCAGCTTCCCGCCCGTGTCGAATCTCGCCATCAGGCTGCCATGTAGGGGGCCGTTGATCATGATGTGCGAATCCACACCCGCGTAAACATCCGCCTTTCCGCGAATGAGGTAATGGACGCGGCCAGTTGCGAGCGTGACTTTCGGGGTGAGCACTGTCCGGCCTGCACGCGCGGCCGCACGGAGTTGGCCCGAGTCCATTTCGGTGCCGGGCGTGAGCGACAGTTTGCTCCAAAACCGATCAAAGCTCGCCGTTCCGTACGGCATGATGCGGGCAATTGGTTGCTGCGGTGTTCCGAAAACGACGTCGCCAGCGGAAAGGGGACGCGTGCCGAATCCGGGGCCATCGGTCTTCCACGGTGTCGCTTCCGCTTTGGTAAAGTCCGCGATGATTTGTGCGTCGGCTGGCAGCGATAGGGCAGGGGAGGGCTGCCTGGCGATCAACTCCGAAACCTTCGCCGGGTTCTCCGCGTCAGGATCGTGCGCCAGCATTGTGAGCGAATGCAGCGGATGATTCGGCTCCTTTACGGCTTGTTTTAAGAGCTCTGTCCATTGTGTGAGCCGGCCGGAATTGAGTCCCGTGGCTGCGGCGACCGCGTCCGGTTTTTCGCCGAACAACACTCGTCGTGCGCCCATCAAATACGCCGCGATGTTCTCCGCACCCGGATGGATTGCCGCCGCAAAAGCCGCCGTGAGTTTTCCCGTCTGCGCCGCGCGAATCTCAGCGAGCTTCGTTGCTGCGAGTTTGTGCGCCTGCATCGTTGCGAAGCGGACCTGCCGATACGGCGAGCCCAGCACGAAGCCACTCAGCGCGTAGTAGTCCTTCTGCGTGATGGCGTCGAATTTGTGGTCGTGGCAGCGGGCGCAGGCGACCGTGAGGCCGAGGAACGCCTTCGAGAGAACGTCCACTTTGTTATCCACGCGCTCGCATTCGTCCTGACGGATATCCACCGGGCTGTGGACTTCTTCGCCGAGGAACGCCCAGCCCGTAGCGAGCACCGACTCGTTTGCGCCCGCCGCATCGAGACGCGGAGGCACGAGGTCACCGGCGATGTGCTCGGCGACAAAGCGATCGTACGGCAAATCCGAATTGAACGCGCGAATGAGGTAGTCGCGATAACGCCACGCATTCGCGATGATGTAGTCGTCCTCATGGCCGCGCGATTCCGCATAGCGGACGACGTCCATCCAGTGCCGCGCCCACCGCTCGCCGAAGTGCGGCGACGCCAGCACTTCATCGACCACATGCTCGCGCCGCTGCGGCGATGTATCCTTGAGAAATGCCTGCATCTGCTCCCGCTGCGGCGGCAGACCCGTGACGGCAAAATACACACGACGCAGCCACGTCAAATCGCCCGCCGGAGGTTCGGGCGAGAGTCCTTTCTCCAGCAGCTTCGCGGAAAGAAAACGGTCCACGTCCGTCGAGCCCGGAACCTCAGGAATCGCCTGTTTCTGCGGAGTCTGCCAGATCCACGGCAGGCGTTCCTTTCTCGCACCGAGATTAAACTTCTCTTTCTCACCAGCAATCGTTGCAACACCCGGCGGCCAGAAAGCACCCGACTTTACCCACTCAGCAAGGTCCGCAATCGCCGCATCCGGCAGCTTCGGTCCCGCTTTTGCCGGCGGCATTTTCAAGTCCTTGTCCAAGTGCCTGACCGCCTTCAGTAACAGGCTCTCATCGGGCTTGCCGACGACGATGGCCGGGCCCGAATCGCCGCCTTTTAGCAGCAACTCCCCCGAGTCCACGCGCAGCCCGCCCTTCTCCTTTTCCGCGTTATGACACTCCACGCAATGGTCATGAAGAATGGGCCGGACGCGTTTCTCAAAAAAATCCGCACGTTCGTCCGCGCGGCACGAAAGCGACGCGGCGATGGCAAAAAACAGCGATGCTGAAAGTGACCGGTTCATTCAGTAGGGTCGGCCAGTGAAAGGACCGACAGCGAAGACAACCTCACCGATATCGATTTCGTTGGTCGCGTGTTTGGTCCCACTGACGAAAGAGATCGAGTGCGGGGTGCAGCTAGCCTGTCACCAAACCTCCAGCCCGGTGAGCGTGCCGGTGCTTGTGCCGAATTTGTCCGTTTCGATGCCTAGGCGCTGAAGCATGCTGACGTAGAGATTTGAGACCGGTGGTGATTCATCCGCGTTTTGCGCGAGGTGCTGGCCGTGTTTGAAGCCACCGCCGGCAAGCAGGAAGGGCAGGTTCTTTGTTGAGTGGTTCGATGCGTTGCCGAGGTTGCTGCCGAAAAGGATCATTGAGTGGTCGAGCAGCGAGCCGTCCTGCTCGCTGGTTTGCTTGAGCTTCGTCAGGAATTCGCCGTGCGCCTTCATCAGTTCCAGCTCCACCTTACGGAGCTGCGCGATTTTTCCCGGATCCTGGCCGTGATGGGAAAGATCGTGGTGGCCTTGTGAGACTCCCGCGATTGGCGGCACCTGGCTTGTGCCGAGCAGGAGCAGCGTGATGAGCCGCGTCGAATCGGTCTGAATCGCGAGATGGATCAGGTCGAGCATGAGCCGCGTCTTGCCGATGAGGTCGGCGGGGTTCGCGTTGTTTTGGATCGGCGGGACATCCACGTGCGGCTTCGGTTTCGTGGACCATTCGCGTGCGACGGCCATGCGCCGTTCCAGTTCGCGGATGCTGGTGAAATACTCGTCCATCTTCTCCCGGTCGCGCGTGCCGAGCGTGCCGTCCAGCCGCTTCGACTGGTCGCGCACGGTGTCGAGAATGCTCAGCCCGTCCTCAAGCCGCCGCGTCTGCTTTTGCACTTCATCCGGCCGCCCTTGCAGAAAAAGCCGCGCGAAAACGGACGCGGGAAACGTGTCCGCGGGCACCATCGCTCCGCTGCGCGTCCAAGAAAGACTTGAGCCCTCAGCCGCCAAGGCGAGGCTCGGCAAGCGGGTCTGGTCGCCGATTTTTTCCGCAGCAAATTGATCGAGCGAGACGCTGTTGCGAAAGCCGGCGCGGTTCTCTGGGTGCAATGCTGCGGTGAGGAAACTGTCCTGCGAATCGTGCGTGGAGCCGACGCCCGGATGCGCGAGCCCGGAAATCACGGTGCAGTCACCACGCAAGTCGCCCAGCGTTTCGAGATACATCGACGGCTTGTAGTCCCGGCCCTTTTCCTCCGGGAAAAAATCGGGCGCATGCATCCCGAGCGGCGCGCAAATGCAGGCCATGCGGCGCGGCGGCGGCGTTTTGCCCGCGGCGAATGCGCGTGGTTGCAGCGACTCAAGCGTGGGCAGCGCAAGAATGATTCCGGCGGAGCGGAGAAAGTGGCGGCGGGTGACTGGCGTATTCATGGTTTTACTTTTCGCGGAAGAGACGGCTCTGGATGATTTCGTGGACCAGCGAGCGGAAGCCCCATTTCGAGGTTCTTGCCTTTTCGAGAATGGCGCTGACCTCGCGCTGGTCGGTCGCTTCGACGATGCCGCCGGTGCCGTACGTGATCAGCCGGATCGTGAGCGTCCGTGCGAAAACGTCTGTGTCGGCGAGCAGGATCTGCTTGAGTTCATCCACGTTGGAGAACTTCCGTCCGTCGGGCATCTCGCCGGTCGCGTCCACGGGCGGACCTTGCAGGTAGCGCATCTTCTTTCCATCGATCTCCACGGGCTTGCCGTTGCCGGTGCTGCGGTAGAATTCGCGCCAGCCGCCGATGACGTCGAAATTTTCCAGTGCGAATCCCGGCGGATCGATCTTCACGTGGCAGCTCGCGCAAGATTCGATGCGGCGGTGCTTTGCAAGTTGCTCGCGAATCGTCGTGGAGCCGCGAATATCGGGCTCGATGCTGCCTGCGTCGGGCGGTGGCGGCTTCGGCGGTCTGCCGAAGATACGGTCGAGTGTCCACGCGCCGCGCATCACGGGCGAGGTGTTCGTACCGTTCGCCGTGACTTTCAAAACCGCCGCCATCGTGAGCACGCCGCCGCGGTGGCTTCCGGGCGGGAGAGTCACGCGTTGGAACGTCCATCCTTCCACGCCGGGGATGCCGTAGTGTTTCGCGAGACGCCCATTGAGCATTGAAAAATCCGACGCGAGGAAATTGGTGATCGGCAGATCATGGCGGAGCAACTCGTCGAAAAACAGCCGCGCCTCGCGTACCATCGAGACCTTCAGCATGTCGTCGAACTCTGGATAAAGCTGGCCGCTCGGCTCGGTGAAATCGATCTCGCGAAGCCGCAGCCACTGGCCGGTGAAGTTCTCGGTGAAAGCCGACGCCTTCGGGTTTTTCAGCAACCGATCCAGTTGCGCGCGGAGCGTCGCCGGGTCGTGCAGCGTTCCTTTTTCTGCGAGCGAGAGCAGTTCCTCGTCCGGCATGGAACTCCACAAAAAGTATGAGAGCCGGCTCGCGAGCGCCAAGTCGTCGAGCGGCCCCGGCGTCTCGTTGAGAAACAGAAATGCCGGCGACGTCATGACCGCCGCAAGACCCGCGCGAACCGCCTGCTCGAACGTCGAGCCGTCCGCCTGACGCTTCGCCACGAGCGCGATGAACGGCGCGAGTTCCGCGTCGCCCACCGGACGGCGAAATGCACGGCGCGCAAATGCCGCAATGATGCGCCGTGCATCCGCAGCCGCGTCGTTCGGCTGCACTTCAAGGATGTCGTTCCCGCCGGGAACTTTCACCGGTGCCTGCTTGAGCCCCGCAAATAGCCGTTCGTGGCTCGCGGGCGGCCATGTCTCATTGAGTGGGCCTTCCATTTCCACCCAATCCACGGCCAGTCCGGGACCGGCCCATTTCTCTCCCTCCTTTGCGATTTCCTGCGCTACTGCGAGTCCGTAGGGACGGATCGTCATCGACATTCGCGGCTCCATGAATGCCTCAAACTCGATCACTTTCGGTGCTTCCGCCGGCGCGTCGAAATAGCCCGCGAGAACCGGCTTCGGCCCGTCACTTCCGCCGCCGGTGTAGGTGCTGAATACGACAGGCTTTCCGCTGCTCTGATCGCCCTGCACCGACATCCGGAACCGATAGCGCCCGCGCCGGTCCAGCCAGAACAACGTCGCCGCCTGCCATTGCGACGACGAAAACATCGTGATCCGGCCGTCGGCGCGTTTGCGAAAAGCGTGCTCGGTGTCCTGCTTGAATTGATAAGCATCGGCCAAGGTGACGCGCTGTTTCTTCACCGCCGACTGCGGACCGCTGGCGATGGCCTGATCGAGCGCCTCCGCCGCCGCGTCGAGATAGCGAGCGAGCAGGAAAGATGAGGAATGCAGCGCCGCGCCCACATTGTCGAACCCGGCGGCGGACGAATCCTCCGGCAACAACTCCCGCACCCGCACTTCCACGCCGAGCAAATCCCGCAGTGTATTCTCGTATTCCACGCGGTTCAGCCGCCGCAGCACGACGCGACCTTCCTTTTCGCGCAGGACTGCTTTTTCCCCAAGCACGAGCGCGGCCAGCCAGTCCACAGCAGCACGCTGTTGCTCCGGTGCCGGTCGTGGCTTGGACTTCGGCGGCATCTCACCCGTCTCGATTTTTTCGAGAGCATCCTGCCAAAGTTTAAGTCCGCCGTGCCCGTCCATCAGAGGCTCAAGCGTCATATCGCCCTTGGGCTCGTCACCGCTGTGGCACTTCACGCAGTGCTGCTCAAAAACCGCCCGCACCGCCGCAGGAGGAGCCTCCGCACAAGCGCCCACCGCGTACCCGCACAGGGCGGCGAGCGGGAAGAGCGTCAGGATTTTGAGCGATGTGTGCAAAGGTTCGACAGATGTGCACACAACGACCGGGAACAATCAGCATTATTTGATTGCTGCTGTGTCAGGGGATTGCGTCTGAGCTGGAGCCAAGGCGTCACACGACGCCTCTGGACGCTGATGCCGAGGATGGCTGAGATGTCGTCCTACCTGCACGAAGTGCTCGACCGATGGTTTGAGAACGAAGTGCAGCCAAGGATGAAGGGGAGGGCACTCCTCGTGAGATACGCCGATGATTTTGTCGTCGGATTTGAACACGAAGAAGACGCCCGCCGAGTGTAAGAAGTGCTGCCCAAACGCTCCGAGCGATACGGACTCATATCAAACTGCACCCGGGAAAGACGCGACTGGTAGCATTCGCGCCCCCGCAGCCAGCAAAGAAGGACAAGGAACCACCATCGAAGCAGGCGAATTCCGCACTCTCAGGGCATTGCCGGTGAATACGATTGGATGACTCGTTGATGAAGGCGGAACATCAATGAGGATGCGAGCAGCAGTCGCCCCATGAAATGGTCACTTGCGCCCAAATGCTGTGCTCGTTTCCAAACGATGGCGAGTGGTCGTAGTTGTATTGCACGCTGAGCCGGGCCGGGAGCTCCGCCGATGGTCGCCAGGCGATGGCCGGCGAGATGCGCCACCGCTCGGGTGCCGCTGTTTCCGCCGTGCCGCTGACGTAATCCGCGCGAAGGTGGGTCTGCCATTTTCCGCCGGGAAAACCGTAGCTGAGCGAAGTGTTCACGCCGACTTCGGTAAACTCGTCGCGAATCGGCGGGGCGAACGCTTCGGAGTACCGCGCGATGACCTCTCCGCGCCACCGCAAAAATTCGCCCGCATCATGCCCGCAGTGTGCGCCGGAGACGATGCCGCCCGGCTGCCAGAGATACTCGCCGTAGAGTGCGTAAAGCTGTGTGAAGCGGTCCGCCTGATTATGGCCCCACGCACCCGACACGCCGCCCTTCCATTGTGTCGTGCTCGTCGGGTTGTAAGTGAGCGTATAGTCGGCCGCCGCGGCCCTATCCTGGAAATGCGCGCCGTCTGCCTCAAATAGTGGCTCGGGAAAAAGCGGCTCCTCGACCTCGGGACGATCTACAGGAATCGCGCCGAAGGCGAGCGCGAGGCGATCCGCCCAGCCGGTTGGCAGTGAACGGAGGACAGGAAGTGAGAGTTCGGCCCCGTAGACTGTCAAGTGATCCTCGCCGACCAGTCGCCCGTTCGCGAGGTTTTCATCGACGAAAAAAATCGCATGATGATGCTCTATGTTATGCATGCCGAAGCGCGGATAAAAACGCCCGCCACGAATCTGTGCGCCGCCCGGCAGGTCGCTGACGATGGCGTAGTATTCCTCGAATTCGTCGAACCAATGGTCGTCCTGATCGATCTTCACGGAATAGTTTCCGAAGAGCATCACATGCTCGGTGAGCTTCACGCCTAGCGAGAACTCGATCGCCTGTTGGGTGATGCCGTGGCGATCCGGATCGTGGTGGCCGACGGCGAGCGCTTCGGGGTCTGTGGTCGAACTGCCTCCCGAGACCTGGTAGTTGAGTTCGGGGAAAACGATCTTGCCGAGCGATACTCCTTCACCAGTGAGGAGGTTTAATTTGCAGCAGTCGTCGGCCGGTGTTGCCGCGGCAGCGGTGATGACCGATGAAAGGATTAAGGTTTGGGCGAGTCGGTTCATGGTTGGCAGTGGCTTCCAAATAGGGAGCCGTTCAGACAAATACAAGCGCCATGAGGCACCATGAAGTTTCCGTTTGTCGAATCGGGATTGATGCTCTTATGGAAGCAGATGCAGGCGGAAAAACGCGTGGTCGGGATTTCCCGCAGCACGGTAAGTGGTGCGAATCTTTCCGCCGGGTTGCAGTTGGCGGGAGACCATTTCGAGCGGGAGATTCCACAAAGAGAGGTCGCTGGAGCCCTCCAC
This sequence comes from Verrucomicrobiaceae bacterium, assembly GCA_031374705.1. Classification (GTDB taxonomy): domain Bacteria; phylum Verrucomicrobiota; class Verrucomicrobiia; order Chthoniobacterales; family Chthoniobacteraceae; genus SXWH01. The sequence goes on along the minus strand of JANMGP010000127.1, from coordinate 32,563 downwards.
TTCAAACACGTCTGCACCCAGGATTTGCTCCACACTGAATGTGAGATCGGCACCAGGAGCGAGAGGCGTGTAATTCGGAATGAGGTCACTGGTACCGAGTGCAAATTCCAAACGAGCGCTGAGACCGTCGCCATCAATGTCGGCATTCGGATTTCCAATGAAAGTGAGCGCGTCGCTCGCACTGGGATTGCCGTCGATGCCCGTGCTGGGGCGCCAGTTTTCCGGATCGTTGTGATTGATGCCGGATACCGGATTGATCAGCACCAGGCTGCGTCCTCCGCCGTCCGCCGCAGTCGGCCATGCTCCGCTCGTGCCGTAGGTGAACTCCAGCAGAGTCGTGAGTCCATCGGCGGACTTAATCTGGATGGTCTCGCCACTATTCGAGAGATTGTCGGAGTAGATGCCGCCGAGCGGCGCAGACCAACCGTGGATTTTCTGGAAGGTAAGTTCGCTGTCCACAAGGACGATGCGCTGGCCGGGCGCGAGAGGGACATCGCGATTGTCAGGAAAGCGATAAGTGATGCCCATTGTGAACTGCACGCCGCGAAGATTGATTGCATTGCCGGAGACGTTCATGAGCTCGATGAATTCGCCGTCGTCGTCGCCCATCGGGTTGTAATGGAGTTCGCTGACGGCAAGTGCGCCGACGGGGCAGGGGACAGCGCCGACTTGGAAGAATGCTTCGTTTAACGCGCTCCATTGTCCGCCCGCGAAAGCCCGCGCACGAACGACGCGCGATGCCGGGATGGTCACGGCACCGGAATAGATGAGCGCATTTGACGAAAGCCCGGCGGGCAGATTGGAGGCGGTGAGTTCCGCGCTGATCAGGAAATCGTCGTCCGAGGCAGTTGCATTCATCCCGTGAATTGCGAGGACGTTTGTGCCGTTAATGAGGAACGGGACATAGGAAGTGACATCGACGAGTTCCGGCGTGATCGCCGTGGAATCCGGCGTGGGCGCGGTTGCAGCGGATGTGCCGGTGAGTGAGGAAGGCGCATTTCGGGAGGCGATGCGGATGCCGTTCAGATAGGCGACGTAGCCGTCGTCGCAGCGCGTTTTCAAGTAGAGGACTTTCACCGAGGCGATGTCGCTTGCGTTGAGGGTGAATTCGGAGCGGGTCAGGAGCGAGGCATTCACATTTTGCATCGATGACTGGGTGTTCTGTGCAATGTGCGGCGTGAACGTGCCCTCCGTATCAAAGCCGAAGCCGCCATTCGCCACGGGCCATGTCGCGGCGGGCGCGTAGTTGGTCGCGGCCCAGAGGATGCCGTTGCTGATCCCGGTGTTGTTCATGACTTGCGTAACCTCAGCCGCTGAAAGGCCGCGATTAAAGATGCATACTTCGTCGATCTGGCCGTTGAAGTACCTCTCGCCGCCTCCGCCACGTGCACCGATGGCCCAGTTTGCCGTGACTGAAACCGCGCCGGTGGTATCGACCGTTGAACCAATCTGAATTCCGTTGCGATAGAGGCGCCAGGTGGTGCCATCATAGACGCTGGCGAGATGCACCCAAACGCCGATATCCGAGGTTGCCTGTCCAGCGGCGCTCAACGCGATATGATTCGCGCCATTCCATGATCCGCACTGATACTGGCCGGCGTTGATTCGGAGGGTAATTTCGCCGTTGGGCGTGGTGGAGTGGCCTTTGTTGAGGATGTTCATCAGCCCGCTGGCAGTGTTGCTTTTTACCCAGGCTGCGGTGGTGATTTGGCCTGTGAATTGGAGCGCTGCGGGATTGCCGAGATTTACGTAGTTTCCTCCGCTTAAGCTGACAGCGCCTGTGCCGTACTTCCCGGGCGATGCGATCGTCGCGCCGGACATGAGCGTGCCGTGATTGGTTGAGACGGCGTCGTTCGCATTTGCATCAAGCGGATAGTAGGAAATCAAGTTCGGGATGGACGCCACGTTGAATCCGTCGTTTGCCGCGGTGGGGACGCGGTATTTGCGGGGATTGTTGCTGCCGACGTAGGTCAGCGGTGTGACGGCGGGTCCGGAGTACCGAGGGTCGGTGCCGTCGAGCGTGTAATAGATCGTCGCGCCGGAGGTCGGCGTCGTCATGATGAGACCGTAGTTTGCAGCGACGGTGCCGCCTTGCGCGCTGAATACGGGCGCGTCGGTCGCTGGATAAAATCCGGCTGTTTTGTAATAGCCGAGGACAGTGTTCGTGCGCGCGGGAAACCATGCGCTCAGGATATTGTCGCGACTGCTCGCCCAATCGGTCGGGGTGCGGTATCCCCAGCGTGCGCATTCGGGGATGATCGCGAGATTGATGGAATTGCAGAGTTCGGTAAGCCGCGCCGCATTTCGCGCCGGCGTGAGGGCACCTCCCGCCGCCACGTAGGAGCGATGAATCCGATCTGCGAGGAGTGCCCGGTAGTCGGCGTCGCCACTTGCGTAGAGAAGCGAGAAGACGCTCCCCGGGCCGTCGCCATTTTGCACGCCGGGCGTGCTGCGACCGGTGCGATTGCCAGCGGATGTGCGCAGGTATCCATCGGGATCATTGAGCAAAAACTTAAAACCGTGGCCCGCAGTGGCCGGGCCCGATGCGCGGTATTCGTCCTCGGAATCGCCGAACATGAACATCGTCATGTAGTCCACGTACTGCGGTACATCCATGTAAGGCCGCACCGCTTGATACGTCGTTGGTCCGCTTGTGCGGGCGAGGGATCTGACGAGGGCCCATGTCGAACCGTCGCCGTCGTACACGGTGCCAGGATTTGCCCATCCGCCGACGTTTAGATTGCCGTTGATGGATTCGTATTCTGCTTTCAGCCCGCCGAAGTAGGCCGACATCATTTCCGCGCCCCAGCGTTCGCGGAGGTGGAAGAGGCCCCAGTAAACGCCGTTGATGTACATGTGAACGAACCGCGAGTGCGGAGCAAAGGAACCCATGTCGAGCATCGTCGCATCCGTAAAGAGCGGGGACATGTAGAAGCCGCGCTGCGACATGTCGTGCGAACCGCTGCGGATCTCGAGCTGGTCGAATTCATCCACAGCAGCGAGCCCGCGTTCAAAGCCTGCGAAAACCGGGAACTTTAACTTCGTCGCTCCGTATTCACCTTTGAACGAAACACGGAAGCTCTTCTTCGCAAAGTTCGTGAAAGCGCCGCCGAAATTCTTCACGCCGCAGCGGACATGAAACTGCGCGAGCGGGTCGCTCGCATTGAGCCACTCGAGCGAGGCGAGCACGTCGTTCGCTCCGTTGATTGCCACACCTGCGCCGACCGTGAGCGACAAGCTCGGCACTTGCTTCAGCGCATTCGTCATCTGCGGGTCGGCGGCGATGGATGCGTTCGTCCAAGGCGTTCCCGACACGACTGACGATGTGAACAAGTAGGTCTGCGTATCGACATTTGCCGGGATCCAGTTCGGGAAAAATGCCGCGGCCCGGAGCACGGTCGTGGTGCTGATATTGATGGGCCCTGAATAGACGTTGCCCGTCGTCGCCGTCGGCTCTGTGAGGTCGGTCGTGTAGCGAATCTGCGCACCCGGCGTCGCGCATGTGATGGTCACGCTCTGCGCCGTGTCGTAAAAGCCGCGCTTCACCGGGAACACCGTGTCTGCGACGAGTCCGTCGTATTTTGTCCCGTTCGGCGCGTTGGGCGTGGGCGGTCTGAAGAATCCGGATTCGATGCCCGACATTCCGTAACTGACGTCGGTATTCTGCTTCGGGAATGTCGTCGTAGCAGGGTAGTCGGGCGGAAACTGAGTCAGCACCGTGTTTGCGTCCGGTGCGACAAGCGCCAGATACTCGCCGCCGGCGTTGAGTGTAAAGTTCGTGTGCGGCGGCTCGAGTGGCTGGGAGATGCCTGTATTGTCCGCGAAAACCACGGCATATCCGTTTGCCGGCACGGTGAAGCTCGGGAAAGTCCACTTTACTTTGTTCGTCGCGATATCCGTGAGAAAATAACCGGCCATGTTGAGCGCGTAGCCGTTCGGATTGGAAATCTCGATCCAGTCGGAGTGATTGCCCAATTCGTCTGAGGTGCCGTTCGTATTCGACGCGAGGAATTCCGAGATTCCCGGCTGAGTAAACGGTTGATCAACTCCGATGGTAATCGTCTTCGTGCTGATGCCGGCTCCGTTGCTGGCTGTAAGTGTGTAGGTCGTGGTTACGCCCGGTTGCACTGCGAGTGAACCATTGGTCGGAACAGCGCCGATTCCAGGTTCAATCGTCATTGATGTGGCGCCATTCACTTTCCAGGAAAGAGTTGCCTGCGTCGGAAGGTTTGGGTTGCCCGTCGCGGTAATGTTCCCGGCGTTCGTGCCGACACCGCGAAAGTCCGGCTTCGGGGCTTCGTATGCTTCTACTTCACCCAATTGCGGACTGTAGATGCTCCCGCCGTTGTTCGTGATGCGGATGAACCTCCCGCGGAAACTTCCCGCCGAGAGCGAGGCCGTTAGCACGTCTGAAGCGCCCTGCACATTGTTGCTGCCGTCGGGTCGCAACTCGTAGCCCCATCGCTCAACGCCCGGTGCGCCCGCATTATCGGAATAGACTCCGATGCGGACTCGATTCAGCCGATCGGCGCAGCAATCGATGCGGCTGTAGAGCACGATGGATTGGAGCGAGGTTTCCTGACCGAGATCCACTTGAATATAGAATCCCGTCGCACCGGACGCCGGATGTGTAAATGTCGCAGCGTCACCGTCTGTCACGTTTGCCGCCGGGTAGCCTCCAATGAGAGCGCCGCTGGCGTTCACACTTTTGCCTAGTGCGACATTTGTGTCATCGGCCGGGGATTTCATCGCGATGAGTGCGATGACCGGAAGGAGATATCGAAGGATGCGCATAGACGTTTGTGCTTGAAGGGTAGGTCGGGACGGAGGCGCTGTCCAAAAGGAATTCCCGCCCGCGCTTGCCATCAAGCCGGAAATATGGGCCAAAGGAAGAAGTCTATCGACCGCATGAACAAATCTCTGAAGTCAATCTTTGCACGCCACGAAACGGTTTTGCTCGTCGTGCTGATCTTGGAAATACTGCTCTTCAACACGATCGGACGAAAATTCCTGACCGCGGACAACGTCGCCAACATCGTGCGCCAGTCGGTGGAAATCGGACTGCTCGCGCTCGTGATGACGCCCATCATTCTCACCGCCGGAATCGACCTTTCCGTGGCATCGCTCATGGGGCTTTCAGCGGTCGCATTTGGAATGCTGTGGCATGATGCCGGGCTGTCTCCTTGGATCGCGGCGCTTGGTGCCATCGTCGTCGGCGCGACGGGCGGGGGATTGAACGCATTACTTATTACCCGATTGGGTCTCCCGCCACTCATTGTCACGCTCGGCACGTTCTCGCTTTTTCGCGGGCTTGCTGAAGCGCTGACTGGCGGAACTAAGTCCTACACGAATTTTTCAGAGTCATTTCTTGCGCTGGGAAACGGCTTCGCGCTGGGCCTGCCCGTGCAGGCGTGGGTTTTCGGACTGGTCGCAATTGGAATCTGGATACTGGTGCATCGAACGACGTTCGGACGTTCGTTTCGCGCGGTGGGCTTTGCGCCCGATGGGGCGAAGTACGCAGGTATCCCCGTCCAGAAGCGTCTTGCGCTGGCGTACACAATGGCCGGAGCGGTCGCCGGTCTAGCTGCGGTCATTTTTGTTTCACGCGTGACCGAAGCCCGCGCTAATGCCGGCGTCGGGTACGAGCTCGCGGCGATCACTGCGGTCGTGCTCGGTGGAACGAGTATCTTTGGCGGCGTCGGCAGCGTTCACGGAACTTTGCTCGGCGTCGCTGCGGTAGCGGTTCTTGCGAACGGACTTCTCCGAATCAGTTCGATTTCCAACGGGCGGGAGCTTTCCGGAATGCTCACCGGTGCGTTGCTTCTAGTCGCACTTTCCGCCGGTGCCGTGATGAAAATCATCGCCGAACGACGGGCACGAAAGGGAAGTCTCAAGTCGGTGTGAGCCTCAGTTCGGTTGCGATGCCGCGGCTGGCAGCGCCGATTTCGCCGTTTCGGGTTCCGCAAACTTTGTGCTGACTGTGAACTCCTTCACGCGTTTCACCTCGGTGCCCGATTCATCCACGTAGCGCAGCGTCGCAGTCCGAAAGTTCGGCTCCGGCGGCGGAACGTAGGGCTGGCCCATTGTCCGCCAGTGATCCACGATAAAAAGGAGTGCGATGTGCGCCACTCCCACGCATGCGACGATACAGAGCCAGATTCCGAGTTTCATTTTGTTTTCCTGGATTGCGCGCCGGCTTCGATCAGTTTCCAAAAGCCGTCCTTGTTGCTGAGTTGCTCGTCTTCTCCGGAGGAGAGTTTGGAGCGGAATAGAAAATCGCGGAGCGTGTTTTTATGGAGCACCCGGTGGACGGTGATGCCCTCGGGTGTCCGTTCAAAATAGATGCGATGGTCCTTGGCTCGATAGCGGTAGAGCGACTTTCCATTGCTCTCCAAGCGCCCGAATTTTTCCGGGTCGAGCTGGTCGAGATTCTCGGGGAGCACCTCGAACTCGACGAGCAGGTCGAGTTGAAGCTCTTTCGGGAGGCCGGCCATCTCGGCAGCGCTCAGTTCATTGAATACGATTTGAAACACTGAGGGCAAAGTCGCCCGAAAGCCGCCCAATGTCGAGCGCGCTGATCGTGAAGGAATCGATAGGAACCGACGGGGACTATTCTATTGATGCGTTTCGCCGGCTTCGTTGCGCTGCAAAACGAGGGAGATCATTTGGATGAGCTCATCCGTGGGAACGGGCTTGAAAAGGACGAGCCCGTCCGTTTTTTGGAGGAACTCCGTGATTTTAGAGTCGCGCCCGTGAGCGGTGACAAAGAGAAACCGCTTGCAGTGGGCGGGTTTCACTTTTTGGACCGCGAGGTAAAACATGTCACCAGGCATCGTGGGCATCATCATGTCGCAAATGATCACGTCGAAATCCATCGACATTACTTCCCGCAGCCCTTCCACCCCGTTCTTGACGGATGTGACCACGAAGTTTCTGGACTCGAGAAGCAGTTTCACTGTGTCCGCAAGTTCGGCGTCGTCATCGAGCAGGAGGATGCTCTTGATATCGAGATTGTTCGATGGATCGAGGTCGGTGGATAGATGGGCTTCAGGCATGATTCGCACTTTTGAGAAGCAAATCTTGTGCTCAGAGTAATTTCCTTTTCCTCACCCCGCCTCGGACCGAATCCCGCAGGCTTTCGGTTTTAGCCGCGCCCATGCCGGGCTCGCAACTCACTATGGACGATTGACGTGCCGCGCTGGATCGCAAAAGTCGGAGTATGGCTGATTCGTTCGTTCACTTACACTGTCACACTGAATACTCGACGCTCGATGGAGCGTGCCGGGTGGGTGCGGCTGTGAAAAAGGCGGCGAAGCTGAAGATGCCGGCGCTGGCGATTACCGACCACGGGGTGATGTACGGGGCGGTGGATTTTTACCAAGAGTGCGCGAAGGCGGGAATCAAGCCGATCATCGGCTGTGAGATGTATGTGGCCCCGGATTCGCATCTCAAAAGGAGCGCTTCGACCAAGCAGGAAGGTAACTTTCATTTTACCGTGCTGGCGCAAAATGAGGCGGGGTACAAGAATCTGATGAAGCTGGTGTCCATCGCGCATCTCGACGGATTTTACTACAAACCGCGCATCGACAAGGGACTGCTGGCGCAACACTCCGAAGGGCTCATCGGGCTCTCCGGATGCCTGAAAGGCGAGGTGCCGTATGCGATCCATGCGCAGGACGATTTGAAAAAAGCGCGGGAGCTGGCCGGGATGTACCGCGATATTCTCGGGCCGGAGAATTATTTCATCGAGATGTGCGATCACGGCATCGAGCAGCAGATCAAGGTGAACCGCGAATTGCCAAAGATCGCCCGTGAACTCGGAGTGGGGCTGGTGGCTACGAATGACGTCCATTTTTTGAACAAGGAGGACCACGATGCGCATGACGTGCTCATCTGCATCGGCACCGGGGCCAACGTGGCGGATGAGCGCCGGATGCGGTACGTGACGGAGGTGTATTTCAAGACGCCGGAGGAGATGCGCCATATGTGGCGGGATTATCCGGACGCCTGCGACAACACGCTGGCGATTGCTGAGCGCACAGGGTTCAAGCTGGACACGTCCGCAAAGTATCCAAGCTATACGCCGCCTGCTGGAAAGACGCAGAACGGGTATCTGCGCGAGATCGTGGAAGCGGGGCTGCTCAAGCGGTACGGGAGCCGCGTGGACTCGGAGGAAATCCAGAGCCGGTATGCGCTGGAAATTGCGGTGCTGGAGAAGCAGGGCTTCGTGAACTATTTCCTGATCGTGTGGGATTTCATCGACTGGGCGCGGCAGCAGGGAATCTCCGTGGGACCGGGCCGTGGCTCCGCAGCAGGCTCGATGATCGCCTACGCGATGGGCATCACGGACATCGACCCGATTCGCTTTAAGCTGCTCTTCGAGCGCTTTCTGAATCCCGAGCGGGTTTCGCCGCCGGATATCGATGTGGATTTTTGCGTGAACCGCCGGGGCGAGGTCATTGACTACGTGCGGAAGAAATACGGGGACCGTGCGGTTTCGATGATCATTACGTTTGGCACGCTCGGCGCGAAGTCCGTGGTGCGCGATGTGGCGCGGGTGCAAGGCGTCGGATACGGTGATGCCGATCGGCTCGCGAAGATGATTCCCAACGAACTGGGCATCACGCTGGTCGGATACGAAAAGAAGAATAAGGAAACGGGCGAGGTGGAGAAGGTGCTTGGCGCAATCGACAAGAACCCGGAGCTGGCTGCGGCGATCAAGAATGACCCGGCGATTGCGCAGGTGTGGGATGCGGCGACGAAGTTGGAAGGACTGACTCGCGGTGTCGGCGTGCATGCGGCCGGCGTGGTGATCGGGGACCGGGATTTGTCCGAATACATCCCGCTTTCCCGCTCGAACGACGGCTCGATCGTCTCACAGTACGCGATGGGTCCGTTGACGGAAGTCGGCATGCTGAAGTGCGACTTTCTCGGGCTGAAGACGCTCACCGTCATCGCCGATGCGGTCACGTTGATTCGCAAGCACACGCCGGACTTTGATATCGATAAAGTCCCGATGGACGATCAGGCGACGTTCGATTTATACAACCGCGGCGAGACCATCGCGGTATTCCAGGTCGAGTCCGGCGGGATGGTGAATGTCTGCCGGCAGTTCGACGTGACGGACATCGAAGACATCAACGCGATTCTGGCGCTGTATCGTCCGGGTCCGATGGAACTCATCCCGGATTACATCAAGCGCAAGAAGGGCAAGGCGAAGGTGAAGGCGCCGCACGAGTTGCTGATGGGGATCACATCGGAAACCTACGGCGTTCTTGTGTATCAGGAGCAAGTCATGCAAGCGGCGCAGATCCTCGCTGGCTACACGCTTGGCGGCGCAGATTTGCTGCGGCGGGCGATGGGCAAAAAGGACAAGGAGAAGATGGGCAAGGAGCGCATTAAGTTCTGCGAAGGCGCAGCGACGCTGCACGGAATCGAGGAGAAAAAAGCAAATGAGATTTTCGACACGCTGGAGAAGTTTGCAGGATACGGGTTCAACCGATCGCACTCCGCTGCGTATGCCTGGGTGAGCTATCAGACGGGGTATTTGAAAGCGAATTACCCGGTGGAATTCATGTCGGCGGTGATGAGTAACGAGGTCGCAAACATGGACAAGATCAGCATTTTCGTAGGCGAGTGCGAGAGACTCGGCATCCGACTTCTGGCACCCGATGTCAACGAAAGCGGGCTGAAGTTCCAGCCGTCCGAGGTCAGTGCCGAGGGCATCGCTGCGTTGAAGGCATTGCGCAAGGCGGTGGTGAAAGCGGACGCGAGCAAGGAGGTGCCGGAGGAAATCGAGATCGCTCCCGATGGGGCGATGGACCTCGCCTCAGTGCTTTCGGATGTGGAAGCCGATGCAGAAAATCATCGTTTTGAAGACCTCGCCGAAGAGAGCGGGGCGGCTGCTCCAGCGGCGCAACCGGCGGATGTAGCGGCGGGCGACAAGCCTTACATCGGGTCGATTCGCTACGGGCTGGCGGCGATCAAAAACGTTGGCGAACTCGCCATGGCTGCGGCGGTGGAGGAGCGGGAGCGGGCGGGAAACTTCAGATCAGTGGACGATTTCTGTTCGCGCGTGGATTCCAAGAAAGTGAACCGGAAAGTCGTGGAGAGCCTCGTGAAGTGCGGCGCTTTCGACTTCACCGGCAGTGAGCGCGCGCAGATGTTCTCCGAGGTGGAAGGCGCGCTGGCGGCGGCCGCGAGTTCGCAGAGGGACAAGGCCACGGGGCAATCATCACTTTTTGGAGATCTGATGGCCGTGGCTAAACCGGTGAAAAAGGTCGGTGCGTCGCGTGTGCTCCCCTGGCCGACGAGTGAGAAGCTTCAATACGAGAAGGAACTGCTCGGCTTTTACGTCACCGGCCATCCGCTCGACGAATACCGCGCCGAGCTGGAAAAGCCAAAGTACGTGCCTATCGGAAGACTGCGCGAGAAGGAGGCCAAGAGCGTCGTGACAATCGCGGGCCAGCTCTCGACGGTGGAAAAGAAGTTCACGAAGAAGGACGGGAAGCCATTTGCCATCGTGGTGCTGGAAGATATGACGGGCCAGCTCGAGGTGATGATTTGGAGCGAGGCTTATACAAAATTCCAAGGATTGCTCGTCGCCGGTCGCGTGATTTCCATGAGCGGGCGTCTCGACCTCCGCGAGGAAGGTCCGCGCATTTCGGCGGACAAGATCGAGGTGCTGGCGAAGCCGGCCCCTAAGGAAAAGCCGGTGGTGCTCACGTTCGACATCGCGAAGATGGACGAGAAGGATTTTGTCGCGGTGCGCGAAATCATCATGCGTTATCCGGGCAATCGCCACATGGAGTTTCGAATCGCCGGAACATCGCGCCCGCTGAAAGTGATTCCGGCCGAAGGGTACCGGATGGATCTGACGGATGCAGCCCGTGCGGAGCTTGCGGGTTATCTGACGTAGTTCGTCCTCCCGGCGAACCCGGCGGCGGTTATAACGGACGCGCGGAGACGGGTCGTGAAACCGTGAATTATTCCTTTGCTACGTGCCTCCCGCCGGTCATCAAGGGGAACCACCGCAACATCACTTCCATGAATACCAAACTGACACGCCGCCATTTCATTTTCTCCACAGCCGCCGCAGGCCTGAGCCTCGGCCTTCCACGAGTCCGCGCGGCTTCGCCGAACGGCAAGCTTCGCGTGCTCTCCATCGGCGTCGTCGGCACGATCGGTGCGCACGACCGCAAGCAGGTCGCTTCGCATGAAAATGCGGAGATTGTCGGGCTCTGCGATGTGGACACCAACTACCTCGCGCAGGGAGCGAAGGATCATCCGGGCGCTTTTACGTGCGCCGATTATCGCGAGGCCTTCGCCAAACACGGCGATAAATTCGATGCGGTGATCGTGTCGGTGCCGGATCACTCGCACGCGCCCATCATGCTCACCGCGATGGCGCACAACAAACACGTCTATGGCCAGAAGCCGATTGTCCATCAGCTCGCGGAACTGGCGATGATGGAGCAGGCGCTGAAGGCGAAGCCTGCGCTCGTGACACAACTCGGCAATCAACGCATGGTTATTCCCGGACGTCGTGCCGCTGTGGAAATCCTGCGTCAGGGCCAGCTCGGCAAGGCCATCGAAGCTTACACGTGGGCCGGCTCGCCGGATTCGAGCGCGTATTTTAACGACGCCAAAGTGTTTCAGGAAAATCCGAACATCCCGGCGAGTCTCGACTGGAACCTGTGGCTCGGACCCTGCGCGATGCAGCCGTATTACGATCACCTCGCCCCGACGAAATGGCGCTCGTGGTGGGAGTTCGGCACCAACGGCCTCGGCGATTGGGGTTGCCATATTCTCGACGTGATTTTCTTCAGCTACGACGAGCTCATTTCGCCGGTCTCCGTGAAGACCGATTGCGCAAAACCCGCCGGCAAGTTTTTCCACACGAACCCGTGCAAATCGGTGGTCACCTACAAAGTGTCGTCGGACAAGTTCGCCAACAAAACCTTCCCGATCCATTACTACGATTCGAACCAGCATCCGACCAAGGAGCAGATGCGGATTCCCGAGGACGTGCAGGGCGCAAACATGACCGTGGTCGTCTGCGAAAAAGGCACGCTCGTTCTCGGGGCCGATGGCGGCTTGAAAATCTGGCGCGACGGCAAGGCAGAAGACGGACTGAAGATGCCCAACCTGCCCGAGTTCCCGAAGCTGAACCACTGGCACGCGTGGGTGGACAACTGCCTCGGCAAAAAGACGGAGCTTCGCACGCCATTCAAAGATGCGGTGCGTATGACGGAAGCTGCATTGCTTGGCGTGAAGGCGTCGCGTTTCCCCGGTCAGGAACTGCTCTGGGACAAATCGAAACTCGCATTCACCAATAGCGCCGAAGCCACGAGCACCATCGTGAGCCGCCAATACCGCGAAGGCTTCGCGCCGCCTCGCGTGGCGTGATCGACAGTCGTCCGCGCTTTGAAGCGCCGCTCTAAGCGATAGCCCGTAATCCTTGCCATTCGCGGCAACTGGAATACGTTCCGGCGCATGGGCAACGCGCTTCGCAATGACAACTACATCGCTCCTGCGGAATACCTCGCTGGCGAGGAAATCAGTTCGGCTCGGCACGAGTATCTCGACGGCGTCGTGTATATGATGGCGGGCGGCAGCGCTGCGCATAACCGCATCGCTACAAACATCGTTGGCGAACTCCGTGCGTTCCTGCGCGGCAAAACCTGCGAAGCGTTCGGCTCAGACACCCGCGTCCGTGTCCGCGCGGAGAAGGGCGAGTTTTACTACTACCCGGATGTCACTGTGGACTGCTCGGGCCGGTCGAACGATTCCCAGTATGCCGAGACGCCGAGCGTCATTTTCGAAGTGCTGTCACCCGCGACCGAGCGTGTCGATCGCGTGGAGAAGTTACACAACTACCAGCAAATCCCGTCGCTCCAGGCCTACGTCCTAGTCGATCAACTCCGCGTCGCCGTCACAATCTATCGCCGCGTATCCGGCGAATGGGAATCGGAAGTCCTTGCCGAAAAAGACGGCGTCCTCTCGCTGCCAGCCATCGAATGCGCGCTGCCGCTCTCGGCGATTTACGAGCGGACGGGGTTGTAGCATTTTTCGCAGAAAATGTGACCGCGAGGGTGCGAAGGATTTCCTTCATCCGGCTACTCCTTGAGCGGCGACCACCATCGCCAGTCTGGGTCAGCGGAGGGATCCTCAGTGGAAAGTTTCCCGTTGTCGTCCTTGCGGTTAATCGCGACGGAGTAGAGCAGGTAACCGTCCGGTGCGAGGCGATAGCGGAAGGCCTGTCCGTCCTGATTACAACGATGTTCCAACGAGTGGTTTCCGTCCTGACTGTGACATTCATTCGACGCGCAACGCCCTCTCCGTTGAAAGGAAAAGCGGTGTCAAACCACCGCACTCCGAAGGCTGGCGCCACGCTCGATGTCGCCGGTTCCAGCACGCTGGAAAAACTTTTGAGTCGTGCGCTGCGGAGGATGTAACCAAGTAGAACGAATCACACTCTTGAGTCTTTCCCGATGCTTTACGCGCGGGTAGCGAGATGATGACATTCCGCAGAATGAAAGATTTTCCAGTCAGTAGCCCAGTTCCCTTCGTTCGCAATGCTGCGCGCATGAATCGTCGGCACTTTATCCGTGGCGTGGGGCAGGCCTCTGTGTTTGCAGTGGGATGTCGGGCTTTTGCAGATGACGTGGAAAGGCCGCCGGCTGCGGAGGCGGACGCGATTCGCGGGATGGCGGAAGGCTTTTTGCGGGAGCATGGCGTGAAGGGGCTGGCGATTGCTTTTGGGCGGGATGGGGTGATTGCGTTTGAGCAGGGATACGGATTTGCGGATGCGGAGGGGAAGGAGGCGGTGACGGCGGAGCATCGGTTTCGCATCGCGAGTATTTCGAAGCCGATTACAGCGACGGCGGTAATGATGTGTGTGGAGAAAGGACTGCTGAAACTGGACGACACGGTGTTTGGTCCGAAGGGAATCCTGGGCGAGGCGTATGGGCGCGATTTACCGGAGGCGGTGCTCGCGATCACGGTGGACCAATTGCTCACGCACACGAGCGGCGGATGGACGAACGACAAGGACGACCCGATGTTTGAGCAGCCTGCGATGAAGCACGACGAGCTCATCGCGTGGACGCTCGCAGCCCAAAAGCAGACGCATCCGCCGGGCACGCACTTCGCATATTCGAACTTCGGCTACTGCGTGTTGGGACGCGTGCTGGAGAAGGTCACGAAGCTGCCTTACGAGATGTTTGTCACGCGGGATGTGCTCTCGAAGTGCGGCATCACAAGTATGAAGATCGGCGGGAACACGCTGGCAGAGCGGCAGTCAAAGGAAGTGATGTATCTGACGGTGCCCGACGGCAAAGCATACGGGATAAACGTGGCGCGGATGGATTCGCATGGCGGCTGGATCGCGACGGCGGGGGATTTGGTGCGCTTCGCGTCGCAGTTGCCGAAGCTTCTCAGTCCGGACTCAATTCGCACGATGACGACGCCCGGCATCAGCGACGGCTACGCGCGCGGCTGGGCGGTGAATAAAGCGCCGAATTGGTGGCACACCGGCGGTCTGCCGGGGACGGCGACCATCATGGTGCATACGGCGAAAGGAATGTGCTGGGCCGGGCTGTTGAATGGCCGCACTGAAGGCAACCTCGACAAACTGATGTGGGAGATGGGCCAGGCGGTGAAGGCGTGGGGATTGTGAAGTTCGTGTCCGGAATCCCGGATTCGCGCTATTACCTCGGGCGTAGTTTTCCTCTTGTGATCCGCAGACTCGCACACGTCCAATTGTTCACACCATTATGAAATACAAGTTCCTTCTTCTCGCTGCCGCATCGCTGATACCGCTTGGCCCACTCGGTGCCGCTGAGAAATCCAAGCCGAACATCCTGTTCATCGTCTCGGACGACCTCCGGACGGAGCTCGGCTGCTACGGAAACGACATCATCAAAAGCCCGAATATCGACCGTCTCGCAGAGCGGGGCTTGGTATTCAACCGGGCCTACTGTCAACAAGCGGTCTGTTCGCCCTCGCGCTCCAGTGTGCTCACCGGCATGAGGCCGGACACCACCAAGGTGTGGGATTTGAACACCCACTTTCGCAAGGCACTGCCTGATGTGGTGACGTTGCCGCAGTTGTTCAAGAATAACGGTTACACTGCGCAAGGAATGGGCAAGATTTACCACGGTGGATTTGTGGACCCCGCTTCGTGGTCCGCCCCGGATGTCGTTGGGCAAGCGCAGGATGAAGATGCGCCCAAGGGAGTCAAAGTCGGAAGGAAAAAATCCCCGCCCGCCAAATCCGCAGATACCTCCGATGCGGCGGGCACCGACGCGGTCACCAAGACCGAGCGAGGTCCGGCGTTCCGTGCGACGGACGAGGAGGCAAACGGCGGCGGAGAAGGCGCTCTCGCGAATGAGGCGATTGCGGCGCTGCGTAAATTCAAGGCGGACGCGAAGCCATTTTTTCTCGCTGTGGGATTTCACAAACCGCATCTGCCGTTCAACTCTCCAAAGGCCTACTGGGACCTCTACGACCCGGCGAAGATTCCACTGGCACCCAACAGTTTCCTCCCCAAGGACGCGCCGAGCTACGCCATGGCTGATAAGAACGAACTGTGGAGCTACAGCGGTGTGCCGAATGCCAGTCATTTGCCCGAGGGCTACGCGCGTCAGCTCAAACACGGGTATTACGCGGCGGTGAGTTACATCGATGCCCAGTTGGGCCGCGTCGTGGATGAACTCGACAAGCTGGGCCTGCGGGAAAACACCGTCATTATTCTCTGGGGCGACCACGGGTGGAAGCTCGGCGAGCACGACCGCTGGAGCAAACACAGCAACGTCGAGAACGATGTGCATGCGCCTTTGATCATTTCGGTGCCCGGCATGAAAGCCGTCGGAAAGAAGACGGATGCCTTGGTTGAGTTTGTGGACATGTACCCCACGCTGGCGGAGCTCGCCGGACTGCCCGTCGCTCCAAACTTGGAGGGGAAAAGCTTCAAGCCACTGCTCGACGATCCCGCTCTGCCGTGGAAATCTGCAGCATTCAGCCAGTATCCGCGCACGGCTGGCGGACGGAAGCTGATGGGGTATTCCATGCGAACGGATCGCTACCGTTTCACCCAATGGGTGGAACGCGACGATCATTCCAAAGTGGATGGAGTCGAACTCTACGACCATCAAGTCGATCCACAGGAAAACACCAATATCGCGAATGACCCGGCCACCCGAGCGGTGCTCGAAAAACTCGCGGCTCAGTGGCTTGCGGGCTGGAAAGCATCTGCTGCTAAGTGATACGCCGAAGGACCACGCGACTTTCCGCGAAGGGCACCCCGACGATGAGCGGGGCTGCGTCACCATCGAGGCGCGCGACGGTTGGGAAACGTAGCTCAAACGCGTGCCGTGGCGCACTGGTGCCCGTGGCAAGCGATTCTAATGTTCGTAATAGTAGCAATGCGTCAGTTTCCGTGATAGATCGTGTGTCATGAAGGAAATGCACACTCGTCTCTTGCTCGTTTTGCTAGTGGCGGTACTCGTTTTCCTGACAAACAAGGCCGGGATGCTGTCGTCTTCCACAACGACGCTTGGAAGAGACGGCACCGATCCGAAAGCGACAGCGCGCAAGACTTCCTTGAATTTGAACAGGGGGAAATCGCTCCGGCAATCCGGCGTGCCTTTGCGAACCGGTCCGGTCGATTCTGCCGCGGAGACGCATCCAAATCCAGACCCGATGCTCGAAGCTCTGCGCAACCGCCTTCAAAATCCTAACGTCGTGGCTGGTGAGGCGTTGCTGACTTTTCGTAGCAAGGAGGCTTTGGACCGCTTCACGCGGCAGGCAGCCGCGCTCGGCTTGGTCACCCTCGGTACCATCCCGCAGTTAAACGCAGCGCGGGTGAGCTATGGAACGGTCGAGCGTCTGGGGGCTGCCATCGCGGCAAATAGTGCGGACTTCACCGGCGTCGAAGGCAACCTGTGGCTGTCCATTCCGCCACCCCCGCCAAAATTACCGCAGCCCGACAGCAATAACGAAGGCGGCGCGGCAGCGTCGGGGCAGGGGATGCTGGGTGCGATCAACGCTGCCGGGGACCGCACTCACTGGGGTGATAGCGTCACTGTGGCGGTGGTGGACACCGGCGTCTTGGCGCATCCCACCTTTGGAGAAAACCAGGTGACGCATGTCGATCTCGTCAATGATGGACTTCCGTTTGACAGCCACGGGACGAGTGTGGCCTCGCTGGTGGGCGGGCAGGATTCACGCGCACCGGGCGTTGCTCCAGGAGCGCGGATTCTCGACATCCGGGTGGCCAATCCGGAGGGCTACACAGTCAGTTCGGTGCTGGCTGAAGGCATCATCGAAGCTGCCGATCGGGGTGCACAGATCATTAACGTCAGCTTCGGCGGCAATGGCGATAGTGTGACCGTGCGGAAAGCGGTTGACTACGCCATTCAACACGGCGCCGTGGTCGTGGCGGCTGCCGGAAATGAGGCTTTCGATCAACTCGCCTTCCCGGCTTCTTATGAAAATGTAATCAGCGTGGGAAGTGCCGACGCCGAGGGAAAGCAGGCGTTCTTCTCCAACTCGGGCCAGGGCTTGGATCTGGTCGCGCCCGGAGTGGGCGTGGTCACGGCGTGGGACACCGACAAGATCGCCCGTGTGAGCGGGACTTCGCAATCCACTGCGCTCGTTTCCGCCGCCGCAGCAGCGTATGTTGGCTGGGGAGTTCGTCCGAGCGATGTCGCAGGGCGCTTGAAGGCGGATTCCCGCCCCATCGGGGGAAGTGTCGAGCGCGTCGGTGCGGGACTTCTGACAATCGAGCCGCCATCCGGGCGGTAAGCGACGTTATTTATGGAGCCTCGCTCTGCGTATCGCTGGAGCGCGAATGTTGGAACTGACCAGAGCCAATCTCCGGCATTGCAGCGGCACGCGCGAACGCTACGTTCTGCGCCCTTTTCAGATCATGATTATACCAAACGTCAGTAAACTCTCGGATGACCAACTCAAGGAAGTGACCGACATCGTCGGCGCATTTGGCTGCAAGATTCAGGTCATCTACGGGGAGGTGCAGTCCATTTACGCCATCATCGGCGACGAGCGGAACGACGATATGATCACAAAGCTCGAGGGTCTTTCGTATGTGAACCGTGTGGACCGGATACAGAGTCCGCACAAGCTGATGGATATTCGCTCCAGCCTCGCCAGTCATCGCGTAAAAATCGGCGGCGTGACCCTCGGGCAATCGCTCTTTGTCTGCGCCGGGCCGTGCACGATCGATCCGAAAAACCCAAACCTCACCATCGAGACCGCGCACGCCATTAAAGAAGCCGGTGCCAACGCGCTGCGCGGCGGTGTCTGGAAGCCGCGGACGAATCCATACAGCTACCAGGGCGATGCGAAGGCGCTCGATATTTTGATGGAAGCCGGCCGTGCCACGGGCCTCCCGGTGGACACCGAGGTGATGGACGAAGAGCATCTCCGCCTCGCGCTGGATGCCGGAGTTCACTGCCTGCAAGTCGGCGCCCGCAATGCACTGAACTACTCGCTTCTCCGCCAGATCGGTCAGGCCATTGCCAGTCGAGACGTCGCGGTTTTGCTGAAACGCAGCATCCACATGGGGCCGACGCAGGAGTTCATCGCCGCGGCGGAGTATATCGTCCAACTTGGGAATCCAAACGTCATCCTCTGTCCGCGGGGTACGCAGCCGACGCTCGATGGATACCGTAATCATCCCGACGAAAGCATCGTCCCGCTTTTGAAGGAGCGCACGTGGGCGCCCGTCGTCGTGGACCCGTCGCATTCCGTAGGGAAGGCGTCCTACGTCCCGGCGGCAGCGCTCGCCGCCATCGCTTACGGTGCCGACGGACTTTGCATCGAAGCAAACGTCTCGCCGAGCAAGGGAATTGGCGACGATCCGAAGCAGGCCGTGACACCCGAAGTGCTGAAGAAGGTCATTTCGCAGGCAAGGCAGCTTTGGGACATCCGGAGGAGCGCATGAGCTGGTGCCGCCTCGCCATCCTGACGGATGAGGTCTCACAGGATCTCGACACAGTTCTCCGCTTCGCAAAAGAGGAGATGCTCGACGGAATCGAAGTCCGCAGCCTCTTTGGAAAGGCATTTCGCGATCTCACGCGGGACGACTTGCGGACCATCGCCGCGCGTTCCCGCGATGCCGGCATGGCTATCGCCGGTGCCGCTTCGCCGGTCTTCAAATGCAACCTCGATGCGCCGTCCGAGATTGCGGAGCACGTCGAGCTGTTCAAACGCTCCGTCGAGGCCGCACAGATTCTTGGGACAGACCTTGTTCGAGTGTTCACCTTTCTGCGGCGGTCGCATCCTGCCACCTCTGATGACCTCGCCCGCGCAGCGTCACATTTCGGCCAGCTCCTCGAGATCGTGAAGGGGACGGGTATTCGCGTCGGGGTCGAAAACGAGGCAAGTTGCGTCATGGGCAACGCTGCCGAGACGGCGGAGTTTTGGAGGCACCTGCCGCCTTCCGCGCAGACGACGCTCGTATGGGATCCTTGCAATTGCCTCTATCTCGAAGGCGATGAAGATCCAGTCGGCCCGGCTTTCGATGCGGTCTCCGGACTGGTCGGACACGTCCACATCAAAGACGCCCGGCGCGACGGCTCCACACCGGCACTGAAATGCGTGGAGGTGGGAACCGGGCAGCTCGATTTCCCTGCGCATTTCCGCGCTTTAAAAGCGGGCGGTTACAGTGGATGGATCACGCTGGAGACCCATTGGCGCGTGGTTCCGCTCGACGATGAAACGCAGCATCTGCCCGCAGGTCACGCATTCTCCGCGCACGCCGAACCGGCGAGCCGCATTTGCATGGGCCATCTCCGCCGAATGATTGACGAGGCATGAAGATCCGCGCATGGCTCCAGCTTTTCCGCGCGCCGAATCTCTTCACAGTGCCCGGCGATCCGCTCGCGGGATTTCTCATCGCATCCGGAGGGATCCTCGACATCAGGGCACTCCCCGCGGTGATCGCGAGCCTCTGCATTTACTCTGCGGGTCTGGCGATGAACGACGTCATCGATCAAAAGGAGGATCTCGCCGAGCGCCCGAAACGTCCCTTGCCGAGCGGCGCGATTTCACGCTCGTCGGCCATCAGTGCGATTCTGCTTCTGTGCGCGATCGGCATCGGTGTGCTCCACGCCGCTCTCGGCCCGCGCGCCGCAATCATGGGTGTCGCGCTTTTGCTCACCGTCTGGCTCTACAATTTCACCACGAAGCGACTCGCTGTGATCGGTGCGCTGACGATGGGTACTTGCCGTGGTCTCAGCGTGATGCTCGGTGCCGTCGCCGGCATGGGGCCGGACTCCTGGGTGCTCGCGAAAGCCTCGATGATGCCGGATTCCATCAGGTTTCTCGCGCCGTACTTCTTCCTCCAGGCGAATTCGATGGGGGAGTGGTATTTGATAAAAGCCCTCGCCGGAGCAGTCGCCATCACGCTTTACATCGCGGCGGTGACAAACCTCGCCAGAAATGAAACCAAGCCCGTTGTTTCCAAGTTTGCAAAGATGCTTCCCATTGCGGCGATGTTCATCGGATACATCATCATCAAGCAATTCACCGGCACGATTCTCCTAGACCCTTCGCCCACGCTTTGGCTCGTCGCCGTCGTCCTCTGCGTCATGCAGACGGGCGAACTGCTGAAGACCCCGCCGCGCCCGATTCCGCCAGCCATCGGCGGCTACATCCGACTGATGCTTGTGATGCAGGCCGCCTTGTGCGTGATGCCCAACAGCCTCGGTGGTTTTCCGAAATCTCCCGCCAGCCTCCTCTGCGCCTTTGTGCTGCTTGGAATGGTCCCGCTCAGCGCATGGGCCGGCAAAAAATTCTACGCGAGCTGAGTCAGGGCGATTCGTGGCTCGGTGCGAAAGTCGGCTTCGAGAATCCGATCGAGCGCCTTCATGGACGCGGCCACTTTCTCGCGTAGCGCCGCGTTATCCGGCGAATCCAGCGGCTCGGCGAGCAGGCTGGCGCAACGGTGCGCAATCGCTTTCCGGATATTCGTGGAGCCCGCTGCTGCAAGCAGGCCAATGATTTCTTCGAGCCTGCGCTGCACATCGCGGATTTTTTCCATCGCGGCAGCTTCCGTGGTTTCACCCGCGGCGATCCTCTTCAACTGCCTGCACTCGAAAAGCCGGCAGCGCTCCGGCCGTTCCGCATAAATAGTGCATCGCAAGCCATCCAGCGCGGCGCATGGCTGTGCGAATGCACCGCGTTTCACCTTGAGCCCGAGAGCGGAAAACGCTCGCGGTGATTCCCCGCGCTGGAGCCGGACGATGTCAAACATCGCGCCGTTGCAGCACAGCCCGCACTCCACGCAGAGGCGCGAAGCGGCCGTGCCTGTAGCCTCTGGTTTTATCGATTCAGTGCACATTCACCGATGAATGCCGAAGAATCCTGTTGGCTGCAAACCCTCTCATGCCCCGGTTCGCACGAAGCATCTCTACACCAAACTGATCGCGGATGACGCTCACGCTGCGGTGTTCCGGTGTCGATTCCTCCGGCCCGCAGCCGTGAAAGTCTCGCGAACGCAGGCTGCTCGCACACTCTCCCGCGCGCGACTGTAGCAATCGCCTCAGGAATGAAAAATCAAACGCCGTACCGGACTTTCAGTGAAGCCCGATACGGCGGAGATTAATGCTGTGGATATTTTTAGTTGCGGGTTCCATCGTCCGTCACACCGTTGACAAACGGTTGTGTCGGCGGTGCGACGAACGGAAAGGCATCGGTGGGTGGCACCTCGCTCGCATCTACGTGATCGCCGGCAGTGATGACGCCGTTGGTAACGAGGAAGAGGACGGTGTCTATAACGTCGTCACGGAGGCGTCGCCCGTTCGGAAAACCGTTCGATGCATCACTTCCACCGCCCGACGTGCTGCCGCCCATGGCCGGATTCGGTTTTACCGCTTTGTCGGTTTGAAGGCGGAGGAAATCTCCTGTCCCGAGGGCACCGCCTTTTGGAATCGGGAACACCGGAGGCAAGCCGGTGACAGAAGCCAGAGTGCCGATGTTTTGTGCATTCGTCCCGAGCGCGGTAAGTGTCCCCGCAATGGCAGTGAAGAATTTCCCCTTTGAATCATCGATCGTCGTGCCGCCGTTGTAGGCGTTCTTCATGTTGTAGGGCAGGAACGCGACATTCACGCCGGGAACTCCAATACGATCCAGCTGCTGGTAGCCACCGGAGCCGACCTTGTCGCCTTTGACGATGCGTTCATTTTTTCGCGAGGTGATGGCGTTTACACCGAGGACTGTCGGTGCGCCCGGTTTCAGGCCTCTCAGTGTGGTAGCGGGAAGTCGGAGTGCCACGGCCATAATATTGTAGCCCGCGAACGAATCGCGTCCGCGATCCAATTCAGCGGGAGCGACGTTTCCGGCCAGCACTGACGAGACGAAACGATTAAATCCCGGAATATCGAAAAAGAACGGATCGTTTCGGGGGCCGGCAAAGAGACTTCCGATTGAGTTCGGGTTCTTGTCGTTCACGAGCGGAGTGATAATCGCCGGGGTCGGAGTGGGACCGATAGTGGGCTGTGTGACAGGTCCGGTAAATTTTCCGCCGGGACCCTTGAGGTTCGTCGGTAGAGCCCCGCGGAATGAGACGATGGCGTCCTGAGTGGAGCGCGGCTTGTTCTTGAAGCCTGCAACATCCGGCGTTACGGGCGGGTCACTCTTTGGAACAGGAATGATCGGGCGTTGCGGCTGATTGAAGGTTACGTCGAGGAACAGATCCGGGATGGCATCGCCGGTGTTCTCGATTTGGAATGTCACACGTACATCTTCGTCAAAGATGCCGAAGTTGTTCGCTTCCGACGGGACGATGAAACCACGCAGCGTGGTAATGAGCACGACCTGATCGTTGTCGTTCGGATCGAGGAACGCATAGACATCGGCCAGGTCGCCGGCCTGGTCTCCGTCGAGTGTCGGCCCGTCGCCGTGATCGGCGGAGTGGATCAGTTGTGAGTTGAACGCGAGACCGAGTGTCGCCGCGAATGCTAATGTTGATTTTTTAGTCAGGAGTTTTTTCATGGCGATTCAAACGGCTATTACTGTCAGAGGGCGGCTGCAAATTTTTTTTAAAAAATGTTCGTATGTTTGTTCGCCGGTGATTTCCCTTTAGTAATGAAAAGGCCTGCCGCTAGCTACCAACGTTCGCTATTCGCTGGACTGGTAATTGCATTCGTTGTGCTGGGTGCCTCGCTTTGTGTTTGGTACGCGGGGGATCTGGAATTCCTCCGACAGGAGTCTCCGCGATCCCAACCGGACGCTGTCAGCACAGTTCCGGAGCCATCGGAATCAGTGGATCAGAGCGTCGTACCGACCGAATTCAAGCCCTTTGCCGTGGCGCAGAACGAGCCCATCTCACGCCCGGTGCAGGATCGTCGGCCGGTCAAAGTCCGTGAATTGGAGTCCGACTATCTGCGGACGCGAGACGCTGCGGAACGCTCCGACTATGCCCGTGCCATTGCTTCACTCGACGACCGGGACTCTCTGCCAACGCTTGCGCGACTGTTCCGTGCCGAGCGGGATTACCAGGCCCGGGAAGCAATCATCGCAGCGCTGGGTGACTCCGGGACCGAGGCGGACATACCTGCGAAAATTGCATTGTTGACCACCGCGTTGACCAATCAGCCGCGCCCGGTACGCAATGCCGCCCTCGATGTTCTCGGCCAGATGGACGACCCTCGTTCTCTCGCATTGCTACGGGTGACAGCCGAACGTGATCCGGATCGGGATGTGCGCGATGCGGCAACTGCGATACTGAATAAATTGTCCGGGAATTAGTCTGGCGCGTTCCCTACTACGCCAGAATATCCTTCACAATCTTCGCAGGCTCCACTCCCGTCAGTCGCGCATCGAGGCCCTGCCATTTAAAGGTGAGGCGGTGATGGTCGAACCCTAGGAGTTGAAGCAGTGTGGCATGGAGGTCGCGCACGTGGACCGGGTTTTCAACGATGTTGTAGCTGAAGTCATCGGTCGTTCCATAGACGACGCCGCCTTTGATTCCGCCGCCTGCGGCCCACATGGTGAAGCAACGCGGATGATGATCGCGTCCGTAGTTTTGTTTCGAGAGGCCGCCCTGGCTGTAGATGGTACGTCCGAATTCGCCGCCCCAGAGGACGAGTGTTTCGTCGAGCAAACCGCGGTTTTTCAAATCCTGAAGCAGCCCGTAGCAAGGCTGGTCCACATCGCGGCACTGGTCGGGCATGCGACCGGAAACGTTCGAATGGTGGTCCCAGTTGTTGTGGTAGATTTGCACAAAGCGCACGCCCCGCTCGGAGAGCCGGCGCGCGAGAAGTGCGCTGTTGGCAAACGTGCCCGGCTTCTTCGCGTTCTCTCCATACAGCTCAAATGTCGAGGCGGGTTCTTTGCTGAAGTCCGTGAGGTCCGGGACGCTCGCCTGCATGCGAAAGGCCATTTCGTATTGCGCGATGCGCGTGTGAATCTCCGGGTCGCCAACCAGCGCGGCGTTCTGTTCGTTGAGCGCGCGAATGCCGTCGAGCGTGTTGCGGCGGACGTCGGTCGAGACACCGGGCGGATTGTTGATGTAGAGAATCGGGTCGCCCTTGCTGCGAAATGCGACGCCTGCGTGCTGGCCGGGCAGGAAACCGCTGGTCCACAGTTTTCCCGAGATAGCCTGAATCTGCTCACGGTTCGACGGTTCTGCCACGAGGACGACGAACGTGGGCAAATCCTGGTTCGCCGAACCAAGGCCGTAGCTCGCCCACGAGCCCAGACACGGTCGCCCAGCGAGCTGGTTGCCGGTCTGCATCATCGTGATGGCGGGCTCGTGGTTGATGGCCTCCGTGTGCATCGAGCGGATGAATGCGACGTCGTCCACGCTTTTCGAAAACCACGGGAGGAGTTCGGAGTTCATCCACATCCCGTTTTTCCCGTATTGCGCAAATTTGTATTTCGATGGAGCGATCGGAAAACGCGTCTGCTTTGAAGTCATCGTGGTTAGCCGCTGGCCTTGGCGGATACTGTCCGGAAGGTCCTTGTCATACCACTTTTCCATCTCCGGCTTGTAGTCAAAGAGGTCCATTTGCGAAGGGCCGCCGACCATGTGGAGATAGATTACGCGTTTTGCTTTCGGCGCGAATTGCAGGGCAATCTTCGCAGCCTGCGCAGGCTCGGCGGCGACGGCGTCGCGTCCCATCAGCGTGGCCAGCGCTGCCATTCCGAGGGCGTTTTTCCCGCGCGTGAAAAACTGGCGGCGTGTCTCGTAGGTGGCGAAGTCGGTGAATGGATGCATAAACAGTTACTTGTTGAGGGTTTCGTCGAGGTTCAGGAGCTGCGTCGCGACCATGGTCCAGGCGGCGAGCGATGATGGCGGGAGTGCCGGATCGGCTTTGCTTTCGCCGAACGTGATGAGAGCGGTCGCTTCGGCGGGCGACTGTGTGTAGCGCGCGAGCAGGGCTTTGTGGCTGGCCTCGAGAACCGGGATTTCTGCAGCGCGCAGCGGACGGGAAAGGACACGGAGCGCCATGTAATCGAGCGTGGCTTTTGCATCGTCCTTGCAGGCTTTGAGCGCGAGCTGTGCGAGGTTGCGAGCGCTTTCCACGAACTGCGGGTCGTTGAGTGTCACAAGTGCCTGAAGCGGTGTGTCTGTGCGTTCGCGGCGGATGGTGCAGGCTTCGCGGCTCGGTGCGTTAAAGAGCTCCAGTGATGCGGGCGGGGCGCTGCGCTTCCAGAACGTGTACATGCTCCGGCGGTAGAGCGCCTCGCCGGTATCGCGCTTGTAGCTGCCGGTGTCGCTGCCGGGCATTGCGACGGCCTCCCACACACCCGGCGGTTGGTAAGGACGCACGCTGGGTCCTCCGATTTTTGGCGAAAGCAGGCTGCTCGCTGCGAGGGCGTAATCGCGCACCATTTCGGCGTCCATCCGGAAGCGCGGGCCTCGGGAAAGCAGGCGGTTGTCGGGATCCCGATCGAGGAGTTCTTTGGTGACGCTCGAGCTTTGCTTGTAAGTCTCGCTGGTCACGAGGAGGCGAATCAGGCGCTTCACATCCCATCCGCTATCCCGGAAGTCCACTGCGAGCCAGTCGAGCAATGCGGGGTGTGATGGCGGCTCGCCCATGATCCCGAAGTCGTTGGATGAAAGCACGATTCCGTTGCCGAAGATCTCCTGCCAAAAGCGATTCACGGTGACGCGGGAGGTGAGGGGATTGTCCTTCGCGACGAGCCAGCGGGCGAGGCCGAGACGATTCGCCGGCGCGTTCGGAGGCATCGGGTGCAGCGCTGCGATGACCGCGGGTTTCAGTTCCTCCTTCGGCTGATCATACTGGCCCCGATTGAGCAATCGCGCCATCGGTTGGGAGCCCGCTTTCTCCATCTGGATGTGTGTGACGGGACTTCGCTTTTGGATCGCGGCTTTCTCCGCCTCCAGCGCCGCCACCTTTGTCTGGAGTTCATTGCTATGCGGGTCGCCGCTCGAGAAGAACGCGAGCAGTCGCTGCTTCTCCTCCGGAGTACGTTGGTCAATCGCCTTTGCAAGGATGGTGCGCAAATCGGGGAGCTCTGAGATGGCGAGGACTTGCTTAAGCGACAGGATGCCCGTGTATAGCCGGACATCCTGCACCGCACCCGTGAACACTTCCCCGCCGCCGCCCCGCCGCCCCACCATGAGCGGTTGCTTGGTACGGATGGTGCCTTTCAACTGGTCCTTCTCGACCTTCGTCTTTCGAAGTTTGCCGTTCACGTAGATGTTGACGCCTTTCGCTTTGCCTGAGCCGTCGTAAGTGATCGCGATGTGCCGCCATTGGTCGGGCTTTCCGGCTTCATCAGTCGTGCTGACTTTCAGCGCATCGTCCGGCCACTTGCTGACGATGTGGACCGCGATTTCATTCGCTGCGTAGAAAATGTCCCAGCCGCGATAGGCGTCTGTTTTGTCCATGCGGGTGAGGATGCCGCCTGCACCGTTGCTTGCGCCCGGCCGGAAAAACCACACGCTGGCCGAGAATGCCTGATCTTTCTCGAAGTCGCCGAGTGCACCGAGGTCGATGGACGATCCATCCGCCACTTGCGCCGCCGGACCACTCTTGCCATCAGGCTTCCACACAAGGTTCGGCGGCAGCGCGAATGCCTGCGGCTTCCCGGCAACCACGCCTTTGGCCGTGATGCCGGTGCCTTCATTCAGCGAAATTTGGGCGAGAAGGGCCTTCGTGTAGGTCGCGTTCTCTATAACCTCCGCTTTCGCAGAAGCCTGCCACTTTTCGAACTCCGCTCCGATTGCCTTCTGGCGCTCCGCGAGCTTCGCGGACATCGCGGTGATTTCGGCAGGGATCGCATCCAACCGCTTTGCATCATCACCTTGCGGCAGCACCAAAATGGGCGGCGTGTCGCGCACGTTTTTGTCGCTGTGATCCTGCGTCGTATTCCGAAAAAACGCTGACATCGCATAAAAATCCTTCTGCGTGATTGGATCGAATTTGTGGTCGTGGCAGACGGCACAATTCGAGGTGAGGCCGAGCCACACCCACGAGGTGGTTTCCACACGGTCTTTCGCGTAGTTGGCGAGATTCTCCTCGGGAATGGTCCCGCCCTCCGCGGTGGTGATATTGCAGCGATGGAAGCCGGTCGCCACCAGTTGCTCGCGCGTGGGCTTTGGCAGAAGGTCGCCGCCGATTTGTTCGACCGTGAACTCGTCGAAGTGCTGGTTGCGATTGAACGCGTTGATAACCCAGTCGCGGTATGGCCAAATCTCGCGATAGTTGTCGATGTGCAGCCCGTGAGTATCGCCGTATCGCGCAGCATCCAGCCAGTACCGACCCCGATGCTCGCCATAGCCGGGCGATGCGAGCAGTTTATCCACCAGCTTCTCGTAGGCGTCGGGAGCTTCGTCTTTTACAAAAGTGTCCACGGTTTCCGGTGCTGGTGGAAGTCCCGTTAGATCGAGTGACACCCGCCGCGCAAGCGTCCGCTTGTCGGCCTGCGGCGAAGGTTTCAGTCCGGCAATCGCCAGGCGTTCACGAATGAATGCATCGACGGGATGCGGTGCTCCGGCTGGAACCGGGGGCTTTTCGGGAGCGATGAACGCCCAGTGAGGCTGCCATTCCGCACCTTGCTCGATCCATTTTTTGAGAACCGCGATTTCTGCGGGCTTGAGCTTTTTGTGCTCCTTCGGCGGTGGCATCACTTCGTCTTCGTCGGTCGATGTGATGCGGATGTAGAGCGGGCTCTTGTCCGGCTGGCCTTTGATTACAGTGGGCCCGGCATCATCGCGATTGGCGAAAAATCCCTCCGCTCGATCGAAGCGAATGCCCTCTTTGCGCGAGCCGGGGTCCGGCCCGTGGCAGTGGTAGCAATACTCTCCCAGAATCGGCCGCACATCGCGATTGAAAATCACACGGTCCTCCGCCGCAAGCGCTGCCATCGGGAGCGCGAGCGCCGCGCACACGGTTTTTGATAAATGAATCATTGCTTAATACTACCAGCGCCACCGGTCCGTGTTGGAGCCTTTTTTGGCGCGAGATGACCGTATCTTGTTTTTGCGCGGATTGTGTCCGGCTATTTAACGATTTGAAGTCGCACGAAGAACTTCGTCGCGCCCACCGGCGGAGTGATTCGGTAAGTCTCGCTGATGATGCCCGGCGCGAGATTCGCGCTCGACATGAATGCGGCGTTTGCCGCGCCCCACGGGAGCGCAAGGTCGGTGCTTGCTTGCAGCGCGTAGGCGATGTCGTCCACGGCGGCAGGGCGTTGGTAGGTGAAGTCGAATCCTCCGGAGACCGGCGTGAGCGTGTAGGCGGTGCGGCCTTGCGCGGCGTCGGTGTCGCTAGTTGCGAGGCCGTACTCGAGCAGCGCGTTGAGGCCGTCGCCGTCTGTATCGGCGGTCGCGGTGCCGATAAATGTGGTGGCATCGCTCGTGCCCGGCGTGCCGCCCGCGACGAGGCTGGCCCGCCAGTTTGCGGGCACGGTGTGGTCGGGAAATGTCGCCGGTGCGATGAGCACGAGCGTCGCGCCGTTGCCTGCGGGCGGCGTGGGCCACGGGGCGATTGATTGGTAGATGAACGAACGGATTGTCGTGCCTGCGCCGTAGCTGAGTTTGAGTTCCTCGCCTTCGTTTTTGAGGTTGTCGCCGCCGTAGCTTCCGGCGATGAGCGCGTTGAGCCCGGTGCCGTAGCGTGATTGGAAAGCGGCGAGGTTTTTTACGACGAGCGCGTATCCGCCTGCGGGGATGCTCCACCCGGCAGGGAAATCGAAATCGACGCCCTTGGTGAAGCGCACGTCGGCCATAGGTAGCGCGATTGCGCTGACGTTGCGCACTTCGATCCACTCGAACGAATCGCTGCTGAATCCCGCAGCAATCTCGGCAGTCGTTGCGGGCGACGGGTTGTAGTTCACTTCGCTGATGACGAGCGATTGCTGATACACCGAGACATCCGGCACGCCGACGGTGAATTGCACCGGCGCGGACCAGTGCGACCAGCGTCCGTTCGCATCCTTGTGCCGGACGCGGGCGCGGTAGGTGGAGCCGGGCTTTGCGGATGCGACGGGCACGCGCACGGTGGCGTTGAACGGCGCGATTTCCGCCGAGGTCCACACGTCTTCGACCTCGTATTTGCGGGGCTGTCCGGCGGTGTAGCCGGGGATTCCGGGAGCGGCGATTTCGCCGATGCGCCACTGGATCGCGCCAAACGTCGTGCCGCCGCTCGCCGATGCACTGAATCCCGCGGAGGTAAAATCGAGTGCGTTGGCGGGAAAATTCACCGGCCCTGCGTAGGCAATTGTCGGCGTGTTCGGGAAGCTGAGGTCGGGCGTCGTGGGGTTCACGCCGAGGCCGCCGTAGAGCGATTCCCATTCGAGGTATTTGTAGCCGTAGCCGTTCTGGTTGCCGTTGCTGCGAGTCCATGTTCCGCCGGGCCAGGTATTCGTGGAGTAGTTGCGGAACCAAGTCATGAGGCCGTTGAAATCACTGTATCCATCGCCGTCGGGGTCGGTGAGCGTGCGCGTCCAGTTTGTCTGCGGCACGGGATTCACTCCGCGGTAATCGAAGTAGGGCGTTCGGAAGAAATTGTTTTTGTGGTTCGTGTATCCGGTGTTCGAGCCAGCGGAGCCGTCACCTGCCGTCCGGGGGTGGAGGTTCCACATCGCAGCATCGAGTGCGGCCCAAGTCGAGGTCGCGCCGGTCGGGCTGACCATCTGCGCGTATTCGTCGATGAGCTGTCCGACTTGACCACCATTCCCGCTGGAATCGCTCGCGAGAAGGTCAACGAGTTCGCGTGCGCGGTTGCGGAACTCGCGCCCGAGTGCAGCGTGACGCGTGATTGCGCGGAACTGATCGGTCACGCCCTGATACACCACGCCGTCGATGTTCGCGCTCCAATGGCCGCCGCACACAAACATCATGTCGAGGTCATACGGCGCGACGACCCAATGGCCATTCGTGCCGCCGTTGATGTTCGTCGGGTTGTGATAAAAACGGACGTTGTCGCCAGCGCGGACATCAACATTTCCATTCAGACGACCGAGCGCGTAAAACGTGTAGAGCGCACGGAGATCCATGTTTTGCCGATACCATGTCTCCGTTTGTCCGGCGGCATTCGCGCCGTCGCGGAACGCATTCCAATCCGATGCGTCGCTCGGCTGCGTCGCGCCTTGGCGGGTCTTGTCGCCTTGCGTTCCCTCGATGTTGTACACGTTGCCGTCGGGCAGATTTCGCTCGTCGAGATAGTTGCCCTCCATCGGCTCCAGCGCGAGGTAGAGGCCCCACATATCGCCGTCGAACTGCGTCGCGCCGCTCTCCGCTGCGTTGTCGATGACACGCCAATGCACGTAGTTCGTCCGCAGCGCGGGCAGTCCGCCGATTTCAAACATCCGGTACGACAGCGCTTCCTCCACGCCCGTAGCGCCGCGATGGACGGCGCACCACGGGCTGGCGTTTGCATCGAGCGCCACGGAGTTCCACGGCTCGTAATACTTGCCCCAATTGTCCTTCACCCGGATGTCGCGGGCGCGATTGAAAAAGAGCGCC
The DNA here is from genome assembly GCA_031374705.1 of Verrucomicrobiaceae bacterium. Lineage (GTDB taxonomy): Bacteria > Verrucomicrobiota > Verrucomicrobiia > Chthoniobacterales > Chthoniobacteraceae > SXWH01. The sequence goes on along the minus strand of JANMGP010000127.1, from coordinate 1,596 downwards.
CATTTGTTTTTGCCGCTCACATAGATGGAGCCTTTGCCACGGTTTTTGAACTGGATGTGATCATACACTTTCCCATCATAGACGAGCGTCGCGGAGAACCTCACATCGTTGAACGAACTGTTGTATTGTGAGTTATCGACGTCCGCATTGTTCGCAATGAGATGCCACGGTTCGAACTGCGCGACCGTCGCCGCCGGAAACGTCTGCACCGTCCCGCGAGCACCGCCCGCTCCCGGCTGAAGCGCCCCGCTCCACGCAGGCACTCCGTTGTACACGAAGTATGCGAAGTTCGGCTGCTCGTCGTCCGCGTAAGGCACAGTCACGCTGCTGCCAAGCGCGTCGGTGGCGGAAATGCGATAGCGCACGAGTCTGCGGTGCGTCTGGGTGGCGGTGGGGATCGTTGCGGAAAAAATGCCGTCGCCCGCGATGGCGTCGCCGTTTGTGCCGGCATCGTTCATCGCAGTGCTTGTCCAGCTTGTCGCGTAGGCCGCGTCGGTTTTGCGGATGTAACTTCCGGGCTCCACGGTCTGCGTTTGCAGCGTCACCGAAGCCACGCCGTTTGCATCCGTGACGCGCGCCGTAATCACCACGGCCTGCCCCGCGAGCGGAAGATTCGGCGTATGTGAGACGTCGCGGATGGCTGGCGCTGCAACGCCCGCAAATGTCGAGTTTGCCGCGCCCGGAGTCTGCGGCAGCGGCACTTTCGTGGAACTGCGCCACGCACCGCCGAGATCGTTTTCGAGCGACGGATGAATCAGCTCGATGCTCGGTCCCGCGCCCGCTGCGGAAGTCGGCCACGGAAAACCCTCCGAAAAATCCACGTCATCCACTTTCACATTTGCCGCATCGCGAAGCTCGATCGTCTCGCCGGATTTCTTCAGCTCGCCAATCCACTGCCCGAGCGGTGCAAAGCCGTAGGTCGCCTGAAACACCGCGCTATTCGCAGCGATCACCACGTAGCCGCCCGCCGGAATCGTCGTCGCAGCGGGGAATAGAAAATCCACCGCATTCACAAAGCGCCATCCGGCAACGTTCACCGCGGACGTCGAGGGATTCCACAGCTCGATAAACTGGGTGTCCTTCGTCCGGTCGCTCGGCTTGTAAAAGATTTCGTTGATGACGACCGGCGTTTTCGTCGTCGTCGTAAAACTGAGCGCCGGCGTCCAAGTAGTACCTGCCGCATTGGCCGCAGCCGCGCGGAAAAAGTAGGTCGTCGAAGGCGCGAGATTGTTCGCCAGCCCGCCGAACGAAGACGATTGCAGCCCGAGCGACGCCGAGCTCGTCCACCCGCCAGCGCTTGTTCCGCCTTCAGTCGTTCCCCAATACAGCGTCACCACCGGCTGGTCGTTGCCGATGGAATTCACGCGCCCATTCAGCCCCGCCGTGTAGCCCGTGATTCCCGTAGCCGAGCCCGTCTCCAGCGTCGCCGCAATTGCCGCCGCCGTGGTGAAAGTAGCCGACGAATCCGCCCAGTCCGTGCCTCCGCTGTTTTGCGCAAACGCCCGGAAAAAATACGCCGTGTTTTGCGAAAGCCCAGTCACCGCCGCGCTCGCCGCACCAGCTTGCGCGCCGAGGTCCACGACTGACGCCCAGTTG
>JANMGP010000124.1:0-71612 GCA_031374705.1 Verrucomicrobiaceae bacterium | reverse complement strand
CTGGTGGTAGCCACACACATCTACGATGAGCGGCGAAAATTCCACATTTAGCGAGTCCTGGTACCGGGTGTCCGCCCAGCGAATCTCCCTGCGGCCGGATGTCGTAACACGTCGGCAGAATTTCCGCGGCGAACGCTGGATCGTCATCGAAAACCGATTCAGCAACCAGTATTTCCGGGTGCGCCCGGAAACCTTCGAATTCCTCGCGCGCCTGTCGCCGGGCCGTACGGTGGAGGAAGTCTGGCGCGAATGCCTCCAACTTTTTCCCGACACGGCGCCGGGCCAGGAGTCGGTGATTCAACTGCTCTCACAGCTCTATTTTTCCAACCTGCTCCAATACGAATCCGCAGCGGATACTGCGCAGATGTTTGAGCGGTTCCGGAAGCGACGGAGTCAGGAAATCGGCTCGCGGTTCCGGAATATCATGTTCATGCGGTTTCCGCTGTTTGACCCGGACCGCTTCCTCGCAAAGGCGATGCCGCTGGTTGGCTGGCTCATCTCTTGGGTCGGCCTGTTCATCTGGGCTGCGGTGGTGATTTACGCTCTGAAGACCGTCGCGGAAAACACGGGCACTCTGTGGAGTGAGACGCAGTCGGTTCTCACGACCAAGAACATACCGCTGCTCTACCTCACGCTCATTTTTGTAAAAACCGTGCACGAGTTTGGCCACGCGTTCTTTTGCAAAAAATGGGGCGGGGAAGTGCACGTGATGGGCGTCATGCTGATGATCTTCACGCCGATTCCATACGTGGACGCATCGTCGAGTTGGGGCTTTCGCAGCAAGCGGCGACGCGCGCTGGTCGGGGCGGCTGGAATGATCGTGGAGGTCTTTGTTGCAGCCGTCGCTGCCGTGATTTGGGCGCGCACGGGTCCGGGCGTGCTTCACAACATCGCGCACAATATCATGTTCGTCGCATCGGTTTCGACGCTGGTTTTCAATCTGAACCCACTGCTCCGTTTTGACGGATACTACATCCTCTCGGACTTGATCGATGTGCCGAATCTCCATCAGCGCGCGACTGCAATGCTGCGCTACCTTACCGAGGGAAAACTCTTCGGTGTAAAAAAAACGCCGAATCCATCGCGAAACACGGCCGGTGCGTGGGGATTTGCCACGTTTGGTATTTCGAGCGGCATCTACCGCGTCATCGTATTCTCGGGCATCCTGCTCGCGGTGGCGGATAAGTTTCTCATCATCGGCATCCTGATGGCGCTCGTCTGCCTCATTTCGTGGGTGACCGTGCCGCTCGCTAAACTGGTGCAGTATCTGGCTTCGAGCCCGCGTCTGGAACGGGTGCGGATGCGGGCCGTGGCGATCACGCTCGTGGCTCTCGCGGTTGTGCTCGTGGCGTTGCAGGGCATCGAGTTTCCGAAGCGATTCCGCGCATCCGGCGTGGTCCGCGCCACCGAGCGCACCGAACTCGCCAGCGCGACCGCCGGCGAAGTGGAGGCAATCCTGGCAAAACCCGGAGCCCGTGTAGCCGCCGGAACACCGCTGCTCCAACTGCGGAATCCGGAACTGCACCTGATGCTCGAACACGCCCAAGGTCGTGCCGAGGAAGTGGAGGCGCGCCTTTTAAAAGCCACGCGGGAAAGCGGCGTGGATCTGAAGCCTCTTCTCGAATCGAAGGCAGCCGCCGATGAGCGCCTGGCAAAGCTCCGCACGGATGTGGAGAATCTGACCCTGCGTGCGCGTCATGACGGCATCTGGGTCGCTCCGGGCGTGCAGGATTACGTCGGGCGATGGCTTCCCCGCGGAACCGCGCTCGGTTTGCTGGTGAATCCGGATTCGTATCACTTTGTCGCAACAGTTCTTCAGGAGGATGCCGACCAGATTTTCCAAAAAATTGCACCCGCCGAGGTGCGACTCGACTACGCCGTGGGGTCGGTCATGACGATTCCCGAGTGGCGGGTCATTCCGGGCGAGCAGCGCGTGCTGCCATCTCCGGTGCTCGGATGGGGCGGCGGCGGAGACGTGCCGGTGGCTCTCGACGACGAAAAGGCAAACCGCGCCGCAGAGCCATATTTCAAAGTCATCGGAACCCTTCACGATCACGGTGGAGTTGCGCTTTTCGACGGTGCGGCTGGTAAGATTCGCTTCGAAGTTGGACGCGAACCGCTGCTGTCCGGCTGGATCCGCAGGCTGCGCCAACTCCTCCAGACCCGCTATCAACTGTGAGCCTCCAGACTCCCACGCACGACTACCGTCGGAGCGGTTTCCGGCAGCCTGACAAGGTCCACAAAGGTCTGGATCGCCTTGTTCACTCGCTCGTCGGCGTGCACCGCCGTCGAAGCGCGGCTTTCGCCAAATTGGAACGGGATGCTACCGAGGTCGATCGTCTTGGACCGGAATGGATGGAGGTAAAGGACGGCTTGCTGCGAAAGTGGCTTGCGGATTTTGCCGAGGCAATCCGCCGTGGCGGACGGGAGGCGGACGCAGTCACGATCCCCGCACTTGCTGCGATTCGCGAGGCATCGGAGCGACAGTTGGGGATGCGGCCGTTTTTCGTGCAGATCATCGGCGCACTCGCGCTGCACCGCGGCTACCTCGCCGAGATGGCGACGGGCGAAGGGAAGACACTCACCGCGGGACTTGCTGCTGTTTTGGCCGGATGGACACGGCGACCTTGCCACGTGGTGACAGTCAACGATTACCTCGTCGAGCGCGATGCCGCGCGCCTTGGTCCGCTTTACGAACTCTGCGGAGTCCGTGTTGGCTGCGTGACCGGGGCGATGAATCAGGACGAACGTCGAAAGGGCTATTCGCACGACATTACGTATCTCACCAGCAAGGAACTGCTCGCCGATTTCCTGCGCGACCGACTGCAGCTCGGACCGCTCCACGTGCCGGAGCGACGGCTCATTCGCCAGATGCTTGCTCCCGGTTCGGTCGGGAAGGCCCTCGTCATGCGCGGCCTGCATACGGCGATAATCGACGAGGCGGACAGCGTGCTTATCGATGAGGCCGTGACGCCGCTAATCATCTCGACCACCCGCGAAAACGGACTGCTCAAAGAAGCCGCCCTCACATCCTGCCGGATTGTCTCCGGCTTGGTTCCAGACGTGCATTATCAGCGCAACCTCCGCTACAAGGAAATCGAGCTCAACGAGGAGGGATTAAAGCGAATCGACGAACTGGCGAGTGACCTCCCCGGCGTATGGCGTGGCGACACACGGCGGGTCGAACTGGCCATTCAGGCCCTCGTGGCGCGGGAGTTTTTCCATCGCGACCGCCAGTATGTCGTCGAAAACGGCAAGGTGGTCATCGTGGACGAGTTCACCGGGAGGCCGATGCCGCAGCGGACTTGGCGCGAGGGGATGCATCAAGCCATCGAAGCCAAGGAAGGCATCGGGATATCCGATCCCAGCGAGACCATCGCACGGCTGAGTTTTCAGCGGTTTTTTCGGTGTTTTCACAAGCTCTCGGGAATGACCGGGACCGCACGGGAGGGTTCCACGGAATTCTGGCACCTTTATCAGCTTCCAGTTGTCGCAATCCCCACAAACCGGCCTTGTATTCGCGAGCAATGGGATGACCGGATTTTCCTTACCGAAGACGAAAAATGGAACGCCGTCGCCGGCGAAATCGTGCGAATTCATGAGACAGGACGTCCCATTTTGATCGGAACACGCAGCGTTGCAGCGAGTGAACGACTCGCGGAATTGCTCAAAAAAAGGTCTTTAAACTTCAATCTTCTCAACGCGTTGCGTGTTGCCGAGGAGTCCGGAATCATTAGTGGAGCTGGATTACCAAGGGCAATAACCATCGCCACAAACATGGCCGGCCGCGGCACTGACATCCTCCTCGGCACCGGTGTTCCGAAAATGGGAGGCCTGCACGTTATTGCAACTGAAAGGCATGAGAGCGGCCGGGTTGATAGGCAGCTTTTTGGCCGCGCAGGACGCCAGGGTGACCCTGGAAGTGCGCAGGCTTTCGTGAGCACCGAGGACGAACTCATTTGTCGCTATCTGCGCCCGCCATTGCGCAAAGTTGTGACTTCCTCCGTGGGTGCCCAAATCCCGGGATGGCGGACGATCGCTCGCAACGCGTTTTCCAGCGCCCAGACGAAGGCCCAAAAAGTCGCATATAAAGCCCGCGAATCCGTCATGCGCGCGGACACTTGGCTGAGCGAAGCGCTCGGGTTCGCGGGTGAGGAAATTGTTTGAACAATTACCAAAACTGCTAAGTCTAAAGTGTGCAAAAATTTCTCAAAAAAATCCTTTGACCTTTGGAGCATTACCTAATTAGAACGACTGTGTTCAGCGGATACACGTCCGCATGGTGAGTGCGATTCACCCGAATAAAACCACATATCCACGCTCTTTACTGCGTGTTAAAAAACCGCCCAAATGCAAATAGGTTCGAGCTTCAGGCTCTTGAACCTCGAGTCTTGTTGTCGGCGGACCCTGTCGGGTCCGCGGCGTCAAGCGGTCTATTTTCCCCGACTGACTCTGTGGTGGAAAAGGTCGTTTTAACGAACGAAGAAGCAGCGGGATTCGCGCGAAACGACACGGTGATTGGCTACGATTCCGCCTCTCAAATCGACGATATTTTCGGCGGGATTTCCGGGGAACTGGTGCCCCCTTCACCCGAAACTCCTGCCGCGAATGCGGCCTCAGAGGTCGAGATTTTGACCGCTGCGCAATCATCGTCCGACCCAGCGGAATCCGATGATGGTGGAGCCACGGCATATGGTGAGAATGATTTTATTTCAAGCGAAGGCAGGGATGATGATTCGGGGAATCAAAGGGCCGAGGATACATGTGGAGTTTCCACGGTTGAACCGCTTCGCGCCGACAACGGTCTTCTGGTTACCGCGGAATTTGACGGCGGGTTGGTGACCATTACCGATATTGTGGAGAGTGAAGGTTCGACGGCGATGGTCGGTGCTGATGGCGAGTCGGAAAAGGCGGACGGCATCTGTGGGACCACCGCGCTCGGCGAGTATCCGGGCGCCGCAGTTCCAATAGATGTCGATTCGACGGATACCGGAAGCGGTGTCGCAGACGGCGCGGGTGATCCCACGACCGAAAGGCTTAAAGAATCGCTGACCGCGGCCAACGGTCCGCCCGCTGAAAGCAGCACCTACTCTGTTGATGAGCCTTCGCAGCCGATTTCTCAAACTGATGAGGAGACGGACGAAGGCTCTTTGCCGTTTGCAAACAGGCCGCTTTCGGTCGATTTGGCGAATCGTGAGGCGGCAAAGTCGGTTTCGGAAGCTCACAATATTCACCTCACGCTCGGCGAGGCGTTCGTTGCGAGTGGCGGAATCCTGACGATCGCGGCGGGTGAGAAACTTTCAGGAAGCGGTACGATTGTGGGAGGCGTAGTGAATCGCGGCATCCTCAGTCCCGGCAACTCGCCAGGCATTCAAACCATTACGGGAAACCTGACGTTTGATCATGCCGGAACGACTTTGATTGAGATCGGCGGTCTCAATCCTGGTCCGGGAAATCCAGTGGTCGATAACGGATACGATCAGATAAACATTTCTGGAAAGGCGACGTTTGGCGGCCTGCTTCAGGTGCAATTGCTGAACAGTTTCACCCCTGTGGTTGGTCAGACTTTTGACATCGTGACCTACGGTTCGAGCGGGGATACGTTTGACCAGTTTGCGGGACTTCACCTCGCTGGTGGACTGTTCTTGCGGCCGGTTTTTGGAGCCACAAAATTGAGTCTGGAAGTGGTCGATATCGCGGCGGCGATTCCAGCATTCGCTCAGGATGCATTCGCTCAGTTGAAGTCAGCAGTGAGTAGTGTCAACTTTGACATCGAGAATACGGTGCAATCGCTGATTGCGAATCTCAGGCAGAGTGCCGCAGCGCTTTTTGACAATGCGACAATCAGCCACACATTCAGTTCGGGTGGGGCTGATGTTTCCGTTACGCTGATGTCCGGTGCCGGTGGCGTGTTCGACAAATTGATCATCGGCGCGACGGGCATGAATGTCCTCGCCGGTGCCGGGGCGACGACTCCCGATTTGAGCGATGACAAAGGCGTCCGCCTCAACTCAGGAAACCTCGGATTTGTTCTATTTAAAAATCAGACGTTCGCGCTCGATGTAACCGGTGCGTCATCGATAGTCGGAGTGACCGGACTGAACTTCTCCGGAGCAATTTCACTTCGGAAAAATACTGCGGCGGCCGTGGATGTTCCGGTGACCGTCAATGCGACCAATTTCAGCGTGAAGTTTGCGACGGATGCGCCGTTTGAATTCGGCGGCACCCTCGATCTTTCCACGCCAGTGGCAAGCGTGAGGGGCAACTTCACCGTGCAGGCCGCGCTGGGTGAGGTTTTCATTGGAGCATCGGAAGTTTCTGCTTTCGTTGGGGATGTAAAAAATGCGGGACCTTCGGATGATGTCGGAATCCGCATCACCGATGGCTCGCTTGGCCTGCTAATCACCGCCTCGCAAACCTACGCGCTCGATGCAAGTGGCACTGCCGCTCTCGTGGGTGTGGCCGATGTAACTCTCTCGGGTTCAGTATCAATCCAGAAAAACACCACCGGCGCGAATGTGTCCCGGACGCTCTCCATCGGTTCGCTGGCTCACACGATGAACGTCGCTTCCGGAGTTTCCCGCGTGGCTGGTTCGATCGAGTTCTCGGTCGCCGGATTTGCGATTGGCGGCGACTTTGTGTTTGTCCAAGGCACGTCGCCGGCGCTTTCCATTACTGCAAGCAATGTGCATTTGCAAATTGGTGCTCCGGCGCTGGCGTCGCTACAGAACGGCTCCGGTTCGCTTTCTATTACCAGCACCGGAATGACCGGCAGCGTTTCCGGCACGGTGGCTCTCAATGTTCCCGGCGCATCGTTCACCGGAAACTTCACGGTCACGATCGATGATGCTCCGGCCAGCCTCACGGTGGTGGGTAATCCTGTCACACTGACGGTTTCCGGCTTTGCATTGACGGGCAGCTTTGGAATTGAGCGCACGGCGAGCGGCGGCGGGGCGCAGGTTTTGAAGATTTCCGCGACTGGCATCGGGGCCACGCTGGGAACGCCTGCGGTAGTCACGATGACGGGCGGCAGCGGCGCGCTTTTGGTCCGCACTGGTGGAATCGCAGGGCGACTCGGTGGTGGCGTGACAATTGCAGCCGGGGCGTTTGCGAGCGCGGCCACTTTTGATTTGCTTCTCAATACAACAAGCAGCGCGCTGAATGAGACGTTTGCAGTTGGCGGCTCGCTGGTCGTGCCAGCGGGTCCGTATGTGCGGTTTGATGGCACCGGCAGCGCGACCATCACAGTGAGCGGAGTTCCGCAGACGGTCAGCGGCAGTTTTGCATTTGAAAAGCAGACACGCACTGCGGATGCCACCTCGGTCGTGCGACTCGCTGCGCGGAATGTCGCGGCAAGCTTCAAGAACGGTGCGACCGACCTCGTGACTCTCTCGAACGGCGAGGGCTTCTTCGTTTATGAAACCGGTGGATTTGCCGGACGGCTCGCTGGAACGCTCGGCGTGACGCTTCCCGGAGTCTCGCTCTCCGCGCAGGCTTCTCTCGAGGTGAATTCATTGAGCACGGCGGTTTCCGACAGCATCGAAGTGGCTGGAACGACCCTCACGCTCGATCTTCCTGCCGGTTCGTTCCTGCGGTTCACGGCGAACGACGCCATCCTCACGGTCGCCGGCCAGAAACTCTCGGGCGATTTCACTTTCACAAAATCCGGCTCGAATGTCTCGGTCGCAGTCACCGGACTCGAAGTGCTCTTCGGCGACGGCACAGGCACATTCGTCACCGCACGCGCAGCGAGCGGCACGCTCACACTCAGCCCGAGCGGCGTCGTGGCCAATGTCTCGAATGCCTCGCTCGACGCCGCGCTGCCGGGCGTGGACTTTGCCGGCACATTCAGCCTCGCGCTCGACACCACGGTGGCCACACCATTCGTCCGCGTAAATGGAACGGCATCGCTCACCGTCCTCGGCGCGACAATCGGCGGCACGTTCCTCGTTGAACAAATCACCACCTCCGGCGGCAACCGCACGGTGAAAGTGGGTATCACCTCTGCGACGCTCACATTTGCCGACGGCGGCAATACATTCGTCAGTGTGACCAACGGAGCTGGAGCACTGCTCATCGACTCCGACGGCGCGGCAGCGGATTTTGCGGTGACGGCCAGCGTGACGATTCCCGGCGGAACTTTCAACTCCACGGCAAACGCACGCATCCAGGTGAACACCCGCTCCAGCGCGGTGAATGAAAGCATCCTCGCCGCGGGCGACCTCGTTCTGCCCGCCGGACCGTTCCTGCGCGTGGAACTCACGAACGTCTCGCTCAATTTCTCCGGCAACACACTCACGGGCGATTTCGCTTTGGATCAAGCCACACAGCCCGACGGCGGAAAAATCACCCGCGTCGCCGTGACAAATCTCGCTGTCACAGCAGGTGCGAGCAGCCTCACAAATGGCGAAGGCGCATTCGTCCTTCTGCCGACGGCGGGCGCGGGAACTGGCGGACTCGCAGGCTTTGCAACAGGCACGGTCGCAGGACCCGGTCTCAGCGGCAACGGCGGCGTGCGAATCAATCGCTCCAACCTCAGCGTCGATGAAACCATCACCGTCGGCGGCCGCACGCTCACCATTCGCTTCGACGACGGTGAAACGAACATCTTCTCGTTCTTCGCCGAGAATCTCTCGCTGAACATCGGCGACTTCGTAGTGATTCAAGGCAGCATCGGTTTCTCATCAACCCCAGCCAAAGACACGTTCGCAGGCGAGGGGATTGAGTTGTTCCTTGGTCGCGGTCCGCCGCGTCTGCCCAACGGAGACTTGAATCCGCTCGCGCAGGGCGTCCTCCTGCGTGATGCGACGATCGGCCTCATCAAATACAACAGCGCGACTCCGACCTACGCGCTGTTTGCGATGGGAACGGTCGAGTTGGTGGGAATCAACGGCGTGACTTTCAGTGGCACGGCGGTGGTGCGGGTGAATACGACGAACGGTGCAGTCGATGAACTGCTCACCTTCGGCACCAATCACGAGGTGCCGGTGAAATTTTCAGCAACCGAAGTGGGAACCCCGTTCGCGCGGTTCGAGGCGCGGAATGCAACGCTCGCAGCTGGTGGCCAGTCGCTCATCGGTGATTTCTCGTTCGCAAAGGGCGTGGACGAAATCACGGTCAGCGCCAGCAATGTCAGCGCTGCATTTGGCGATGGTGCCAATGAATTTGTAAAACTGAGCGAAGGCTCCGGCGACCTGCGTCTCTCGAATGACGGCATCGCCGCCCGACTCTCGGTCCGTGCGCAGATTGATGTTCCCGGCGTCGCATTCGACGGAACGGTGGCACTGCTCATTAATAACACCGCCGCTGCCGTGCCAGCGCTCACGTTGCCTGCGGGCCCGTATTTCCGCGTGGCGATTGGCGAGACGGTCACGGCGTCGCTCACGATTGCCGGACAGACCATTAGCGGCAAGTTCGTCGTCGAGCAGGTCACCGACGATGCAGGATCGAAAGTCACACGCATCGCCGCGAGCGAAGTGGCGCTGAAGTTCGGCCCGGACGCCACGCCGTTTGTCAATGTGACCGCCGGTCGCGGCAGCATCATCGTCCGCGCTTCGGGCGTCGCCGCCTCGCTGACGGCAAACGTCACGCTCGATGTCACCGGCGCATCGCTCAGCGGCACCTTTGGTGTCAGTATCAATACTTCCAACACCGCGGTCACCGAGTCGGTTGTCATCGCCGGGGAAAGCATCGAACTCGACCTGCCCGCCGGCCCGTATATCCGCGTCGAAGCCCGCGACGTGAACCTCACCGTGGGTGGTCAAATCATCCGCGGAGACTTCGCATTTGAGCAAGTGACGAAAGCGACGGGAGGAAAACTCACCCGCATCGTGATTGCGAACGCCGCGCTCTCGTTCGGCGACGGCATCGTGAACGTGAGGAACGGAACCGGCGCACTGATTATCGACGGCACCTCCCGCAAGGTTGCCGGATCCATCTCCGGCGACATTGCACTGAACATCCCGGGAGTTTCGCTCAGTGGCTCGTTGAGTGTTCAGATCAATGACACTACCACCGCCATCGACGAGACGTTCGTAATTGGCGGAGCGAGCGTCGCCGTGACGCTGCCCGCCGGACCTTACGTCCGCGTCGCGGGCAACGGCATCCAAGCCACATTGCCCGGCGCGACGCTTAGCGGCGACTTCGCGATTATCCGCTCCACGAATGTCACGCCGCGCTTGTTCGTCAGCGTCAGCAACGCATCCGTCTCGCTCGGCGGCGGCCTCGTCAGTCTCGACGGCGCATCGGCGAATTTCCTTGTTTCAGCAGGCGGCATCGCGGGTTCTTTCAGTGGAAATATTTCAGTCGCGATTCCGAATGTCAGCTTTACCGGCGGGTTCAAGGTCGAGGTCAATACCATCGGCCTCGCCATCACCGACACGCTGACTCTGCCAGGTGGCTTGCCGTCGGTTGCATTCAATATCCCGGCCGGACAATTCGTGCGCTTTATCCCGTCCGTTCCGTCCGTTTCGATCAACATTCTCGGCCAGTCGTTCAGCGGAAACTTCGGCATCGAGACCGACCTCGCACTTGGCGGCGTTCGCATCGGCTTGAGCGGCGCATCGCTCCAACTCGGCATTCCCGGCACCACCTTCCTCGACATCACCGCCGCGACCGGCGGCTTCCGCATCGGTGGCGGCGGAATCGCGGGCAGCCTCAGCGCCAGCGCGGCGATCACGATTCCCGGCATGTTGCCAATCACGACGGACGTCAGCATCGAGATCAACACAAGCGCGGTGCCGGTTCTCGAAGACATCGCCATCGGCGGCGGAAGCATCTCCTTGGATCTGCCCGCCGGTCCGTTTGTGCGCGTTGCAGTGGATGACCTCACGGTTCAAATCGGAGCCATCTCGCTCATCGGCGACTTCTTCTTTGATCAAGCTGTGCTGCCCGATGGCACGAAGGTGACACGCTTTGCGCTCGCAGACGCATCGCTGACGGTTTCCGGAAATGGCATCCGCAATGCCGAGGGCGCGTTCCTTGTCACGGCGACTGGATTCGCGGGACTCCTGAGCGGCGACCTCGCAGTGAGCGCGAGCGGTGCCAGCGTCAGCGGACGCGCCGGCTTCCGCATCAACACACTCGCGACCGAGGTGAATGAAAGCCTCTCGCTGAATGGCCGCACGATCCCAATTGTTTTCGGCGCTGGTGAGGTAGCCGCTCCGAACGCGTTCTTCGGATTCTTCGCGGAAAACCTCACGCTCAACATCGGCAACTTCGTGACCATCGAAGGCACCGTGAACTTTGTGAACTCCGGCGGACGCAGCACGTTTGCCGGTGCGAATCTCCTCGTATTCATGGGTCAGGGTCCGGCGCGTCTGCCGGGCGGGGCAATCAATCCGCTCGCGAACGGCGTGATGGTCAGCGACGCGCGCGTCGGCATCATTCGGACCGCTGCAGGTTATGCGTTGAGCGCGACCGGTCTTGTTCAGTTTGTCGGAATTGATGGCGTGACGATTTCCGGCCAGGCGACGGTGCTCGTCAATACAACGGGCTCAATCATCAGCGAAACGCTGACATTCGTCGGCGACTCGAATGATCCCGGCATCACGATGAATTTCGCGACCACCGACCGCGTCACGAAATTCGAGGTGCTCAATGGCGAACTCGCGTTTGCCGGTCAGACGCTGAAAGGCGACATCAGCTTTGATCGCGTCGCGGGCAGCGCGTCCGGCAGCATCCGGATCGGCGTGGCAAACGGCTCGCTGAACCTCGGCGACGGCGCACTCGCGGTAACAGATATCGACGGAGGACTCCTTCTCACTTCCGCAGGCGTCGCCGGTCGCGTATCGGCCACCGTTGCGCTGAATATCTCCGGCGTCTCCACATCAAACGCGCGCTACACCGTCGCGGTGAATTCCACGCGCGCCGAAGTTTCCGAAGTTATCACCGTTGGCAATACGGCGGTGAACATCGCAGTGCCCGCTGGTCCATTCATGCGCGTCGAACTCGCCGGTGCCGACGGGCTCAACCCCGCCGCGCTCGTCATCCAGGGCCAGACGCTGAAGGGCGAATACGCATTTGAACGCCAGATCACCGCCGACGGCACGCCGGTCGTGCGTGGCGTAGGCACGGGCATCTCGCTCGACATCGTTTCCGGCGCGACGCCGATTGCCACGGTCCGCAACGGCGAAGGCGCATTTGTCATCACCACCGCCGGACTCGCCGGACGTGTCAGCGGCACGGTCGCAATCTCGCCGCCGGGCGGAACATTCAGCGGCGACTTCTCGCTCGCGGTAAACAGCACGGCAGTCGCAGTGGACGAGACTTTCAACATCGGCACAAAGACGGTTCCGCTCACGCTGCCCGCCGGACCTTACGTCCGCGTCGAGGCGCTGAACGCGTTGCTCTCGTTCCAGGGAGTTCAAATTTCCGCCGACATCGCATTTGAGCAAGCCACCGAGGGAGGGGCGAAAGTTACTAGCGTCGCAATCGTGAAGGGATCCATCCGCCTTGGCGGCGGACTCGTGAGCGTCACCAATATCAGCGGCGCGTTCGTGGTGAAAAATTCCGCGCTCGCGGGCAGCCTCGCGGCTTCCGTGGAGTTGAATGTTCCCGCCGTCCAATTCAGCGGCGACATCCGCGTGGTTCTGAATACTTCGACCTCCGTTGTGAACTCGACCTTCACCGTCGGCAGCCAGACCGTCACGATCGATGTGCCCGCCGGAAGATTCTTCCGCGTCGAAGGCACGGGTATCTCGCTCGCCATCAGCGGCCAGACACTGCGCGGCGATTTCTCATTCGAGCAGCAGACTATCGGCGCGGCAAAGATTGTCCGCGTCAGCGCCGCAAATGTCGTGCTTTCGCTCGGTGGACCGCCGGCGCTCGTCACGGCGACAGGCTCGGGTAATTTCCTCATCACCACCGCCGGATTTGCCGGAGAGTTGGACGTCGCCGTCGCGGCAAACATCCCGGATGTTTCGTTCAGCGGCGCGTTCAAAGTGCGCATCAACAACACGTCTGCGCCGGTAAATGAATCGTTCAAGATTGGAGCGACGGTCTCGACGCTCGTCCTGCCCGCCGGACCATTCATCCGCGTTGAAGGCACGGCGGTTTCCCTCACCGTCCTCGGGCAGACGCTGAGTGGTGACTTCGCCATCGAGCAAGTCGGCGCGGGAGCGGACCGCGTCGTTCGCATCGGACTTTCCAACGTCTCGCTCGGCCTCGGCGGCACCGCTCCAAATAATCTCGTCAAACTGACCAACGGTTCCGGCTTCGCCGTCGTCACGACTGCCGGATTCGCCGCGCGCTTTGGCGGAACGGTGACTCTCAACGTCCCGAACGTCGCATTCTCCGGTGCATTCACCGTCGAGATCAACAACACGAACGCGGCGGTTGATGAGAGCATCGAAGTCGGCGCAGGAACGCAGACGCTTTCGCTGCCTGCCGGTCCTTATTTGCGCGTGACCGGCGATGACGTTAATCTCCGCGTCGCAGGACAGACGCTGCGTGGTTCGTTCAGCTTCGAGCAAATCACACGCACCACCGACAAGATTGTGCGCGTGGGCGCCCGCGATGTGAGCCTCGCGCTCGGCGACGGTTCGACGACATTCCTCCGCGTTAGCGATGGATCGGGTCTGTTTGTCATGACTTCCGCCGGTCTTGCCGGTCGCATCAGCGGCGATATCGCAGTGACGATTCCAAACGTGCAAATCAGCGCATCGCTCAGCGTCGCGATCAATAACACGAACGCCGCGGTCAACGAGACCTTCGACGTCGCCGGAATCGCAACAACGCTTGTGCTGCCAACCGGACCGTTCGTCCGCGTGGAGGGTAATAATGTGCAGGCTGTGATTCTCGGTCAGCGGTTGAGCGGCGACTTCAGCTTTGAGTCCTCGGGCGTCGTGCCGAACCGCATCGTCCGCGTCGCGGTTTCCAATGTGACCGTGGCGCTCGGCGACGGAACGACCGACTTCGTCACCATCACAAACGGCGAGGGATTCTTTGTGATTAACAGCGCCGGTCTCGGCGCGCAGGTGAGCGGCGATGTGGTCGTGAACATCCCCAATGTGACGTTGTCCGCCGGACTCGAATTGCAAATCAACACCACCGGCGCGATTGTGAACCAGACCTTCACGGTCGGCGGGCAGTCGAAGACCGTATCGCTCGCCGCTGGAAACTTCCTGCGCATCGCGACGCGCACCGGACAGAATGCCACGATCAGCATCCTCGGACTCTCGCTGCGCGCCGAATTTGCGATTGAAAAAACCACCGCGACAGCCGGGACGACAACGAGCACGCAGGTCGCCATCGCCGTCAACAATCTCAGCTTCCAAATCGCCGACGGCGGCACGACGTTCGTGAACGTCACCAACGGATCCGGCGCGCTGCTCGTTTCGCCGACCGGCGTCGCGGCTTCGTTCACGGTCACCGCCGCCATTGGTGCGCCGGGTGTGTTCTCGCTCGCCGGCGGATCTGTGAAGTTCTCGGTGAACACTTCGACGCAGCCGGTGAACCAAACTTACAAAGTCGGTGCCGCCAATATCCCGCTCGTGGTTCCAGCCGGTCCATTCCGCGGCGTGGAAATCATTGGTGCAAGCCTCACGATTGCCGACCAGAGTGGCTCGGCGCTGAGTGGCGATTTCTTCTTTGATCAAAGCATCCGCGCAGACCTCACAAAAGTCACACGCGTCGCCGCGAGCAATGTGCAGGTCTCTATCGCGGGCCAGACGATGCGCAACGGCGAAGGTGCATTCGTCATTCTCCCGACCGGATTTGCAGGCTTCATGTCCGGCGAGCTTTCCGCAGGCGGCGGTGGCGTGGAAATCGGCGGCAGCCTCGGCATGCGTGTCAACCGCACCGGAGTCGCGGTGGACGAAACCATCACGCTCAATGGCCGCAATTTCGTCATCCAATTCCCGGACGGCGCGCCGGTGTTCAGCTTCTTCGCCGCAGGCGTCACCATCAAGGTCGCCGACTTTATCGAGATCGAAGGCGAGAGCATTGCATTCACCACGACCGCCGGAGTGAGCACGCTGAGTGCATCGGGCGTGAGCGTGTTCATGGGCAACGGCCCGGTGAAGCTCGACGCCACGACCCGCAACCCGGCGGCGCAGGGCATCCTCATTTCCAACGCGCGTGTCGGCGTCATCCGCCTCGGTGCCGCCGGAGCCTACACCTATGCAGTGTTCGCCGAAGGCACGATTGAAGTGCTCGGCTTCTCGGGCTTCACGTTCACCGGCACGGTGACGGTGAACTTTAACAACGCCGGCGTATCGAAAGATGTCACATTCCCACGCGCCGACGGCACGAGCAGCACGGTGACGATTGCCGAGGGCACCCGCTCGTTCCAAGGCGACCTTTTGCTCGCCGTCGCCGGTCAGACTCTCAGTGGAACATTCGCTTTCTCGCAAGCCGTCGAGTCGGGTGCAAAGGTCACGCGAATCGGTGTCGCGAATGCCAGCCTGTCGCTCGGCGATGGCACGACGGAGTTTATGAATGTCAGCAGCGGCACCGGCGGATTCATCGTGAAGCAGACCGGCATTGCGGGTCGCTTCTCGGGCACCGTGTCCGTCAATCCGGCGCTGGGCTTCAGCTTCTCAGCCGGACTCGCGGTGGAAGTCAACACCACGTCCGAAGCGGTGAATGAAACCGTTCCCGTGGCTGGCGCGGTGGTGCTGCCTGCCGGGCCGTATTTGCGCCTCGCGGCCAACAACCTCACGCTCACCGTCGCCGGACAATCATTGAGCGGCAATTTTACCCTCGAACGCTTCAAGAAAACCGACGGCAGCACGCTCCTGAAGGTCGCCGCGACTAACGTGGAACTCCATCTCAAGGGCGACGCCGCTGGACCGGACATCGTGACACTCACGAACGGCGAAGGCTTCTTCGTCGTAAGCGGCGCGGGACTCGCGGGCCGCGTGTCTGGCACATTGGCCATCATCGTTCCCGGCGGTGCGGCGTCCTTCAGTGGAAACTTCTCGCTCGCGATCAACAACACGCCGCTGAACGTCAGCGAATCCATCGACGTCAATGGCCGCACCATTTCACTCGCACTGCCCGCCGGACCTTACGTGCGCGTCGAGGCCATCAATGCATCACTGCGTGTCGCGGGACAAACGCTGAGCGGCGACTTTGCATTTGAACGCGTCACCACGACCGGCACGACTCCAGCAACCGTGGTTCGCGTGGTGCTCGCAAACGGTGCTCTCTCGCTTGGCGACGGCACGAACGAATTCGTGAGCGTCACGAACGGCGAAGGCGCATTCGTCGTTTCCTCCACGGGAATCGCGGGCGCGATTTCCGGCACGGTCGGCATCAATGTTCCGGGCGTCAGTTTCAGCGGCACATTCCGCGTCGCGGTGAACAACACAAACGCCGCAGTGAACGAGCAATTCAAGATCGGCGAACGCACCGTGACGCTCGATGTCGCGGCAGGACCGTTCATGCGCATCGAAGGCACGAACGTCAGCCTCGTGGTCGCCGGTCAGGCCATCAGCGGCAACTTCGCCATCGAGCAACTCACCAAGCCAAACGGCGAACGCGTCACACGCCTCGCAATCACCAACGGCAGCATCAGCCTCGGCGATGGACTGGTCAGCGCAACGGCACTTACGGGCAAGTTCATCTTCTCACCCGCCGGAGTCGCTGGCGAAATCATCACCACTGCGAACATCAACATCGCTGGCGGACTCGCTTTTGCCGGACGCGTGAGCGTGCGCGTGAACAACACGACGCTCGCGGTGAACGAGAACTTCACCGTCGGCGCGGAAACCGTCACACTTTCGCTGCCCGCCGGACCTTACCTCCGCTTGGAAGTCGGCCGGATTGATGCACTCACACCCGCGACACTTACCGTGCTTGGTCAAACGCTGAGCGGCAACTTCGCATTCGAGCGCACCGTCGCGCTGGACGGCACGCCGCGCGTTCGAATCGTAGTCACGGAAGCGTCGCTCACGCTCGGCGGCAATGTGGTCAGCGTTACTAACGGACGCGGCTTCTTCATCCTCGGCAGCGCCGGCGCGGCGGGCACGCTGTCGGCGGATATCGCGCTGAACATTCCAAATGTCACCTTCACCGGTTCGTTCGCTGTTTCGCTCAATAACACAACCGCCCCCGTGGATGAAACCATCGACATTGCCGGCGAGATGGTAACCGTCGAACTTCCTGCCGGTCCATATCTCCGTGTGGACGCAAAAAGCGTCGCGCTCAGCGTCGCGGGTCAGATTATCAGCGGCGACTTCGCGTTCGAGCAGGTCACGCGCGGTCCGCCCACTGGCGGCAACATCGTTCGCGTGGCCGCGAGGAACGTCTCCATCCAGCTCGGCGATGGCAGCACGACCTTCCTCAGCGTCACGCAGGGTGAGGGACTTTTCCTCATTCTCCCCACGGGCATCGCGGGTCGGGTCAGCGGTGTCGCGAGTGTAAATCTGCCGGGTGTTTCCCTCAATGCGACTCTGTCCGCTGAGATCAACAGGACGGGCGCGGCGGTGAATGAGACGTTCACCGTGGGCGGCGAGACGCTTTCGCTCTCGCTCGAAAACGGCAATTACGTCCGCGTCGTCGGCGAGGATGTGGCGCTGTTGATTGCGGGCCAGACGCTGAGCGGCGACTTCACCTTCACGAAAAACAACACGACCCAGCAGGTTGATGTGACCGTGAAGGATGTGCACCTCGGATTTGGCGACGGGACGCGCGAGTTGGTTTCGGTCGATGTCACGACAGGCGCGCTCACCATCAGGTCCACCGGCGTGGTTGCGAATTTCCCGAGCGTGACGGTTACAACGGCGATTCCGGGTGTCTCATTCATGGGCACCTTCGGCATCGAAGCCGATACGACAAACGCCGCGAACCGCTATCTGCGCGTGACCGGAAACGATGTGAAGCTCGGCTTCTCCGGCATGGAATTGCAGGGCGACTTCGCGTTCGAGCAAATCACCAACGGCCTCGGCGAAAAAGTCGTCCGCGTTGCGCTCAGCGATGTGAAGCTGAAGCTCGGACCGGACGGCGCGCCGTTTGTCAGCATCACAAACGGCCAGGGATCTCTGCTCATCAACCGCAACGGAATCGCCGCGGACTTCGCGGTGAGCGCGACATTCCCCGGACTCGCCGCTGCCGGACTCACGCTCACTTTCAATACCGTCCGCGTGCAGTTGAACACCGGTTCCGCCGCGGTGAACGAGAGTTTCCCGGTCGGAAGCCAGACCGTGCAGCTCGATGTGCCCGCCGGTCCGTTCCTCCGCGTGACGGTCCTCGGCGCGACGCTCAATGTCGGCGGCGCGAGCGGCTTCAATCTCGTCGGCGACTTCCTCTTTGATCAAAGCGGTGTCGGTGCAGCGCGAATCACACGCATCGCGATGGCGAATGTCTCCGTCACGATTGACGGCCAGGGCATCCGCAACGGCGAAGGCGCGTTCGTTTTGAAGACCGGCGGCATCGCGGGCATCCTCACCGGCGAGGCATCCATCGCCGCAGGGCCGGTCAGCGCAGGCGGCAGCTTCGGCGTGCGCATCAATTCCACGACGGCGGCGGTCAACGAAACCATCACCATCGGCGCGCGCACCATCAACGTCCGCTTCAGCGACACCGAGGTGAAGACCGGTGCGCAGAATTTCTTCCAGTTCTTCGGCGGCGACCTCTCGCTGAACATCGGAAACTTCGTCACCATCGAGGGCAACGTCAGCTTCACGAATGTCGGCGGCAAATCGATCTTCGCGGGTGAGGGGCTGAACATCTTCCTCGGTCAGGGCCCGGCGAAACTCTCGAACGGCGAAATCAACCCGCTCGCGACCGGACTGCTCGTCACCGACGCGACCATCGGCCTCATCAAATTCCCGAACGGCACCTACGCACTCGCTGCGATGGGCCGCGTGCAAGTCATCGGCCTGAATGGAATCACCATCGACGGCAACGTGCTCGTCCGCGTGAACAACTCAGGCCAAATCGTGAATGAGCTGCTCACGATCCCGAACACGGAGCGCGACATTTTGGTGAAGTTCGACACGACCGCGCTCGTCACGACCTTCGATTCCACGCAGGTGAAGCTCTCGGTGCTTGGCCAGACGCTCACGGGCGACTTCGCATTTAATAAACAAGTGGTCGGCGGCGAACAGGTCATCAGCGTCGCGGCGAAAAACGTCAGCCTCCGCCTCGGCGACGGCGCCACGGATTTCGTGACCGTGAGCGGTGCCGAGGGCGCCGTGCTTCTCACGTCCACCGGCATGGCGGCGCAGCTCCGCAATGCAGCGATCGCCGTGAATGTGCCCGGCGTGCAGTTCAGCGGCACGTTTACGATTTCGGTGAACTCCACCAGCGTTGCCGTGGATCGCCAGTTCACGGTCGGCACGAGCACCGTGTCGCTCACGCTGCCCGCCGGACCATTCCTCAGCGTGAAGGCCGACAACGTGACGCTCACGGTCGCGGGCCAGACGCTCGCTGGAAACTTCGCACTGGAGCAAATCACGCAGCCCGGCGGAGCGAAGATTACGCGCGTCGCGGTGAGCAACGCCTCGCTGCAACTCGGCAGCGGCGGCACGACATTCGTCAGCGCGACCAACGGACGCGGCAGCTTCCTCGTCACCGCCGCCGGACTCGCCGGACGACTTGATGCGGACGTCGCGCTGAACGTTCCGGGAGTTAGCTTCAGCGGGCAATTTGGTATCGCGGTAAATAACACGTCCGCCGCGGTCATGACGTCGTTCGAAGTCGGCGGTGAAGTCATTACGCTCGACCTGCCTGCCGGACCTTACGTGCGCGTGGATGTGAACAGCGCCTCGCTCTCCGTCGGAGGCCAGACGCTCTCCGGCAACTTTGCCTTTGAGCGCGTCACGCGCGTCGGTGCCGGACCTTCCGTCCGTCTCGCCGCGACGAATGTCTCGCTCCGCCTCGGCGATGGCACGACCGACCTCGTCACGCTCTCGAATGGCGAAGGCAGCCTGCTTGTTTCCTCGACGGGAATTGCCGGTCGCTTCAGCGCGGATGTCGCCACGAACATTCCGGGCGTTTCCATCAGCGGTTCGCTCTCGCTCGAAATCAACAACACGAACGCTGCAGTGAACGAGACCATTCTCGTCGGCGGCGTAAATGTTGGCATCGAGCTGCCCGCCGGACCGTATGTGCGCATCGCGGGCTCCGGTGTGAATGTGAACATTCTCGGCCAGACGCTCAGCGGCGACTTTGCCATCGAGCGCACGACGAACACCCGCGGCGAATCCAAACTGCGCGTCGCGATTTCGAATGCGCGCCTCGCGCTTGGTGACGGCACGAACGAACTCGTCGTCATCAGCGGCGCATCGGCCTACTTCGTGGTTACGGCTGCGGGAATGGCCGGCTCCTTCACCGGCGCGGTCACTTTCAACATCCCGAACGTCTCGTTTACAGGAACGTTCACCGCCGAGATCAACAATACCGGCGCGGGCATCGACGAAAGCTTCCTCGTCGGCGGCCAGACCGTCGCGCTGCGCCTGCCTGCGGGTCCGTTTGTGAAAATCAGCGGCACGAATGTCGCGCTCTCGATTCTCGGCCAGACACTCACTGGCAACTTCGTCTTCTCGCAACAGACCACGCTCGGTGGCGTGAAAGTCGTGCGCGTCGCCATCAGCGGCGTGTCGCTCACGCTCGCGAGCGACGGACGCGACTTCGTCCGCCTCACCAACGGTCAGGGCGCATTCATCGTCACCCCGCAGGGACTCGCGGGAAGTCTGTCAGTGAGCGCGGCGTTTAACATCCCGGGAGTGCAAATCAGCGGCGACGTTTCGATTCAGGTGAACAACACGATGGCTGCGGTGCACGAGATGTTCGTCGTCGCCGGAACGACCATCGAACTCGACCTGCCTGCCGGACCATTCCTACGCGTCGGCGTGTTCAATACGAACATTACGGTCGGCGGCGTGTTGCTACGCGGCGATTTCCTGTTCGACCAAAGCACGCGCGCCAACGGCACGAAGGTCACACGCATCGCGCTGGCCAATGTCGAAGTCAGCGTGAGCGGGCAGGGGATCAAGAACGCGGAAGGCGCATTCGTCATTACGCCGACCGGCGTCGCGGGCATCATCAGCGGTGAAATCGCAGTCTCCGCAGGCGGCGCGAGTCTCGGTGGACGCGCCGGTTTCCGCGTGAACAAGAGCGGCGGCGCAGTGGATGAGACCATCGACGTCAAGGGACGCGTCATCAACGTGAAGTTCGGTGCGGCGGAAGGCGACCTGTTTGCGTTCTTCGCCGAAGACCTCACGCTCAACATCGGCAACTTCGTCACCATCGAAGGCAGCGTATCTTTTGTGAACGTCGGAGGAAAACTCACGTTCGCTGGAACCAATCTCGCCGTCTTCCTCGGCCAGGGCCCCGGTAAACTGGAGAATGGTGAAATCAATCCCGCCGCAACCGGACTGCTGCTCGAGAATGCACGCATCGGCCTCATTAAATATCCAGACGGCAAGGTCGCCATGTTTGCGACCGGCACAGTGCGCGTGCTCGGCCTCAGCGGCTTCTCGCTCAGCGGCACGGCGACGGTGCAGGTGAACAATACGGGCCGCATCATTAGCGAAACGCTCACGATACCGAACACTGCCGACAGCATCGCGCTCGACTTCCCGACTATCGCGAATGTCACGAAGTTCGAAGCGCTGGATGTCGATTTGAACATTGTCGGCCAGAAGCTCCGCGGAAACTTTGCGTTTGATAAGGTAACCAGCGGCGCGACCACCGGTTCGCTGCGCATCGCTGCAACCAATGTGAGCATCGCACTCGGCGACGGCACGACGGACTTTGTCAGCCTCACAAACGGAAGCGGTTCGCTGCTTCTCACGCCGGCCGGCGTCGCGGGTTCTGTGAGCGCATCGGTGATGACGAATATCCCTGGCTTCACGCTCGGCGTCAGCACGCTGAAACTCGCCATCAACACGACCGCCGCTCCGGTTAATACGACTTTCTACGTCGGAAGCACGGAGATCGTTCTCGACGTTCCCGCCGGTCCTTTCGTGCGTGTCGTCGGACTAGGTGTTTCGCTGACTATTGCAAACCAGACGCTCACCGGAGACTTCGCTTTTGAGCAGACGACTTCCGCGGGCACGGGCGCTAAGGCGGTGAAGATTGGCATTACGAATGTGACGCTCGAACTCAAGAGCGGCGCGGGTGCGAACGACTGGGTCGTGCGTCTCTCGAATGGTGAGGGCATTTTCGCCGTGAAGCCGAGCGGTTTTGCAGGACGCCTGAGCGGCTCGCTCGCCATCAATCCCGCACTCGGATTCAACTTCCGCGGCAACTTCGCAGTCGCCATCAACAGCGGCAGCGCGGCCATCAGCGAAAGCTTCGCGGTCGGAAACCAGACGCTCTCGCTCAGCCTGCCCGCCGGTCCGTATCTCCGCGTCGAGGCGACGGGCGTCGAACTCGATGTCCAGGGCATCACGCTCCGCGGCGACTTCGCGCTGGAGAAGGTGACCACCGCCGGAGCTGGCGGTGTCAGCCGCGTGCGCGTCGGCATTGCCAATGTCCGCCTCGCGATTGGCGACGGCACAAACAACATCGTCGAAGTCACAAACGGCACCGGCTTCTTCCTCGTCACGCCTGCTGGATTTGCAGGCACCATCAGCGCGACGGTAGCACTGAACGTCCCGGGCGTGTCACTCGGCGGCACATTCGGGGTTGTCATCAATAATACCACTGCGGCAATCAACGAAACCTTCCTCGTCGGCGTGGCGCCGGTAATGCTGGACGTGCCCGCCGGACCTTATCTCCGCATCGCGGGAACTGGCGTGAGCGTCAACGTAATGGGCCAGACACTCAGCGGCAATTTCGCCTTCGAGCGGCAGACGGTTGCAGGCGCGCAGCGCATCCGGGTTTCGGCCACGAACGTCTCGCTCAATCTCGGCGACGGCGCGGTCAGCGTGACCAACGGAACCGCAAACTTCCTCATCACGCCCGCTGGTCTCGCGGGTGAAATCAGCGCCAGCCTCGCGGTCAACGTTCCCGGAGTGAGCTTCGGTGGCGCGATCAAAGTGCGCATCAACAACACCACGGCGGCGGTGAATCAGACGTTCCCGAATCCATCACCGACACCGGCTACCATTTTGAGTCTGCCTGCTGGACCTTATCTGCGCATCGAAATCGGCGGCGCGGTCCCCGCGACGCTCAATGTGCTCGGCCAGACGATCAGCGCGAATTTCGTCCTCGAACAATCCACCCGCGCCGACGGCAGCAATGCCGTCCGCATCGCGGTGGCAAACGGCACGCTCGATCTCGGCAGCGGCATTCTTTCCGTCACGCAGGGCACCGGTTTCTTCGTCCTCACTCCGGCGGGCATCGCGGGCAGCATCAGTGCCTCGGTCGTTCTGAATGTGCCGGATGTCACCTTCAGCGGAACATTCTCGCTGGAACTGAACAACACGAACGCCGCAGTCGTGGACACGATCCAAATCGGCACATCAGCACTTTCGCTAAATCTGCCCGCCGGTCCGTATCTCCGCGTCGCGGGCGACAACGTCGTGCTCTCCATCGCCGGTCAATCGCTCAGCGGGAACTTCTCCTTCGAGCAAATCACTAAGGGAACCGGCGCAACGGCGACGAAGATTGTTCGCATCGCATTCTCCGACGTGAGCCTATCGCTTGGCGACGGAACCAACACATTCCTCAGCATCACCGATGGCAGCGGATATTTCGTCATCCGTCCGCTGGACCCGCTGCTCCCCGTCAGCGGCACGAACCCGCGCGGCATCGCCGGCACACTCAGCGGCACCGTCGCGCTGAATGTCCCCGGTGTCACGCTCAGTGGCACGTTGAAGCTCAAGGTCAACACACTCACCACCGCAGTCACCGAGAATTTCCTCGTCGGCGGTGTCACCACGACCATCGAACTGCCGGCGGGCAAATATCTGCGCGTCGAGGGCGAGAACCTGAATCTCGCCTTGTTCGGCCTGACGCTCAGCGGAAACTTTGCATTCGAGCAAGTGACCAGTGGCACCGGCGCGACGGCGAAGAAAGTCGTCCGCATTTCTCTCTCGAACGTCCGCTTTGGGATCGGCGACGGCACCACGGATTTTGTCACCGTCGCAAACGGCAGTGGCGACTTCCTCCTGCTCACCGAAGGCACCGGCGCGACGGCGAAGAAAGGACTCGCTGGCCGTCTGAACGCCACGGTTGCCGTGAACATCCCGGGCGTCACGTTCGACGCGACCTTCGTCATCAAGGTGAAGACAATCGACGGCGCGGTGAACGAAGACTTCGGCTCCGGCACGCCGCTGGTCATCCCGGAAATCGGAACATTCTTCCGCATCGAAGCGCAGAACGCGAAACTCAACATCGCAGGTCAACAACTCGGCGGCACATTTGCGCTGGAACAGATCAAGACGAAGGGCGCGGACGGCATTGCCGGAAACGCGGACGACGAGAAGGTGCTCCGCATCGGCATTAGCGGCCTCACGCTCAGCATCGGTGCGCCCGGCGCAGCGCAGCCGTATATTCAGATTCTCAACGGCCACGGTTCGATCCTTGTCAACAAACTCGGCGTGGCCGCGAGCCTGAGCGTGGATGAAGTATCGCCCGGCGTCCCCGGCTTCGCGGTAAATCTCCCGGGACTGGCGCTCACCGTTCCGAGCATCAGTATCCAAATCAACACGCTGTCGCAGCCTGTGAAGGAAAGCTTCACCTTTGGCGCGCCAGCAGTGACGGAGACGCTCGACTTGCCCGCCGGTCCGTTCCTGCGCATCGCAATTATTGGCGCGACGCTCGATATCACCGGCACTGCGGGCGAGGTGATTCGTGGAGACTTCTTCTTTGAGCAAAGCGTGAAGGCCGAACTGAATGGCGCAATCGCCCTCGGCGGCGCGACCGATGCCGTCACGGCAATGGCGATTGCCGACGTCACGGGCGACGGAAAGCCGGACCTCATCGTCGGCCGCGCAAATCAGCCGCTCCAGCTTTACATCAACAACGGCACGGCGACTCCGTTCAGCGCCGCCGTTCCGTTCGGCGTCGCATCGGCCACGGTTTCGATCGCGATTGGCGATGTGAACGGCGATGGCAAGCGCGACGTCATCGTGGGCCGCAATGCGCAGACGAACCTGCTCTTCCTCAATACCGGAAGCGCCACCGCGCCGTTTAACGCGAGCAGCGACATTGGAACCGCTGGCGCAACGACCAGCGTGTCGCTCGCAGACTTCGACCGCGACAGCAAAATCGACCTGCTCGTCACACGCAACGGCACTGCAAATCTCATCTTCCTCAACAACGGCACCGCGACGCCATTCTCCGCTCCGGCAATTTCGCTCGATGCTGCGACGTATCCGACCGTCGCAGTCGCCACTGGCGATGTGAACGGCGACGGACGCGCTGATATCGTCATCGGCAACGACGGCGCGGCCAACCGACTTTATCTCAATAATGGCATCGTCGTTCGCTCGCTGGTCTCCGCACCGGCCAGCGGCAAAATCGGCGGCGCGGGACTGGATTTCAGCTTCGTCGTCAAGCTAAACGGAGCGAGCGCGGGTGTCACTGTCACCGTCACAGCCGCGGCCCAAGCGGACAACGGCGTAAACGACCAGGGTGTTGCTCTCACATCCGACGCCGACCGCCGCGCGAAGTTTGCTTCGGATATCAACGCCGCGCTCGGCGCTGCGGGAATTGGGTCGAAAGTAGCGGCCGAAATCTTCAACACGGATCTGGTCCGCATTCGCGCGGCGGATGTCTCGGTTTACGCCATCAACATCAGCGCGCAAACGATTGGAGTATTTGCACCGAATCCAGATTCGTTGCTTAGTCGGCAACAGTATCTCTCGGCTGCCGCGGCCCCGACGGACGGAAAACTCGCGGCCACATACAGCTTTGGCGTCAAACTAAACGGCGCTCCCGCAATCGCGGTCACGGTTGCGAAAACGGCGACGGATGCAAACACCTCCGCTTCGAATCTCGTGAGCGATTTCAACGACGCACTCGCCACAGCCGGGCTCGCAACAAAGCTCAACGTCTCGCTCACCACCGACGGCAAGCTCGCGGTCAGCATTCTCGACACGACGATCAGCGCGCTCGAAATCGTGACACAGTCCGCAGCGGGCTATTTCATTGAGAATCCTACCGCCGGCAATCTGCGCCTGCCGTCCTTCACGTCCACCATCGACCTGCCCGCGGACTTCGGCGCGGGTGTCGCGTTTGGCTTCCGTCTCAACGGCTCGACGACCGTGCAGACCTTCACCGTTGCAGCGGGAAGTGCAACGGCTGCGGCTTTCGTCACAGCGCTGAACACCGCACTCGGCACGAGCGGGCTTGAGGCGGCACTCTCCGGCGCGAAACTGCAAATCCGCGCGAAGACGACCAGCACGATTACCTCGCTCGCGTTTGATTCGGCGACGTTCGCATTCTTCAGCGCGACACAGGACGCGCTCTTCACCGCTTCGGACGCCCAGATTATTGACGGCAGCAACACCGCGAATCACTCCAAGGCCGTCGCGATCGGCGACGTGAACGGTGATGGAAGGGCCGACCTCGTGGTCGGCAAGAACAACGAACAGAACGTGGTCTTCCTCAACAACGGAAACGCCACTCCGTTCAGCGGCACGGCGGTGATGATTGGCACGGCAAGCTTTGCCGTCTCGAGCGTCGCGCTCGGTGACGTAAACGGTGACGGAAAACTGGACATCGCATTTGGCGGAAACCTCGCCCAGACTCGCGTGTTCCTGAACAACAGCAATCCGAACGATCCATTTGAGACCGTGGTGCCGGCATTGCTCGGCCTCGGCACAAACGCCACGACCGCGCTGTTGCTCGCGAATGTGGACGGTGATGCCGACCTTGATCTCCTCACCGGGGCGAACGGGCAGGGAGTCAGCACCTTCAGCAACGGCGTGAAGCTCACACGCATCGCATTCGCAAATGTGGAACTGAGCTTCAGCGGTCAGGGTATTCGCAACGGTCAGGGCGCCCTCGTTCTCAAGTCCACCGGCATGGCGGGCGTGATTTCGGGTGAGGTGAACATCGCGGGCGGCGGCGCGACCATCGGCGGAAATCTCGCGGTGAAGATAAATACGACGGGTGCCGCGGTCGATGAGACATTCGTGTTCGGCGACAACGTTCTGGTTTTGAAACTCGCCGCTTCACCGACCATCGCATTCACGGCGACCGATGTGATTATCGATATCGGCGGATTCATCACCATCGAGAGCGATTCGATTTCGTTTGCGGGCGAGGACATCACGGCAACCGGCGTGAAAATCTTCATCGGCCAGGGCCCGGCGACGCTCGATGGCCTGGCGCCGAATCCAAGCGCAAAGGGACTGCTCATCGACAACGCGACCATCGCGCTCCGCAAGAACGCCGCCGGCTTTGCGCTCTATGCGGACGGCATGGTTTCGGTGGTTGGTATTTCGGGTGTCACATTCACCGGTCTGGCGACGGTCGTCTTTAACAACATGCCGACGGCGCAGACGTTGACCTTCGGCGGCGGCAGCATCGTTGTTCCTGCCGGCACGGTCAGCTTCTCAGGCGCGCTCGACCTCGCGGTCGCAGGCCAGACACTCAGTGGAAACTTTAGTTTTGAATCGATCACGGTCGGCACCGCGAAACAGCTCAAGATTGGCGTCGCCAACGTCCACATCGGCATCAAGGCCGGTGAAACCGAAGTGGTGAGCGTGAACAACGGCACCGGCGCGTTTCTCATGGGCCCTGCGGGAATGGCGGGAACACTCAGCGCAGATGTTTCCCTGAATGTGCCCGGCGCGGTTGAGTTCATCGGCACGTTTGCCGTGAATATCAACAGCAGCGCGGTGCCGGTTTCGACGACCGTCGGCGTTCCTGTCGTGAATGCACAAACGACACTGACCGCGCTCGGCATCACGGTGGTTGCAGGCGTGGATTTCACCGTGAAAAAACGCGACGGCAGCACGTTCGATGTGGACCTTGCGCAGACTGATAGGCTTGCCGATGTCATCACGAAGATTCAGGCGGCAGGCGGCAGCAGCATCACAGCTTCGATTTACGGACGCAGCCTGCGAATCGTGGACAGCACCGCAACAAACACGAATCGCCTTGAAGTGCTCGGCGTTGCGGGAAGCGTCGGCGACAAGCTCGGAATCATGCGGCAGGGCAAGCAGATCGGCGCGGCCGATGTGCTCACGGGTCTGCCGCTCACGGCGCTGCAAACGATTATTTTGGATGTGCCCGCCGGGCCTTACCTGAAAGTGGAAGGAGGCACGCCTACGATACCAATCGTCCTGCGCATCGCCGGTCAGGAACAGCGCGCGAAGTTTGCCTTTGAGCAATACACTCAGCCGGTTTCGCCAAATGCGCCTCCGGGAACTGTCGGTGCAAAAGTTGTGCGGGTTGCTGTGACGAACCTCGAATTTGCACTCGCGGCGGGTGGCACAGATATCGTCTCGCTCACCGCCGGAGCCGGATTCTTTGTCATCAAGCCGACCGGCATGGCGGGCGAGCTCAGCGGAACGGTCGCGATTCCAGTGATCGGATTCAGCGGTTCTTTGAAGCTCTCCATTAACAACGGAACGGTGCCAGTTGCAGAATCGTTCACCGTCGCGGGCGAGACACTTTCGCTGAATCTGCCCGCCGGGCCGTATATCCGCTTCGAGGGAACGGGGCTCCAACTCAACATTGCCGGCCAGCGTATCGGCGGCGACTTCGCGTTTGAGAAAGCGGGAACCGTCATCCGCGTCGTGGCCCGAAATGTCGTGGTCCGCCTCGGCGATGGCACGACCGACTATCTCTCGCTCACAAACGGCTCGGCGGCGCTGCTTCTCACGAGCGCAGGCCTCGCAGGCCAGCTCGGCGGCACGGTGAACGTGAACATCCCGGGAATCACGCTCGCCGGAACGTTCAAACTTTCGATCAACAACACGACGACCGTCGGCGGCGTGCAGGCGTCGTTCGTAGGCAGCCAGTTGAACGGAACCACGACACTCGCGTCGCTCCGCAGTGGAGTGGGAATTCGCATCGACGGAACCGGCTCTCAGATCAAAATCACCCTCAGAAACGGGGAAGTAAAACTCGTCAATCTTAGCGGTTCCACGACGCTCGCAGACGTTATCGCGAAGATTAACACCGCGGCGGGACGCGCGCTGGTGCGCCTTGAGAATTCGCAGCTCATCTTTTCGGACAACTCAACGCAGGTCGCAACGAACCGCCTCAAAGTCGAAATCAACCCCGGCTCGAACTCGAACACGGCAACCGACCTCGGCATCGTAAAGACCGCGACTGCGCCGACGGCAAACCAGCCCGATGTCATCACGGGCGATATCCTCGCAAACGACGTCATCACTCTCAACCTGCCGCAGGGTCCGTATGTGAAAATCGAAGGTCTCGGCGTGGAGCTCACGGTCGCCGGACAGACCATCGGCGGCGACTTCAGCTTCGAGCAACTCACGAAGCCAAACGGCACCCGCGTGGTGAAGGTTGCGGTCGCCAACGCGCTCATCAAACTTGGTGGCGATGCTGATAATCCGATTGTTGAAATCCGCCAGTCCGGCACGCAGTCCGCGCTCTTCCTCATCACGCAGGCCGGTTTTGCCGGACGCATAGAGGCCTCGCCGACGCTGAACATCGGTGGCGCAATCGGCCTGAACAACGCCACAGTCGTCGTCGCGATTAACAACGGCACCACGGCGGTAAACGAGGACTTCGTGGTCGGCGGCACGACTTACAATCTCACTCTGCCCGCCGGACCGTACCTCCGCGCTGAACTGAAGGGCGCGGTCGCAAATACCCCGGCAGTGCTGACCATTGCGGGAGTGGAACTGAGCGGCAATTTCAGCTTCGAGCAGGCGACGAATTCCGCAGGTCAGAAGCGTGTAAAGCTCGCGCTCAGCCAGGTCTCGCTGAATCTGGGTGGCGTCGTACAGGTGAGCAATGGCAGAGGCGCATTCCTCATTTCACCGGCGGGTGTGGCGGGCGTCATCAGCGCGGATGTCGCCCTGAATAATTTGCCGGCGGGCGTGGTGTTCGAGGGTTCATTCGGATTGAGCATCAACAACTCGGCCCGACCGGTGAACGAGACATTTACTGCCGGAAGCGAGACCATCACGGTCAGCCTGCCTGCCGGGCCGTATGTCCGCGTCGAGGGCAAAGGCATCAATCTCAGCGTGGCCGGCCAAACCCTCAGCGGCGACTTTGCATTTGAGACCATCACCAAGACCGACCCGGCCACAAACGCGCAGACCAAGCAGACCCGCATCAAACTCGACAATATCCGCCTCGCGATTGGCGACGGCACGACGGACATCGTAACGCTCACCGGCGGCAGCGGCTTCTTCCTGTTGCTCCCTGCAAAACCTGCGAGCGGCGGAAATCCTGCGGTTCCAGCTTCGATGGCCGGCACCCTCGGCGGAACGGTTTCGCTCAACGTCCCTGGGGTGACGTTCCAGGGAACGTTCGGCCTCACGATCAATACCGGCGCAAATGCGGTGAACGAGGAACTCACGTTCTCCACGCTCGACGGAACGACGGTCCTCACGCTGCTCAACTCGGGCGCGGGCGTCGGAAATGCAGTGCGCCTTACGACGACGGTGCCGCTGCCGGCTTCGGGACGCTTTGACGACCCGCTGTCGCCGAACTCCGTGCCGTCAATCACGCTGCTCGTGAAGATCAACGGAGTGGTGAAGACTGTCACCATCTCGCAGGAAGCGCAGGCGAATAACGCCACGGCGACTGACAAACCTGCGGCGCTGCTCGCAGACATCCAGAGCGCACTGGCCACCGCTGGACTCGATTCGAAAATTTCCGCAAGCCTCAGCAGTGGCTCCGTCGTGTTTACCGCGATTGATCCATCCGTCCGTTCGCTCAGCATCAATGCATTGTTCGGACTCGGCATTACGGCCCGCACCTTTACCTCCACGTCGGTCATCCCATCGAACGGCAGCTACGGCGCGGACGCGACGGTCACCTTTGCACTCAATGGTTCGCCGGTGACCGTGACCGTCACGGCCGGTGCTCAATCGGGCAACAGCAATGAGACGGCGCTGGTCGGGGATTGGAATGCATCACTCGCGACCGCAGGACTCGGCAGCAAGATTGTCGCCGAGGAAGTGCCGGGAGCGGGCGGTTTGCAACTGCGTTTCCGCCTCACTGATACCGCCGTGAATTCGTTCACCGTCACGCAATCGAGCGTTCCGGGTATCGCCCTTTCAGGCACTACGCCGTTAGCTTCGACATTCGTTCAGGTGGTCAATGCGCTCCCGGCCGCAGGAAAATGGAACGCCGGTGCCGCGGTGACGTTCAGCTTCACGCTCAACGGTCTGACGACTCTCGTTCCGCTGCCAAATCACGCAACCAATACGACACTCGCGCAACTTGCGTCCGGACTGAATACCGCGCTCACCACGGCGGGCATCAATACAAAAGTCCAGGCCGTCGCACTCAACACATCGATTGAGTTCCGCGTCATCGATTCGACGGTCACGAGCTTCTCTGCGGGAATTCCGGGTGTGATGGGAATCAATGGCGAGAAGGCATCCGATTCCCACATCCGCCTCACACGCAGCGGCGGCGGAACTTTCGACGTGAATCTCGGCGGTGCGCTGACGCTCGACGACGTTATTTCGCGGATCAACGCCGCTGCCGCCGCAGTCACGCCGACTCCCGCGCCGGTTGTCGCAAGCCTCACCGCCGACGGTCGCATCAAGATTGTGGACAATGGCGCTGGTGCGACAGCTCCGGTGATTTCGGCATTGAACGGATTTACCGCAGCGACCGACCTGAAACTCATCGCTGGCTCGACCGCAGCGGGCAATGCGCGCATCGGCGGCCAGCTCGTCACCACGCCGCCGAAGACGTTCAATCTCGTAGCCGGACCATATCTCAAGATCACGGGCGACGACGTGTTGCTGAGCGTAGCGGGTCAGACGCTCAAGGGCGACTTCGCGTTCGAGCAGGTCACCATACCGGCGGCAGGCGCGGTTCCGGCGAAGAAGATCGTCCGGCTCGGATTTACGGATGTTGAACTTCACATCGGCGACGGCACCACGGAGTACGTCACGGTCACGCAGGGCTCCGGCGCATTCCTCATCACACCAGCCGGACTCGCCGGACAGTTCGGTGCGCAGGTCACGATTTCCATCCCGGGAGTCAGCTTCACCGGCGGAGTGGACGTGCTCATTAACAATACGACCGCAGCGGTCAACGCCACGATCCCGACCGGCGCGAGCAGTTCGGTGACTCTGGCTCTGCCTGCCGGTCCGTTCCTGCGTGTGGAACTCGGACGCACCGCGCCGATCGCGCTCACCATCGCGGGACAAACGATCACGGGCAGCTTCAGCTTTGAGCAAGTCGCCGTCACGCCAACCGCGAAAATCATCCGTATCGCAGCGAGCAATGTGAGCCTGAGCTTCGGCGATGGCACGACGAACTTCCTCACACTCACCGGTGGCCGTGCAAACTTCGTCGTGCGTCCTGCGATTCCTGCGCAGGCTGCGACTGCGACCAGTCCCGCGAAGCCAGCGGTGGCCGGTGGAATCGCGGGCCAAATCGGCGGCACGGTGACCATCGACGTGGATGGCAACCCGGCAAACACGCCGCTCTTCCAGGGAACACTGAAGCTCGCGATCAACAACACCATCGGCGCAGTCAACGAGCGCTTCTCGGTCGGCGGCGAAACCGTGACGCTCGCGCTGCCCGCCGGACCGTATCTCCGCGTGGATGCCGCCGCGATTACCATCAGCCTCGCGGGCCAGGAACTCACGGGCGACTTCAGCTTTGAGAAGAAGAACATCGGAACGGTCGCCGCGCCGGTAAATGTCATGACCATCGCGATGGCCAATGTCGGGCTGCGACTCGGCAATGGAACCACCGATTTCGTCGTCGTGAGCCGCGGTCGTGGCGGACTCGTGGTGAAGAAAGTCGGCGCGCAAACGGTCGTCGCGGGCAGCTTCAGCGCCACCGTGGACCTCAATGTTCCGGGAGTTGATTTCAGCGGCACATTCGGTGTGGCGGTCAACACCGGCGCCGCGCGCGTCATTGAGACATTCACGGTCGGAACAGCCAACGAAGACGCACTGCTCGGCGAACTGCGCGGCGGACTCGGAATTCCGGTCGAGGCCAGCGGACCGCATCTCAACATCACCCGCCGCAACGGAACATCGTTCACAGTCAATCTCGTCGGGTCGCTCACGCTCGGTGACATCATTGCAAAGATTAACGCCGCTGCCGGAAGCCAGATGGCGCAACTCGATGGCGAGACGCTCAAGCTCACCGACGCGACCACCGGTGCGGGTAGCTTCACGGTTGCGGCAGTTGGTTCTTCCAAGACCGCCTCAGCGCTCGGCATCGCACAGAGCAGCGCCACGGGCGTCATTACCGGCTCATCGGTGGTCGCATTCAGCATCGACGTCCCGGCCGGTCCGTATGTGAAAGTCTCCGGCACGGACGTGCAGATGGCGATTGGCGGCCAGACGCTTTCGGGCAATTTCTCGTTTGAGAAATCCGGCACCGCGCCGAATCAGGTCGTCCGCATAATGGCATCCAACGTGAGCCTCGGCCTCGGCAACGGAACGACGGAATTTGTAAGCCTCACAAACGGGCACGGCTCGTTCGTCATCACGAATGCCGGAGTCGCTGGTGAACTTGGTGCGGATGTCGCGGTGAAGAATATCCCGGACATCAGCCTCACCGGCACGTTTACGCTGCGCATCAACACCGCGACCACCGCGCAGCCCGTGGCGTTGCCTGCGGCTGCTCCGATCACGACGGCGACTTTGCTCAAGGATCTCAAGGGCGGCGACGGGCTGCCAATCGAACTCACGATCACCGCTACCAAGGCTGCTCCGGCGAACGGCAAATACACCTCGAACGTGACATTCACCGTGAGCGTAAACGGCGTCGCTACGCCGGTCACTGTGCTCGCCGCAGACATGGCTTCCAACACGACGACGGCGGACCTCGTCGCCGACTTCAATGCCGCGCTGGCGACTGCCGGAGTCGGTTCGCAAGTCCGCGCCGAACTCGCCGGCTCGAACATCCGCCTGCGTGCGTACCTCCCGACTGCGACCACGTTTGCGCTCACCGCATCCGGGCAGGCTGCGGCGACCGGTTTTGCCGCGACTCAGCAAAACGACGCGCACCTCAAGATCACCCGCCGCGACGGAGTCACATGGAACGTCAACCTCGGCGGCGCGACGACGATTCAGGACATCCTCACGCGCATCAACACGAACGCCGCGAACACCGGAACGAACAAGCTTGTCGCGACACTGGTCGGCGACCAAATCAAGCTCACCGATTCGTCCACCATCAGTGCCGGCAAACGCCTCACCGTTGCCGGTCTCAACGGGCTCGGCGCGGCGGGGATTCTCGGACTGAGCGGAACTGCCACGGGCGCGACGACGCAACCCGACATCATCACCGGTGCCGGGCTGAATACGCTCACACTGCCCGCCGGACCTTACATCCGCGTCGAGGCCACCGATGTGATGCTCACCGTCCTCGGCACGACGCTGAACGGCAACTTCGCATTCGAGCGCATCACGAATCCACAGGGCCAGCAAATCGTCCGCATCATCGCGACCAACGTCTCGCTCGCATTCAACGACGAAAGCGGCAATCCACTCGTCTCGCTCACCGAGGGCAACGGCGCACTCGTTCTGCTGCCTGGCGGACTCGCCGCATCGCTCTCGGTGAAGGCCTCCGTCACCGTGCCGGACTTTGCCCTCTCGGGAACGGTGGGATTTGCGCTGAACACTCTGCGGGCTCCAGTCGATCAGACATTCCTGCTCAACGGCACCAGCACCCGTATCAATGTGCCCGCCGGCCCGTATGTTCGTGTCTCCTTCACCGACGCCGTCGCCACGTTCGCGGGACTCGAACTTCGCGGCAGCTTCTACTTTGACCAAAGCACCCGCGTCGATGGCTCGAAGATTACGCGTCTCGCCGCAGTCGGTCTCTCGTTCAAGAGCACGAGTGGCGATGATCTGCCGATCATTAGCGAAGCTGGCGCAGTCCTCATTATCAAGCCGGACGGCGTCGCGGGAAGTATCAACGGTGTTGTCGCTGTGGCCGGCGGCGGAGCGAGTATCGGCGGAAATGTCGTGGTGCGATTCAATACATCGCCGACGCCGGTCGATGAAATTCTCGAAATCGGCGGACGCACGGTGCCGTTGAAGTTTACCGCATCGGAGGTCAAGACCGGCACGCGGCCCTTCTTCCAGGTCGGCGTGCAGGATTTAAAGATCGTTCTCGGCGACTTCGTCAGCATCGAAGGCAGTCTGAGCTTTGGCTCAGCGCCAGCCGGGCTCACGAATGCCACCGGTTCGGTCGGAGCTGCAGGGGTCGAAATCTTCCTCGGCCAAGGTCCTTACACCAAGGCGGACGGGTCGGTGAACCCGGATGCCGTCGGTGTGCTGCTCACAAATGGCCGGCTAGGATTGATCAAGTTCAACGTCGGCGGGGTGACGAAATACGCTCTGCATGCCGAAGGCACCATCCGGCTCATCGGACTCCCCGATCTGAACGTCACCGGTACCGCGGTCATCGACTATAATGATTCCGGCGTCCAGATTCCCGCGACGACGACCATCACCGTGCCCGGAGCAGATCCGATTTTGATGAATCGCTTCACAACGACAAGCGACGTGCTCGACTTCCGCGGCGACCTGACCTTCCGCGTCTCGGATATCTTCTCGCTTCAAGGCCGCATGACCTTTACCAAGAAGCCGAACGGTGCTGTGCAGGTCGCGGTTACGGGCATCCCTGCAATTCCTGCATCGGGCGGCAACCCTGCGACGCCGGAGCGTCCGGCGGAAGTTCGGATCAATATCAACGGCACCACGGCGTTTGCCATCTCGGGAACTGCAATCTTCTCCATCGGCGGTCAGGACGGATTCCAACTCCAGACGCTGCGCGTCAACGGAGCGACCATCTTCGGCCAGAGCATCTCGCTCCAGAGCGGCCCGGTGACGGTGCTCCCGCTGACTGCGGACCTCTTTGACCCGGTCGCCGGCGTGCTCGCGGATCGCGCCTCGCTAAATCGCCGCCACTACATCGACATCCAGTTTAACGATCCGAATCGCGCGGGAATGAACGTGAATTCGATTGAGGACTCGGCGCAGGAATTTGTCCTTCGTGTGAACGGACTCACGCCGTCCGCGGTGACGATCAACGGCATCCCGAAACGCATCGGCACCACCAACGTCTGGCGCTATTCATTTACCGGCGACATTCCGGAAGGCGCAGTGACGCTCGAGTTCCTCGCCGAGGGATGGCGCGACAATTTAAACATCGCCAACATGGCGGAGACGCAGGCCTTCACGGCGGGCACCCGCTTCGTCGATCTTGCGGACATCAATACGAAGCACTACATCGACGTCGTCCTGCAAACTCCGACCGGAGCTGCGATCAAGGCGAGCAGCGTCAATGGCGACGAATTTACGGTGCAGGTGGACGGTGGCGCCTCGGGAATCACCCTCACCGGTGCTCCAACCCTTATCGATGCGAAGACCGACACGTGGCGCTATAATTTCAGCGGCACGTTAAACGCGGGCAGCGTCACGCTCAATTTCACCGCGGGCGCCTTCACCGACGTGAACAACATCGGCGCGCTCGCACGGACCGAGACGTTTGTCGCCATGTCGAAATTCCTGGCACCGTCGCTCATCCGTCCGAACTCCGGTGGCACAGGCGGCACGCTCGACATCACGTTCTTCCGAGTCGGTACCTCGGCCATCAACCCGGTGACACTCACTGACGGACTCGCGGAAATTTCGCTCAAGGTAAACGGCGCGCCGATTGCCGGCGTCACCGTCTCCGCCGACCCGATTGCATCGCAGCCGGGCGGCCTGCCGGCAAATACGTATCGCTACAGCTACACCGGCACAATCCCGGCGGGCGCAAACGTGGAAGTCGTCTATTTGCCGTTCGCCGTCGGCTATGCAGACGGTTCCACGGCACCGGGCAATGTGGCTGGAGCGAGCGCACAGCTCGTAAACCCAGTGGGCACCGTCCAGCTCGGCGGAATCAATGCGCGCCAGTGGGTGGACGTGACGTTTGTTTCGCAGGATGGCAGCCTCATCGACCGCACGACGATCGATGGAAATGAATTCAAGTTCAGCGGCAACGGAGTGGGGGACATCAAGGTGGACGCCAATGGATTCCCCGAACTCGTCGGACAGCCACTGCTCATCTCGGGCAACACCTACCGCTACTACCTCAAGGATTCCAACCCGTCCAACACCGTGGGGCTTTTCCGCGGAAGCACAAACGGCACACCGGCGGAAGTCTTCGTGGACTTTATCTCGCCCGACGCGAACCCGGCCAGCCCGCTCCATTTTGCTGGATTCCGGACAATGGCCGGCGCGGTGAACGCGCCAAAGCAGGAACGCTTCACCATTGATGCCACGCCGCAGACCGGACCGGTGGAAGGCGCGCCAATCAAGATCGGACCGCTCACCCTGCAAGGCCCGGCAATCGGCATCGACAAGCTCGGATTCAAGGACGGCAAACTCGTCATCACCGTGGCCATCGGCGTGGACCGCGGTTCGCTCGCATTTGGCGGCAACTCGGCGGCTCCGACGACACCTGGACAACCCGCACCGGCACAACCGAGCACGGCGCAGCAGACCGGCAGCGGCATCACAGCCGACCTGCTCGGAGTGCGCGGAACATTCGACGTGGCGGTGGATGTATTTGGACTGCTCAGCGGAAATGTGGACATTAACGTGCCCGGCAAGTTCAGCTTTGCGGTGCAGTCGCTGAACGTGGCGGTGCCAAACGTCCTCACCATTGCCGCGCAGGGCATCCGCATCGCCTACGATCCAGCAGGCACGCGCGATCAGGAGATTCTCCGCGTGTATCAGGCGGATATCACTGTGATTCCGCTCAACGTCATCGGCAAGCTGCGTCCATTCGACACATCCTCGCAGGTCAACCGCGACCCGACACCGGATGAAATGGCCAGCGACGCGACTCCCATTGGAACGGCTTCTCCGCGCGGCCCACCCACGATTATTCCGGGACTCGTTGTCCGGCAGAATGGCTTCACGATTGGTCAGGCCATCCTGCAGTATGGCGGCGTGCCGACGCCCGCCACGATGGGCAACGGTCTCCAGCAGGGAGTCACGCCGTCCGGCTCCACACCACCGCCAGCTGGCAAGATTCGGTTCGGCAGCATTCTCGAGTTCGATGACATCCGCGTCGGTGTCACAAACTTCTCGGTCAACTTCGACGCCGAGAACCCGCTCGTCTTCAACGGCTCCATCTTCATCGCGAGCGGCGGTGCGAAGCTCTTCCCGGGCGGCGGAGCATTCACAGCCAGCATCACTGACCGCCTCTCCGCCGAGCCCGGCAAGGACCTCCCCTCGGCCCCGGATACCGAGGCGCTGCGCGCGACTCTCACTTTCAACAACGGCAAGATCGACGCCTTCAAGTTCGACCTCGACACGCTCCGCGTCGAAATCGGCGGCGTCCTCACACTCATCGCGGGCGACATCCGCCTCGACACAAGCGCGACGGGAACCGAGCAAATGCTGCGTGTCGGACAGATTGGAGCGGAGGTCAAAATTGGTGGACTCATCATTGGTGGAGAGGCGCGCAATTTTGCGATTCTTGGAAATGGATCGTTCAAAGCGCTGACTGGATTCGGAGTCGTCCTGAGCATTGGTGCGGCGACCGGCGAAAGCTTCAAGTGGCCGAGCTGGCTGCCGATCAAGATCACGGAGCTCGGCATCTCATGGCGCGACATTGAGAACCATCCCGAGGAATTCGTGCTCACGCTTTCCGCAAGCGTGACCGGTCTGCAGGGGCTGAAGGGCCTCACGTTTGGCGGCGCAATCGAAGGCGTGAAGATCGATATCGGCAAGCTTCTGCGCGGAGAATTCCCGATTACTGACATCGCTGCGATTGGCGTGAGCGTGAGCGGCAAGATGTTTGGCGGCGAAGTGAACGCAGGCCTCATTGGCGGCATACTCAAGCTCAGCTCCAGCGGTCAGCTGATCGCGTCGACAGACACATTCACGCCGGTCGCCGACCGCGTCTTCTTCCTCGGATTACAAGGCGGCATCTCACTTCCGGGCATTGGCGGCCTCACCATCCGGCTCGCGCTGTCGGAGCTCGGGCCACTTGGTGTGCTCATCAATGCGTCGGTCCCGGGCGGCATCGTCCTCGAGCCGAATACCGGACTCGCGATCAACGACTTCACCGCCGGAGTTGAGTTCTTCAAATCGCTGCCGTCCATTGAAGACCCGCTCGATCTTCGCAAGCCGGCCTTTAGCGAAAATGTCGCGGTCGATCCGGGTCAATGGCTCGACGACGTGAAGAACCAGGTCGTCCGCCAGTACAACGCCATCAAGGCCGGCACGATTAAGAACGGATTTGCGGCCGCCTTTACGGCGCCGATGACCATCACGGGCGGTGCGAAGATCTTCTCGATTTACACTTCGCAGCAGGCATTCAACGGCCAGATTACGCTGAAAATCAGTACCGACGGAAAGTTCCTCGTCAGTGGAAAACTCAACTTCGCGGCCGACCAGATCAGCCTCAGCGCGAAGCTCTATGCGGATCTTTCCAAGGTCTCGACCGGCACCGTGGTCGTGCTGTTCCTCGCGGACATTCCGGATCAATTCCGCCTGCTCACCATCCAGGGCAAGCTCAAGATGGGCTTCCGGAATGCTGGTGGTCAGGCGCTCGTTTTCGACGTGGCATCCGCGTCCTCGGGCACGGCATCCGATGTCAAGCCGACCCTCTCGGTGGCCGACCCAAGCGGTGGCCGGATCGATATCGTTCGGGTCAACACCCGCGACACCGGCAGCTATATCCCCGTGGGCAGCACGTCCGGATTCAACAAGCCGTTTGTCGATGTGGTCTTCAACGCGCCTCCCGGCCAGAAGCTTGACTACGCGTCGATTCTCGATGCCGGTTCGGAAATCACCGTCAGCCAGGGAACGAGCACCTACACCGTCCACGGTGTCCCGGTTCCGCTGGAATCGATTGTTAGCGCGGATGGCGCGCTCACCGTCAGCCCGGTGACTGGTGCCAATGTGGATGAAGTCGCAGCGGCCATTGAGAGCAAGGGCGTAACGCGATTCCGCTACTACATCACGAGCGCCGGGTTCACCGAATTCGCGACCGGAGAGGTTACTGTGAATGTGCTGACATTCAGTGGCGCCGGCGACGGATTCAAGACCGCGGACAAGCTCGACGCAAACGGCGGTTCCACGCCGGGCGTGGGCAACATTGCGGCGACCTCGAAGTTTGTCGTGGAGGGTGCGACAGGTGCCGTTGCAAATCCGGCCACCGGCGGCACAATTGACGTCAATCAGATTAACAGCCGCAACTACATCGACATCCTGTTCCCGGGCACCGTTGCTGCCGACGATGCGAGCATCACCGATGATGACGCGGAGATTTCCGTGTCCGGCTCGGGCGTGCTGCTCGACACCTCGGAGGCTCCGGTATTTGTCGGGACCGCCGTCGGTGGCGAGCGCACCTACCGCTACTGGCTCACTGGTCGCTCGACCGGTCCGGTAAGTGTTTCATTCAATACTGGAAGCTGGACGGTGAACAGCACCGCCGCCACTGCGCGCACGTCCGAGAATATTACCCCGGCAAACCGCGGATACCTCGACATCAACTTCTCGCCGACAAATGGCGGCACAATCGATAAGGCGACCATCATCGATGCCGGTGCGGAGTTCACGCTTGAGGGTCTCGGCGCGACAACCGGCGGCGTCACCGTGGATGGCGTCCCGGCGCAACTCGGTGCCGCCAGTTCGACACGCTTCCGCTATTTCCTCACCAACGACCTTTCCGTCGGCACGGTCAACGTCCACTTCCTGCCGTATAACAACGGCACAGGTGCCGGATTCCGTGACGGCACGTATGGAAACCTGGACACTGTGCAGGCGATCACGGTCACCGGCAGCACTGCCGATGTGACCCTGCCGATGGCAGGCGGCGGCATCGGTCGCGACGCGATTAATGACCCGGTCACCGGACGCTTTATCGAAATCACATTCCGCGCACCAGCGGGCGGAACGCTCGATGCAAACAGCATCGGCGGCGACGAAGTGGTGCTCAAGGACAGTGCCGGCACCGTGGTTTCGTTCACCGGATCGCCGGAGCGCGTGATCATCGACGGACGCGGCACCAACACATGGCGCTATCGCTTTAATGCAGCGCTTTCCGAGGGCACTTACACGGTCGAATACGTGGCGAACACCTTCCGCGATATGGCGGGAATCGGCAACCTTGCGGAGACCGAGGTCTTTGCCGTGCAGGTCGGACGCGCCACCATCAAAAATCCAATCAAGGGCCAGACTGCGGACCGCGAGGCGCTCAATAGCCAGCAGTATATCGACGTCACGTTCACGCCTGCGGGAACGAACACGCTCAATGTCGCGTCCATCACAGATTCGACGCCGGAATTCCGCCTCACCGGGGCCAACGGTGAAAACGTCGTCGTCAACGGCACACCGACGCAGCCCGGCGCGCTCGCAGGAACCAATACGTGGCGCTACTCGTTCGCCGGCCAGTTCGATGCAGGAGTGCTCAACGTAGCGTTCATCGACGGAAGCTGGCAGGACTCGAAGGGCACGAACGGCGTCGCCAGCACAGACAAACTGCAGGTCATCACGCAGGCATCATCGTTCTTCATCGAAATCAGCGGTGCCATCACGCTCACGCTACCCGGTCTCGGTGAGCCGCTCGTTGAAGCGAAGGCCGAGGTCATCATCGAGATCGATTACACCCGCAAGACGCTGTTGCTGGACTTCAGCGGCTCACTGAAGATCTTCAAACTCGGCACCGTCGGATCCACCGCGGGCCGGTTCGTGCTCGACATGAGCGGGACCACCGGACCCGCGCCGCAGCTATGGGGCGTCGCGACGTTGCAGAGCAACTTCACCACGCTCAATAAATACGGCCTCTACCTCGACGCCGGCGGCACGCTCCAGATCAACACGACGGGAGTCGCGAAGACCGAGACGATCAAACTCCCGGGCATTGGACCCAACGGCGGACCGCTGGAACGGACTTACATCCTGCCTGCGAACTCGTTCTCGCTGGAGCTGTTTGCCTCCGCCGTCATCCGTCCGCCGGGCAGCGACACTGATCTCTTCCGCGCCCGTGGTCTGTTCTACATGCGCATTACGAATGAGCGCTTTGAGATCTTCATCGATGCGGAACTGACCGTCGGCTCCACGACTTATGGCAAGGCGACCGGCCTCATGGTGATTGTCGGCGTCCCGACCCGTCCGGGCGAAATCCCCGGCATCGCAGGGTACCTGAAAGTCAGCGGCGAACGCGGCATCGGCATCCCGGGCGTCGGCGACCTGGTGAACATCAGCGGCTCGATTTCGGTAATGTTCAACACGACACTTGCCGACCAGATCTTCAACATTCCGGATGCGTTCCTGCCGCTGCTCTCACCGGGCGATCCGACGAGCATCAACATCTTCGGCGGCGCGCCGGGCCTCGATGGACAAGCGGTTCCTGGAGCCAGCCCGGCAATTTACCTTGTCCTCACCATTCAGGCCGAGCTTGTCATCGCGCAGGTCATAAGCCTCACCGGCTTCCTCCAAGTCGCGGTCGTAGCCGGAAGCGGCGGTGGACAGCTCCGAGTCACGGGCGCTGTTGGCGGCACCATCCCGGTTCTCGGAGCAGTCTCGGGCACGGTCAACTTCACAGCTTTCGTGGATCCGACCGATCCGCTGAACTTCGAGAAGAACGGACTCGTCGGTCGCGTCTATCTCATCCTCGTTGCCAATGGCATCCCGGGCGTCCGCTTCGAAGGCGAGTTCCTGCTCGAAGTGAGCACGTTCTCAAACGGCAACACGAGAAACGAGGTCCAGACCTTCACGATCGATAC
Source organism: Verrucomicrobiaceae bacterium (assembly GCA_031374705.1). GTDB lineage: Bacteria > Verrucomicrobiota > Verrucomicrobiia > Chthoniobacterales > Chthoniobacteraceae > SXWH01. The sequence continues at coordinate 28,897 of JANMGP010000124.1, read as the reverse complement.
CGCGACCGGTCGTTTTGTGCGCGATGCAAACAACAAACTTGTCGTGGGCACCGTGACCGTCCCGACCGGCGTGCATCTGCTGCTGCGCGGTTCGCTGAACATTGCAAACACGATCACGCTGAACGGCAAGTTTGAATTCACACTCAGTCCGGACGAACTCACGGTCATCGCCGAGGCCAGTGCGCAGATCGGACCGCTCGGAAGTGTCAGTGTGAACGGCGCCCTCCAGATCAATCGCAGCGGACTCGTGGCGGGATTGACTCTCTCGCTGGATGCGAGCTTCGGTGGAAGTGTCGGTCTGCAATTCTCGGTCGGTGCCACGTTCCAGATTAACACCACGGGAAGCACGAAGACCCTCGGCCCGATGACGATCGCGCCCGGATTGCTGATCGATATCGGCGGATCCGTGACCTTCCTTGGCTTTGCCCGCGGCGACGGCCGCATCCAGATTTACATCGGCGGTGACGGCATCCGCATCCGGTTCGATGTGTCATTCTACCTCGGCGGACTGGCGTTCGAGGCCCACGGACTCGCGGCGGTTTATTCGTCGGGCATCGTGCTCGATGTGGGCGTGAGCGTTAGCGCCAACGTTGCGGTCTTTGAGATCGAGGCATCCGGACGTTTCCAACTCAATACCACCGGAGCTGCCCGTGACGGCGTCCCTGTCGGATTCTACCTCGGACTCAGTGGTCACGTGGAGATCCTCAAGATCCTCAAGTTCGACGCGAGCTTCTCGATCCGTGTCAGTGCGTTCAACTCGTGGCGCTTCGACTTCTCGGCCGGCGTCAATCTATTCGGCTTCGCCGGACTCACCGTGGTCGGCTGGCTGGATTCGAGCGGCAGCTTCAGCGTGGCAGTCGATGGTCGCCTGAGCATTGGAAACGACTTCTTCGGCATCGCCGGCGGCGTCCACTTCTCGATCACATCGATCGTCACGAAGGACACTTTCGGCAACGACTACTTCCTCTTTGACCTCCATCTTTCCGGCTACGTCCGCGCCTACATCTTCGGCTTCCCTCTCGGTGTCAGCCTGGATGCGCGCTTCCATGCGGAAGGGCAGGGCACCATACCGATCCAGCTTTCGCTTTCGGTCAAAATCGACTTCTTCTTCTTCAGCATCACGTTCTCGCACACGTTCACCATCGGCTACCTGGAACTTCCGAAGCCGGTGTTCCTCGCAGGTGATCAAAACAACACGCGTTCGTGGAGCGGAGGCCGGCTCGTCCTCAACACCGGCGCGCGCAATTCGAACCGCGGTATCGGAGAGGGAGCCAGGGCTGAGAGTTACACCATCGAGCACATCGGCGGAACGGCCGGAGACGAGACCGTTAAAGTCACCACGATGGGTCGTACGAATGTCTTCGAGCACGTGTCGGAAATCGTCGCGAACGGCAGCGATCCGATTCGCGACGCGTTCAACAACGTTATTGTCGGCTCGGGTGACGACGACTTCGTGATTGGACCGGGACTCACATCCCCAATCACGCTCAATACGCTCGGTGGAAACGACAACATCATCTACGCAGGTGACTCAAATGCGACTTTCAACACCGGCGACGGCAACGACATCGTGCAAATCACGGGCAATGCGCCACTCGTCACCGTTAACGGCGGCATCGGCGATGACTACATCTTCCAACGGGGCAATGGACGGATCATTGCCGACGGCGGCGAGGGCAAGGATCAAATCTACGGCGGCGGCGGATCGGATGAACTGCGCGGCGGCGGCGGAGACGACCTGCTTGTCGGCGGCGGCGGCTCGGACATGATTTATGGAGGGGCAGGGGACGATATCATCCGCCTCGGAATCTCGGCCGGCGGCAGCGAGGTTTTTGGGGCGGACGGCGGCGACAGCGATCGCCTCGAATACACAGCGAGCGCCGGCGGAGACCGCATCGTCGTGAGCCGGAGCGCCGCGAGCCAGTTCTCGGTTTCCACCAGCCCGACTACCGGCATCAAGGCTAATGGAGTTGAGAGCCTGAAGATCGACGCCGGCACCGGCAGCGATAGTATCGAGATCGGCAGCCTCAACGGTGCGGGCGTGAGCCGCATCACGGTCGATTACGGGCGCCAGGCCACGCAGCAAGGCACGACGACCCGCACGATCAGCGACAACGCCACTCCTGGAAACACGGCTGACGATACCACGATCGAGGAACCCAACTTCGTTTACTCCGACGACCGTTCCGTCGATACGCTCCTGATCCGCGGTGACGACGAAAACGGCGGCGCTCTCGCCGATGTGTTCACGGTGACTTCCGACGACAAGGCCATCGATGTGATCCGTCAGAACAGCTACACGGTGACCGCCCTCAACAGCAAACGCGGCGAGCGCGATGGACTGGTCGTAGATGCCGGACTCGGCGACGACCGCATCACCGCGAGCGGCATGGAGTTCGATCGTGCGGTGCTCACACTCATTGGAGGCGAGGGCAACGACGAACTGACCGGTTCGAAATTCAACGACACGCTGAACAGCGGTGCCGGCAATGACCGTGTGAGCGGCGGCGAAGGGCTCGATTCCTTCATCGATGCGGGCGGCGACGATACGCTCGTGGAAACGCAGGACGCGGACTTCGGCCTGTTTGGCAATTACCTCGTCATCGGCAAGGTCCTTGGCGACGGACGGGTGTTTGTCTCCACCAGCACGCATTACACGGCGAATGACGTGCAGTTGATCTCCGTGACTCCGGGCTCTGCTCCGTTCCAACTCAGCTTTAACAACGTCCTCACTTCTGCAATCGATCCGGCCACTGCGACGGCGTCCACCGTCGAAGCCGCGCTCGAAGCCCTCGGCGAAATCAACGACGTGACCGTGACGGGAAGCGGAACGCCGGAATCGCCATGGCGTGTGCTCTTTGTCTCCATAGCCCCGACCATTCAGGGAATTCCAGTCCTCGAAGGACCGGAGGAAAGCGTCTCCATCGCGCCGAAGACCCCGCGCACAATGAATGTCGTGCAGAAGATTTCCAGCAACGCGACCGGCGGCACATTCACGCTCAGCTACCGTGGCGCGACGACCGTTCCGCTCGCATGGAACGCATCCGCTTCCGCCGTTCAGACTGCACTGCGCGCGATCGCCGGGGCGAATCTCAGCGTCATCGGCGACGGCACTCACACGGCACCGTGGGTGGTCACCTTCTCCCCGACGGGTGCCGACTTCGTGATGCCGGAGATCACGGCAAACAGCGCCAACATGGTCGGCGGCGGCACCTTCTTCAAGGCCAACAGCCTCGACGAGCAGGCTGAGGAAGCCCGCTTGAAAGCAGCCGAGGATCCGGAATACCTCGCGCTGGGCGCACCGGTAAGCTTTACGCTCCGCGATGGCGGCGATACGTGGTCTGCTTCGTCCATCCTCGAAAGCACGCTCAATCCCGGTAACAATGCGCGTATCTTCGAACACGCGGAACTCAAGGGCGGCAACGGCAACAACGTCATGGTTGTCAACGACGTGGACGGCTTCATTCGGGTCGGCGCGGGAACGTTTACAGTCAATCCGTTCACCGGCACCGTCACGCTCGACAACCGCGGCATCACCATCGGCACCGAGGGTGGATTGAATGAATACTACATCATCAATCTCAACGGCACGAACTCGACCCGCATCACCATAGATGACTCGGGCGGCACTGCAGGCCGCGACGAGTTGATCGTGAATGGCACGAACGGGCCGGACCAAATCACGCTTGATGCATTCGGAGTCGGCGCGCAACGCGTCGGCACTCTGACGGTCGGCGACCGCACCAAGGCGTCGAGCGACATCCTCAGCTATCGCGAAATCGACCGCGTCCGCATCAACGGTCTCGCAGGATCCGACGCCTTCCTCTCGAACGACACCGTCGTTTACACCGTCATCGACATGGGCTCCGGCGACGACGACATTTCGATCGCCACCGTCCCGCTCAAGCCCGATACCGGCAATCGCACGCTTGAATTCCCGGATGGCGTGCCGGTCGTCGATACCGACAACCTCACCAACGGCAACTCCGCGCCGCTCACCATCCTCGGCGGCGATCAGAACGACCGCTTCGAGGTAAACCACAACCGCGCGGTCCTCTATCTCGACGGCGGCAATGGTAACGATCGCTTCCTGCTCAAGACCTTCCTCGTCCTGCGCGAGAATCCGGAGGACGAAAACGAAATCACCAACCTCACCACGCTGTTCGGCGGCGGCGGCGAAAACCGCTACGACTACCTGCAAAATGCGCCGGTGAAGATCAATGGCGGCGCGGGTATCGATACGATCGTCATCGTCGGCACTCCGATTGGCGACACGTTTGTCGTTACCGATACCTACATCGCCGGTGCCGGTCGCATCGTAAACTTCACAAACATCGAAGCCATCGAGATCGACGGCGGCGGCGGCGCGGACAATATCTACGTGCTCGCGACGAGCCCGCTCTTTGAGACGACACTCGTGGGTGGCTCCGGTGATGACACCATCCACATCGGCGGCCAGCCACCGACCCTCGTGTTTGATCCGCCGTCGTTTGAATACCAGCCGCCGGCCTTCCGCATCCAGCTCCCGCCGATCGTCCAGTACTCGCCGCGCGTGGACAACCTTGGTGGATTCACCTTCCGTGTGAACCTGCTCGGCGCGGTGTTCTCGGGACAGACCGTGGAATCGCTCGCCGCGGGCTTCGTCGCCAACTATGTCGAGGTACTCAAACGCTCCGCCCGTCTTGCCTATCCGAATGTGCGATTCGACGCGAGCAACGCGAACGTTCTCCAATACAACCCAGCAAATCTCCAATCGCGCCTCGTGTTCGGAACGTTCTTCATCTTCGACGCGCAGATGGAAATCACGATTCCGGACCTCACGTTCCACTATGAAGTCGGCGCCCTCGTTCCGCAGGAGAAAGTCGTGCAGCCCGCGAAGGTCACGGTCGATCCGCCGCCGTTCGCGTTCGCTGCCACGGGAATCTTTGATGTTTCGCGCATCCGCGGCCGCCTCATTGTGGTGGGCGGCGATCAGTTCGAAACCGCCGGCGATCGCCTGATCGTTCACAATCAAAAAGGCTTGTCGGCAGCCGGACAAATCCGCATCCGCAGCAGTGTCCCGCGTATGGTGCAGATCGGCGAGCAACCGGACGGAGCGCCGGTGTTCACCCAGGATCGCGACGAGACCGGCAGGCTGCTCTTTGACGAATTCCAGAGCGTGGAGGGCATCGGCATCGCCACCGGCCTGGGCGCAAACGGTCTGCCGTTCTACGGAGTCGATGCGCAGGGCTTTGAGACACTCGAACTGCGCCTCGCGGATGGCGACGACAATTACACCGTGGTTCGCACCTACGCGGGCACCGCGGACAAGCCGGGACAAAACGTGGTCATCGACGCAGGCGGCGGCAACGACACCATCCATCTCGGCCAAATCGGCGGCCTCGCGCTCATCTATGGCGGCGCTGGAAACGATACCGTCAATGTTCGCGACACACTCACGCAGAAGGTTTGGACCAGCGCGACATCCGGCACTTTCACGCTGACATTCTCGGGCCAGACGACTGCTGCGATTCCGTTCAATGCGCCGGCCTCCGCGGTCAAATCCGTACTCGCAGCGCTGAGCAATATTCCGGATATCAACGGCGTTGATGTGACCGGCTCCGGAACGCTAGCTGACCCGTGGGTCGTGAACTTCATCACGTTCTCCAGCGCGGTGATGGGTGCGCAATTGCTGACGGCATCCACGGCCGACGTGACGATCAAAGCCGGCTCGCTCGCCGGAATCGCAAACCGTGTGTTCTTCGACGGCGACGCGCACATCCGCGAAAGCGTTGTGAATGTCGCGACTACGAATCCAGACTTCAGCGAACTGCTCCGCAACGCGCCGCTCGTCTATGTGGACACCCGGGCTCACCAGGCCATCTCGACCACGTTGACCGCGGGAACCTTCAGGCTCACTTACGCGGGACGGACCACTGGAGACATTGCGTTCAACGCCAACGCCGCAACCGTTCAGGCCGCGCTCGCCGCGTTGCCGGGAGTCGCTGTGCCGGTGGTCAAAGTGACGGGCGCGGGCACTGCGGGCAATCCGTGGATCATCACATTTGCCAGCAATTCGTCCACCGCGCCGATTCCGACCATTACTTCACTCACCGCGGGCGTGAGTATCCAGGTTGAGCAATACGCCGCCGCCACGCTCTCACCGATTGTCTTTGATCAGGGAGGCAAGTTTGCCGCCTTCGTCGTGATTCCCGATAAGCGCGGCAACATCATCGAGGACAACGTCCAGCTCGTGAACGGTTCCGGACAGCGTCTCTACTACGACAGTAACGGAAACCAGACGACCACGGTGACGCCAAATCCTGTATTGCTGCCGGTGCCGCGTGTGAGGACGACCTTGGTCGAGCGCACGGTGGATACCATCGAAAGCACAGCGGGCTTCGACACGCTCAATATCGACAACAGCGCGAATAATGCGGGCGACATCGTGATTCTCGATACCTTCCTCCGTGCTGTGGACAGGGTCATTGGAGGACGCACGCAGAACCATGGAAGTGACAAGTTCCTCGCCGACCCGGCGAACGCGGCGACGTTAACTTTCGCACTCCGCAGCGGCACGACGATCAACGACGTCCGTCTCCAAGTGGTGATTGCCGGTGTCACACGCGGCCTCTTCCCGAGCGAGTACACCTACAGCTCCGGCAATAACTCCATCACTGTCAACGCAGCCGCGCTCCGCGACACCGCGAACAACGCGACCCCGGGCGTGGTCGAGCTGAATTACATCAACTACTACCTTATCGCCGACGGCCAGTATTACTACGGCGGCGAACCGGTGATCGATCCATTCACGGGCGAAGTTCTGAAGTTTGCGGGCGGCGAGCTGATTCTCGACGTTTACACCCGCGAACCGCTGCGCAACGCCGCCGGCGACTTCCTGCGCCATGCTACGGGCGACATCGTCACGCATTTCTACGGCGAGCGCGTCGTGCGCGGGGCAGGGGAGTTTGTCCGCTTCCTCGGCGGCGAGCCGACCATCGACGAAAACGGCGTGCCGGTCACCAATCCGGGCAATCGCGAGAGCTACAAGAACTTCACGCTTGGCGGAAACGTCACCGTGGACCTTTCCACAGACATCACCACGCGCGAGGCAATCTCCGTCTCCGTGATGCTTACGAATGGAACGCGCGTGTCCCTCACTCCCTCGCAGTTCAGCGTCAATCTCGCGACCAATCAGGTCACCGTCATCCCGGCCTTCGGATCGGGCGTGCGCCTGGATGTGGATATTGTCAGTCCGTTCCTGCATCAGGCCGGTCAGGTGGCGATTCACAATCGCGGCGAGCAGATCACCGAGCCGTTCAACGAAGTGTTCAAGCTTGGCACGCTCGGCGCAAACGTCACGCTACCGCTCGTCACTTCCGGCCTCGCCCTGCGCGACGTTGTTTCGGTCGAGGTGACTTCTGCTTCCCGTACTTACAAACTCGCACGCAGCGAACTCGTCAGCATCGGGGCCGGCGGACTGGTGCTGAATGTGTCGCAAAACAATCAGTCCACCTCCGCGGTCACCGTGAAGGTCACGCTCTCACGCACCTTTGCATGGACCGCAGGACCGGCCTTCACGATCACCGGCTTCGGCGCGCTGGCCGCCGGATCGGTGATTGCGACAATCTACGACGGCTCAAACATCTTTAACTACACGCCGTCCGCGGCTCAGATCAGCGGAAATACCGTGACGCTTCCTTCGAGCCTCGCGTCGGCATCGGGTGCGACGGTGCGCTTCTCGGTCGTGGTGCAGGCCGTCCGCCGCGCGGGAGACGGAATCTTCTACAATGGCAGCGAACTCGTCCAAATCGGTCAACCGATCGTCACCAAGGATCATGGCGAGTGGATCTTCGTGCTCGACGACGCCGGCAACCCGAAGACCTACGTGGCCGACACGCTCGCAGCAGCGGCACCGGCGGCCGGAACGGTCACGCTTGGCGGCTCGGGAGCGACGCGGACGATCACCTTTGCCGGCAGCATCAATCCGGGCGACACATGGTCCGTCACGCTCAACGGACAGAAGATCGAAATCAAGGTCAGCGCCGGTCAGGTGCTCGCCGACCTCGCAGCGGCATTTGCAGCGCAACTTGATGCAGTGAAGGGCTACGAAGCGGTGTCAAGCGCAGGAGTCGTCACGCTCAGCAAACTCCCGATCTTCCATGCTCGTGGCGAACCCGTTTACAAACTCGTCGGCGGAGTGTTCGTGCAGGACACTTATGCAGGCGGCGAGCCGGCCTTCTATCTCGGCAACGAACCGTATCTCACTGTGGGCGGCGAACCTGCATCCTACTTCGCCACGGACAAGGTGCAGAACTTCGAAATCCAGCAGCGCGTCGATGGAACGCTGTTGCCGCAGGCCGCAGAGCTGAACTTTACCAACGTCGAGCAGCTCGAAATCTCCTCGGGCAATGGCTCCAATCGCTACACGCAGACCCCGGGAATTGGTCCGGTAGTGGTCCCGGCGGGCGTGGTTCTCGATCCTGTCGTTCCTCGCAATCTCGTCGCCAGCTTCTCCAGCTTCACCGGCACGACCACTCTGCGCACCGGCGCGGGCATCGATACCTTCGACATCCGCCGCCTCGCTGGATTCACCACCATTTTCGCGGGTGCCAGCAACGACATCATCAATGTCGGCTCGCAAGCCGGCCTGAACAACAACCTGCTCGGCACGCTCAACGAAATCACCGCAGAACTCCGGGTGGACGGCGAAGCTGGAGTGGACACGATCAATATCGATGACGACAACGATTCCGCGAGCAACGGCGGCGCGCTGACGCACGACTACCTCACCACCGCGCCGACGCTCATCACATTGCCGGGACTCGGAAATGCCGGAACGCACGGGTTCTTCGGCCCTGGAGGAAAGCTGAACTACCGCACCACCGAGACGCTCAACATCTTCCTCGGCACCAACAGCGACACGCTGCTCGTCGGCAGCGTCGCTGATACCGCGTTGCCCGGCAACAGCACCATGGTCGGCTTCCCTGCGCAGGTGAACATTCGCGGCAATAATAATGGTGGCAGCGGCGATCAAATCACCGTCTATGCGGGCGGCAGCACTTCGATTCCAGGCACGCTCACCAATCGCAGTATCACCGGCCTCGGCCTCGTGCAGGGAATTGATTACACCGAGTTCGAGTCCATCGTCCTGAATCTCGGCACCGGCGACGATCGCCTCTTCATCCAGAGTACGCACGCCGGGACCACCGTCGTGAACACCGGTGATGAAATCGCGCTGCTCAATGGCACGAACGATGTCATCAACATCCAAAGTACCACCGGTCTCACCACGATCCGCGGCGGCGCAGGAAACGACCGCATCCGCGTGAACTACACCGTCGAAGGCCGGCAGACATTCCTCGACGGCATCGGCGCGAAACTCACGCTCGAAGGCGGCACGGGCAATGACTTCTACGAGGTCGGCCTCTCGGGCACTGGTTCCGCGTTGATCGACATCATCGACAGCGAAGGCGGTGACGCAGCCGACGCGCTGCGGATTTACGGCACGCTCGCCGCAGACTTCTTCCTCTTCCGTCCGGGCACTATCGTCGCGCTCGAAACCGATGCGACCCGGATGCCGGTCAAAAATGGTCGCGCTGAACGTGTCAATTACAACGGCTCCTTCGGCGGTCGCATTTCGGTGTTTGGTCGGGACGGCGACGATACATTCGTCTTCGACGACACCAATGCGCCGATAACCGTATTTGGCGACGCAGGAAACGACACCTTCCAGGTCGGCCAGATCTACAAATCGCCGCGCGATGCCTCGAATCCCTACAACGGCCTGCTGCCGGACGACTACTTCCCGACTACGCTGACAACGACGGGATACCTCAGCAACGGCATCAGCGCCACGGCGGAACTGCGCGGCGGCGCGGGTCGCGACAGCTTTACGGTGTATCGCAATCTCGCGGAGCTCTTCCTCTTTGGTGAAGAGGACGACGATACTTTCCGAGTGCGCGCGTTCGTGAAGGTCGATCCGAAGGATCCGAAGAAGCCGTTCACCAACATCAACGGTGGTCAGGGCGCTGACTTCATCGACTACACTGTCAACGCGCCGGTCCGCATCGAGGGCGGCGATGGATTTGACACGCTGACCATCGTCGGCACCGAGTTCGGCGACGACTTCGTAGTGACGGCCGAGGGCGTGTTCGGTGCCGGACTTTTCATCACCTACAACGGCATCGAGAAGCTCACCGTCGATGCGCTCGAAGGAAACGACACGTTCTTCGTGGTGAGCACACCGGAAAACGTCGTCCTCGAAACCGTCGGTGGTCTCGGCACCGATACGTTTAACGTGGGAGGCTTCCCGGATCGCAAGCCGGTCATTGTTGTCAGTCGCAGCCTCGAAGGACACAGCGGCGTCATCGACCAGAGCATCTTCAGCATCGACGGCGCGTATAATGCCATCTTCGCACAAGACCTCTCGGTGAAGGTGTACGACAATGATGCCGCTGGCGTTCAAGTCCGACTCAATAACGGCCCGATCCGCGTTTTCGAATCCGCTCCGACTGCCGGCGGTCTCGTGCAGAACACGTATCAGATCGTCCTCACCCGCGCGCCGGAGGAAAGCGTCCGCATCACCGCATCGCCGACCCGTCGGGAGTCCGACGAGCGCACGGGAGCAAAGGGGATCCAACTCAACGGCAGTGACGTCGGTGTGACGCTCGTCTTTGACCGCACGAACTGGTTTATCCCGCAGACCATCACCATCACAGCGCCGGATGACTTCGTGGCGGAGGGCCGCCAGTTGCTCACCATCCAGCACACCGTCATTCAAGGTGGCACGAGCGAGGACGGCGGCGCATACGACGGCCTCGCGATCCTCGGCGTCCCAGTCACGGTCATTGACGACGAGTCATCCTCCGTGCTCATCGCGCGGACCGGCTTCGAGACCGCAGTCGCAGAAGGTGCGACAGCAGGAACAGTTGGAGGCATCCGTCCGGAGCGCGACATCTATTACGTCGTTCTGACGAAGCGGCCGCTGGCCGGAGGTGTCACGCTGCGCCTGCGTTCCGACGCCGAGAGCATCATCGAAGACGCCGGTGGAAATGTGATCACGACTGTGAGCTTTACGGATTCGAACTGGAACACTCCTGTCGCCGTTTACGTCCGCGCCACTCCGGACTCGAAGAAGGAGGGCAATCACTACTCGCGCATCACCCATGAGATCATCAGTTCGCTCGGCGCGTTCTATGCACTGACGCCGGACAGCGTGCTCGACGGCCTCGTCTTCGCCGTCCGCAATGATGTGGTGAATGCGGTGTCGGTGCAGCGCGTGGCCGCCACCAACGATGTGAAACTGAGCGGACCGGCGTTCACGCTTTCGGCGGTCCAGAACGCCACCATCACCGCATCCGTCCGCGCATACACGAAGGTGAGCTTCGAAGTCACCGGCACGTCGGTCGCGGGTGCTGCATGGGTGCTGCGGCTCGACGGCGTCACATTCGCGCACACGGCGCTCGCCGGCGAGACACTGCCACAGATCGCCGTGGCGCTGCGGTCATTGATCATCGCACGCGGCTACGTTTCGACGATCAGCGGTTCGACTCTCACGATCGAGCGTGCAGGCGGCGGGGCGTTTAATGTCGAGTCCGAGCACTTCGCGCCGCTCGCGACAATCTCGGACGGCCCGGCAGGGACGGTCACGGCCATCACGCGTAGCTCAACTCATTACATCGAGGCAACCGTGACGCTCGCCGGGCTCACCGCCACCGATACGGTTGATGAGGGCGAAATCTGGAGCATCGTCCTCAACGGAAATGAATATCGATATCAGGCCGGACGGAACGGCGAGCAGAAGCTCGTGGACGTGATGGATGTCCGCATCTCGGATGATGAAGTGCCGGGGGCAAGCATCACGCAGACCGCAAATGCGACGAACGTGATCGAAGCGAGCGATTTCGTGGTGCTCGGCGAGGGCGTCATCAGTCGCGTGGTCAGCGGCAAGAAATATCTGGCCCTCTCGACCACCGGCCCGGTGGCACCTCAGGGCACCTACCGCATCATCCTCCAGAACGGATTGGGCGTGGAAATCGGACGCGTCGAGCGCGCCGTCAGCGACAACGTCACAGCGATGACCACAGTGGCCGGAGCCCTTGCCACCTCGCTCAACGCAATCGCAAACATCTCGGCGCTCGTTCAAAACTCCAGCTCCGGCGGAATTCATACTTCGGTGCTCGACATCAAGACAGCCGACGGCAGCGACCTCGTCGTCATCTTTGATCCGATCGCCGGAGTCACATCGAAGTTCGTCGCCAAGGCCTTCTACGCCGACTTCGGCACATCGACACTTCGTGAGGTCGGGGTGCATGACTCCATCTTCAATGCGCAAAACATTGACCTCGGTCGCTGGAGCACGAGCTCGAATCCGGACATCGTTCGCTACATTGATGGTGGTAACGACAAGTGGCACCCGCACCTCAGCATCACTGGAACAGGCGACGGAACCACGGACTTCTACCGCTTCACGATCACCAACAGCATGCTCGCGCAGGCAATCGCCGCGGGCTTGCCCGGCGTCCGTGCTACATTTGACATCGACCACGGATACGATGCCGGGGATGCGCTAATCTGGGCGAGCCTGCTGCGGATTTACGATCAGGACGGACGCCTCATTGCTCGCGGCGGCGGCGGATCGAACCCGCTCGACTTCGCGCAGAGCGGCCAGGGCAGCACGACGTTCAACGACGACTTCCTGGAGTTCCTGTTCACGCTGCCTGGCACGTATTATGTCGAAGTGGACAACGCGCTCGCGTTTGGCGGACTGCCGAACGGAGTGGACTACGTCTTGAATGCGAGCATCCCTTACCACGCGACGGCGGGCTTCGTATTCGCGCCCGAGGCGATCGTCGAGACGGAGCTCAACGATACGATCGCGACAGCCCAGGCGGTCGAGAACGCGCAGTTTTTCTACACATTCTTCGATCCAAACGTCGGCAACACCGGCTATGGCGGCAGCATCGATTCCGAGACTCCGTATGTGCGCGTGCAAGGCTCCGGAAATGGAACCGCCGACATATACTCGTTCGTCGTCAGTGATACGATGCTCAACCCGCGCGCCCATGACCCCGTCGCGACTGCGCCTGATGCAGCCCGGCTTTACTACTCGAGCGTCAAGGTGAACCTGACGGGAACTCTCACAGCGGGCGATCGATGGACATTGAAACTTCGGGGCGCCACCTACAACGAGAACGTGCTCGCCGGGGACACCTTTGAGTTGCTAATGGGCCGCTTGCTGGCGCAATTGCCCGCACGATTCGCCGGATCGAGTATCGTTGGCTCACTGCTCTCGCTGACTGATGCGAGCGGATTCACGTTCGGCGGAATCGAACACCTCGCGAAGCACTCGGGATCGGTCGTTCGGACGAACACCGCGACCGTCGCCGCGGGCGTGCCGTTGATCTTCAAGGATGCGACCATCACGCTGAAGAATTTCACATCAGTCGACACGCAGGCCAATGTGGGGGACACTTGGAGCGTCACGCTCGCCAATGCTCCGCCCGTGACTTTCCAGGTCATCATACCGATGTCGCTCTCGACGCTCGCGACCACGCTCGCCGGACTTATTCCAGCCTCGTATGGAGCGACCGCGACAGGCGACACCATCTCCCTTTCGAACGCCGCCGGATTCAGCCTCAGCGTGAGTGTCTCCGGCGAGAATCCTCCGAGTTACACCACAATTACCGGCACGCCGCTCGATGCCGCATACTCTTCGGCAACCATTACCCTCAGCAATACTGCGGGCGGCACCGACGCAGTCGATGGCGTCTGGCGCATCACGGTGGGTGGAGTGAACTACGATTCCACCGTAACCGCCGGCACGCCGAAGACACTCGTCCAGGTGGCCGCCGAACTCGCAGCCGCCCTGCCAGCCGGGCACGCAGCGGTGGCGTCCGGCGCGACGGTTACGATTATTCGCCTCGCGACACAGACCGGCTTCACTCTCACTACTACCCCGCCGACCGGTGGAAATATTGCGATTGCCGGAACCGCGGTGCAGGCACAGGCAAGTGTGACCAACTGGACAACGATATCGCTGGTAATCACCGGAACGCCACGCAGCGGAGAGAAATGGAATCTTTCGCTCACCGGTGCTTCGACACCTGGGACATTCACCGCCGGAACGAATCCGGGACGAAGCGATATTGCTGCGGGCATCGCCGGGCTTGACGCGGCAATCAACAGCCAGATTTCAGGCACCACAAACGACTACTCGATCACAAACGCCGGAACGGGAGCAGCGCTCGATCCATATCGCGTGGTGATTTCGCGGAGCGACTCCACAAATACGACACCGTTCAACGCCACGCTCACCGTGCAGGCCGCGGGTGCAGCCACGGCAACCGCCGCACGGAATTCGATTCTCATCGGGCTTTCCGGCGCGCCGCACGCGGGCGAAATCTGGAGCATCGATTTTGGCAGCGGAGTGACCGCGAGCCACACCGTCATCGCGACGGACACCTTGCAGAGTGTTCGCGATGGCCTGATTTCTGGCCCGCAAGGCATCAATCAAACGGCCAACTTCGTCGCCCGCGCTGACGGCGACCGGATTATCGTGACACGGCGAAACGCCGGAACCGTCACAACGACCCTCCTCATCACGCCGCCGGGCACCATTACCGCAGTGGCATCGCCGACGGCGGTCAGCTCGCGCGTTCAGCTTTCCGGCGTCGTCCATGCGGGCGAAAAATGGGCAATCACCGTGGATGGAACGGTGTTCGAAACCGTCGCGCCAACTACTGTGCCGGCGACTCAGACTGCGCTCGAAGTGATCGCCAAAGCGCTCGCTGCGGATATCGACGACGAGACGGGCTACACAGCGGTTGCGCGGCAGACAGTGGTGAGTCCGGAGCAATGGACCGTGGTCATTACAAAGGTCGCGGGAGGAACGCTCTCAGTCACCGCCGCCGCGCCGACGGTGGCGACATTTGATTCCACGACCCCTGCGGTTTCGCACACAGCGACAGTGATCGCGACTCCCGGAAACAGCGAGACGTGGACCCTGCGTTGGGCAGCAGGTAATTCGAGCGCGGCCCGCGTCCAGTTTACCACGCCGGCAACGGGAGCCGTCACGATCGAGAGCGTGATAACCGGCTGGCTCGGGCAGACCGTCACCGGAGGCTTCACGGTGACTGCGGGCCCTGACACGAAATCGATCACCGTTTCCCACGCGAGCACCACATTTATCCTCAGCGTGACGGTCTCCTCGATCGGCTCTGCGGTGAACGCGGGAGCAGCATCCACCCGCGTGCTCAATCTCACCGGCCCGGCAAACAACGGCGACCGCTGGACTGTCTCGGTGGAGGGCACCGCTGTGGACGCCGACGTTACGACGCTTAGCGGCGGCCTGACCGGCGTCCTGACGACTCTATCCGCGGGAATCAACGCACTCACCGGCGATTACGTCGCCGCCATTGAAGGAACGCAGCTTGTAATCGCCGAATTAGCCGGGACCCTCAATGCGCCGGTGACCTCCGTCACCGCATCGCAACGGATGAGCGTCCTTACCGGAGCAACGAATGCCGTCACCACGCTGGAGCGCACGCTCACGGGATTCGCGAACGTGGGCGATACATGGACCTACACGCTTGGCGGTCAAAAATACACGGTCGTGGCCGGCGCAGGCGAAACGCTCATCACGATGGCGACGAAGATTGCGAACGCTGTGGAGGCTGGAAACAGCGCTCCGGGCGACGAATACGTTGCGGTTTCCGTCGGTACGAGCATCTACTTCTCGCGAATCGGTGCGGCTTCCTTCACCGGATCGGAGCCGTCGCTCGCGGTGGGTATCGCTGGCACTCATGCCGATGTGCTGTTCACGGGAACAGTGCGTCCGGAAAACAGCCAGGTCGTGACCCTCCTCGCGAATGCCGGAAACGGCATCGGCTCCTCCGATACGTGGACGCTCGTTCTCACTGGCAACGCGACGACGTTCGACGGTCAGAGCACCGCAGCACTCTCACTCACACAGCCCGCATCAGGAATCGCGACGGATCTCCAGGGCGCAGGCTTCACCGCCGGATCGGCTGCCGGCGTGGTCACATTCTCGCGGAGCAACGGAATCGCGGTCGAACTTGGCAGTGCGCTTTCGGATGGCTCCGCAGTGACGCACCTCCGCACGAAGCCATATGCAGCACCTGCCACCGGCGACTTCGCCGTCGATACCCGTTCGCATTACCTCACGAGCGCAAGCATCACGCTCACGCAACCCGCCACCGGCTCCGGTTTCACTGCGGGCGAGAAATGGGATGTCGTTCTGGATAACTTGCGCTTCACCTACGAAGTCCCGACCGGCGTTGCGCCCGCGCAACAAAACGTCGCATACATCCGCAATGGCATCGCCGCCCTTTTGGAGAGCGGCGTTGCAGTCCAGCGCGTCGTCCCGGGCTCCGCATTGCGGAATGAAGTTCAGACCGTGGCAATCGCCGCGCCGACCGGATCATTCACGCTGAGCGTCCGGCTGAACTCGAGCATCGCTACCGCGCCGCTCGTGACCGCTTCGATCAATGTTGGTGCGAGCGCTGCGGATGTTGAGGCCGCTTTGAATGCCCTGGTCCTGCCGGCCAGCACGCCGATCGGAACTCCCGGCACAGCGCTAAATGTGAGCGTCACCGGTGCAGGCACGCCGGAGAATCCGTACCGCATCACCTTCCGCAATCCGGGCAGCACGACGCTCCCGCTCCTTACAGGTATTTACAAGACCAGTGGAGGAACGAGCCAGAACCCGGTCTTCACCGTGGCAACACCCGGAAACCTCGGCATCACCGTCACGGAACGCTCGCCAAACGCTGGAAACGGTTTCGTTTACGACATCGGTCGCGGAGGCTCGGTGAAGGTGGTTGTCGATGTGGATAAGAGCAATCTTGTGGATGGCTATGCATTCGGCGGCTTCACCTTCTTCCGCTACACCGCGAGCGTGGCCGTCCAGCTCCTTGATGAAAACGGAAACGTCCTTGCCGAGGATCACTATGGCTCCGCCGGACACGCGCCGTTTGCCGATGCCGGAAGCACGAACATCCGCGATGGATTCGTGGAGTTCGACATTACGCCGGAACTCATCGGCGGCACATCGAAAACCTTCTACGTGCGAGTGCTCTCCTACTACGATTACGACGATGTGGACTTCTTCGGCTTCTTCCCGAATTTCTACCTGCCCGATGGAATCAAGGGCGGCGTGGAGCCCGGCCAGAGCTATGAACTGAATATCTCCGTTCAGAATCATGCAACCAATCCGGATGCAATTACGCTCGTCGGAAAACACATCACGATCGTGGACGGCGCGGGCATCGGGCAAACCGCGCTCATCACCGGCTACGACGCGCAATCGAAAGAATTCACCATAGACAGGCCGTGGACGGTGCTGCCGGATTCCACGAGCCGCTTTGAAATTGGCTACCACCTCGACGACGAACGCCTCGCCGGTGGATACAGCGCTGCACCGACGACGGACAGCTACAGTGTCACGCTGACAACGAATCCGGGCGCGCTCGTATTCTTCGATGTCGTGCCGTCGCTCACACGGACCTACAACTCGAACCTTGCGTTCGACCTCGCGCAAAACAACGGACGCAACGAAGCAATCCAGGTCCGGGTCGCGACGAAGCGCGCGACTGTCGATTTACGTGGAGCCGTGATCGCCGGAGAGATTTGGACACTGCGCCTGACGGATACTGACAATCTCAACTCGTCCCACTCCGTCCGTTACCCAGAGAGCTTCGCCGTACAAGCTTCTGCAGGAGACACCCTCGCGAGCATTGCGCAGGCATTGGCCGCGCTGGTGGATGCCGCCGGAGGCTACGTCGCCGTCGCAACCGGCTCGAAGATCACAGTCACCGCGGTCGCCATCGGCGCAACACCGGCCCGCGCATTCTTCACCGAGATTCTCACCGGTCGCGGTGGTGCGCTGATCACCTCGGCCCGCAACGCTAATGGCGAGGTTACATTTGCCTCGGTCGCGCTCGCGGGAGTGACGACGCCGCGCACGCCGCAGCCCGAGATTTGGAAGCTGACCCTGAACGGCGTGAGCGTGAGCTACCACGTCAATCCAGGCGACTCGCTTGAGACCGTCGCAGCCGGATTGCAAGCCGCCGTGCTCCGCGCCCAGGGCAGCGCGAGCCCGCGCTTCACGGGCTTCACCGTTTCCGTGACGGGCAGCGTGCTCGATATCACCTTCGGGGCATCCACGTTCGCGGTTGCGCTTGCTGTTTCGCCGGAGCGGAACGGTGCGCAAATCAGCGGAACCCGCGATGCCGCCGGCCTGTTCACAAACGCGGACGTCAGGCTCACCGGGCGTCCGGTCTCCAGCTACTCTACGCCGGAAGTGTGGAAGCTCATCCTCGACGCGAATGAACTCCGCTACGTCGTGCAGGCGGGCGACACGCTGGCCACGATTGCCGCAGGTCTCCGCGCCGCCCTGCCTGCGAGCCTCGCGGGCGTTTATATCATCACCGCGACAGGCGATCAGCTCAATGTCCGCCGCGCAGACAATGCCGGGTTCAAGGTTGCCGTCATCGCCACGCCGGCATTTGAGAACGCGTCCCTCGTCAGCCAGCAGTTGCTCTTTGCGCCATCTTCGTGGGCCGATCAAGCGGGCATGCTCAGCGGCTCCGGCGCACCTGCGGCTTCGCTCGGCGCGAATGGCGAGCGCTACATCGACACGGCGACAAACCTGACATGGCTGAAGTCCGGAAATGTGTGGAATGCCGCGGCAATTTACGGCACGGCTGCGCCGACCGCTGCAACCGGCGCGAACGGCGACACATTTGTAAATACGAACACCAACGAAACGTACTTCCGCGCCGGCGATGTCTGGTCGCTGCTCGGAACGTGGGATACGGCCCAGGAAGTATTTGTCGAAGCCATCGACGATCCGTTTGTGGACGGCAGCGATGCGCTCGTGTTCCCGGCTCCTGAGTCACGTGTAAATGGAATTCGCGGACCGCTCATCATCAATGGCGGTATCGGCGTGGCCGAGGATGCGTTCCTCAACAATCCATTCCGACTGCCCGGCGAAACCAACTTCCCGCTGCCGGATGGCCGTATCTTCGGACTCCCGGCTGCCGGGCCGCTGGATGCCGTGACCGACGTGTACGCAATCCACACTCTGCCGGAATACGGCGAACGTCTCGGCTTCGACCCACGCATCAACACGTCGCTCTACAACGTCACGCTCCTGGACGGCGGCGCGGACGGCGAAGCAATCGACCTCAAGACGCTGGGACTCGGCACATCTCGCAACATTCTCACCGTTGCAAATAAGGCGCCGTTCGATGTGTCCTTTACATCGAGCCGTGCAGGTGCGGTCACATTCACCGGCATCGCGAAGGCCTCAGACGTAGGTGTAATCAACTGGCGCAGCCTGATGCTCAGTATTTCGGGCATCCCGAACCGCACGGAGAAATGGACTGTCACCGTGGATGGTGCGCCGATCGTGGTCCGCGCAGTGACCTACACCGCGGCGGATATCGCCGATGCCGAAGCGTTGCGCTCCCGACTCGTCGCTCATACCGCGGGCGACGCCATCGCGACCTACGTGTGGAGCCGCCTAAGTGCCGCGCAACAAGGCGTGCTCACGGCAAATGCCACCACCGCAGGCGTCATCGCCACGCTCGTTGACGGTCTCAACGGCATCCTCGGGGGAGCCACTATTTACGAAGAATCCCGTTTCCAAGGCGTCGTGCTATCGTCCGAGACAAAGGCGATCATCGAAAACCTTATCACGGCTGCACGGCCCGGCGGCACGAATCCGACCGGCGAAGCGTTGTATCGCTTCAACCGCCTGCTGCTCGACGATGCCTTCGCGAACCTTGTCGCGCCGGAATCGAGCACGCTGCTTGAGATGGTGGATAAACTGCGCGCTCTGCTGCCTTCGGGACTAAAGGTGGACTTCTTCAGCTCCGTCTTCGGCAACCGCCTGACCGTCTCGAAATCGACCGGCACGTTTAACTTCGACTTCGCAGTCAGCGACACCAGCTCGGCACGCGTCACCATTCGCGGCACACCGGACAGCCCGCTCGGTCATCAGTGGACGCAGGCTGCTTGGATCTTCAGCCCGGATATTCAAGCCGGCGATCAGTTCTCCATCACATTCGGAACGCAGACGTTTAACTACACGGTGCCTTCGACTCCGACGACAGACATCGTGGGTGCCCTCACTGCGGAGCTGCTGCGTCTCATCCGCCTCAACCCGACCGTGAGCAGCTACCAGCCCGGCATCACCGGCGACCGAATCGTGCTTTCGCAGGCTGTGGCCGCGCCGTTTACCGCCGCAGTCTCGGGCAATCTCACTATGCGCACGACTGCGGCACGCACGGACGCAGCGAAGCTCGAGCGCATCGAACTCACCGTGAATGGCGCAGTCGTCGTCGGCCAGAGCTACGATGTCACCATCGACAGTGTGCCGTACAGCTACGTCGCCCGTGCAGGCGACCGCGCCGCAGATGTGCTGGCCGGGCTCCGCGACGCCGTTCCGGCGAAGTTCCTCGCGGGAATCAGCAACGACGGCGTTCTCTCGATCAAGTCGGTGCAGACCGGCGATTCCTATTTCTACGCACCGGTCAATCTGAACACCCGCGTGAGCGAGGCGGCGCAGGTCGATACGCTGAACGTCTTCAACAACGACAGCCCGGCTGACGAGATTGGAGTGCTCACCGATGAGCGGGTCTTCGGCCTCGGCATGGGAACTGCGACCGTCGTGGGCGGACGCGCGTTTGACGGCGGCATCCGCTACCGCGAACTCGAAACGCTGAATATCCACCTCGGCTCCGGCGCAGATCGCTTCACTGTTGAAACCACGCATCGCGGCCTGACGAACATCAACTCAAACGACGGTGCGGACATCATCGACGTGAAGACCATCCAGGGTCACACCGTCATCCGCACAGGCAACGGCGTGGACGTGATCAACCTCCGCAACAACGACCTCGTCGTCGATGCGCTGTCCGGCGTGCTCGTCGTGGACGGCGGCGCAGAGCGCGACGTGCTGAATCTCCACGACAACTCGGCCATCGGCATCCTCACGACCGACACCGCTGGCTCGCTCGCAGTCAGCGATGCACGCCAGGTGTTCATCCAGGCGGTTAATGGACGCTTTGCTTTGCGCACGACGGGATTTGGACGCGGCGGCGCGCTGGCGGATGTCACGGGAGTCACGCGCTACGATGGATATGCCGAGGCGGTGTTCGATCTCTCGATGAGCGCAGGCCAGATCGCGCAGTCTCTCAAACTCCTGTTCGCCTCGAATAACATCACCGTGTCAGAGAGCGGACGCAGTGTTTCCGGAGTGACGTTCGCGATTTCGATCGTCGGCACAAACGCGACCACGCTCGCGTGGACGGTCTTCGTTCGAAATCTGCCGACTGCCGCAGGCAACACAGGCACACTCACGGATAATGGAATGACCGGCCTCGACATGTTCACGCTGTCCGAGGTGCAGAGGTTCACGGTGCAGGCGAAGTCCGGTAAATATGTGCTGCGCGTGCCGTCGGTCTCGGGCGGAACTCCGACCGACGTCGTGCTCGATTACGCCGATGACGCCACCGCTGTTGCGGCCAAACTTAACGCCGCATTCGCATCGCCGGATGTGAGCGTGTCCATGGAAGTGGGCGTGGGCGACAAGACCTACACGGTGACCTACGTCCGCACGCTGGCGGGGCTGAATCTCGCGCCGTTCGTCTGGCTGCCGTCCGCGCTCAGTATCGACGATATTATCGACGTCGCCTCGCTCACCGCGCAACTCTCGGCCGCGAGCACGGATCCGATCGCGCTTCTCATGCGTTCACGCTTCCCGGCGGCGGTGAAGACCGTCATCGACAACCCGGCGTCCACGACGGCGGAACTCCGCGCCGCGC
Source organism: Verrucomicrobiaceae bacterium (assembly GCA_031374705.1). Lineage (GTDB taxonomy): Bacteria > Verrucomicrobiota > Verrucomicrobiia > Chthoniobacterales > Chthoniobacteraceae > SXWH01. The sequence continues at coordinate 7,064 of JANMGP010000124.1, read as the reverse complement.
TGCTCGCCGGATTCAATGCCGTCATCGAAGACACGGCACCGATATTCTCAGCGGATGCATTCTCCGGCGTCTCGCTGCGTCCGGAAACCCTCGCGCTCGTCGCGAAGAATCCTGCCGGTAGCGAACTCAGTCTCTTCCACCGGCTGCTCATCGAGGACATCTATGGCACCGCAATCGGACGCACCTCGCTTGTTGCGAATACCGATGCCTCCGCGTTTGTCGTCATCAGCACCGTCCGCGACGGCAGCGCGGTGCCGGGACGCGGCCTCAATAATCAGCAGGTCCTCGATATTCGCGCCACCGGCGGAATATTCCGCATCGGCTTCCGCCTCACCGCGGCTGCGATCACGGCAATCCAGAACGGTCTCTCTGAACAGCGAGACGGTGTGAATGTCATCGGCGCTGCATTTGTCCCGCAGATCAATCCGGACAACACCGTATGGACGGCGGCGATTCCGTACGATGCAGACGCCGCCACGCTGCGCCGATACATCGATCCGATTCTCAATCCGAACAACGCGGACTTGGATCTGCCGCACACGAACAACGTCGCCATCGTTCGCACCGCGGGCGCTATGATTTTCACATTCCAGGGCGAATACACCGGCCTCTCGATTTACCCGGCGGAGATCGACACCACGGCGCTCACCGGCACGATTGCGCTGCCTTCGCAGACCATCGCGATCAATGCAGACAGCGGAACATTCTCCATCGGCCTGAAGATCGGCGGCAGCGTGGTCCGCACGCCGCAGCTCGCCCACAATGCGACGGAGGAGGAAGTGCGTGCCGCGCTCGACCAGTGGCTCGATCCAACCAACGCAACGCGTCCAGCCACAGAAGCACCGAAGACCTCGGGCGTGGCGGTCACGAAGCAGGGCAGCGTTTACACCATTACATTCCAGGGAGCGTTCGCGAATCTGCGCATCGACCCGCGTGATTTGGACGGCGCATTGCTCAACCTCAACGTCGGCACTTCCAGCGTCCGTGGCAGCGCGACACTCGGCACGCAGCTCGAAGGAATCCGCTACTTCGGCTTCGAGGAACTCAACATCGACCTCAGCGCGGGCAGCGACATCTTCAACATCCGCAGCAGCAACGACGGCACTGTGACGAATGTCCGCGGTAATGACGGCGATGATCGCATTTACATCTCCTCGCAGGCTGACCGCCAGCCTTCGAACATCGCCGGATTTGACTACCTGAACGGCAACCTTGACGGCATCCGCGGCATCCTGAACATCGACGGCGGAACGGGACGTCAGACGCTGATGATTTCCGACGAAGCCGCTGCTGCGGGTGATGCGAGCGTCGTCATCACCGATAACTTCACGAGCCCGGGAATGCCGAATGCGGAGATTCTCATCACCGGCCTCGCTCCGGGCGTCATTACGTTTGGCGCGGACAAGAATGCGGGCAACTTTGCGAACGGCATCACGCTCTGGACCGGCGCGGGCGACGACGTCATCACGATCGACGGCACATTGTTCCGTGGTGGAATGCGCACCATCACCACCCTGAACACCGGACTCGGCAATGACGACGTGACCGTCACGCTCACCGCGGGCGAGGACGACTTCTTCGTGCTCAACACGCAGGGCGCCTACCACAACCAGCCGACCGTCAGCGACAATGACACCGTGGACGCGAGCGCCTCGACCCTGCCGCTCATCATCTTCGGCGGTCAGGGCAATGACGACATCACCGGCGGCCAGGCGGGCGACATTATCTTTGGCGACCGTGGCCGCGTGTTGTTCCTCGACGGCGGCAACGTGGTCGCGGCGCTCGGCCACGCTGGTCTGGGTGACTTGACGGACGGCGTCATCCGTCCGGCGACGTTCGCCTTCACGGAATTCGTCAGCGTGGGCGGAAACGACACCGTTCGCGGACGCGAGAGCCGCGACTTTATCCTCGGCGGCGAGGGTAATGACACCATCTATGGATTCGATTCCGACCTCACCGCTTCCGACATCCAGGCTGATGTGCTGCTCGGCGACAACGGCCATCTGTTCTTCGTCAACGGAGTTCTCGTCAGCGCATTCACCACGAATCCGACAATCGGCGGTGTCGATACGATTACATCCGGCCTCGGTGCAAACGTCATCCTCGGCGGCGACAAGGGTGATATCATCCATGCAGGCGGCGACGCAGCTTTCGACGTGGTGCTCGGCGACAACGGCCGCGTGACTTATGACGCCGTGACCGGCTTGCTCGTGCGCGCCGAAACAACCGACGCAGCCATCGGCGGTGCGGACATCATCGACGGCGGTGACAGCGCAAACGTCATTCTCGGCGGTGCAGCCGGTGATGTAATCACCACGCTGAACCCGACTGCGCGCAACTTCATCCTCGGCGACAACGGTGAGGCGACCTTCACGCTCACCGGCGCAATGATTCGCTTCTCCACCAATGCAGCGGCAATTGGCGGCGACGACGTCATCACCACCGGCGGCGCGAGCGACCTCATCGCGGGCGGCGCTGCAAATGACGTGATCCGCAGCGGGGCAGGGGACGACTTCGTGCTCGGCGACAATGGCTTCTTCGACTTCCCGGTCGCAGGCACGCTTTCGACGATGGTCTCCACAGACCCGACCATCGGCGGCGCAGACATGATCTACGGCGAAGGCGACGAGGATTACATCTTCGGCGGCACTGCGGGCGACTTCATCTCCGGTGGTCTTGGCCACGACGTGCTGCTGGGCGACCACGGCCGTTACGAAGCCGCGCGTCCGGACAACCAGAAGTTTACCTCCATCCATACCGGAGCGGCCGATGGCGGCGGCGATGACACCATCCGCGGCGACGACGGCGACGACTTCATCCTCGGCCAGCAGGGCGGCGACTTTATCTACGGCGATGCGGGCGACGACGATCTCACCGGTGGCCATAACGTCCTCGGCGGCGCGGACGCCGGCGACGTGATCAGCGGCGGAACCGGCGGCGATGTGCTACTTGGCGACAACGGCGTGATTTCGCGCGAGGTGCTCGCGGGCTATCCGTCCGCATGGCGCACCTATCCTGCTCCGTTTGCCACGCTCGTGATTCGCTCGATTGCGCGCTTTGATGATATCGACTTCGTCGCGGGTGCCGACACGCTCCTGGGTGACGATGGTCAGGATATGCTCTACGGTCAGCGCGGCGCGGATCTGCTCGATGGCGGCGCAGGCGACGACGAAGTCATCGGCGGCCCCGGTGTGGATATTGCCGGCGGCGGCGCTGGAAATGACATCGTTCTCGGCGACAGCGGTGTGATTCTGCGCGCGTTCAATGCGGACGGCACGCCGCGCATCGACGCAAATGGTTCATGGCACCGCAACGTCCTGCTCGAGGATATCGGCACCATTACCGGCGTCATCAAGATGGACATCTTCCCGATGCGCCTCGACGACCAGGCGCTTGCCGCGAAACTCCTCGGTGCGGACCTCGCCGTGCTCGGCGCGTCGTATCTCCAGGGCGGCGGTAAACTCATCAATACCGACACCGGTGCGTGGGATACGGAACTCATCCTCATCGACCTCGAACCGGCTGATAAGGACACGATCCTCGGCGGCGACGGCGACGATCTGCTGTTCGGTCAGCGCGGCGACGACACGATCCTCGGCGGCGCAGGCGCGGACATGATCTTCGCAGACGGAGCGTTCAACTCCGTGCCTTACGGAACGAACCTGCCGCAAATCGTCAGCAGCATCCGTGTCATCGGCGCATCCGCTGGCGTTCCTTACGAGATTGCGCAGGGCGGACAGACCATCGTCCCGAACCTCGCGGTGCAGCCGCTCGAGTTCAACGTCATCGCCCCGCAAATCCAGCTCGTGCCAAATCTCGGATTCGGCGACCTCGCCGCTGCGGATACGCTCCGCCGCAACGACGGCGCAATCAGCATGCCGCTCGTGTCCTTCGTTCCGGGAATCACCAATCATACCGATTCGCTGCCGGGCAACGACTTCATCGATGGCGGCGAAGGTGCCGACACCATCTACGGCGACGACGTGATGGTCAGTGCGCCGCTCTTCAACGGTCTCAGCGCAATCGACAGCGCGACCGAGGATGTCCGCCGCGCAATCTTCTCGGTGCTCAATGCCCTTCATGCACTCTCGCTCGATGCGGACCTGATCGAGCATCTCACCGGCTCGCCGACCGCGCCGCACGACCTCCGCGTGGGCAACGACATCATCAATGGTGGCGATGGCAACGACATGATCTCCGGCGACTTCGCAGTCATCGCTGTGCCGTTTGCCTCGGGCAGCCCGGCGGCCGGACCGGAGTTCATCACCGCCACACTGCGCTACCATAGCTTCCTGCGCGATTTGGAATACGTCCTCACGGACTTCTACAACACGACGCACGAAGCGCATCTCGGCGTGCTCGACGCGCTCATCGCGGAAGCCCTGCGCACCAATCCGGACCGCGATCCTGCACTGCGTCCGAAGTCCGTCGATTTCGACCTGCATCGCATCTTCATCGGCAACGACGAGATCGATGGCGGGTTCGGTGCCGACGTCATCGTCGGCGACAATCAGGCCATCCTTGCGCCGGTGCTCACGGGCGTGTCGCTACACAAACTGACCGACCTCCTCGGTGTGACCTCGCAGCAGCTTGCGGATGCTCGCGATGCCCTCGCGCTCCAGCAGACGATTCGCAGCGCGGAACTCGGCTACCACGCCGATACGCACGTCGCCGACTGGTCGTCGCGGAAGCCGCTCGCGGCCGACCTGCGCCTTGTTCCGGATGTTTTCGAATACGACCTCGAACTCGGAAACGACGTGCTCCGCGGCGGCGCGGGCGATGATGTGCTCATTGGCGACAACGGCCTCATCATTATCCCGATTGTCACCGATCCGGCCAAACCCGCAAACCGCATCCAGTCGGAAATTGCGCTGCTGCTTAACGACCTCGAAGCGCTTCTCTCCGGTCGCCAATACAACACGCCTTACCGCTTCAGCGCCCCAACACTCGGCCACGCGGGCGGAAATCGCGGCGTTACGCTGCGCCAGTCGTCCGACATTCTCCGCGGCGGAACCGGCGACGACATCATCTTCCGCAAGGACGTCGCGGTCGTCGTGCCGTTCAGCAGCACGACTCCGGGAGTGCCGGTTCCGCTTAAGTTTGGCTTCAGCAACAGCGGCACGGATGCGCTCTTCATCAAGGGATCCGCCACAGCGAACGGCCGCACCGTGATGGGCGCGCGCGATACCGTCATAGACACTCAGGGCCGCAACTCGGTCTTCACCGAAACCGGAAACATCCCGCGAGGAACCATCAACAAACTCCGCGCGACCGTCTTCGGCGCGCTCTCGCCGCAACTCGCGCAGTTCCTAGTGGATACCGGCGCGACCAATGGACGCATCGCTGCGGGCGGCGACATCGGCATCCTGCCGCCGGGCGGAACCATCTTCCGCGAGCCGACGCTGAATATCGGAATTACTGCGGTTCAGAAACAGGTGAAGGGTTTTGCGCTCACCGCATTGCTCAATGGCGTCGCCATTCCCGCGGGCTTTGCATCCATCTGGCAGGTGCTCGATTCGACCGGCAAGGTCGTCGCCTCCGGCACGGGCTTTGAGTTCAACTTCACCGCGCCAAAGGCAGGCGACTACACCGTGCGACTGATCGTCTCGGATATCGGAAGCGGCGCGTTCGGAATCACGACGGCATCCCTGCGCGTCGCGACGGCGCGCGGCCAGATTAGCGGCGGAATCACAGGCCCGGCGGCTTCGGTGAAGGACGAGACGGCGCGCTTCACCGCACTGCTCGACGGAACCGAGGACGCACCGCAAAGCTTCACCACGCTCTGGAAGGCTATCGACGCAAACGGCGTGGTCGTCGATGCCGGAACCTCGCGCACGTTTGATTTCATCCCGGCCACCGCGGGCAGCTTCACGATTGAATTGACGATGACCGATCCGGTCTCCGGAGCAGTGACTGTTGTGTTCCAAAGTCTGGTCGTCGCCGCGACATCCGCCACGCTCCCGGCGGTCATCGCAGGACCGGCGCAGGGCACTCGTGGAGTCCTGCTGACGTATCAGGCGAAGCTTGGAACTGCGGATGTCGGGGCGAATGTGCAGGTGACGTGGTCCGTCTTTGACCACAAGAACCGCATCGTCGCGACCGGCTCGGGCGCACAGTTTGTCTTTGTGCCGACGCTGCCGGGTGAATACCGCGTGCAGTTGCAGCTCGTGGATCCTGTGGCGGGAACATTCGGCGCGACCTCCACGGCGCTGACCATTGCGGCGCCCGTCGTCACATTCTCGACAGGCATCGAAGGCCCGACGGCAGGGCGTCGCGGACAGGCGATGAACTTTGGCGCGCTCGCAAATGGCATCGCACCGGGAGTCGAATACGAAACGTCGTGGATCGTGCGGAATGCCTCGGGCGACGTGGTCGCATCGCGCATTGGTGCGAACTTCACGTGGGTTCCGGATGTGATTGGCGACTTCCGCGTTGAACTTTCCATGCGCGACATCCGCACCGGTATTTCGGGAACCGCGCTGGCGACCCTTCGCATCACTCAGCCGGAAGTCGGAATCAATACCGGCATCTCCGGCCCTGTGACCGGCTCCACCGGCGAGGCGCTCGTGTTTGGCGGATTACTCAATGGCGCTGCATTCACCGGAAACTACGCCGCGACTTGGATCGTGGAAGACAGCACCAACACACAAGTCGCCACGCATACGGGTCGCGACTTTACCTGGGTGCCGACGACGGACGGCGCATACACCGTGCGCTTCCAGATCGTTGATCCTGTGACTGCGGCAATCGGCACGGCTTCGTTGGAAGTCACCATTTCCGGCACGGCTCCGTCGGCACCGGATGTGCGCACGCTTTCCATCACCGGCCCGGTGATTGCGCTCGTTGGCGAGAAGCTCTTCTTCACGCTCGCCGCGGATGCGACCACTTCGGCGCTCACGAAAAACTGGACGGTCAACGGCACGTCCGTCATCACCACCGGAGGCGAGTTCATCCATATCCCTGCGGCAACCGGCGCATTCACCGTCGAGCTCCGCATGACCGATGGTCCGGGTGGAACACTCATCGCCTCAACCACGACGACGCTCGTGGTGGGTGCGGCACCA
>JANMGP010000240.1:0-5977 GCA_031374705.1 Verrucomicrobiaceae bacterium | reverse complement strand
CGCAACCGAATCCTCGCCGCACCTACAGCCGCAAGCCCCGCCGGAGCCGGGCAAATGTAGTGCAGAAAACTCGAGTTCGCCGCCCGGGGACCCGCATGGATGCGAGACCGGCCTCCGCGAAGTGCGGAACTTGGGTTAAGGCGCAGGGAATCCTCCCGGTTCCGCCTGCAATCGGGAACGGCGATGATGCTGCGAAGAACCTTTATTGGGGCTGCTCGGAAGCGCTCAAGCCGGTGCTCAAGTCCAGCGGCATTTGGAAGCTCGTCAAGACCGACACTGCGCCGCGAGCGGATATCATTGAGCGCGCGACATTTCTACACACCAGCGGGAAATGGGAAATCGTAGCCGATGTCTATCGCGGCTCTGCCATCCGGCAATGCACGCTCGATTTCTTCGCGGCGCTCTCCTCTGACGAGCCCCGCGAGCGTCTCCCGCTCGTCGCATACATCGGGCATGATGGCCTCATGGACTTCGATCTTCCCGCCGCCGCCACCGCCAGGCGTGGCCAGACGCGCGACGCGATCGTTCTCTGCTGCAAAAGTCGCGATTTTTTCGGCCCTCACCTTGCAAAAATCGGCGCGAAACCGGTGCTTACCACCACGCAGTTGATGTATCCCGGCGGTTTCATCCTGCGTGCTGCACTCGACGGCTGGACAGCAGGCGAAACACCTCAGCAAATCCGAATGCGCGCAGCCGCAGCCTATGCGAAAAACCAGAGTATCAGCGTAAAGGCCGCCGCCGGGGTCTTTGCCGAGCCATAGGTCAACGGAGACAACTCGTTTGAAACCCCGCCTGGAAGCGAAAAACCGCAACTCCTCCATTCTTCACACAAAAAATCGATTCCGCTATTAGTCGCCCCTCTGGGTCCAGCGGTCCTGGTCGGAATAGAGAATATAATGGCTCTTCGGCGGGAGCGGGAGGGCGGCTTTCAACGGGAAATTTGAGTTTGCACGCGGCATGCGCATGATGAATTGCGACCACTCGCGGTATTCGCTGCCTTCGCCGGCGATCTCGTTGAGCAGGCCGAGGTAGCCGCTTTGAGGACTGAGGAAAAGCGCGGTGATTCGTTGGTGGAAACGGAAGTCGTAGAGCTCGTTAAAATCCGTGATGGTTTGCGGGAGCCACAGGCTGTTGCGGTCCGCATACCACGCGGTCGCCCACGGCATGTCGCTGCAGATGATATCACGCTGGTCGTACCATTCACCGAGACCCGAGATGACGCGCGGGTAGTATGGAGGGAACATCACGGGACTCTTTGGCGGGTCGGTGAACGCGCGAGTCATCGGCATCACGCTGAGCATAAACGGTATCGCCGCGAGCATGATGTTGATGATGCGAATGTTGATTTCAAGTCGGGACCAGAGCATCAGGATCAGCCCGAGACCGTAAAACGTCATGAACGGAATAAACAAAGCATGGATGTCGCTCGCATGATGCGGGCTTCCATCGAGCCCGAGATTCGCCATCCCCAGCAGGGCAAACATCCACATCCAAAACACGCCCCAGCGGAACGATGCGACCTCGCGGCGCTTGAAGATGTGGAGGAGCGAAAGGAAGAAGATCGGCGCGGCGACTATGCCACCCATGTGCCGGAGAATCTGGCCGGCCTGAGTCTCGATCTGCCCTTGGATTTTCGCGCGTCGAAAGAGCGGCTCGATGGCCTCATCCGCCTTGCCAAGCTGCCGCATGATCTGGCTCTCGGTCCCGCGAATCTGAAACTGGTCGGCGAGCTTCGCCGTGCCACGGAAATCCCCGCTCACATTTGCCGTCCGCACGAACCACGGCACGCAAAACGCCAGCACGATCACCAGCATGATGCCCGGCTCGGCAAACCTCGGACGGAACGCAAAGCCCACCCAAATGAGCGCGCCAATGACGATCCAAATCGAAATCATGTGCGTCAGCGTCATCAGCCCCAGGAAGACACCCGCGATGCAGTTCCAGATGATAGTGCGCCGTGCTTCCTGCCTTGCCATGAGTGCGCGGACAAAACAATGCATCGCGCAACTGAACAGGAAGAACAGCAGCATCTGCGGCTGTCCGGTGAAACAGATCTCCCAAAGATGTTCACAGAGCAGGCACAGACCGGCGCAGAATAGAGAGAGCCGCTGGTCGAAAAGCAGCGTTCCGGTGAAGTAATTTACCACGATCCCGAGAATCATGAAAATGGCCGCCATCGTGACAATGAGCCGATCGGCGGGATGAACCTCCTCGGTTTTCTGGAGCTTCCAGTAGTTGGGGTTCCCTTTTTCATCCACACGCCATTTGATCGAATCGTTCAGCGACACGGTGATGCGGAAGGCGATTGAATTCACCCACGGCCAGAGCGGTGCATGATAGAAATCGGGCACCGTCGAGAAGCCGGCATCGAGATCGTATTTAATAAGAGCGTCGAACGCCTTATCACCCTTCTTTTTCTCCATGAGGTCGATCGCCGCCGGCGCGATCACCTTTGTCTGAAAACCGTTCCCCCGCGATAGCTCGCGCGCGATCACGGCCTGCTCCATCCCGCGCGCATCGGTCAAACCACGGAAGAAAGGCGCCTGGCTCCCCTGCTGGTTGAGCGGATTGATCCAAATATGGACGATGAAAAGCGCAGTCGTGCCAAAGATGGCGACCAACAGCCAGACCCACCACCGGCCTTTGCCTTGTTCCAGAGAATGTACGAGTTGTTGGGCTTGGAGTTCAGACGCCATTAGTTTTGAAAGTGATCGGTTTTATTTGTCCCCTGTGGAAACCGGCGGGAGCTCCCCTTCAGCGCGCATCTCTTTCAGACGGCGATGCAGGGTGCGGCGGCTAATGCCGAGCCTTTTGGCAGCCTTTGTAATGTTGCTGCCTGTTTCCTCAAGGGCGCGGACAATCATCCGGTGTTCCGTGTCCTGCAAGTTCAAATGCCCGGCTTCAGAAGTACGGACGAATTTGATGCCACCCGGCGTCTGCACCGGCGAGGAACCATCCCTCACGACCGGCGGCAAATCGCGCAACGTAATCTTCGGCCCCGTCGCCATCACCACGGCCCGCTCGATCGAGGCGCGAAGCTCGCGCACGTTGCCCGGCCATGTGTAACGCTCCATCGCCGCCAGCGCGTCACTGGTCATCTCCCGGACCGGCCTTTCATTCTCCTCCGCCGCGACCTTTAAAAAATGGTGCGCGATTAGCGCGATGTCCTCCGGACGCTGGCGCAGCGGCGGCATATGGATGCGGACGACGCTCAGCCGGAAGAAAAGGTCATCGCGAAAATCGCCCGCCTCAACCATCCGCTCCAAATCCCGGTTTGTCGCAGCGACAAGGCGGACGTCCACTTTGATCGGCGTATTCCCGCCCACCCGCTCAAAGCTGCGCTCCTCACCCAGCACCCTCAGAAGTTTCACCTGGGTGTTCTTATCAATCTCCCCGATTTCATCCAAAAAGAGCGTTCCTCCATTTGCCTGCTCGAACCGCCCGACGCGGCGCTCCGTTGCCCCGGTGAACGCGCCCTTCTCGTGACCAAACAGCTCGCTCTCCAAAAGCTGCGCAGAAAACGCCGCCATGTGCACCGCGACAAACCGGTCCTTTGAACGGCCCGAGAGCGTGTGGATGGCCTGCGCCACCAGTTCCTTCCCCGTCCCGCTCTCGCCGGTAATCAAGACCGTCGCACGGCTCGGCGCGACCTGCTTCACCGTGTCGAAGATTTCCTCCATCACCGGCGAATGCCCGATCAAACGCTCAAGCCCGTATTTTTTCTCCACCTTCTTCTTGAGCTCCACCACTTCCTTCTCCACATGGCGCGAGCGTAGGGCGCGGCGGATTAGGATTTCGAGCCGATCGACATTCAGCGGCTTTGTCACAAAATCATACGCACCGCGCTTCATCGCCTCCACTGCGGTGTCCACGCCGCCGTAAGCGGTCATCATGATGACGACGGGCGGATTCGGCCGGGCGAGAGCCTTCTCGATCAATACCATCCCATCCTCGCCGCCCAGCCGCAGGTCCGTGAGCACCAATTCGACGTGCTCGCTTTCCAGAACGTTCAGGGCCGATGCGATGTTGTCTGCGACATACACATCAAACGAATCCTCAAGCGACGCGCGAAGCCCTTCGCGCGTGTGCTTTTCGTCGTCAACGATGAGGATGGTTGGTTGCAAGCCGCGCGGTTTAGAGGGAGCCGGACAATTGTGCAAGGTTGACGATTGACGAAATTCGGAAAACCGCAGGTTGCCTGCCTGAAAGCAAACAGGCCGACCCTTTCGGATCGGCCTGTGGAAATGGCTGAGCGAATCGCCCGGTTACGGCTTTGGCTCGGGCGGCTTCGGGGCATCAGCAGGCTTCACCGGTTCCGGCGTCGCGGGCGCTGGCGTTGCGGGAGCTGGCGTTGCAGGTGCTGGCGTTGCGGGTGCCGGCGTTGCGGGCGCTGGCGTTGCGGGCGCTGGCGTTGCGGGTGCCGGTGTCGCGGGTGCTGGCGTTGCAGGCGCTGGCGTTGCGGGTGCTGGCGTCGCGGGTGCTGGCGTTGTCGGCGGTGTTGCAGGTGCTGGCGCGTTCGGAGCGCCGGGAGTTGGATTCGGCGCACCGGGTGTCGGCGCTGGCGCTGGCGCTGGCGGCGGCACCGGCGGCGGCACCGGACGCGGCGTGCCTCCAGTTTTACGCGCATTCGGATTCTTAAGAGTGTCTTGCATCCGGAGAGCCTCGTAGCGGAAGGCGTTCATCATCGACGATTGCTGAACCAGCGCATCCAAAGTCTTCAGAGCGTCGTCCGTCTTTTCTTGCGCAACCTGGATTCTCGCGATGCCGAGAAGCGCGATGCTCATGTGAGCGCTCTTCGGAAAGTTGCTCTGGATACGCTGAAATGCGGCGAGCGCGGCGTCCTGTTTTCCGGCACCTTCCAGCATCAAGCCGAGGCTGGCGATGGAGCCGGCAACCAGGGGATGCGTCGGGTTTTTCTGCGCGAAATCGCCAAAGGCTTTTGCGGCCTCGTCGATTTTCCCCTCCTTGCGCAGTTCGTCGGCGATGCGGAATTGAGCCGTCGCGGCGGCTGGGGTGTTGGCCCATTCCTCCGTCACTTTGCGCAGCTCGTCAGCGGTATTTGCCGTGGCCAGTGCGGCCTCGGAGCCCTCTTTCTTCCGGGCTTCCATGTAAAGGTACACGCTCCATAGGATGATGCCGAGGATGACGACATAAAGGCACCGCGTGATGACTTTGCGGTACTGGATCCAGAACGCGAGCAGGTCGAACTCCTGAGGAGGCGGCGCGGCAGGCGGTGTGGCGACGGTTTTACCGCCGGCGTTTAGTTGCTTTGGTGTATCGGACTCCGATGCAGGTTCGGACATAGGGCGGCGGAAAGTGCCAGACGCGCGGCAAAAGGCAAGCGCTGTGAGTCACTATCCCGCATTTTCTCCCAAATCACGACGATTTCCAAAGGATTGGCTGGCCAAGCCGATTGTGTCCGCTAAATCGCTCGACTCTCTACTTTCCAACTCCAATGAGCAAAAAATACAACGTCGCAATTATCGGTTACGGCTGGGCCGCCACCGCCCACATCGCCGCCATCAATGCATCCTCGCAGGCCCAGGTCACCGCCATCTGGTCCTCCCGCAAACTCGATGACGCAGAGCTCAGCGCGAAACACGGCTCGCCCATCAAGACCTACACGGACCTCGCTGCCATGCTCCGTTCGCCCGACGTGCATGTCGTCGATATCACCAGCTATCCGAACCAGCACGCCGCACAATTCATCGAGGCCGCGAAAAACGGAAAGCACATCATCGTGGAAAAACCGCTCGCCATCGAATGGAGCGAGATTCTCGCGATGAAAAAAGCGGCCGAATCCTCCGGCGTAAAAGTCTGCGTCTGCTTCGAGTGCCGCTACAGCTCGCAGTTCCTCAGCACAAAGGCCGTCATCGACAAAGGCCTCGTCGGCAAGCTCCACTACGGCGAGATCGACTACTATCACGGCATCGGGCCGTGGTATGGCCAGTACCGCTGGAACACGAAAAAAGAGCTC
>JANMGP010000030.1:0-36675 GCA_031374705.1 Verrucomicrobiaceae bacterium | reverse complement strand
CGGCATCCACCCCGGCCTAAACATCCAGTGCGGCCACCCCGCTTGAGCGAAGCTCATCAGCGGGCCCGCTGTTCCCCTCAAAACCACCACTCGCTTTTTTATGTATTTTTCCTGTTGTTTTTATCCACCGTTGCTTCGCGTTTGTTGTTTCACGCGGGGGGCCGCGTGAGCTACGACGGGGAATCGCGGCTTTTGGGTTTGCCTGTGGGATTGGCTGCGTGTGCAAAGGGGGCGCGGGGCGGATTGGTTCCAGTGTCCGGTGTACTGTGGCCGGAGGCTGCGGGACTGCTCCGGGAGGTCGTTTTACCGGCGGAGGTGTGGGTTGGGCTGGGAGGGGTGCGGGCTTTGCCGGGGCTGACGCGGAGGTGACGGATGGATGCGGGTGGTTTACTGTCGCTGGTGTAAAGGTGGCTGCGGGAGGTGGCGGGTGTACCGCCTCCAGAGCGCAAAGTACTGCTCCCACCGCGCGCGGTACCGGGTCCGGCGGGCAAAGTACCGCTCCCGGCGTGGGAAGTACCAGGTACTTTGCGCTTGGGAGGCGGTACCGCGCCTGAGCGGAGCGGTACTTTGGCTGGCGGGAGCAGTACGTTGGGCGGGGAAGGCGGTACTTTGCCGGTTGGGGCGGGTACTTTCTGCTGTCGGGATCGGTACGGCATTCTCTGGTGGGGATACCGCTGGCTCCAGACGCGGTACGGCGTGCGCCGGGGGCGGTAAAACACGCTCGCCACCCGGTATCGCGCCTTTCCGACAGGGATGAGCGGCTTTTTCCCGAAGTCCCGTCTGCGAGGGCGGTTGTGGGGCGGGGGATGCATCGGGTTTTCCAGCCAGTCGTGCCGGAAAGCGACGCGCTCGGTAAGGGCGGACTGTGATTCGTTGCTCATAGTGCGAGTTGCCCCGTGCCGAATGGCGGGGCTGTCGCCCTCCGTCAGCGGTGCGGGAAAAGGCGGTCGCGCAGGCGGATGCATGGCATTTCGATGAGCCATGCGCTGAGCAGCCCGCATCCATGGCGAGGGCGCGGCGGGTGGATTTCCGGTGCGGAACTGGCCTGCCTACCGCCACAGCACCCCTGATGAAATGCTCATCAATCCAGCGTCTTCAGCGCCTGCACGACGCTCATCCGTGAGACGGCGATGGCAGGGGCGAGGCTGGAGAGCACGCCGAGGACGCAGGCGATGAGCGCCGCCAGGCCGAGCATCTCGGGCGTGACTTGGAAGGAGACAAAGAAACCTGACGACGCTTTTTTCATGTCGGCAAACGTGTAGAGCGCCCATGCGCCGCCCGCGCCGATGATTGCGCCGAGCGCGGAGAGTCCAAAGCTTTCTGCGAGGATGAATGCGAAGAGTTCGCGGCGCTGATAGCCGAGGGCTTTGAGGATGCCGAGTTCGCGGAATCGTTCGCGGATGGCCATGCTCATGGTGCTGGCGGTAACGAGAAAGAGCGTGAAGATGACGAGAATGGAGATGCCGCCGATGAGGTCTTTGATTCCGCCCCACATGGAGACGAACGACATTTGGAATGCGCGCTCGCTTTCCGCCCGGACTTCGTTGGCGCTGTTGGCAAAGGCGGCTTCGATGGCGGTGTTCACAGCCCCCATGGATTGCGCGGAATCCACGCGGATCCACCACATGCCTGTGAGGCCCCAGTCGCCGAGGGCTTCGTCGAGATACTTGTGGTGGAAGAAAATGTTCCGGTCGTCGATGGTGCCGCGGTATGTGCCGATGATCTTCAGCTCGAGGCTGCACGGATAAATGCCGCTCATGACGGTGAACTTGCTGCCGACTTTGAGGCCGAGTTGTTTGAACTTCTCGCTCGCCAGCGCATCAGCGCCGACGAGGCAGGTGGTGCGGTCTTTCAAAAATGCGGCGTATTCTTCGGGGTCGTATTTGATTTCCTGGAGAAGGCCGGGGAGCTTCTCCGGGTCGCAGGCGATGGTGCCGAAGATCATCTGCTCGTCTTCCTTGAACTTGCCGCCGAACCACACGAACGGTGAGCAAACGACGACACCCGGCACTTTCTCGATTTCCGCCCGCTGGCGCTGGGGAAGAGTGGCCGCGAGGGAGACTTTGTTGCGCACGCAGACACGGAGCGAGGAGTCGCCGTCGGCCGGAGGCTTCGTGAGCTCGCGGAGGACGACCATGAGCGTGACGAGGAGAAAGAGGCTGGCCGCCGCGCTGAGTACGCTGAGGAAGAGACGGCGTTTGTTGCGCAAGGCGTTCTTGATGATGAAGCCGGCGGTGGTCATGGGCGGGCAGGGGAGCGTTGGACGTTGCGCACCCTCATTCCTCCTTCAAGCGACCTTTTTCCAAATGCACCGTCCGCGATCCATAGCCCGCGGCGCGCGGGTCGTGGGTGACCATTATGACGGTCTTGCCGATCTCCTTGCTGCTGAGTGTCTGCAAAATCTGGAGGACTTCGTCGGCGCTGTGGCTGTCAAGGTTCCCGGTCGGTTCGTCGGCGACGATAAGGGATGGGTCGGTGACGATTGCGCGTGCGATGGCGACGCGCTGTTCCTGGCCGCCGGACATCTGCTTGGGCAGATGGTGTGCGCGGTCGGAGAGGCCGACGAGCTCCAGCGCAGTGTTCACGAGCTGGCGGCGCTTGGTGCCTGACAGGTTCATCAAAAGCAACGGCAGTTCCACGTTTTCGTAAGCGCTGAGTACAGGCAAAAGATTGAAGCTCTGGAACACGAAGCCCACGTTCTGGTTCCGCCAGTCCGCCAGTTCGCTCTCGGTGAGTTCGGTGACGGTCACTTTCCCGACACGGCAGGTTCCGCCGGTCGGACGGTCGATGCCTGCGATGATGTGAAGCAGCGTGCTTTTTCCCGAACCCGACGGCCCCATCAGCGAAAGGAACTCGCCTTGCGCGATATCGAGCGAGACGTGGTCGAGTGCGGCGACGGACGTCCCGCCACGCTCATAGACCTTTGAAAGGTCGCGGATGGCGACTATCGGGGTCACCCCGCGTGTGCTTCGTCTGGCTTGTGCTCCGCGGATGACGGGAGCGATTTTACCTGCTGATCCTGGTTTGAGTTCTGCGGATTAGTCGCCTGCACCGCTCCGCCGAAGAACCGCTGGAAGAATCGCTTCGGCGGTGCTTTCCCGCTCTCTTCCTCGGTGAGTTCCTGATAGGCGGCCTGCTTGGCCTGCTCCCACGGTCCGGCAAATCCCGGCGCTGCGACCATCATCTTTTTCTCCGCACGTGCGAAGACTTCGAGGTCGCGGGTATTCTTGCCCTCGCTGCTGTCGCTTGCTGATTGGACCTTGATGCGCAGGTTCTCGTTCTCCTTCTTTGCGGATTCGAGTTCCTGCTTCATCTTCGTCATCGTGTTCGCCTCGATTTCCAGCTTGTCGCTGAGCATCCGCTTGTAGCGGTTGTGCTCCCACTTGAGCCGAATGAGGTGGTAGCTGGCGATGGCGAAAAAGATCATGCCGGCGTAAAAGCCGAACGCCGCTGGATGAATGAGTATTTCTTTCATAGGAAGTTTGGGGAGCGCATTTTACGCCAGCATCTCTTCGAACCGCGAGGCAATGCCGGTCTTGTATCGGAGGACATGGTTGTGCTCATCAAGCAGCGCAACCCGCGGGCAATGGTCCACGGCTTCCTCCGGTGTAAACTGCGCGAAACTCATGATGGTGAGACGGTCGCCGGGCGAACCAAGATGCGCGGTCGCGCCGTTCAGTTCGATGATGCCTTCGTGGCGCGGGCCGTAGATGACGTAGGTCTCAAACCGCGCGCCGTTGGCCATATTGCTCACGAGAATCCGCTCATACGGCAGCAGGCCCACACGCTCCGCGAGGTCCGCGGAAATGGTGAGACTCCCTTCGTAATCCACACTCGCTCCCGTGACCGTGGCCCGGTGAAGTTTTGATTTTAGCAACGTCAGCTCCATTGGACTGACATTGGCCGAAGCTTCGGAAAATGCAAGATGGCTGTGCAAAGAGTGCGTATTCCCATCACGGAATCCAAGGCACATTCCGCTCGACAGAAAAATCCAGCCCGCTTCTTCTTGATGCTGAAACCCGCCGAATGACGCAGGTTTTACAATACAAGATATCGCACCCGATGAAACCAATCTCCGTACTTCTCTCGATTCTCTATTTCCACGGCTTTGTTGCCTTGGCGAAGGAGGTCAGCTTTGACGGCGCTTCGGTCACATTCGTTGTGCCGGATGCCTTTGCTGAACTTTCGAAAGAGGAAATCAAGGCGAAGTATCCATCGGTCAACGCGCCGAGCCAGGTGATCGGTGATGAGCGGCGAACGACGACGATCGCGTTTCAAGTTAAAGAGCAGGCGATCAAGTCATCCGACCTGCCGGAGGTCCAAAAGGCGTTCACGCAGGTATTCGATCGGGTGATTCCGGGAATCGAATGGAAGCAGAACGCCATCGTCGAGATGGCCGGGCAGAAGTGGCTGATGCTTGAAATGACTTCGCGGGCAATCGACCAGGACATTCACAATATCGTTCTGGTGACGCCGCACAAAGGCAGGATGTTGATGTTCAACTTCAACTCCACAAAAAACGAATTCCCGAAGGTCGAGAAGGTTCTGAGGGACAGCATTAAATCAATCGTCCTGAAGCCGTGAGCGTCACAATGGGTCCGGCGGACGGCATGAAAATCCGTTATTACGCGATAATGTCGCGCACGACGTGGCCGTGGACGTCCGTGAGTCTGAAGTCGCGACCTGCGTAGCGGTAGGTGAGGCGCTCGTGGTCAAGGCCGAGCAGGTGCAGCATGGTCGCGTGGAGATCGTGGACGTGCACGGGTTTATCGACCGCGTTCATACCGAGCTCATCGGTGGCGCCGTGGACGTATCCGCCGCGGACTCCGCCGCCGGCGAGAAGCGTGGAAAATGCGGTGTGATGGTGGTCGCGCCCGGCTTTGGTCTTGTCTTTGTTTTCCGAGTACGGAGTGCGGCCGAATTCGCCGCTGAAAACCACCAGAGTGTCTTCGAGCAAGCCACGCTGTTTGAGGTCGGAGATGAGCGCGGCGGCAGCCTTCCCGGCGTCGGCGCAGAGCTTCGGATGGCGTTCGTTGTGGTTGTTGTGGGTGTCCCACGGCTGGTTGTCGGAGCTCGTGTAGTAGACGGTCGTGCAACGGACGCCGGCTTCCGCGAGCCTGCGCGCGAGCAGGCATGAACGGGCGAATGGCGTTTCGCCGTAGCGCGCCCGGACGGATGCCGGTTCGCGGCTGATGTCGAACGTTTCCATCGCAGCGCTCTGCATACGAAAGGCGGTCTCCATCGTTTTGATCTGGCCGTTCAGTTCGGCGTCGCCATTCCGCGCTGAGAGGTGCATCCGGTTCAGTTCGCCAAGCACATCAAGTTGCTCGCGTTGCTCGCCGGGAGTGATGTGTGGGTTGCGGATATTGGCGACGAGCTTCTCCACATTCATGTCGGAGGTGATCACGCTGGTGGCCTGGTATTCTGCGGGGAGGAAACTGTTGCTCCAGAGCGCGGGGCCAACGACGATTTTCGGCGTGGGCCGGAGGACGACGTAGCCGGGGAGATTTTCGTTTTCATTGCCGAGACCATAGAGCAGCCATGAGCCGAGCGAAGGACGGATGGGCTGGACGTTGCCGGTGTGCATTTGCAGCAAGGCGGGCTCGTGGTTCGGCACGTCGGTGTGCATCGAGCGGATGATGCAGCAGTCATCGATGATCGCGCCGAGGTGTGGCAGGGTTTCGCAGACTTCGATGCCGCTCTGCCCGCATGACTTGAACGCAAACGGCGATGGCATAAAGCCGTTGCCTTTTGCCTGTTTGAACAAATTGCCCTCCGGCTGTTTGCCTTCGTTTTTCGCGAGCGCGGGTTTGGGGTCGAAGGTATCGACGTGAGACGGTCCGCCATTCAGGAAGAGGAAAATGACCCGTTTTGCACGAGGCGCAAAATGCGCGGGAATCGGCGACCCGAGCGCGGAGGCGAGCCCGAGCATGCCGAAGCCGCCGCACATCCGGCTGAGCATCTGGCGTCGGGTGAAAGGAGCGGCATTAGTCCACATAGAGCATTTCGTTCGAGGCGAGGAGTATCTGTGCATACTGCTCCCAGCGCGTGACGTCGGAAGCATTCGGTTTGCGCAAAAATCCGAGGGCCATGTCGAGTTCGCGGCTCACCGGATCTCGCCCAAAGAGGATGCGGTATGCGGCTGTCACACGGGCGTCGTCGCTCTCGGCCATGCCTTGCAGCCGCGCGGAAAACACAGATGCCCGGCGTTGCATGAACGGACTGTTGAGCATGAAAAGTTTCTGGATGGGCGTGGTGGTGACGGAACGTCGTTCGGCATGGACGTTGGCATCCGGGTAATCGAACTGGATGAGAAGATCATCCAGTTTCAACCGGCTGATGCGCGCGTAGAGCGTGCGTCGGAGATTCCCGGCATCACCGAGCTCCTTCGATGCTCCGCCGGTCCCCTCGTTGAGTTCGCCGGATGCGAAAAGCACCGCATCGCGCCATTGTTCGACGGTGAGTCGGCGGCGATTCATGCGCCAGAGCAGCGCATTGTCCGAGTCCCGCCCCGCCTTGCCTGCGTCACTATCTGCGACCTGCCGATACGTCGCGGAAAGCGTGATTTCCCGCACGAGAGCTTTCACCGACCAGCCGCCTTCGATGAAGCGCGCGGCGAGATCGTCGAGCAATTCCGGATGGGTCGGAAGCACACCGGAGTGGCCGAAGTTGCTTGGGGTCGCCACCAGCGGACGCCCGAACAGGAGCCCCCAAACACGATTCACCATCACCCGCGCCGTGAGCGGATTTTTTGCGCTCGCGATGGCCTCGGCCAGCTCACGCCGCCCGCTGCCTTCGCGAAACGCGACCGTCTCCGGCCCGCACAACACTTGCGGGAATCGCCGCTCGACGACCGGACCCTTTCGCTGCGCGTTTCCGCGGATGAAGACGTTCAGGTTTTGGACATCACCATCCTCTACGACGTGCATCACTGTGGGATCCATCTGCTGCGCCTTGGCGTTTTCCTTTTCGATCCGGCCATCGGGCGTCTTGTTCACCATGCGCGTGCTCGCGAAAACGCCGGCAAGCGCGTAGTAATCATCCGTGGAAATCGGATCGAATTTGTGGTCGTGGCAACGTGCGCACGCCACCGTGAGGCCGAGCATCGTGCGGCTGACGGTGTCCACGCGATCCTCCCACTCGTCGGCCATGACCTCGATGCGATTGCGATTATAGTACTTCGGTCCGAGGCCGAGAAAACCGAGCGCTGCCAGTTCATCCGGCGCGATTTTGTCCGCTGCGAGTTGGAGTTTGATGAACTGATCGTATGGCAGGTCGCGGTTAAATGCGCCGACGACCCATTCGCGGTATTTGTAAGCGTTCGGGTAAAAGAACTTCGTGTCGTCGCCGACTTGATGCGCTTGATCTTCCGCGTAGCGCGCGAGCGGCAGCCACAGGCTAGCCATTCGTTCGCCGAAACGGGGCGATGCAAGCAGCCGATCGACGAGCCGTTCGTCAGCACCGGCATCCGTGTCCGCCACGAAAGACTCAATTTCCTCCGGCGTCGGAGGGAGTCCCGTGAGGTCAAAGGTCAGCCTTCGGGCGAGCACGGCACGGGATGCCTCGGCGGAAGGCGAGAGCCCGCGCGCGGTCAGCTTCGCGAGGATGAACCGATCGAGCGGTTTGCGCGGCCACTTTGCATCTGCGGGAATTTCGGGCGTCGTGCGACGGAGCGGAACGAACGACCAGAACTGCCGATCTGCATCGGTGATCCCGCGCCTCGACGTCGACGTATCCGCTGAAGCGCCGCTTTCGGGGAAATGCGCGCCGCGATCGATCCACGACTTCAGGATGGCGACCTGCTCCGGTTTCAGCCGCTCGGCTTTTTGAGGCATCACTTCGTCCGGATTTGTGGAAGTGACCAACTTGATCAAATGACTCTCCGCGCTCTTGCCGCGCACCACCGCTGGTTCACCCGAATCGCCGCCACCCAGCATTCCCTCCTTTTGATCGAGCCTCAGACCTCCCTTTTGCTTTTCTGCCCCGTGGCATTTGAAACACGTCTGCTCAAGAATCGGACGCACCTCGCGCTCATACTGCGCCAACGGGTCTTCCGCAGCGGCCACCGTGCCCGCGACGATCGCCGCGATGCAGGCGGCGACGCTGAATTTCCGGCTGTTGAGAATTGTCATCATGCGGCACCGGGACAATCCCGCGGGGAAGGGGGACTTAGTCGCGATGGCTATTGCTTCTGCCGGATGCAGTAGAGCCGGGAGAGCGTGCGGATGAACAGCAGGTCGCCGGAAATTGCCGGCGTGGCCATGCACATTTCACCGAGTGAATTCGTGCGCTCGAGTTCATACTTGTCTCCAGCGCGGACGACGTAGGTGTCGCCGTCCTCGCTCAGGCAGAAGACCCTCCCGCGATACGCCCACGGTGATGCCGTGAACGCCGCGACGCCGTCCGGTTTCACGCGCTCCTTGCCGTAAATCTGGGTGCCGGTCGCCGCCGAGCGGCAACTGAGAAATCCGAAATCCCACAGGACATAGAATCGTCCATCGACTGCGAGTGCCGAAGGATTGTAGGGCGCGGCGTTTGGTTCCATCCACGCGATGAAGTCGCTCTTGCGCTCATCTCCTTGCAGCGTGAGGTCGCCCTCGCCGCCGGGTTTAACGGCATAGACAGGCTTGTTCGGGCGTTGATTGTCCATGACGTATCCGGCACAAAGATAGAGCAGTCCGTCCGCGGCGAACGGCGTCGGGATGACGATGGAGGACATGCCTTTCAAACTCCATAGCGGCTTGCCATCGAGATCGTAACTCCGCACGTGTTTGCGACCGGGCACGACTAGCTCGGTGCGCTTTTCGTTTTTCCAGACGAAGGGCGTTGCGAAGTTGCTCGGCTCGTCCCGCTTCACGTTCCAGATTTCCTTTCCAGTGTGTTTGTCATACGCCGCGACGAACGACGCTTCTTCGTTGTCGTTCACGATAAACACCCGATCTCCTTCCAGTACCGGCGATGCCGAGGTGCCCCAGCCATTTTGCATTTTGCGCGGCTCGAACTTTTGGGACCAAACCACGGTGCCCTTGAAATCCACGCAGAACAGGCCGAGCGGGCCGAAGGAGACATATACATGCTCGCCGTCCGTCACCGGCGTCTCGGATGCATAGCTGTTTTTCAAATGGATGGGTGTTGCCGGCGGAGCGGCGTGCAGCTCGGTCTTCCACTCGACCTTGCCGGATTCGCGATCGAGGCAAACGAGCAGCCAATGATGAGGGAGTTCGGTCGGTTTGGGCCGGTCGCCACCGAAATAGAGGCCCTTTTTCGGAGCCTCGATTTCGCCATCCGCGACGGCCGTGGTCAGGAAAACCCGGTTTCCCCAGACAATAGGAGACGACCATCCCCGGCCCGGAATCTCCGCGCGCCAGGCGACGTTGGTCTCGGTGCTCCATTCCAGCGGAAGCTGATCCGATTCGCCGATTCCACGACTGCCGGGTCCGCGAAATTGCGGCCAATTCGTCTGCGCGTGGCTTGTAGAGGCAACTGCAAACGCAGCGATGAAAAGAAGTCGGGACTTAAACATCCCTCCGTCTATCGGGGACTTCGCCCGCTGGCAACGCGACGTTGAGATGTGTGAGAATGCGTTTCATGGCTGACGTCGCTTTTTCTTCGCGGAAGGGGGCGGATTCTTGAGCTGGCGGACTATCGCTGGTGTCCCGAGATCGAGCTCCCCGGTATCCAAAGGGGTGTGACCGTCTTTTGCCTTTGTCCCAAACGGGCCTTCATTCTCTGCGTTTGCGGAAATTCCGATAAACCGGGCCGCCTCTGCAAAATCCAACGGCGAACCTCCAGCCGGCACCTTCATGATCATCGTCTGGAACTTCTCCGATGCATGAGCGCCTTGGCGACATCCACCTGTCCTGCGCTCGCCGCGACGTGGAGCGGCGTCTGACGAATCGCATAGTCCTTGCGTTGATCGATTCGCCTTTATTTCCGACGACCCCGCTCGCATCGCTGGCGGATGCGAAAACGGCGGGCGCTGCCCGGCTTCACGACGGCGATAGATGTTCGTTCACAAAAGAAGCGGCGCGCCGGTCTGGTGTGACTGGCGCGCCGCGAAGAGATTGCCCCGCCTTTGCCGTTTCGGCGGATATCCCGTTCCCTCGTAGGTAACGGGCGGATGACTTGGGACGGGCTTCGGCCTTCCAACTAAGGCATGACCTACAACCGCCCACCCCGGCCTCCTTAGATTGCATTAAGCATCGGATCGGGAGTTTCTACCTGATACTCGGACAACGCAGGGCAAATTGGGTGTCGCCGATACCCGAAGGCACCGGCGCAAAACTGTGTGTAAAAGAACTGCGCAGACCTTCGCTGAAGTCGCGATTTCGTCAACGGCGGAATGGAAAAAACGAGCGATTCTTTTGATGAATCGCTGCATCCGCCAATGACGCCGCAGCGTGTTTGCACATCACGCATTGAAACCCATGCGGCCCGTCGGCGGCTCCATGGTGGAGAGGCGCTCGGGGGTTTTCATTTTGCTGATGTGTTCGCGGAGTTGCTCGACCTGGCTCAGGACGGCCTTCGCGAATTCGGCATCGAGTTCGGCGTGGCCGGACTGTGCGCGTTCAAGCGCCGCGGAGAGAAACGCTTCCTTCAAATACGCAGGCGTGAAACCCGATGTGCGGTGGCCGATGTCGGCGGCCAGTCTGACGATGTCGAGGTCGGCGGCGATGTGCCCGGCGAGGCTGCCGCGACGGAGGAGTGATTCGCAATAGCGGCGGCGCTCGGGCTCCTCAGGTAGGCCGAGATGAAAGACGCGGTCGAACCGGCTGGGGCGCTTGAGCAGTGCTTCATCGATGCGGCCTGGGTGGTTCGACGATGCAATGATGAAAAGGCCTTCGTTGTTTCCAAAGCCGTCGAGTTCGTTCAGGAAGGAAGTCCGGTTGTAGTCGGAGACAAAACCGTCCACATCCTCAAAGACAAGGATGCACGGTGAGAGCCGGCGCGCGCGGATGAAGATCGCTGCGAGGGCGTCCAGATGCGGCATGTCGCGGACGTCGCGGACGTAGAGAAATGGGAACTTTGGCAATGCCGTGGCCACAGCTTTGCAGGCCATCGTTTTACCGGTGCCCGGCGGGCCGATGAGCAGGACGCCGCGCCGCCACGGAAAGCCGAGCCTGGTAAACGCGTCGCGCTGCTCTGCAAAGGACGCGGCGGTTTGGCGGATGTTTGCGAGGAGATCCTCCGGGAGGATGAGGTCGCTCCAGTCCACCTCGCCGAGTTCCTTATCGAGGTCGGGCGCATTGTCCCAGCCGCCGCTGTACCGAAGCGCCCGGCCAATGGGGCGGGTCGTGTAGTCGCCCAGCGCCGCGGCAAAGCTGGCGACGACGTCTTCGTCCACCGCGACACAGACCACTTCGCCGCTGCTGCCAAAGCCCGGCGGAACGACGAGCTCGATCGTCTGGCCCTGCCACGTGACCGACCACCATCCGAGATAGGGATGCACGTTTTCGCCCTCGCCTTGGAGGAATTTGCCTTCGAGCTGGCTGCGAAATCCCGTCGCGCGCTCCTGCATAAATCGCAGAGTCTGCGGACGGTTCGCATGGATGATCGTGACGGAGCACGTCGGCAGAGCCCTGCGGACTTGCGCGATGAGGGTGCTTGTCGAGTTGCCATAGTTGGCCTCGGACTGGAGCGCAGCCTGCATGGCCGCCTCGCGCCAGTGGGGTTCGGACATGGATTACAGTCCCGCGACTTCGTGGCCCTTGCGATAGGCGCGCTTCACGAACTCGTTTGCCTTTGCGATATTCGTGAATTTCAGCCCCGCGCCGTCCCACTCGAGTAGTTCATTCGGGAAACGGGACGCCACCGTACCCAGCAGGACCGCCTCCGTCAGCGGACCTGCGTAGTCAAAGTTCGCGTCGCTGTTCTTGCGGTTGCCGAGTGCCGCTTCGATGAACTGATGCCAGTGATTGTCGCCCGCGATTTTTTCAAATTTGAAATCCTTGAACTTATCGCCGACGAGCCGTGGCGTGGCGATGTGAGGAAGGACCATGATGCCCTCGGTCCCGAGGAAAATGCTGCCCTGGTCGGGAAGCGCGCCCTTCTTCGGATCGCCGTCCACGATGGCCATGTTCTGCACATCCTGCGGCGGACGCTGGTCGCCGTCGTACCACGTTACGCGAACGGTTTTATCGGCGGTGAACGCGGTGACCGGAAACACGTATTCTACGATTGCATCGGTCGCCCACGAGTGCTCATTTGGTGCAGCGCCGCGGCTTTTTACACTGAGCGGATACGTGAGTGCGAGGGCTTTGAAAACAGGGTCGTAAATGTGGCAGCCCATGTCGCCAAATGTGCCGGTGCCAAAATCCAGACGTTTTCTCCAGTTGCCGGGGTGATACCAACCGTTGCCGATGAACGGACGGTCCGCAGTGACGCCGAGCCAGAGGTCCCAGTTCAGCTCCGCCGGCGGCTGATCCTTGGTTGCGGGCATCTTGCCGTTGTCGCCCCACTTCTTGCTGCTCCACGTGTGGACTTCTTTGACTTTCCCGATGACTCCACTCTGAACGAGCATCACCGCAGTGCGGTATTCTGTGGAACTGTGAATCTGGATGCCCATTTGCGTGATGAGCTTCTTTTCACGGGCGACCTCGGTGAGCCGCCTGCACTCGAAAAGATCATGCGTGAGCGGCTTTTGCCCATAGACGTTCACTCCGCGCTGCAAGGCCGTCATTCCGATGGCCGCGTGCATGTGGTCGGGCGTCGAGACGTTGACGGTCTGGAGATCCTTCTCTTTTTCAAGAAGTTCGCGGAAGTCGGAGTAGATCTTCGCATTCGGAAATCTCTTGATGAACTCGGCGGCTTTCGAGGAATCCACGTCGCAGCCGGCGACGACCTCCACGGCCTTATGCCCGGCAATGGAAGAGACATCCGCCATTGCCATGCCTGAGCAGCCGAACGAGGCGTGGCGGATTTTAGAATTGGGCGATTGAGCCCGCAGGCCGGTGGTCACCCAAGGGGCGACGACGATTCCGGTGGCGAGTTCCTTAAGGAAGGAGCGACGTGTTGTGTTCATCGACGGGCGGTGTAGGCAGCATCCACCCGTTGTGCAAATGAAGATTTGCGCAATCGGATTTCAGTTCCCCGCGTCGTTGCCATATCGCGATCGGACGATTGGCAAACCGTAAGGAGGGATTGGTCGAAGGGCGCGAATCGATTGTTCCCACGGTTCAAGTCCGACGCCCTGCGAAAAAGCATAACTCACGGGCACGATTCACCGACATCCAAACAACGCGCTCCAGACTACTACTACACTGCTTCGGCGGCGGGAGGGGTCGCCTCGGCAGCCTGCGTGCCGTCCGTATTCTCCGTGCCTTCGGCGGTGTCGGTCTCCTGTTTGCGTTTCTGCTTTTCAGCCTTCTTCGCCTTCTTCTCGATTTCCCGACGCCGCTTTTCGAATTGGTAATTTGGTTTTGCCATGATTCAGGAGTTTCCATGGTTTTTCCAAATACACCAGAACGGAAACGCCGTGGCGGTCCGACGGGCGTGATTTGACCACTGCTCAGAACCCCGCGCGGCGAGTTCCCATCCCGGCTGACTACAGGTCGCAGACTGTTCGTCTCGACGGGTTCACGACATCCGCGCAGGGTTACGATTGCGCCGGCGATTCCGAATCCCGATCTTGCACTCGGGCCGCGTCCAGCGTTTATCTAAGTGCTCCATGCCATTGAATGCCCACGACCGTGCTGAAGCCCTCATCGAAGCTCTCCCGTACATGCAGAAGTTCCGGGGGCAGCTATTCGTAATCAAATACGGGGGCAGTGCGATGGAGGATGAACATGCGGTGGATCGCCTCTTGAAGGATGTCGTGTTTCTTGAAGCGGTGGGGATTAATCCGATCGTGATCCATGGCGGAGGGAAGGCGATTACGGAGCGGATGCGGCAGTCCGGGCAGAAGGCGCGCTTTGTGAACGGTCTCCGCTGCACGGACAAGGAGGCGATCGGGATTGTGGAGGATGTCTTGGATAACGCGATCAATCCGGACATCGCGCGCCGCATCAATGCTTTCGGTGGTTCGGCGATTGGCGTCCACGGGAAAACCGTGCTCGTCGCGAAGAAACTCCCGCTTCAGAAGGACGGAACCGAGGACGTGGATCTCGGGTACGTGGGCGAGGTGGTGGATGTGCGGCTGGACGGGCTGACGCAGATGGTGGAGCGGGAGATTGTTCCTGTGATCAGCCCCCTCGCGAGGGATGACGCCGGGGTCGTGTATAATATTAACGCCGACATCGCTGCCGGAGGCGTCGCCGGGCGGTTGCGTGCTGCGAAGATGATCTATGTGAGCGATGTCCCGGGACTGATGCGCGATCCGGCGGACAAGACGTCATTAATACCGAGTGTGACGAAGGCGCAGATTGAGAAACTGGTGGCGGACGGAGTCATCACTGGCGGTATGTTGCCAAAGGTGGAGAGCGCTTTGAGTGCGCTGCGGCAGGGAGTGCAGAAAGTGCATTTCATCGATGGGCGAACTCCCCACGCGCTTTTGCTCGAAGTATTCACGAATCAAGGAGTGGGGACGGAAATAGTGGCGTAGAAAAAAAGGAAAACTTTCAGATTTCCCCCTTGCACCCTAGGAACGAACTCCGTATCTATCCCGCCCTTTCTCGCCGGAAAACACTAATTTTATGCCGAAATCGCAGCCAAAAAAAGCCGCACCTAAAAAGTCCAAAGCCGCTCCGGCAAAGGCTTCAAAGTCTGCTGTCAGGGTCTCTTCTCCGAAGTCGAAACCTGCTGCTCCCAAAGCCAAGGCAAAACCGGCGGCTTCAAAGCCTGCCGCCCGTAAGACGAAGCCGGCGGTCGCGAAGGCCAAGCCTGCAGCGCTCAAAGCGAAGCCAGTGCCAGCGAAGGGGAAGCCTGCTGCGCCTGTGGGTAAGACGCCGGCAACCGCAGCTGTGAAAAAAACACCGAAGACTGAACTAAAACAAAAACCAGAGAAGCCAAAGAAGGCAACCGGCAAGATCACCGGGCGCGCGAAGGAGGTCCAGAAGGAGGAAGAGGTTGGAATCATGATCAAACCCGGTAAAATCACCGCGTTTCATCGGGGCCAGCGCGAAAAGCTGCAGGCTCTTCGCGACCTTATTTTGGACAGTATGGCGGGCGTGGCGAAGGACACCCTTCGCTCGCGGCCGGAAGGAGGAGAGGCGAGTGCATTTGGAATGCACCAAGCGGACGCCGGGAGCGACGCTTACGACAAAGACTTTGCGCTTTCCCTGCTCTCGCAGGAGCAGGACGCTCTATACGAGATCGAGGAAGCCATGAAGCGCGTGGATGCCGGTACATACGGCATGTGCGAAATGAGCGGTAAACCGATTCCGGTGGCACGCCTTGAGGCGCTGCCATTCGCCCGCTACACCGTGGAATGCCAGTCCGAGCTTGAGCGCACGAAGCGCCAGCAACGGTCGCGCGTCCCGGTCACATCACTTTTCGGCCTCACCGACAGCGAAGAAGAAGACGGTGACGGAGAAGAAGCCGAAGAAAAAACGGAAAAACCTCAAAACGAAGAATAAAGAATACCTATGGCACGCGAGTTTATCATCCTCGAATGCACTGAGGCGAAAGCGGAGGGCAAGCCTGTCTCCCGTTACATCTCCAGTCGCAACAAGAAGAGTCCGAACACACCAACCCGGCTCGAAAAAGTTAAATACAATCCGAACCTGAAGCGCCGTACGCTTCATCGTGAAATCAAGTAATCATGAGTCAGCCAAAAACACCGCAACGCAGGACAAACTTCCGCAAAGCCAACCGCATGATGCCCCGGCGTCGTGTGGATATCGCGCTCGACGCGATCGATTGGAAGAACCCTGAGCTGTTGAAGCGCTACGTCACCGAATCGGGGAAGATCCTTCCCCGCCGTACGACGGGCGTCCCTGCTCACTATCACCGTAAAATCACCAACGCCATCAAGCGGGCCCGTCAGGCTCTTTTGATGCGCTGAGGCCGGTTTTTTACAGACACTTTTTCCCGGACAGGACGCGCTGGAATACGGCGCGTCCTGTTCGTTTCTCTATCCATATTGATGAGCAGGTGGAGCGCACCCGGTTCTCCAGATCGAAATTCTGACGCCTGCGAGACAGCTTTGACTTTTTGACTAAACGAATTGCTGCTGCGGTAGCGATCGTTAGAGTTCATGCCCATTTTTACCGAAAAACGAACCATGCCATTCCCAAGTATTCTGGACCCATCGCGCTACTCGAACCTCGAGTTTAGCAACGACGAGATTGCCCGTTATTCCCGACATCTCATTATGCCGGAAGTGACGCTCGATGGTCAGAAAAAGCTCAGGGCCGCGAGCATCCTGTGCATCGGCGCAGGAGGGCTCGGGTCGCCAATACTGCTCTATCTCGCGGCGGCCGGTATCGGGAGAATCGGCATTGTGGACAGTGACGTCGTGGATTTTTCGAACCTCCAGCGGCAGGTCATTCATGGCACGAAGGATGTAGGTCGGAGCAAGTGCAAGTCGGCCCGCGAGCGGATTCGGGACATCAATCCGAACGTGCAGGTCGATCTCTACGAGACGCTCTTTACTTCCGAGAACGCCCGTAAAATTGCGGAGCCTTACGATATCATCATCGATGGCACCGATAATTTTCAAACGCGATACCTGACGAATGACCTGTGTTTTCTCACGGGAAAAGTGAACGTCTATGGCAGCATCTTCCGGTTTGACGGACAATGCACCGTCTTTGCTCCGAGGCTTGGCGGGCCGTGCTACCGCTGTATGTTTCCGGAGCCTCCGCCACCAGGCGAAGTGCCGACTTGTGCAGAGGGTGGAGTGCTTGGAGTCCTGCCCGGAATCATTGGCGTGATGCAAGCGGTCGAAGCCGTGAAGCTGATTTGCGGCATCGGCGAGCCGCTCATTGGAAGGCTCATGAATTTCGACGCGCTTGCGATGAAGTTTCGTGAGTTCAAGCTGCGCAAAGATCCAAAGTGTCCACTTTGTGGACCGAATCCAACGGTCACTGACCTTATAGACTACGATCAATTCTGTGGTCTGCCGCAGGCGCGCGCACGGCAGGAAGAAGAGGCCAACGTGCCGCACATCACGGTGGAGGAGCTCAAGGCACGGATGGATTCCGGTGTGAAGTTCCGCTTCATCGACGTTCGCGAGCCTTACGAACGGGACATTTGCGGTCTTTCAAGCGCCACACTGATCCCGATTGCGCAACTTCCTGCGCGGATGAGCGAACTGGACTCCGCGGAAGACACGATCCTCATTTGCAAAAATGGCGCGCGCTCAGCGCATGCCGTGAAAATGCTCCACGAAGCGGGATTCTCCCGTGCGTGGAATGTCGAGCGCGGCTTCGAAGCTTGGGCCGAGCGTATCGATACTGGATTCCCGAAATATTGAACCGCGAAGTCGGCTGCGGCATCAAGCGATGATGTCCATAATCGCTTTTCCGTGGTCGATTTCCAGCCGCTTGCGGCCGGGGACCTCCAGCTTCCGCGAATCGAGTCCCATCTGGCGAAGAATGGTCGCGTGGATGTCGGTGACGTAGTGGCGATTCTCGACTGCGTGGAAGCAGATTTCGTCGGTTGCGCCATGGGCGACTCCGCCTTTTAGTCCGCCCCCGGCCATCCAGACGCTGAAGCCAAAGATGTGGTGGTCGCGCCCGTCGGAGCCCTGAGAGCCTGGAGTGCGCCCGAACTCCGTGGCGAACACGACGAGCGTATCTTCCAGCAATCCGCGGCGGCTGAGGTCTTCCAGAAGTCCGCCGATGGGCTGATCGACTGCGAGCGCGAGCCGCGAGTGATTGGCCTGCAATCCGCCGTGTGCATCCCATGCTCCGGCCCCGCCGCCGCCGTGCTGGATCTGGATAAAACGCACGCCGCGCTCGGCCAATCGTCGGGCGGCGAGAAGCTGCGAGCCGAATTCCCGGCAGGGTGCGAGGTCGATTCCGTAGAGCGCTTTTGTCTCGGCAGTCTCTTTTGAAAAATCGAGTGCTTCCGGAACAGAGCGCTGCATTCGAAAGGCGAGTTCGTACGAGGCGACCCGTGCCGCGAGTGCAGGGTCGTTCGGATACTCGACGCCTCGCAGGGTGTTAAGTTCGCGAATAAGATCCAGCCCGACACTTTGCGCTTCCGGAGAAATAGGTCGTTCCGATTTTCCAAAGTCGAGCGGATTGCCGGGGTCGATGCGCAAAGGCACTGCGTCGTGCGCAGGGCCGAGATAGTGGCCGTCGCGTTTGTTCCAATATTCTCGCGTGCCCATCGAGATAAAGCTGGGAAGGTTGTCGTTGAGGCTGCCGAGGCCGTAGTGAACCCACGCGCCGAGCGTCGGGAACTCGCCGTCGAGCATGTTGCGTCCGGTGTGAAATTGCGTCTGCGCGCCGTGGTTGCTGTCGGTCGTAAACATCGAGCGAACGATTGCGATGCGATCCACATTCCGTGCGATGTGCGGAAACCAGTCGCTGACTTCGATGCCGCTCTGGCCGTGTTTTTTGAATCCAACTTGCAGCGGGTAGAGTTTGTTTCGCTGGTTCCCGTTCGCATCCGGTACGACAAGCCGCTCCAGCGCGAGCTTCGCCGGGTCCTGCACGCCTGCGAATGGAGTTTCGGCGATGGTCTTGCCGCCGTATCGCGTGAGCATGGGTTTTGGGTCGAAGCTTTCCATGTGGCTCACACCGCCGTTCATAAAGAGCCAGATGACACGTTTAGCCTTCGGGGCAAAATGCGGAATCCCATCGGGCGCGGACAAGCCAGGCGTGCTCGCGATGCTCTCGCGGCGCAGCATGGCACCGAGCGCGAGGCCGGTGAAGCCCATGCCCATGTCAGCCAGAAAAGTGCGGCGGGAGAGTGGATGCGTTGCAGTCATGGGTCAGCGAAGGGTCACGAAATCGTTGTGGCTGAGCAATGCGCGGACGAGATGTGTCCGCGCTGTGGTGTCGTTTCCGCCGGGAAGGGCGCGCCATTCGGCGAGGGAGCGGGTGCTTGCGGCAAACTCGGCTTCGTTTGGCGTGATGGCGAG
Organism: Verrucomicrobiaceae bacterium; assembly: GCA_031374705.1. Lineage (GTDB taxonomy): Bacteria > Verrucomicrobiota > Verrucomicrobiia > Chthoniobacterales > Chthoniobacteraceae > SXWH01. The sequence continues at coordinate 17,705 of JANMGP010000030.1, read as the reverse complement.
GATTTGCATCCATGCTGCGCGAACGAAGCCTGACTCATCGGGTGCGGCGTTCGTGATGCGAGCGGCGATTTTTTCCGCGGCGTTGTGAACGAGCGCGCTGTTGCTCATCGCGAGCGCCTGCTGTGGGACGATGCTCTGGTCGCGGCGGTAGCAGTCCTTCACATCGGCGGCGTCGAACGTGGAGAGAAAACGGTTCTTTTCGATGTTTGAGTGGAAGAAGTAGAGGCTGCGGCGCTTCGACGCATCCTGCGCAGCGGGCGGGATGGATGGCCCGCCGAGTGTGGTGTCGAGTTCGCCGGCGAGCGCGAGCAATGAATCGCGCACGACTTCCGATTCGATGCGTTGAGGAAGGCGGTGCCACATCTGGTGGTTGTCGGGATCGCGCGCGACGCTGGCTTCTGCGCCCAGAAGGGAAGAGGACATCCGATAAGTAGCGGAGGTGACGATGAGCCGGTGAATGTGCCGCATGTCCCACCCGCTCTCGACGAGTTCGGATGCGAGCCAGTCGAGCAACTCCGGATGCGTGGGTCCCGCGCCTTTGCGGCCAAAGTCGAACATCGTCGCCACGAGTGGCTGGCCCATGTGGCGTGTCCAGATGTGATTGACTGCGACCCGCGAGCTGAGGAGATTGCGAGTATCGGTAATCCACGCGGCAAGTGCGCTGCGGCGTCCGGTGCTGCTCGCAGGGAACCCGATCCGCGGGTCGTCTTTCGTCGAATCCTTGAATCGTGTCGGCGTCCATTGCGCACCAGCGAAGCGCGTAAACATGGCATCGGGCTTCACTGGTTCGGTAAGTGCCTTCTCGGATTTCACGACTTTGTCGCGTGCGTCCGTGACTTTCTTCTCAGCGTCGGGCTTTTTCTGAGCGTCGGCTTTTTCGAGGATCGCTTCGGCGTCAGCGACGGCGTGGCGCGCATTCACCACTGCGATGCGCTGCTCCGCGCGGATCGCGTCTTCGCGCGCATCGCCGCCGCTCCACTCAGCGCGCGTCGCGCGGATTCGGGCTTCGACGCCTTCGAGTTCCGCTTTCGCGAGCTCCCTGCCGCGTCCGTCCTTCGCGTCGGCGTTCTTCTTTTGTGCGGCGGCGAGGTGCGACTCCATCACCCACGCGTTGCGTTCGGGTTCGCGGCCCGCGAGCGGGAGCTCGACGGGGCGGACTTCAAGTGGTGCGAACTCCAGCAATGCAGGCACGCCGGGCGCGATGGGAGCGGATTTGTCCGGCTTGCTCTCCTCGCCGCGGATGTAGCGAAAAGTCGGCTCGGAAGGCAGTCCGTCGAACACGCGGGGGATGCCGTTTTTATCGAACTCGGTCTCGCCGGGCACGGCGTCGAGGCGGACGTGAACCGGCTCAAAAAACGCCCGCATTCGATAATAATCGACCTGTGTGATCGGGTCGTATTTGTGGTCGTGGCACTTCGTGCAATTCATCGTGAGGCCGAGCAGACCTTTGCTCACATGCTCCACGGTTTCCTCCATCCACGGGTTGCGGTTGAAGAGGAAAAAATTGCGCGCGAGAAATCCCGTGGCGCGCAGCTTCTGCGGATCGGCGGGATAGAGCTCGTCCGCCGCGAGCATCTGCCGGAGCATCTCGTCGTAAGGCAGGTTCGCATTGAGCGATTCCACGATCCAGTCCCGCCAGTGCCACATGTGCTTCTGGCTGTTGCGGAGTTGATCGCCCAGTCCCCACCAATCGCTGTAGCGCCAGATATCCATCCAGTGCCTCGCCCAGCGCTCGCCGTGGCGCGGGTCATTCAGCAGACGGTTTACGGTTGAATCATACCAGCCGTCATCGTTTTCCGTTGCGGCGATCTCTGCGGGCGTGGGCGGAATGCCGATGAGATCGAGGTAAAGGCGGCGTATTAATACTTCGCGGGGCGCTTGTTTCTGCGGAAGGATTCCGTGTTTCTGATGCTGCCTCGCAATGAAGGCATCGATCGGATTGTTCGCCCACGCGGCGTTTTCGATTTCGGGCACGGGTGGCCGGACTCGCTGGCGGAAAGCCCAGTGCTCCCGCGGATCGGATTCCGGTTTTTCATCGACTGGCCCTTTCGCGCCACCTGCGATCCATTCACGGAGGAGCTGCGCTTGCGCAGTGGTGAAAGGTTCTCCCTCGTGCTTCGGCGGCATTCGCTCATCCAGGTCGGTCGCGAGAATTCGATTGAGTATGTGGCTTTTGCCGGCATCGCCGGGCGCGAGCGCCGGACCCTCATCGCCTCCGATGAGCATTCCTGCGACGGTATCAAGACGCAGCCCCGCCTTCTGCTTGAGCCCGCCGTGACACGAGTAGCAGCGCTCCTTGAGCAAAGGCTTCACCGACTTTCCGTAGTCCACTTCCGCAGCGAGGGGCGCAATCCCGATGAAAGGCAGCGTGGAAAGAAAAACCGGCAGCGTAAGTCGCATCACATCGAAGTTCCGCGGAAGCCTTTGGAATTAGGGCAAACCTTCACAGGAAGGGGGATTTATCATGTGATGGCGCGAGGGAATCGGGAGGATATCTATCTGGATGACGAAGACCGCCGTTTCTTCCTCGGGACGCTTGCCGGAGTAATATGTCGAGCATCTGGCTAAAAGAGCAGTCGCCGAGGGAATGAAGCAGGATGGAGTTCCGGCGACGGACGCAGCGGTGGATCGGCGCTGCAGCCACTTGCGCAAAGGTGGTATTGGGGGAGTCAGGCGACATGAAAGAAATGGGGCGGGCTGGAAGCGTGCAGACTGAACCTGACGGAAATGAAGAAGCTTGGATTCCGACCGGCGGGGAGATGAAACTACCCGCATGAACGCCTCGCCCGTCGCGCTCGTCATTGACGACGAACTCCAAATCCGCCGCCTCCTCCGCGTCGCGCTCGAAGCCGCCGGGTATGCAGTCCACGAACCTGCCACCGGCCAAGAAGGCTTGCAGACTGCCGCGTTCCGCGGACCCGATGTCGTGCTCCTCGACCGCGGCCTGCCGGACCTCAGCGGCCACGAAGTCCTCCGCCGCCTCCGCGAGTGGAGCGGCTAAACCCGCCACTGTGCCAGTTGGGATTCCTCCGTCGGGACGGAAAGCTCGATCGGCGCGGATTCCGGGTAGCACTCGCGCTCGATTCCGTTGTGAAAGAGCTTCACCTGAAACTGGATGAGCCCGCCGCGGGTGATGCCGAGGTCGGCGAAAGGAATCGCGAGTTCGAAGATTTGTCCGGTGACGAATTCGCCGACCTGCCGGTCCGGACCGCCGGTGAGCGAGAGCGCGCCGTGCTGACTCTGCGAGAGCTGAGGTGACACGATCACGACATTGGATGGCTGGTGGAAAGTGAGTGCGAATTTGAAGTCTCCCCATCGCCGGAAATCGACCCGGAGGTAGAGTTGCTTTTCATCGCACCCGTATTGAAGCGACTGGACGAAGCGGTCATCGCGGAACATCGCGCCCTGTTCGCTGCCTGCGATGTAGGAGCCCGCGCCGGCCCATTCAAAAAAGGGTGCCACCCGTCCGTTGATGGCGGGCGAGATGAGGCGGCGGGGACGGTTGTAAAGCGGGGGCACCGTCGTACCGATGATGGGGCGATCGAGGAGCGACGGCGGCATGTCGCCGCAGAGGGCGTAGACATTTTTCAGATGCTGGCGGAACAGATCGTCGAACAGCACATCGCATTCGGTGGTGAAATCAGGTCCATACCACCAAAACCAGTCGCTTCCCTCGGCGGCGTAGATTTCGCGCAGGGCGAAATCCCGGACTTCTGGAGCGAGGGACGGGAGCTTGCCTTCCAGGTAGCTGCGCGTCTGCCCGAGTAAATCCCAGCCGCGGTTTTCCTCTTCATCGCCAATCCAGATATCGAAGTCGCTGCGAATCCATGAACCGCTGTGCAACGTCGTGATCGTCCGTGTGGGCGGACAGCGGAGCAGATAGTTCTCCACTGTGCAGCTTCGCAGCCGGAGGTCGGTCTCCAGTCCGCCGTATAAATTGCGAAGGAACGATTCGCCGCCGTCGCGGAATTGTTCCCAGCAGTTCTCGCCGTCGAGGATGACGGGGATGAGTCCGGTGTCGCTCGGGAGTTGATCGGCGAGGTGGCGGAAGTGCGTGAGCAGATGCTCCGCGGCCTGATGTGGTTCATTGCGCCACGCCATAAAGCCAACAAAATCGCTGAGTGGCTTTTCGCGGAAGATGGCGTTGATGGCGGTGCCGTCGTGCTCGACGCGCCACCCTTGGAACAGCGCGAGATGGTCCGAGTGGTCGTCGGCGCGACGCAGGGAGTTGAAAAGGTTTTCCTCATCTGAGCAGAAGTATTCGATTCCCGCTTCGCGCATCAGCGGCACGAGTTCCGGCGCGATGCTGCCTTCGCTCGGCCAAAGCCCGCGGGGCGCGCGTCCGAACATCCTCGTATGCTGCTCTGCGGCGAGCCGGAGTTGAGCGAGTGCGTCCTGCGGCCAGTGAAAGCGCGCGGGCCGCTGTCTCCCCGGCATGCAGCGCTCGGCGAACTCCGAGTCATACAGGAGCGGAAGAATGGGGTGAAAGAAAGGCGTCGTCGTCAACTCCGCCTGCCCGCGGGCCTCGGCCGCGGCGTAGAGCGGAGCGATGAGCGCGAGAATCTCCATGTGGATGTCGAGGACGCGATTCTTTTCCGCCTCGGTGAAATCGCGGCCTTTCCGCTTCATTGCTGCAAGCTCCGGAAACATCTTCTCCGCAGTGAATCCGCACCACGCGAGATTGTACCATGTTTGAAGGTCGAGGAAATCGGCGGTCGTCCACGTCTCCAACGCGGCGAGCGCTTTTTCGCGATAAAAGGCCGAGCCGCGCTTGTGAAGCAGCTCGGCGTAGCGGGGGAATGGTCGCAGGAGGTTGTCGTGATGGATTTTAAAGAAGTGCTCCAGGATCGCGAGGCGTTCGTTTTGCTCAAGCTCGGCGGCCGGCTTGCGCGACCACTCCAGCCACAGATCGCGCACGGTGCCTTGCACGAGTTCCTCGATTTGGAGCATGAGCACGGGCGTAAGATTGAAGTTCACATGCACGCTGGGGAACTCCGCGAGGATGCTCACCATATCGAGATAGCCCTTCACCGCGTGAAGCCTCACCCACGGCATCATTGCGAGCCGTGTGGTGGGATTGACGTAATACGGCTGGTGCATATGCCACACAAAAACAACGTTTGCCATGGGGAGTGGCTACGCATCCCGCCCGGATCGGAGAAGCAAGAATTTGCGTTTTGTGATCAAAAGCGCGGACTGAATGCTCGACGGCGGCGTTTCATTGGTTTTCATGACAGTAGGATGAACGAACGGATCGAACACTTTCTCGCATTCAAAAAACGTGGTGAACGCATTGCGGTACTCACGGCTTACGACTATCCCGGCGCCCGTTTGCTCGCGGAAAGCGGGGTCGATGTGCTGCTTGTCGGCGATTCTCTCGGCATGGTGGTTCTCGGCTATCCCGATACGACACTCGTCAATATGGAGGAGATGCTCCACCACACCGCAGCCGTCGCCCGCGGAGGCCACGACGGCGGCGGGCGGGCTCTGATCCTCGCGGACCTCTGCATCGGTAGTGCGGATACGCCTGCCGAGGCCGTCCACAATGCGATGCTCCTCCTTCAAGCAGGCGCGCACGCTGTGAAGGTCGAAGGCGGCGCGTCGCATGCAGAGCAAATCAAGGCCATGGTCGGCGAGGACATTCCTGTGATGGCCCACATCGGCATGCAGCCGCAGCAAGTCCGCATCGAGGGCGGTTATCACGTGAAAGGAAAAACGCCGGAGCAAGCCGCTGCTCTCCTTGCTGATGCTCACGCAGTGGAAAAGGCGGGCGCATTCGGGCTCTTGCTCGAGTTGGTCGTCCCGGCGGTCGCTGCGGAAATCACAGCGTCGATTGGCATTCCCACGATCGGCATTGGCTCGGGTCCGGACTGCGACGGGCAGGTGCTTGTTCTGCACGACGTCATCGGCCTCTACCCGTGGTTCAAGCCGAAGTTTGCCACCCAGCGCGCAGATGTCGCCGGGGAGATCCGGCGCGCGGCGGGTGAGTTTGTTGCCGCGACGAAAGGGAAGTGAACCTTGCAGCGTTCTCGTCCGCTTTGATCGTCATCGGGCCGTGCGGTATGTTTTCACTCGACACATCACGCACTGCGTCGCTCTCTTCGCTGCATGGACTGGACGAACTGGGAACCTCGCATCATCGCCAATCTGTGCTTCATCGTGAAGGACGGCAGGGTGCTGCTGATCCGGAAGAAACGCGGGCTCGGCGCTGGTAAAATCAACGGTCCCGGGGGAAAGCTCGACCCCGGTGAAAGCGCGCACGATTCCGCGATTCGGGAAGTTCAGGAGGAACTGGGCGTGACGCCGCTTGCTTTGGAGGACCGCGGGGTTCTCCGCTTCCAGTTTCTGGACGGCTTGAGTCTGTACGTCAGCGTCTTCATCGCAAACGGCCTGCACGGCGAACCGGTGGAGACGGCGGAGGCCGTCCCGCTTTGGTTCCCGCTCGACGCGGTTCCTTATGGCGAAATGTGGGAGGACGACCAGCATTGGCTCCCGCAGGTGCTCGGCGGGGCGTCCTTCGATGGCTGGTTCGAGTTCGATGGCGACAGGATGGTCTCAAAGCGCGTTATGTTTCGATGAGGAGTCCGGCTGCCATATTCGATCGTATGCCGGGTATGTTTTTGCGGGAGATTCGGTCATGAAAGTTGTCATTGCGGGATGTGGCTACATCGGGCTTGCCACGGCGAGATTGCTCCACGCGGCGGCGTGCGATGTCATTGGACTTACGCACTCGCCGGAGTCCGCAGCGTCGTTGGCGGACGAGCCGTTTCGAGTCGTTCCGTGCGACATTTCGCAGCGCGATTCTGTCCGGGAGTTCGCCGCTTCTTCCGGCGTTGGGCCCGATGCAGTGCTGCATTGCGCGAGTTCTGGGAAAGGCGGCGCATCCAAGTATCGCGAGGTCTATTTTGATGGTGCGGCCAATCTGATGGATGAGTTGAGGCCCGGAAGGTTCGTTTTTTGCAGCAGCACCAGCGTTTATGGGCAGACGGACGGCGCATGGGTGACTGAAGAGAGCCCGGCGACACCCGGACGCGAGACGGGCTGCATCCTTCGCGAGACGGAGGATTTGGTGTTGCAGCGCTCCGGAACGGTGGCCCGGCTTGCCGGGATTTACGGACCCGGGCGCTCGGTATTGCTGAGGAAGTTCTTTTCCGGCGAAGCAGTTATTGAGGGAGATGGACGCCGCTCGGTGAACCAGATTCATCGGGATGACGCCGCAACCGGTCTGACACTTCTCCTCATGAATACACACCGCGGAATCTACAACCTCTGCGACGATCGTCCTTCGCCGCAGCGCGAGATTTACGAATGGCTGGCGTTGCGTTTTGACATGCCTCGACCGCCTTTCGGCCCTGTGGATGAGAATCGCAAACGCGGCGTCACCGATAAATCTGTCTCAAATTCGAAACTGCGAGGGCTCGGGTGGACGCCCCGATTTCCGTCGTTCTACGACGCAGTGACGTCGGACTCCGGGATGGTGGAAAAAGCGCGGACGTAGCGACTTTTGCGATTTCCCGCTTGCCGTCGAAGCATAAGCGGAAAGACTGAACCCGAATATTTTCCAAAGAATGGTACTCGAAATCGTCAAATACGGATCCCCGGTTCTCCGCGCGAAAGGTGTGAAAATCGAAAAGGCGGATGGAACCACTGAGAGGCTCGTCGCCGACATGCTCGAAACGATGGTGGACGCGAACGGTGTCGGTCTCGCCGCGCAGCAAATCGGCGTGCCGCTTCAACTCGCCGTAATCGATGTCAGCGACGTGGAAGACCGTCCGAGCACCATGGAAGTGGACGGAAAGACGGTGAAGCTCGAGGAGCATATGCCGCTCGTGCTTTTGAATCCCGTTCTCGAACTTGGGGAGGAAAAAGAGGAAGGCATCGAAGGCTGTCTGAGTTTTCCGGAGGTCACCGGAGAGATCGTGCGTTCGAAGCGGGTGAAGGTCAGCGCGCAGAGACTCAACGGCACCCAGATGAAATTTGAAGCCACGGGTCTTCTGGCCCGTGCGCTGCAACACGAAGTGGATCACCTGAACGGCATCCTGTTCATCGACCGCATGAATGCCGCGCAAAAGGCGGGGATTGCCGGAAAGCTGAAGCGAATTCAGAAGCAGAACCGATAAGACATCCGGCGTTTTCCCCCGTTCCATTGCAAGGTTTTACCCCATCCTTTTCGGACCGGGAGATGTGAATCCCTCCGGATTTTACCGGCTCTTTACAAAAGAAAGCTCCCCGATTCACTCCGTCTTAACAATCGTAGTGTCTTGTTCGGGAAATCCACAGAAACGATCATCAATGAAACTCACATCACTTCTCGCCCAGGCCGCTTTTGCCATTACAGCTCTCGCGACAGCGGCGCACGCCGATCCTCAGCTCACTTCGTGGTTCACGGTGAACTCGGGGAAATATGCGCGCATTTACCAGAGCACTGCGAACGAGACCACCGGGCCGACTGCGACGTCCACGACGTGGAGCCGCGGGACCGGGACACAGACGAATCCCGCTTACGCCGACGTGAACGAGATCAATTACTCGGCGAACTGGGTGTATATCCGCACGACTGGCCTGGCTTCGCACATCATGGGGCCGTGGTATTTGGATGCTGCGAAGACGCAGAACTTTCCGAATTTTCCGTCGAACACCGCGGTGGTCTATCGCATCCCGCGCGCGCCGGTGATTCCGACGACAAAGACGCTCACGGGGCTCGGCGCGACGGGGCGGATGGTGAATGGCGTGTCGATGTTCGATTCGCGTGATGCGTTTTCCTACTCGAATTCAAACGCCACGGATGCGACGCCGACGAACGGAATTACGGGGGATGGAATTTGGAACCGCGACGGATATCACAACGAGGGCGTGACGTTTGATCCGGGTCTCGCGCATCAAGCGGGGAACAACTACCACTATCACGCGCATCCCATCGCGCTGCGGTATCAGCTTGGGGATCACGTGAATTACAACGCGACGACGAATCGCTACACGGAAAGCGCGGCGGTTCCGACGGTGCATTCGCCGATCGTGGCGTGGGCGGCGGACGGCCTGCCGGTTTACGGGCCTTACGGGTACAGCGATCCGACGAATGCAGCGAGCAGTATCCGCCGGATGAACTCCGGCTTTACCCTGCGCAATGGAACGAACGGGACGACGGCGATAACCGTGCGTCAGGTTCTCCCGCTTTGGGCGCAGCGCGTGCAAAATCGGACGACGCTTGCGGCGAATCAATACGGGCCGGCAGTCACTACCGCAGTCGGTAGCGCCTACTTGCTCGGTCATTATATTGAGGATTTCGACTATCGCGGCGACCTCGGGCAGACGCAGACGACGGGCGCGACGATTCGCGACTTCGACCTCAACGAGCAAAACGTGCGCTTCTGCGTGACGCCGGAGTTTCCCGCCGGGACGTGGGCTTACTTCACGCCGATCAATGCCGACGGCACGCCGCAATATCCTTACACTACGGGGCGCGCTTATTACGGGACACCGAGCGGCGGGGCTTCCAGCGCGGCGGTGATGAATGCGGACACGCCGCTTACGCAGCACTTCATCGGCGGCGCGAATACTCCAATCGCGATCGGAGCGCCGAGCGTGTCGGCGCCGAATGTCACGCTCACGTGGAGTTCTGTGGAAGGCGGGACTTACTCGGTGGATGCGTCGGCGGCTTCGAATTTCACGCCGTTCACAAACAAGGCCTCGGGCCTCGTCGCCACTGGCATTTCCAGGTCTTCGACCTATGCCGCGCTGGCTTCCTCCGGCACGGAATATGGCCGCGTGAACCGCACGGCGCTCGCGACCTACGACGCGAACGGGCAGACCGCCGCGACGGTGGCGCAAAGCGCGAGCACGAGCTACGTGCTCGGTCCGCCGAACTCGCCGCCGACGATCACCGGCATCGCGAATCAGAGCGTCGCCATCAACACTGCGGTAAGCGGCATCGCGTTCACCGTGGGCGACACGGAGACGGCGGTCGCCAGCCTCACCGTCACCGGCAGTTCGTCGAACACCACGATGTTGCCAAATGCAAACATCACCTTCGGCGGCAGCGGCGCAAGCCGCACCGTCACTCTCACACCGGCGACGAACCAGAGCGGCACCTCGACCGTCACCATCGGTGTGAACGATGGCGCCACCACGACAAACACCTCGTTCACTTTCACCGTCGCTCCGGCGAGCAACCGGAACAGCGTCCTGCTCATCATCGCCGACGACTACGGGCTCGATGCCAGCGCGCTCTACAACACCAGCCCCGGTGTCTCGCTGCCGCCGACTCCGAACATCGCGTCGCTCGCGGCGGGTGGTGTGAAGTTTACGAATGCGTACGCGTATGCGATTTGCTCCCCGTCGCGCTCCAGCATGCTCACGGGCCGTTTCGGATATCGCACCGGCACGGGCAATGTGGTGAGCGCCGCCGCGAACAATGCGTTGCAGGCTTCCGAGTTCACATTGCCCGATGCCTTTGCCGCGAATGGCGGGTTGGACTATCAGCTCAAACATATCGGCAAATGGCACCTCGGCGGCGGACAGACCGCGCCGTGTCAGATAGGCGGCTGGCCTTTGTTTGCGGGCGCGCTCATCGGAGAGATTACGGATTTCTACAATTGGACGAAAGTCACGGGTAGCGGCGCGACCGCGAGCAGCACGACTTCCACGACCTACGCCACGACGGAAAACGTGAATGACGCCCTCGCCTTCATCAACACGCAGACGGCGGCGGGAAAGCCGTGGTTCACCTGGGTCGCATTTAACGCGCCGCACACCCCGTATCACAAGCCGCCGGATGCTTTGCATACGTATGACACCACCGTCGCCGGGTGGGCATCCCTCTCGATCACGGGCAACTCGCTTGTTCACTACAACGCTGCGGTGGAGGCGATGGACTCGGAAATCGGACGTCTCCTCGCGGGCGTCGATTTGAACACGACGTCCGTCATCTTCATCGGCGACAACGGCACGCCCCCCGCTACGCTGCAATCGCCCTATCCGGCGAGCCGCGGGAAATCCACGCTCTACGAGGGCGGCGTCCGTGTGCCGATGATCATCCGCGGGCCCAATGTGGCGGCACCGGGCCGCACCGCGACGCAACTTGTGCACGCGGTGGATCTCTACTCGACGATCCTTGAACTCGCGGGGATCAACGTCGCCGCAACCGTCCCGGGTGGCACGGCGCTCGATTCACAGAGCCTGCTGCCTATTTTGCAAAATCAAACGGTCACGCGCCCCCAGTCCTACAGTGAGTTGTTCGATACGAGCGATGCGACCTTCGGCGGGCGGGCCTTGCGCGACAGCCAGTACAAAGTGATCCGACCGAAGACCGGCAGCGATGAGTTTTACGATCTGACTGCCGATCCGTACGAGGCCACCAATCTCCTCGCCGGCGGCGTGAATGCCATGACGGCCACGCGGCGCAACGCCTACTATTCGCTCGTCGCGGACCTCGGCACGTATTCCGCCACTGCGCCGACGACGATCAATTCCGTGGCGCTGAATCCAACCGTGCCGGTGGGCGGCGAGGCGGTTACTGTCACTGCCAATGTCACGCCCGCACCATCGACGACGATCTCCAGCGTGGCTCTCACCTATGACACGGGCTCCGGCACCACCACCGTCTTCAATGAAACAATGGGCACGGCTGCCGGCACGCAATGGCTCGGTGCGGGCACCGTTTATCCTTGGACGATCACGTTTGCCGGTCCTCCGACTTCGCCGTTCCGCCAGACCGCCGCCGGGAATCATACGCCGGTCGGGCAGGGGAATCAGTTCGGCATGGAGGTCTTTGGGAACTCGCCAAACATCGCCCAGAACACGATTACCACGACGAACAACATCAACGCGACCGGCACGGCGGGCACAGTCGAGTTCTACGTCTCCACGACCGGAATCACGGGCGCTCAAGGCTGGGACTTCCAGACCTCCACGGACGGCGCCACATGGACCACGCGCATCAATGAATCGACCGCCACCAACTACGCGTTCACACTGAAGAGCTACACGCTTTCCGCAGCCGAACGGGTGAGCACGCTGAAGCTGCGCTTCCGGTTCGCAGGTGGCGGCATGAATCAGGTGCCCACCGTCCGCCTCGACGACATCAAGGTGACTGTCGGCGGCGCGAGTTCACCGGTGACAGCCGCGATGACCGCAGCGGGCGGCGGAAACTACGCTGCCACGATTCCGCTCCAGCCCACGGGCACCACGGTAAATTACTCTATCCTTGCGACCGACTCTGCGGCGGGCATTGATTACGTCGCAAGCAGCTACACCGTCGTCGCAGCAGCGCCGGTCCTCGCAGTCACTCCAGCCACGGGCCTCACTTCCACCGGCACCATCGGCGGGCCATTCTCGCCATCGAGCGCAGCTTACACGATCTCCAACACGGGCAACGCTTCGATGAGCTGGACCGCGGCGAAGACCGCCGCGTGGGTCACACTTTCCAGCGCGAGCGGCACGCTGGCAGCGGGCGCAAATACGACCGTCACCGCGAGCATCAACACCACCGCGAACTCCCTGGCCGTCGGCAGCTACAGCGACACCATCACATTTACAAACAGCACCAACGGCACCGGAAACACCACGCGCGCCGTGAGCCTCGCAGTCGGTTCCAACACCGCGCCATCCGCACCGGTGCTTGCTGCGCTCCCGCTGTTCAGCCAGGGCGCATCGAAGACCATCACGTGGCCCGCAGTCAGCGGCGCGACGAGTTACACGATCCAAATCGCGACTGATGCCGCCTTCACCACCAGCGTCGTATCGCAAAACGTCACCAGCCCTGGCGCCACATTCACGAACCTCGCCAGCGGCGTGACCTACTACTACCGCGTCATCGCGACGAATACGATCGGCTCATCGGTGAACAGCAACGTCGTCTCCTCCACGCAGGACAACGTCGCGCCGGTGGTCGCCATCACCTCGCCAGCGTCCGCGCTTTCCACCGCGACCGCGACGCTCACCGTGAGCGGCACCAGCTCCGATGCGCTCTCCGGGATTTCGAAAGTCACCGTCAACGGCGTCACCGCGACCACCGCGAACAGCTTCGCAAACTGGAGCGTCACCATCCCGCTCGGCTACGGCACAAACGGCATCACCGCCGTCGCCTACGACACCGCTGGAAACGCCACCACCACAGCTCCCGTGCGCGTCACACTCACCGCCACGCAGACCTTCAATCCGCTCATCGTCCCCGAAGTGATGACCGGCACGACGTTCAACCTCGACCTCCACACCACCACGAAACGCTTCGGCAATACCGCGTTCCAAAACGCCGCCGACACCAACACGATTTCGTACAACAACATGCTGTTCTGGGGCCCCACGCTCATCATGAACAAAGGCGATTGGGTGCAGCTCAACGTCGCGAACAACCTCACCGAATCCACCACCACGCACTGGCACGGCTTCCACATCCCCGCCATCATGGACGGCGGCCCGCACCAAGTCATCCCCGCCGGAACCACATGGCGTCCGCAGTTCAAAGTGGACAACAACGCCGGCACCTATTGGTACCACCCGCACCTCCACGAACACACGCAGGACCAGCTCACCAAAGGCGGCGGCGGCATGATCATCATCCGCGACCCGCAGGAAGCCGCGCTCGGCCTCCCGCGCACCTACGGCGTCGATGATTTTCCGCTCTCGCTCACCAGCCGCCGCTTCACCGCGAACCAATTCGTCACCGGCCTCGCAGGCGTCACCGCCAGCGCATACGGCGACTACATGCTCGTAAACGGAACGCTCAGCCCGCAGGTCACACTGCCCAAACAATACGTCCGCCTCCGCATCCTCAACGCCGAGATCGAGCGCAGCTACAACCTCGGCTTTAGCGACGGACGCACCTTTTACCAAATCGCCACCGACGGCGGCCTCGTCAATGCGCCCATCGCCTTGACCCGCCTCGTCCTCGCAGTCGGCGAGCGCGCAGAAATCCTCGTCGATCTCACCGGCGCGACCGTCGGCTCGTCGTTCGACTTGCAAGCATTCAACAGCGGACAAGCAAACGACTTCCCCGGCGGTGAGCCAAACGCCACCGGACAATTCGGCAGTTTGCTGAACAACACCACGTTCAACATCCTCCGCATCAACGTCGGCGCCGCCACCGCAAACCCCGTCAACACGCGGCCGACCACGCTCACCACGAACGTATTCTACGGCCTCGCCGACGTGACCAACACGCGCACCGTTACCATCACCAACGGCTTCCCCGGCAGCGGACTCCCGTTCAGTTTCGACAACCTCGTTTACTCGTCGAACGTCATCAACCAGAACCTCAACCTCAACGCCGTCGAGCGCTGGAATGTCGTCAACACGTCCGCATTCAGCCACTCGTTCCACATCCACGACATCCAGTTCCACCTCATCTCGCGGACCGGCGGAAACAACACCGGCATCAAAGCCTACGAGGAAGGCTGGAAAGACACGCTCTTCATCGGCCAAAACCAGACCGTCAGCTTCATCGCGAAGTTCGATGGATTTGCCAGCGAGACAAATCCCTTCATGTATCACTGCCATTTCTCGAACCACGAAGACGAAGGCCTCATGGGACAGTTCGTCGTAAAGAACAACGCCACCGAAGCCCTCGCCATCTCCAGCTTCATGCGCACCGGCGACAACAGCCTCATCCAGCTCGACTTCAAATCCACCCCCGGCACCACCTACACGCTGCAATACCTATCCGACCTCACCACCGGCACCTGGACCGACATCGGCAGCGTCACCAGCGACGGCAGCACTGCGACCTTCACCGAGCTCGATGCCGCCCGCCTCGCACAGCCGCGCGGATTCTACCGCGTGACCATTCCGGTGATTACGCAGTGACGAGCGTGATTTAAATCGCCCTCCAATCTGGCACGCCGAGCGAACGGGAGGCCAACGGAGAGGGGCCGTCCTAGCCCTGCTAATCGGAGCGGCGGCATTGCCTGCCGCCGACAGGAAGTCACTGCCGAACGGCGAAGGTTTCAGGCTTGGGCCCGCCGTCGGTGCCAGGAGCCGTAAGACCGCCGCAGGCAATGTCGCCGCTCCTATGCGCACTCGTGCTTCTGGCCGGTTTCGTTTTTGTGAACAGCAGCCGGGTGCCGCAGTTTTTTCTCGGAGGGAATGGAAAGAACTTCCCCAATGCGGCCCGGTGAGTGCAGATACAGGGAATGAACCGCGTCTCCGCGCTGCTGATCGTTTTTGCCTTGTGGGCGGGTATTTTCCTCCCCGGATTGGGGTCCACAGAACTCAAAGGTGAGGAGGGACGGCGGTTGATGCCGGCGGTGACGATGATGGAGGGCGGAAGCTGGGTGGTGCCGTACGTCGGGGGAAAGCCGTTTTTGCGCAAGCCGCCGCTGGTGCAGTGGTGCATGGCGGGGTCGATGCAGATTTTCGGACAGTCGGTATGGGCGGCGCGGCTGCCGAGCGTGCTGGCGGTGCTGGCGCTGGCGCTGGTGATCGTGGTGGCGACGCAGGGCTGGCTGATCACGGAGGAGGGGCTGGTGGCGGCAATCGTGATGATGACGCAGGTGGCGACCATCGAGAAATGCCGGCTGGCGGAGCTGGAGTCGGTGTATGTGGCGCTGAGCGGAATCGCAATGGTGCTTTGGCTATGCGGCTGGGCAAAGGGTGTCTCGCCCTGGAGGCTCTGGGTGCTGCCGCTGGTGTTTAATGCGCTGGCGCTTCTGGCGAAGGCACCGCTGCATTTGCTGTTTTTCTACGCGGTGGTGGTTGCGGTGCTTTTTAAAGAGAAGCGGTTGCGCAGTCTGCTCCACCCGGCGCATGGCGTGGGGCTGCTCGTGATGGCGGCGATCGTGGCCGCGTGGGCGGTGCCGTATTTTCACGAAGTGGCGGCGGGCGATGCGGGGCGGGTGTGGCAGCGGCAGTTTGTGGAGCGGGTGACGGGGGCGGAGATGGATCTGAAGAAGTATCTGCTGAACATCCCGAACGCGCTGTCGAATCATCTGCCATGGGTGCTCTTTGCGCCGCTGCTGTGGGTGCGCGGGGTGAATGATACGATGTATCCGCGCGGATGCTCGGTGCTCGTGGGCGCGCGGAATGCGGTGATGGCGTGCTTTTTCGTGCTGCTGCTGATTCCCGGCGTGCTGCCGAGGTATGTGCAGCCGTTGGTGGGGCCGTTTAGTTTAATCATGGGCCCGGTGCTGTGGAATTGCCCGCGGCGCTTCCGGCACTGGTGGCGGTATGTGGCGTTCGGGCTGACGTTCATGCTGTTCCTCGCGGCGGTCGCGGGGCCTTTCGTAGTGGCGGCGTATGCGCGGGGGCCCGAGTTGAATCCGGTGTGGCTGTCGGCGCTGGCGCTGGCTTTTGTCATCGGCACCGCGCTTTGTCTGATGCACCTGCGCCGCCGACTGCACGAGACGCTGCACCTGACGATCTGGACGGGCCTTATCGCGGTGCTGGCGATGGTGCTGATGGCGACGGTGGCGGCCCCTGTGATGAAGCGCTACGAGAGCATCCGGCCATTTGCAGAGCAGATCGACGCGCGGCTGAATGGCGAGCGGCTGTATGCGTTCGACCTCGATGACTATGCGCCGTTGCTCGGCGTGCTCTTTTACATGGAAGGCCCGATCGGCTACGCGCCCGACGCGGCGTCCGCGCCCGCCACTCCAGTGCATTACCTCGTGAGGGGGAAGGATCGGGCAAAGTTCGCAAAGAAGTTCGCCGCTGCGGGCGAACCCGTCGCGATGCGTGAGGAGAAGGGTGAACCGGATTCCATCGTGATTCGCGCCGCGCCTAAACAAACTGTGAAGTGACAAGGTTGGACGCCGGGCTGCTTGTCCGGTAAAGGAAAACCCATGTCGAAATCCGTCGCCTGGATCGTCTGGACTATCACCGCGCTGTTGCTCGGGTGCTTCTTCATCTGGCCAATCGCCGCCACAGTGAAGCGCGCATTCTTCGATGCCGACGGTCACTTCACGTTCGCCTACGTCGCCGAGATCTTCGCGAACCGCAGTTACCGCGAGGGGCTGCAAAACTCATTCTTCCTCGCATGCAGCACCACACTTGCGACGCTGGCCATCGCGCTGCCGCTCGCCTACCTGAGCGACCGGTTCGATTTCTTCGGAAAGAAGACGCTCTCCGCGCTGTTGCTCGTGCCGATGATCCTCCCGCCATTCGTCGGAGCCATCGGGCTGAAACAGATGCTCGGCCAATCCGGCGCGCTCAATGCATTGCTCATCAACACAGGCATCCTCGGGGCAGGGGAGACCATCGACTGGCTCGGGCGCGGACAGTTCTGGGGCATCGTCGCAGTGCAGGCGCTGAGTCTTTATCCCATCTTCTTCCTGAATCTCACCGCAGCCCTTGCCAACGTGGACCCCGCGATGGAGGAAGCCGCAGTGAACCTCGGTTGTACAGGCTGGCGGCGCTTTCGGAAAATCACGCTCCCGCTCATCATGCCGGGCGTTTTCGCGGGCGGGACGATCGTGTTCATCTTTGCGTTCACCGAGTTGGGGGCGCCGCTCATTTTCGACTACGCGCGGGTCACGAGTGTGCAGATTTTTTACGGCATCAAAGAGATCGACGGTAATCCGTTCCCGTTCGCGCTCGTCGTCGTGATGCTCGTCGCCACGATGCTTCTATACATGGCGAGCAAGCTGTTTTTCGGGCGCAGCCAGCACGCGATGATGTCCAAGGCAACCACCGCTGGGGGCAGTCGCCCCATCGCGGGAATCCGGGGGACGCTGTGCTTTTTGTTTTTTCTCGGGGTGACGATTCTGGCGCTCCTG
>JANMGP010000023.1:0-20477 GCA_031374705.1 Verrucomicrobiaceae bacterium | reverse complement strand
TCATCGGACTCACATTTTTCATCACCTGCGCCCGGAGCATCGCGCCAAGCCACACCGAACCGAGCACGACGACCGTCTCTTTGACATCCAGTTTGGGATTGATAGTCCCATGCTTCTGTCCCTCACGAAGCGTGGCGATGGTGAGCTGGTCCCATTTCTCAAAACCGTTCGCGAGTTCCTGTCGCATCCCGTCCGAAAAAGTCGCGACTTCACCGACGAGCTTCACAACCAGACAAATAGGCCGGCAGCCGTTTTCCACGAATTTTCCCATTCCGCCTTCGAGGTATCGGACAATCCGCTCCAGAGCATTGGGAAACTGCGTTTTATCCTGAAACCACGCCGCTTTGTGGTCGTAGGCCTGGGCCATATAATGACGAAGCAACTCCACGCCAAACTGCTCTTTCGATTCGAAATGGTGATAGAAACTCCCCTTTGGCACATTCACAGCGGCAAGGATCTCGTTGAGCCCCACGGAGTGAAAACTCTTCTCCAGCATCAGTCCTTCAGCCGCATCGAGGATGCGTTCCTTTGTCGTGCCGTTGTGTGTTCTGTCGCTCATGTTGGAGACGGAATAGACCAGTCGGTCTATTCCGTCAACAAGATTTTGCTTTTGCTTACTCCGAACGCTGTCTTTTACAGAACGGCCTTATCGTACGATTACGAAATCGCCATCTTCGTTCGCAATTGCTGTCGCGAAACTCCACACGGGAACTCCCGGCGCAACGCCGTTCTGCCCGCTCGGTTTTCCATCGAGACCCAGCACCGCCCATTCGAGTGTGCCGCCGCGATTCCATCCGGTCCCGACCGTCCAGACCGCGAGCGTTTCACCTCGGGAATTCACGGCCAGTGAAGGGTGTTTGCCTTTACCCAATTCCAGCGGTGCCGCACCGCCCGCGAGTGCCGTGAAGATTTTTCCATCCGTCTCCCATGCCATTCGGGGACCACCCGGTACGACGAGCAATGCCGCGCTGCTCATCGGGCACGTGTTCCCCGCCCACGGCCCGACCGTCCCGGCCTCGAAAGTCCCACCGCCGTTGCGCGAAGAAAGCAACGTCATGTCGCGCTGGCCCACCGTGTGAGCGGCGCGATAGAGCGTGAATATCCCGCCGTCGTTCGTCGCGAGCGCGCGCAATGAGCAGCATGCGCAAACGCCCGCCGCGTCTCCCGTCGCGAGCACGGGCGCCCCAAACGTCGCACCGTGATCGGTTGACTTCCGCATCCGCACGACGCGGCCCGTTTCCCCATGCGCACTGCCGACGCCATGCCACACCGCATACACCGCGCCCGCTAAATCCGCCGCGACCGAGGCCCCGCCGTCGAGCCCGCTCTTTCCCTCCAGCAAATCCCGCTGCGCTTCGAACTTCTCCGCTCCCGGCAACAGCCGTGTGTAAAAAAGCGCGCCTCCTTCCGACTTCACACCGGGTTTCGTCGCGCCGTTCCAGACCACATGCAGCCGCCCGTCGGGGCCGGTCGCTATTTGCGCGCCGCGAATCGTCCCCATCGCGATCGCCGAGGCCGGCTCGCTGTTCACCGTGATGGGCGGCGTCCATTCGCGCGCGCCTTTCGTCCGCCGCGAGTAGCGCACATCACTCGCAGCCGGATCACCGCGGAGATAAACCAGATGCGCCGTCCCTTTAGAGTCCACCGCCACTTGCGGCTGCACCCCGCGCTCCGGGCATGATTCTATGCGGACTTCCGCGTGTGCAAGTGAGACGAGAGCGATGAGTGCAGGCAGGAATTTCATTTCGATAAATCGGTAAAGCCCAATCCGTATCGGATCTCATCACACTTGAACAGCGCGCAGCCCGATTCGATATCTTGACGTCGCCTTCCTCCGAGCACATAAGCAATCCATATGAAACATCTCTCAATCTTCATTGCCGCCCTCGTCCTCTCCACCACCGCATTTGCCGAAACTCCCAAATGGGGTAACGACGTCAGCAAAGCCATCTCCGCAGCCGGGCGTGACAAAAAACTCGGCTTTATCCTCATGGGTCGCGAAGCCTGCAGCAACTGCCAGGCAACACGCGGCCTCGTCAACGAAGGGAAGGTGCCCGTCACTGCCGACGCATTTGTCATTGCCGACATTAACGTGGACGACCAAAAAGCGTCATCGGAGTTCACCAAGAAATTCAAAAAGGAAAAATTCGGCGATACACTCCCCTTCGTCGTCATCACCGACAGTAAAGGCAAGGCGCTCGCGAGCTACAACGGCTTCAAAGACGCCGCCGCCCTCACCGCCATGATCGAAGACGCGAAGAAAAAGGCCGCCGCGGCTCCGAAATAGCCGACCCGGAACCTTCCTCCGGTTCAACTCCAAACCGCGAACGAAAACGGAAGCTACTCCATAGTCTGAGAGACCTGAGCGTTCACTCTTGAGACGGCTGTCATGGCCGTTTCGATTTCGCCCGCCGAAAGTCCGCTACAACCGTTGAGCTTCAGCTCTCTCAAATCGGTGAGGATCTTTAAAGCATCAATACTCGTCAATCCCGTCGAGCCTGAAAGGTCCAGCACTTCGAGCCGCGAAAGCCCCTTCAGCGGATCGACATTCGGCAGTTTTCGGGCGCCGGTAATGCCAAGCCTTTTTAGCCCGTGAAGGCTCCGGAGCGCATCTACATTCGTGAGGTCTTCGCACCGATCAAGACCCAGCGCGAGTAGCGACGAGAGCCCATCAACCGCGGCCAAATCCGTGAGTCCGATCGCATCATAGACCCAGAGTTGCTGCGGCTGTAGCCGATGCACCAAACTGCGGTGGCGCACCAATTCCCCGCCTTTCGGGATAAACAAGTAGCGCCTGCGGTCCAGCCATGTCGCTTTCCGAAACGCAGCCTTCCAATCGGCCTGAATCGCAACTAAGGGATCGTCATTCTGCCACCCCCACCCCAACGCCTTTGCCTCTTTCGCCGCCTCGCTGAAATCGTAAGCCTTCCATCCCCCGATGCCGACGACGATCACAGCGAAGGCGATTCCCCATCGCAGCAGGTGCCGCTTGCGGCGCGGCGTTCTTGGATCATTCTCCATGATGAGCGGTTGCTAACAGCGCCAGCCCGGCGCGGCAAGCGCCGCACGAAATGCACGATGAATCGGGAGCGTGGGATCGCATCACCCCTTCAGATACGGACAATGCCGGCAACCGCTCTCGCAGCAGGATCCGCGGCGGAGGTGATACTGCGCAGTGAAAACCACATAACCGTTTTCGACGTAACTATCCCCGACGCCCGGAACCGGGTGCACCGCTTTTGACCGGGCAGCGAGAACGCTCCACGGGATGTCCCCATCCGCTGCGATCGCCGACAAACAATCGAAGCACAAACAACGACCCTCCGGCAGCGTATCTCGCATCCTCCGCATCGCCGCGTCTGATATCTGCGGTGCCTCGCACCAGCACGCCCCTTTGTAAGCCTCCCCAGTCTCCAGGCGGCACGCATTCGGATGCCCGCAAATCGGGCACCGTGCATTCGCCAGACAAAAAGGAATATCGTCCGCCATCGCCCCATTATGCACACCTAGGAATACAAAGTGAACCATTCTTGGTCCCCGTATTCATATGCGCATCGCCACGTGGCCGCCAATGGATCGCCGACCTCCGCGCAGACCCTCGTGAATTGGAATGTCGGCCTGTCCGGGAAAGCCAGATCACTCTGGACCCGGGAAACGGCAAACATTTCGCGGCGATCATCCGTGGCAGTTTCAAATTACAATGCGGCTCAAACAGCGGCCAATAACGCCAGTTTGTCTCCCAAACTTCCACTTCGATTTCCGCGCAACAGCCTCGACACCTCGGGAAAAAAAACCGCCGCAGTGTCGAAAATCCAGTCCGACTGAAGGCGGGAACCCGTGAGCATGACACGAAAGAAGCACCGCCTTGCGCCGAACCGGCGAATGCGATCAGCCCTCCGATTTGCGAGGCTTCGACGCGCGGGCGGCGATTTCCGGATCCCAGTCCGGGTCGTCCCACCATGGCTTGTCGCTCAAAATATAGACGCCCACGGTATCGAGGACGACGGACGGGCTGAGCAGGATGTCGCTCACAAGTCCGGCGATGGTTTCCTCGAGTTTGACCTCCGCGGCTGCCTGCACGTCGGAGTCGATACCGGCCTGCGCACGGGCAGCGAGACGGGCTCGCAGCATGGCGAAATGGTCCTTTGCTTCTTTGAGTGCCTTCTCTTTTGCGCCGGAAAGCTCGGTGCCTTTTCGCACCGCCTGCAAGGCGCGTTTCCCGGCGGTCTGGCAGGCTTTGCGCCATTCCGCTTCACCGAATTTCTCGCGCAGATGCTCGGCGCGCTCTTTGCCCATGTTGCGATCGGCTTTGAAGTGATACGGCTTCTTGCAAGGCTCGATGACCTTCGTCGGCGGGTCATTGCCCACGTCGTCGCACCAGAACTCCACGGACATTTCCGGGAACCATCCACGGACAAGTCGCAACAGACCGCCGCGGCGGACGCTGTCCCATCCGACCTCGGCGAGCGCTTTTTCCACGGCGCGCAAATCCACGGAAACGCGGACAAAATTGCGGAAGATGAGCTTCGGCGTCTTCACGCCGGGAACTCCGCGCCACATCGCCCATGCCCGGCCGCGGTCGTCCCAGCCGATGAGCTCCCGGCATCCGTCCACCGCCGGGTGGCCGGGGCGGAGGAAATCGAGCATGAGGTCTTCGATTACCACGCTGCGATGCACCGTGAACTTTGTCGCAAACATGCTCGCGAGCGATTCCAGCTTGTCGGCGGGGATGAGCGGATTGCTGTCGCGCTTCATCCGATACATGAACGAGTTCGTTTCCTCGTCCCAGCGTTCCTCAAGGCCGAGATTGCGCTGGAGATACGCGCTGAACGCCGTTGCGAAATCCTCTGCGGCTCCGTCTGCTGCTTCGAGGTCCAGCGTGAGCTGCGACTGCGGGCTGAGGCTGTGCATGCCGTCGATGACGTCCTGTTCCTCGATGCTCGAACGCTCCGTCACCACCGCTTCTGCGAGCGCGGGAATCGCATCCAGCAACGCCTGCGGCCCGCCCGCGAACACGATCTCGCGCAACCGTGGGAGCTCGGTATCCACAAGATGCTGAAGGTCCGAGATGCTCGCACGATAAAGGCCGAATCCCTCGGCGAGCACCATCCGCCAGGTCTCATCGAGCGCAATGGAGTCGTCTTCGCCCGTGGTGAAAACAACGCACGGAATGTGGCCGACACGGTCGATTCGATCGAGCCGTCCGAGTCGCTGCTCCAGCCGCATCGGCGACCACGGCAGATCATGAAAGAATACTGCTTTTGCAAACTGGAGGTTAAAGCCTTCCTCGCCCGTCGCATCGGTAATGAGCACTCGCGCGAGCGGGTCGCCTGCAAAATCCGAGAACAACTCGCCCACCTGCGACCGCGCAGCCGATGTGCTGGCGAGCTTCACTCCTTCGCTGCCGAACAACGGAACCAGACGCTTCCCGAGGTCGGAGCACAGCCGCGCAGTCGGGCAGAAGACGACGTATTTACCGTCCTTGCCGTCTTTCGCAGCGCGCCGGCGCAATGACTCGGCGAGCAAGTCGAGGCGGGCCTCGCCCATCTGCCACGCGGCTTTGTCGTCCACGAGCGCTTCGAGAAGCTTCTGCTCGTCCTTCGGCGCCTTGGTGGATTTGATGACTTCCTTCACCAAATCGGACAGCCGCTCCGGTTCGGCAGCGATCGCTTCCGAAAGGCGCACATACTCGGCGGCGGCGACTGCGCGAAGCGGTTCGCCGACTTCGATTCGCTCGCTTGCCGCTTCCCGCCACGCATCGAGTGCGGTCCAGAAGTTTGCGTGCGGTTCTTCGTCGAGCTCGATTTCCACGGTCTCATGCACATCGCGGACAAACCGTTTTTGCGAGCCGGACAGCCAGCGGCGGCGTGTGCGAAGCATGCGACGATGAATGCGGTACGTTTCGGAAATATGCAGATGCAATTCATTCTGCACCGCCTTTGCATCCGTGCCTTCTTCCTGAAGAGAGGACACCAATTCCTTCACGCGCACATCCTCGGGAAGAAGCCCTGCGAGCTTGTTGGCATGCAGTTTTACCAGCGCAGGCACCGTTGCGCTTCGCAGTGCGAGGAATGCGCGCCCGAGTTCGACACGTTTCTCCGTGCGCTCTTTAAATGCCGCGAGCTTGTCGGAGTTGTAGTTCTCCGGATCCAAAAGTTCGAGCAGCGCGAGCAGGTCGGCATCGTGATGAAGCACCGGCGTCGCCGAGAGGAGCAGCAGATGCTTGGAGGCGTGAGCGAGCTCGAGCGCGCCGCGAGTAATCGGGGACTCCTTGACGCCCTGCCGGGCCACGACACGGTGCGCTTCATCGATCACGAGCACATCCCACTCTTCACCCAGCAAGTCGTCGTCTTTTTCCAGCGCGGAGTGCGGAAACAGGTCCACGTCATCCAGGCCGAATCGCGAATCCAGTTCCTCGCGCCACTGCCGGGTGAGTGCATCCGGCGCGACGACGGCGATTCTTGCGGCCGGTGCATCCAGGCGGATTTGGCGCATTATAATGCCGGCTTCGATCGTCTTACCGAGCCCCACTTCATCGGCGAGAAGATATCGGATGACGGGATCACGCAACACGCGGTTCGCGACCTCTGCCTGATGCTGAAGCACCTCGACCTTTGAGGAAAGTAGCGCCGGGAGTCCGTGCGCGAGCTGGTTTTGCTTGAGCAATTGTGTGAGCAAATCCGCGCGCTGCTGGAAAAAGAACGGTGTCTCCTGCGCGAGTTCCGCAATCACCGTCGCTGGATCATCTCCGGAGAGATAAGAGCGCACGCTGAACTCGTTCTCTTTCATCTCGGTGAGCTGCGCGACTCCGGGGAAATGGACAAGATACGAGCGCACCGGGCCGCTCGTCTGCTTCGTCGCCATCACCCGGCCAAAACGGACCACTCCGTCCGCTTTGTGAAAGACGCGCGATTGATTCGGGAGCTGCGCGTGCACGAGTTGCTCGATGGGAACCGACACCTCCACGAAGTTCACCGTGTCCGTGCAATAGCGCAGCTTCGCAGTGCCGTCTGCAATTGCCGTCACCTCGCCAAATCCAGCCGCGCTCCGTCCTCGAATCATGAGCTTTGTGCCGACGGTGGGTATGTTTTTCGCCGACGCCACCGCCTTTGCCCTGGGTGCGGGCACTCCGGCAAATGCAGCGACGGCATTGAGTTCCTCCTCGCTGATTCCTGAGCCCTTCTTCGTAGTTTTCTTCGCAGCAGGCTTTTTGGCCGCCGGTTTTTTTACCGCTGGTTTCCTGGCAGCGGGATCAACTGCGGGTGTCTCGTCGGTCGGCGTTTTCTTGGCGCGTGGCATAAGTGGATGTTGGGTTGGTTGGGTTTTTGCACGCCCCGGGTCAGGGCGATTGTGTCTCTTCTTCGTCGTCTTCGTCTTCGGGGACTTCTTCGATGGATGCCTTCATTTTCCGCGACAGGAAGGGGCGGAGAAAACCGTAGAGCAGATACGTGACGAATATAACCGCAGGCATCCAGTGGTAAAAGGTCACCGTGAGCAGGATGACGACGACGATCGAGAGCAGCTTTGGCATGCTGCGCGTGGTGCGCCAGTTGATGTTCTTAAAGCTCGGATACGTAAACGAGCTGAACATCATCCATGACAAAAAAACGAGCAGTGGCGGAAGCACCCAGACCATTATCCAATGCTCGACCTTGTCGTTCGTCAGGCTCATCAAAAAGAGCGTCACACTCGCGATAAGCCCGGCCGCTGCAGGAATCGGGATGCCTTTGAAATCCTTGCTCGCGCTCTTCACGTTTGCCGCGGCAATGCAGTTGAACCGCGCAAGCCGCATCGCACCGCACACGAGATAAATGCTCGCCACAATCGCGCCGGGTTGAGGGTAATCACGCAGCAAAACACGGCTGACCAACAGCGCCGGAGCCACCCCGAAGCTCACAACATCCGCGAGCGAATCGAACTCGCGGCCAAATGGCGAATCCGTGCCGCCCAGCCGCGCGAGGCGTCCGTCCAGCAAATCGAAAACACACGCCGCGAGAATATACCAAATCGCCTTCGTAAAATAGCCCTCGCCGAGATCCAGCTCCGCCGTCCCTGCGATCTTCACCGCTTTCATCGCCAGCGCGCCCTGGAGAATGTTCAACGTCGCCAAGAACCCGCAGACGAGGTTCCCCGCCGTCATCAAATTCGGCAGGAGGTAAATCTTCGGTGAGCCGTCTTCTTTCACAGCAGAATAGCGGAAGCCGCCGGGATGTAGTCGATGTTGTCCTGCAACCGTGCAAGAATGCTGGAGCCGCCCTCGACCTGGTCGCCGAGCGAAACGAGGATCTCCGCGTTCAGCGGCAGATAGATGTCGGTACGCGACCCAAAGCGAATCATGCCGAAGCGATGCCCTTTTTCCACCGCGTCGCCCTCGCGACTCCACGGGACGATGCGGCGCGCAATCGCACCGGTGATTTGTCGCACGACGAGCGTGGCCTTCTTGCCCGCGATGGCCCAGGTGAGCGCTTCGTTCCGCTGGTGGCAGTAAGGATGCCTCGCATCGAGGTAGTCGCCGGGATGATGCTTGCGATACGTAATGCGACCGGCAATCGGCGCACGATTTACGTGAACCGAAAAGACATTCAAAAAGATGCTCACCCGACGAGACGAGCCCTTGATAAATTCCGTTTCCTCGACGATCTCGATGGCATCGATCACGCCATCCGCCGCCGCCACAACGATGTCTTCGCCCGGAGCAATGCGACGATCCGGATCGCGGAAGAAGTTCGCGCAAAAGATGAAGACCAACGAGAAAGGCACCGCCCCGATCGCCCAACCCCAGCCATCGCCAGCCATCCACCAAAAGAACACGCTTCCGAGAAACGACGGGATGATGAAGTGCCGGCCTTCGTATAAAGTCTGAAATCGCATTGGCCGCGCATCCTCGCCGTGTGAGGCGTACCGTCAAGCAAGTCTCGCAAATTCTGCAACTGCGTCCTACGGAACCAGGAACGGGATTCCGGTGTATGGGCACTCGATTTCCGTATTCGGAGGAAGGCCACGGGCATCGACCTCGCTGTCAGCTTTGTATGGGCTAAAGACGAAACCAGCCTTTCCGGCGACCGGCTTCGCAATTGCTGGAGTGCCCAAGTAAATGACGCCTCGCTGGACATTCAGTTTTGCCTTCGAAAGCTCTGCAATGAATTTCAGAGCCTCCGTGACGGGTATATCCTTGAGCGAGAGCGTGATTTTTGTGCCTGCGTCCACGTTCGGAAAAACGACAATCTTGACGCCTTTCTTGTCAGGGTCCACGGCCTTCGAATATTCCATGATCACGTCCGCAGCATGACGAACGCTTGCGTCTTTGAGATCGAGGGCCGGCAACACAAAATCGACTTTTGCTGTCTTCTCCACAGAGGGCGAAATCCGTAAATCACCAATCGTAGCCGAATCGGCCTTAATCACTTTGTCGCCTGCGAGAATTGTTACGTTGCCAACGGCGGTGACCGTTCCGTCCGCGCCGGAAGTCATCTCCTTTGCTCTGATGGAAAACCCTTCCTGAGCTTCTTTCGCCGGGAGCTTCTCGCCATTCTCTAGTTTACGAATTGTTTCCTTGGTTCTGCGGAGCCTCATCCCTACGCCCTCGGGATTCCACGCTGGGGCAGTCTTCTGGAAGTCCTCCATCGCGGCGGCGGCAGTGCGGAGAGTCTTCAGAGCCTCCTCGGTTTTCCCTTCCGCTGCCAGAGCTTCGCCATTTCTAACAAGAAGGAACGCATCAACAAAAACCTGCTGGCTTGCATTGTCTCCGGCATCTGCGGCTTTGGGTTTTGCGGCGTCTACTTTCGGCTCAACAAGCGTTGGCGTGAGAACTATCAGGGGCTTTGAGGCGCGGAACTCGCCGCAGATGGTTACCGATTGGCCGAGTTTCAACGTTACGGTCGTGTCGAGTTTTTGCTCGGAGTAGTCCGCTTTCGTGCCGGGTTTGAGCTCACCATTGATTCTTTTTCCGGTCGCCGGGTCCGTGAGTTTTGAAATCGTTGCGCTCACTGCGAGAACGATGTTTCCAGCATCGAGAGTCGGCGTGACTTCCAATGTCACGCCTATCTGTTTGTTCTCAGTTCTGCCGGCATCGCCCACTGGCATCGCATATTCCCGGAGCACTTCGATTTTCGCCCGCTGACCGCTGCGGGTGATGATTGTTGGACTGGCCAGAACATCGTCGTTATTGAACTGCTTCAGAAACGCGGCAGCCTGTTTTTCCGATTGGATAAAATGAACGCTCCGGTGCTTGCTGCTGGAATGGGACGAGTCTGCGTCAATCGTAAATCGTTTTCCTTTTCCTTCTGGGATTTCGATGAACTTCGCGCTGAACCGCACCTGCTCGGTGTGCGCGCCCGCTGCTGGTGGCGCGTCTTTTTCACTCTCCGCCTGGGTCGCGCCGACCATGGTGACCGCGACCATGATAGTGATTGCTACAAGACTCCACGCCGGATGCGCGGGACGATGCGCGGCGATGGACTGAATGCGGACGCGTAGTGCGGCGTTTCGCTCGAAAATCCCGACAAACGCGAGGCTCAATCCGGTGTGACGCGGCGCTGTCTGGAGCTTGAGCAACGCGTTTCCATATTCTGCGCGGCAATCATCGCCCGAGGACGCGAGCACTTGGGCGTCGCACGCAGTTTCGCGGTCGGCGCGCATTCTTGCAAACGCAAGCCACAACAGCGGATTGAACCAGTGCATCGCTTGCAGACCGCACATGAGCCAGTTCATCGGCAGGTCGCGGCGCTTGAGATGGGTCAGTTCGTGCATAAGCACGAGCCGCGATTCCGCAGGCGAAAAATCTGCCGGAAAATCCGCGGGAAGAAGCAGCATCGGACGCAATAACCCAGCGACCGCAGGACTCCCGACCGATTTCGAAACAATAATCCGGGGTGCGCGCCGAAGCCTCAATTCCTCAGCCACGCTGGCGATCGTATTGGCGAGCGAGGCGTCGATTTGCACCGCCTCACGGAGAATGCCGCGCATACTGCGGCGGTAACTGAGCAGGCCGACGAACAAAACGGTCGCAGTTCCGAAGAGCCACACGGCAAGCATTCGCTGCCGTGGCGTCCATCGACTCTCGAGCACGATAGGTGATGTCTCAGGAAGAGATTCCAGCACCGACATCTCCATCGCTGGAAGCGGCTCCATTTTCACAACGACTGGCGCGGGCTTTTCTGTGAAGCGATTTTGCACGCTAAAGCGACTCTCCGGCAGCGCCGGCGCGACCAGTACCAATACAACCGGCAGCCAGAGCGCAAACCGCCAACGCGCCGGCAGCCAGCGCCGTAACGCGAGTTGAAGACAAACGACTGCGCCAGCGAGAAGCGATGCTCGGAGACTGGCTGCGAGCAGCCATTGGAAGAATGATTCGAGTGTGTTCATGGCGGATTACTTTTTGAGTGATTGATCGAGCAAACGTTTGAGCTCGCGCACTTCATCGGGCGTGAGCTGCGCATTTTGCGCAAAGTGGACGAGCAGCGGCTTCGACGCGCCGCGGAAGATGCGTTGCATAAATGATTCGCTCTCGACGCCCACACACGCCTCGCGAGTCACCGCCGGTAAAAACACCCGTGTGCCGCCCGCGTTCTCGTCCGTCTTCAGCGCGCCCTTTTCGACGAGCCGCGTGAGCAGGGTGCGCACGGTGTTCTCCGCCCATTTGGTTTTCGGGCGGAGCAGTCTCGTGAGTTCGGATGCCGTCTGCGGAGCGCTCTCCCAGAGCGCTTCCATGACGGTCCATTCGGATTCGGAGATATCGGGAATCGGCATAACGCCGCACCGAATACTACGTCCGTAGTGATTGCGCAACTACAATCGTAGTGAATCGAATGATAACTTCCGGCTTCGGCATTTTGGCAACGAAACACTACTTCCCCAGTAAGTCCTGTCGTTGTTCCGGCGTCATTCCGCTTCCACTCTCCAGCCACTCGAACGCCTCTGCCGGGTTCTTCTCAAACCAGCGCTTCAAGACTCCCTGCGTGGCGCTCTTTTGCTTCGCAGAATCCGAAATCGAGAGCGCCCACGCCATGACGCTCCCGGCATCCGTGACCGAAACGTTTGCCGTGTATTCTGCAACCGCAGCGTCGCGAATCGCGCCTGCCGGCAACGCTTTCAAAAACTCTGCGCCAACGGCGGCATTATCCCGCGCCAGTCGCTGGCTCAGTTGAACGGCTGCGCTTGTCTTCTCCTTTTCCGAAGGGAGTTTCTCTATCCAGCCCGAAGCGCTCTGCCAGTCCTTGAGCTCCCATTCGAGGATGGCCTGCCCGGCGATTTCGGTTAAATCGCGCCCATTGCGAGGCTCCGCAATCATTGCGGCGGTCGCTGCTTTTGCATCGGCCTTAAACCACCCCTCATAGATGCCCAGCAACGCCTTGTCGCGTGCCGTGGCGTCTGGGAGGGAAAGCGCCCACTCCCGAGCGGCGGTGCGGTCGCGCTTTGCCCAGTCGAATGAACACTCCCTCATCGCCTGGACGGTCGCCTGGTCAAATGTTCCCAGGCTTTCGAGCCGGCGGGCGACCCGCTCGGGGTCGGCGAAACCGCTCCCTTTCCGAAAGGTGCTCGCGAGCGTGCCATCGGCGATCAGCTCCGGTGCATGAATCCTTGCGAAGGCCAGCGCGTTGTCCGCGTCGCTGCGCGCCAGCGTTTCGATGATCGTTCGCATCGCGCTCGATTTGTTTCCGGACTCCTTGGCAAAAGCTGCTGCAGCGGCGGGGTCCTTGCTGGCCCAAATACTCCAGAGAATACTGCCGTTGATATCGATGAAGCCACCAAGTTTACCGTTTTTCACCATGTATTCGCCTGCCGTCTTAGGGTCCAATTCCGCCCAGCGTGCGACCGCAAAGATCGAAAACAATTCTTCATAATCGTCGTGATTTTCCTTTGCCAACTCTTCCCCCGCTTCAATTGCCATCGGAAAATCCGCAGGACCCAATTGGTCCATCAGTTGAATCGAATGTCGGAAGATGTCCGCTATACTTCCCTCTTTTGCTAGACTGATCGCCGCATGCTTCAACCGCTCACCATCCCAAGGCACGCGGCGTCCGGACTCCGGGCCGGAGTCGGAGTCCGACGGGATTGCCACGCCAATCCGGTGCGCCCAGGCTCCCGCTCTGTTTGATTCGCTGCCGGAAGGACCGTCCCTGCCCGCTGCAGAATCACCATTTTTCCCGCGGAAAAATCCTCCCATCACGAAGCCCGCAATCCATGCGGATAGCACAAGTGCGATCGTGAGCAGGATTCTGGCTTTGGACGACATGATTGTGAGACCAACCTTGAGTCCGCAGCGTTCATTTGTCACGCTGCTGATTCGATCTTGCAGGATGGACGGCAGTCCTTCCCAAGACGGCTTAAGATTGCCGGGTTGCGGATGGAATTCCGAACTCCATTCCCGCTATGATCGTGGGAGTCTCGACAGGGACATCCAGTTCGACAGCGAGTTCCATGGAAAGCCACGAGTGGCTGCCTGAAAGACTGTGCGTTGCTTCGCGAAGAGCGCTCAGCGGATAGCCGACAACGCTAAAATCGAACCGTTGTTCGCTGCCGATGTTACCTTCGAATAGCTTCCCGACGGTGGCGACTACTCGAAGTTCCGTGCGCTTCATTAATTCGCGAATGAAGCGCTGTAGCCGCCGCCTCGCCTCGTCCGAATCGAGACAGCAGAGAATCGGCGTCGGCGAAAGTGTGACCCACCGGTAATCGCTCTGCTGCTTCGTTATTGTGACAACCAGTTCGATGAATTCAGGCGTGTTGTCGAACGGTGCGCCCGGTGGCGTAAGACTCACCAGATACCATCGACCGACTCCACCAAAGCTCATCCTTCGCTTTAATGTCCCAGCGTCTGCCGGAGCTTCTGCGCGATGCCGATGAAGGATTGCGCGATCGCGCTTTCGGGCTCGGCGGCGGTGATGGGCTTGCCGCGGTCGCCGGACTCGCGCGTGGGAATATCGATTGGGATTTGCCCGAGAAGCGGGACTTTTTGCCGGGCTGCTTCACGTTCGCCGCCGCCGGTGCCGAATATGTCGTAACGCACGCCGTCGCTCGGGCACTGGAAATACGCCATGTTTTCGATGATGCCGAGCACGGGGACGTTTACTTTTTGGAACATCGACACCGCCTTCCGCGCATCAAGCAACGCCACTTCCTGCGGCGTGGTGACGATGATTGCGCCGGCAAGTGCGACGGTCTGGACGATGGTGAGCTGGATGTCACCGGTGCCGGGCGGCAGGTCGAGGACGAGAAAATCAGTGCCATCCCAGTTTACCTGCCGCAAGAACTGCTGCGTGTATTTTGTGACCATCGGCCCGCGGAGAATGGCCGGGGAATCGTCCTCCAGCAAGAAACCCATGCTCATCAGCTTTAGTCCGTAGCGCTCCAACGGAACGATGCGGTTGTCTTCATCCGCGAACGGCCGCTCGTTCGCGCCGAACATGATGCCGACGCTCGGCCCGTACAGATCGCAGTCACAGAGGCCGACGCTCGCACCGGTCGCAGCGAGGGCGCAGGCGAGATTGGCCGCGACGGTGCTTTTTCCCACACCTCCTTTTCCGCTGGCGATCGCGATGATGTGCTTTACCCCGGGAATCGCCGTCTGCGGCATGCTCTGCGCGCCCATCGGCTGCTGCTGCGGCGCCGTAATGTCGATGCGGACGACCGCGCTCGTCACACCGGGCATCGCCGCGAGCGCGGCTTCGGCGTTTGCTTTGATCTGTTGCGGCACTGCGGCGTCCCCCGTGGACATACTCATCTGCACGATGATGTCTCCGTCGGTGATGCGGATATCTTTAACGATTCCGAAGCTGACGATGTCACGGCTGAAGCCGGGATATTTGACCGTGGCGAGTTGCTGGCGAATGGAGTCGGTAGTGATCATGGCGTTCCTTTTAAACTGAAATTGCGGGGCGGGAGCGAAGCGGGCCACACCGCTGGTGGCAAGCGTCGTATCGTAGCGAAAAAAGAGGCGCTTTATCACCTTTGCAGCGGAGGGCCTACCGAACGCGTCACAACATGCTTGCCGACGACGCGTTGCGGAAAACGAAAGGCTCTGTGCATTCCGTCCTGCTTCTCTGATGAACCGCGCTGTGCTTTGTCTCGAATCAAGGACTCTTGCCCATCACTCGTCCCGGCTTTGTTCATCAGTCTTCCTGATTGGCGGGCTTGTGCGTGGTCTTCGCTTCGGTTTGCTCGAGAGTCCGCGATTTTCACTGCGAAGATGGTAAAGCGCCAAAAAAGATACGTGTCCCGATCGCGAGCGGTAACTTCTTCGTGCACTCCGGCGTCTTGTTCCGCAAAATCCAGTCCTGCCATGAAAACCACCGCCATTCTCGCCGCCATTCTCTGCACAGTCACCGCCCATGCCCGCCTTCTGGAGACGGAAGGCCAGTCGCAGCTCCGTTACGGCCAGCCGCGCGAAGATCTCGCAGCGCCGAACGACAAACCGCTCATGCCCGGCTCCGTGGAGAAAAGTTACGAATATCAAGGCTGGCGCGTCCGGGCGGCGTTCGTTGGCGGTTACTGCCATCGCATCGAGTATGCGCACCTTCCCGTGGACGGACAGTTGGTGCAAATCACCGACCCGGAAGTCGCGAAGATTCTCGAAGCCGAGAAGGGGAGTTTTTCGTGGAAGGAAGAGAAGTCGAAGACGCCGCTTGAACTTAAAGGATTGGAGAAAGGACTGAAGCAGGCTTTCAAAATCAACAAGTGGATGCGCACCGACAAGGCGAAGGCGGAAACGGCGCTCGGCCTTGTATTGAAGATCGAATCGCGTGACGCCGAGGACATCGAAAAGAAGCTCGCGAAGCTTCCGAAACCTCCCGCGGCGCCCGGCGCGCCTGCTGCGGCACCGAAGCCCGTCATTCCGAAGTTCTGACGGCCACTGAAGGTTTGGCCACCGCGCGATTTTCGTCCCAAATCGGGGACGCTGCGTCTATTGAAGGAGACATGATTTCTTCCAGCTTTCACGCACTCCGCATCTTCGTCCTCACTTTTATCCTATGCCAGCCGGCTTGGGCGGCTGATGCGAAGAAAATGAATGTCCTCTTCATTGCAGTGGACGACATGAACAACGACCTCGGTTGTTACGGGCATCCGCTCGTTAAATCGCCGAACATCGACCGCCTTGCCGCGCAGGGCGTACGCTTCGATCGCGCCTACTGCCAATACCCGCTTTGCTCGCCGAGTCGCTCTTCGTTGATGACGGGGTTGCGTCCCGACACGACGCGGGTGTTCGACTTGCAATATCGCTTCCGGCAGGGATTGCCAGACGTCGTCACGCTTTCGCAATGCTTCGGGCAAAACGGCTACTACGCAGCGCGAGTGGGTAAAATCTACCATTACGGCAATCCCGGCGATATCGGTACGAGCGGCCTCGACGATCCGCAATCCTGGCAGGAATTCTACAATCCTGCAGGACGCGACAAGACCGCGCTGGAACCTGAAATCATCAACTACACACCGAAGCGAGGTCTGGGGTCATCCATGTCGTTTCTCGCCGATAAAACCGGGAAGGATGAAGATCACACGGACGGCAAAGTTGCGACACAGGCCATCGAGTTGCTGGAAAAACACAAGGACAAGCCCTTCTTCCTCGCCGTCGGATTCTACAAACCGCACTGCCCGTACGTTGCACCGCAGAAGTACTTCGATCTCTACCCGCTCGAAAAAATCACGCTGCCGGTCATTGCTCCCGATTTTGAAAAGAGTGCGCTGCCGCCGGCGCTCGTGTCCACAAAGCCGTGGCCTTATTTCGGCGTCACGCCCGATCAAGCACGCGAGTCCAAGCAGGCTTATTATGCCGCCATTTCGTTTGTGGACGCGCAAATCGGGCGTGTGCTCGATGCGCTTGAACGGCTCGGCCTCCGCGAGAATACCACCGTCGTTTTCTGGAGCGAACACGGCTATCACCACGGCGAGCACGGACTTTGGATGAAGATGAGCTGCTTTGAGGAAAGCGCACGCGTGCCGTTCATCATCGCCCCGCCCGCTGCGAAGTCGGCTGGGAAAGTCAGCGCCCGCACCGTGGAACTCATCGACCTTTATCCGACACTCACCGAACTTGCCGGCATCATTCCGCCGAAGGGTCTGGAAGGCGCAAGTCTCCGTCCGCTGCTCGACGACCCCGCCGCAAAATGGGACCGTCCCGCGTTCACCCAAGTCCAGCGCGGCAACATCCCTGGCCACAGCGTCCGCACCGAGCGTTGGCGGTACACGGAGTGGAATCGCGGAGCGAATGGAGCGGAACTTTACGATCACACTTCGGACCCGCAGGAACTCCACAACCTCGCCGCTGTTCCCGAACATTCGAAGGCCGTTGCAGAGCTGAAGGCGCTGCTCAAAGGCATTCACCCGAGCCCCGTGGAAGGCGGCCAGGCTGCGGACGGCAGGAAGAAGGCGGCAAAAAAAGCCTGCGCCCCGGCAATAGGGAATTAGTCACCGGGCAGCATTCGATTGCTGGTGCCGCCTTTTGACGAAGCTGCCGCGATTCCCAAAGTTGACACGGACGTAGCTCGTAATGGTGGCCAGCCATGCGTCGTTGTTTGTCCCCATGGAAACCATCTGCGCCTCATACGTCTTTCCGTTCACGGGTCCGGTGAGGGATAGAACGAGCGCTTTGTGAGCGCTTTGAGTCTGTCAGATTATCTTCGTCCATCATGAAATCCACTACTGCCGCGAGCGGAAACGGATTGTTCCCATCACTTTTTGTCCACGATGCGGCGGCCCGCGACATTTAGTGGTGACGAATGAGTGACCTTGATTCCAGAGCCCGCGTGTTGAAGGCGGCGTTGACCTGCCAGTCGGCGCTGGTGGCGTATGCTCATGCGCTGCTCGCGGACTATGCGGCGGCTGAGGATGTGGTGCAGAATGCTTTTCTGGTGGTGGCCCGCAGATACGAGGACTTCGAGGAAGGCACTTCGATCCTCGCGTGGTGCCGGGGGATTGTGCGGTTGGAAATCTTGAGCCATCTCCGCGAGCGCCGGCGCGAACCCACGGTGGAGGATCGCATCCTGCAAGACGCGATGGACGCGGCCTTCGTGGCGCATCAATCCGTCGAGGCCGGGCCGCGGGCGGATCACCTCCGCGACTGTCTGGCGAAGCTGACTGGCCTGGCGCGCGACTTGATCCGCCTGCGGTATGAGGAAAATGCCGGGTATGAGCAGATTGCAGAGGTTCTGGAAATGGGGCTGGAGGCGGTGCGCAAAGGGCTGCTCCGCACGAAGCAACAACTGCGGGAATGTGTGACCCTCCGGATGAAACAGGAGCCCAACTCGTGAACCTTCCATCTGATCCCGCCGATGGTCGTCTGGAAGAGCTGATGGAGGCTCATTTCCGGGGAAATTTGTCCGCCGCTGAAAAGGAGGAATTCACCCGTCTGCTGGATGGCTCCGCCGAGGTTCGCTGCCGATTCGTGGTACTGG
This sequence comes from Verrucomicrobiaceae bacterium, assembly GCA_031374705.1. Taxonomy (GTDB): domain Bacteria; phylum Verrucomicrobiota; class Verrucomicrobiia; order Chthoniobacterales; family Chthoniobacteraceae; genus SXWH01. The sequence goes on along the minus strand of JANMGP010000023.1, from coordinate 2,088 downwards.
CTGGATTTGAATCCGCGCTGACAGGCATTCACCATAGCTCGCCCTCAGCCACGGCGGAGCCCTTCCGGATGATGGCCGCGCGATCCCGCCGGGTATGGCTGGCTCTGCCCTGGCTCGCCGCCGCAGCCTGTCTGGCAGTGGCGCTCTGGCTGCAGCGGGTGGAGGAGCCCACGGAGAAACCCACCCAGGTGGCAGCCCAATTCACGGCTCGACTAGTCAATGAAGCCGGGGCTGTCTTCGCCGATCATCGATCACCGGGTGATGCCGGATTTGGCCCCGGCACTTACGAACTGAAGGAGGGAATGGTGCATCTGCGTTTCGCCAGCGGAGCGGATCTGGTGATCGAAGCTCCGGCGCGATTCGAGCTAGTGGATGCCATGCGAGCGCGGGTGCATTGGGGCCAGGTGCGTTCGATCGTGCCGCCGACGGCGAAGGGATTCACCATCGCGACGGAGGGCGTGGACTTTGAGGATATCGGCACGGAGTTCGGCCTGCGCGTGGAGCGCGGCACGGGTGCCAGTGCCATGCACGTCTTTGAGGGGCAGGTGAATGTGCGGAAGCCGGGTTCCGGCGCGGTGATGGAGAGTGTGGAGGGCGGAGGGTCCGTCGCGTATCGCCACGGCGTATCGGAGCCGCCGGGGACATTGCGACCGGGGGAATTCATCGCACCGGGCAGCATCGGATTTCAGCGGTGGAAGTCCCAGGGTGAGGAATCGCTGCGTGACCCCGCTTTGATCGCCTTCTTCCCTTTCGTCCGTGACCCCCTGGAGCCAGCCATGCTGCGCAACCTTGCCAGCGCGGGAGGCATGACCAGTGGCACCATCCACGGCGCCCACTGGGTCTCGGGCCGCTGGTCGGGAAAGGATGCGCTGCTCTTCGACCGGTTATCCGATTTCGTAGAGCTGGAGATACCCGGTGAGTTCGCCGAGCTAACCATTGCCGTCTGGGTTGCCATTGACCGGCTGGACCACACCTACAATGCCCTCTTCGATTCCAATGGCTGGGAGTCCGGCGACTTCCACCTGCAAGTGCAACGGAGTGGCTTCCCCTACGTGGACCTCCGCGATAATGCCGTTCATGGCAGCGGAAAAGGGTTCGGCTCTGCCATACCTATGGGGCAATGGTCTCACGTCGCCGCCATCCTCTCGCTGCGTGCGCACACGGCTAGGGTCTATGTGAATGGCAACCTGAGCTACGAGCGGCCTTTACAAAAAGAGGCCGTCCTTCGCCCCGGCCTGTGCCGCATCGGGAACTGGCTGCCGCGCGGCGACTATGAGCCGGTGCGCGCCTTCAGCGGACGCATGGATGAACTGGCGATCTGGAATCGCGCCCTGAGCCAAAAGGAGCTGCAGATTCAGGTGGAACGCGGGCGTCCGGATTATTTGTGGTCGGCAAACAAATAGGACGCGAGCGCCAACTATTTTTGTCCACGATCATGCTCCCTCCGGCATTTAGCATGATGCCAATACCCGCCTTATTTGTTCCTAACTTCAATCACGTCCACTTAAACTCTATGATAAACCACAGTCCAACTCTCTTTCCGCTTCCCCCTCTGTGTCCTCAAAAACTCTGCGCTGAAAATGCATCGTGGAGATTCAGCCCAAAGACTGGGAGGACGCTGAGCCGCGACTCCCGCCTCGTTTGTCGCTGGATGGGTCTCGCCACCGTCATCCTGACGCTTGGCCGCACCATGGCCGTCGAACCTGCGGAAACTCCGCCTCCTGCCCCGGCTGGCCCGCTCCCAGTCACGCTCACGCTCGCCAAGCCGGGCTTCGTCACGGCGGTCATTGAGCGGGCGGATGGGCGGCGGGTGGGCAATCTCGTTAGCGAGGTGAAGGCACAGGCCGGGGCGCTCACTCTGAATTGGGACCTTTACGATGTCGGTTTGCGGAAGGGCGAGAAGGAGCCTTACGTGCGCACGTTGGTCGAGCCGGGCACTTACCGCGTGCGCGGTCTGGTGCATGATGGGCTGGATCTGCGCTATGAGTTTTCGGTGTATAGCCCGGGCCAGCCGCCGTGGAAGACGGCGGATACGTCGGGCGCGTGGATGGGAGATCACGCGCCACCGAGCGACTGCCTTTTCCTGCC
>JANMGP010000357.1:0-4895 GCA_031374705.1 Verrucomicrobiaceae bacterium | reverse complement strand
CCGCCCAAACGACTGAGCTGCGTGTCCTGATACGAATGGAGCCGACCTTGCAGGAGCGGATCGTTCGAGAAGTCGATGCCAGGAACGATGTTCGTGGGCAGGAAGGCAACCTGCTCCGTCTCGGCGAAAAAGTTATCCGGGTTCCTATTGAGCACCATCTTGCCGACGATTCGCAGCGGAATGATTTCCTCGGGGATGAGCTTCGTGGGGTCGAGCACGTCGAAGTCGAGCTTGTCCGCGGTGGCTTGATCAAAAACTTGAAGCGCCAACTCCCATTCCGGGAAATCACCGCGGTCGATTGCCTCCCAAAGATCGCGCCTGTGGAAGTCGGAATCCGCACCGTTGATCTTCACGGCCTCATCCCACAACACCGACTGCGCGCCGAGTTTCGGACGCCAGTGGAACTTCACAAAGCGCGACGCGCCCGCCGCATCAATGAGCCGGAACGTGTGAACTCCGAAGCTCTCGATCATCCGAAGCGAGCGCGGGAGGGCGCGGTCTGACATGACCCACATGAGCATGTGACAAGTCTCCGGCGTGAGGGAGACGAAGTCCCAAAAGTTGTCATGCGCGGAAGCGGCCTGCGGAAACCCGCGATCCGGTTCCATCTTCACTGCGTGGACGAGGTCCGGGAATTTCATCGCGTCTTGAATGAAGAAAACCGGGATGTTGTTTCCCACGAGATCGTAGTTTCCCTCGGACGTGTAGAACTTCACCGCAAACCCGCGCACGTCGCGCGGAAGATCGCCGGAACCTGCTCCACCGGCGACGGTCGAGAAGCGCACAAACACCTCGGTCTTCACCGCCGGGTCTTGGAGGAATGCGGCTTTGGTGATGTCCTTCTGCGATTCATAGACTTGGAAATACCCGTGCGCACCGGAGCCGCGTGCATGGACGATGCGCTCGGGGATTCGCTCGTGGTCGAAGTGCGTGATCTTTTCCCGCAGCACAAAATCCTCGATCAACGTCGGCCCACGCGGCCCTGCTTTGAGCGAGTTCTGATTATCCGAAATCGGCACCCCATGATTGGTGGTGAGTGTCTGTTTTAGGTCGCTCGTCGTCTGATGAGCCTCAGCCGGAGCCGGGACGTTATCGGTTGCCGTGAGCGGCGGAGTTTTCGTTTTTGGATTTTTGCGCATGTGTTCGGTTGTTGTTGGTTTTTCAGTCTCGGCTTCGGCAGCGCGCACAGAGATAGGACCGCCGGTGAGCAAAGTTACCGCGGCGATGAGTGCGAGTGTGTGTTTTTTCATGTGAGCGACGCTGTTCATTGTTGAAGCACTTTTAGAGAGCCGGCCTCGATCTCACGATGGGGTGAAACCCGCCGCTCTGACTTCGTGCATAAGGACGTCATTCGAGTAAAATCCCGCCGCATCGATGGCTGCACGCAGCTTCGCTTTGCCGTCGGATTCGATGACATCGCCGTGTCCGACGATCACCCGGTCGAAATCCCATCCGAGGATCGTCGCCAGCGAACTCTCGAACGCTGCCTTATCCTTTACTCCGGCCTTCACTGGCCGGGACATTCCCGGATGATGCTGGCCACCTACGGCGACGCGCAGGAGCAACTCCGTCCAGATCGGTTCATCGCCACCGAAGTTGAATACCAACTCGGTGAGGATCAACGTGCGTGACGGAACGTGGAGCAGCGCAGTATCGCGGGCCTCTGGTGCGCCTTGGATTTCCAACGCGATCAGCTCGCCGTTCCACTCAAGCGGAGCGGGCACGATCGGCGTTGTCGCAAATCCGACTAATTCCGAGAATCCCTCGGGTGCGAGATACGGAATCCCCGGAAATGCCTCGCGCCCCTCCTTTGCAAAAGTGTCGTGCCGCAAGATCCCGTCCAACAGCCATCCGGGTTCGCCGAGTGCACGGATTGCGGCCACGTCCTCCGGGGTAAATGCAGCCGTGGAATGGATGACCACTTTTCCCGATCGGAGTCGGATCAGCGTCACGTTGCGGCGCAAATCAGCACCCAGCATTTTCAGGGGATAAGCGAGCATCCAGAGATTCTCGGCGAGTGGTTGTGGTTCGGTGAGTGATTTCATAATGGTGATGGCGCGGGTTACTTCGGTCGCGGCGATTTGAGATCGTCGCCCGGCGGTCGCCGGCCTTTCCGCATTTCAGTCACGGCGGCCATGAGCGTCAGCGCGGCGTTTTTCGCTTCCTCCATGAAGGCCTGGTCGCGATCCAGCGCCTCGTGGCTCGTGGCATACGGCTCGTAGTAGCCGATGTAGCGCTCAAAGACTGCTGCAGCTCCTGCGGGCACAAGCTCCATATCAGTCAGCCAATCGTGGAGGTTGCGCCGCAAGCCTTCAGCACCCGCGGAATCGCCGTGTGTGATCACCGAAAAGATCCGTCCTGCAAGATGCTTTGGAAAGTCCCAACCCTTCATCTCAATCTCCTTGGCCTCGGCCGCTTCTTTGCCATGGGTGCTCGTCGGATCGGGATTTCCACCGTCCGCGCAGACGAGGCGATCCATCATCAACTTCAATACGCCCGGCGCTTGATACCAATGGACCGGCGTGACGATCATCACGCCATGCGCGGCGACCCAGCGCGGATACAGCTCGTTCATCCAGTCATGTATCTGGCCCATGTAGTGATTTGGGTAACACGAACACGGCCAGTGGCAGAGCGGCATTGCGGTAGACACGCACGCTTTGCACGGGTGAATCTGGCGTCCGTATTCGGAATTGATTTGGCTCAAATCGAGGAAGTCCACGTCGAAGCCGCCCTGCTTGTCGAAGCAATCGCGCACTTCGGTCGTGACGCGGAATGTTTTCGCCATCTCGCCGGGGCACGTCTCATCCGTGCGCGGCGAGGCCGAGATCAAAAGGATGCGGGACTTTCCGCTGTGATCCTCGAAGCGCCGTTGAGCCTCCTGAATGGCCGCTCGCGTCTCCAGCCATTCGACCGAGAGTTCGTGCATGGGATCGGCGAACTCCGGCCCGGCCTTTCGCGTGTGCGGGCTTTTGCGACTGTCGTCGTAAGCCTCCCATGCGATGCCCGTCAGCCGGTCGACTTCCGGCTTCGCCGCGTCGAACGCGGGATCCACAAACTGCGCCCGGTAGCGGCGCTCGAACTCTGCGCGTGATAATTTGGTCGAGCCTTGCCCGGTGCGGACCTTGGGTGTTTCGGCGCTCATGTTGATTGAATCTCCTTGTTAGCGCGACTGGCGGACGCCGCGACCTTTTGCGCCAGCGCGACGATCTCTTGCCCGTCTGCCAAGCCGTCGATGAACTGCCTGGGAATGCCGCTGAGTCCGACTTGTGCGCCGACGAGTGCGCCGGTGAGACAGGCGCGCGACATGTTTTGGCCACCGCCGTTGATGGCGTGTAGCACCGCGTTCTCGAAGTCGCCGGGGAAGCGGGCTGCCAAATGATAAGCGGCGGGGAGGACGAAATTGATCGCGCATGACATGCCATGAACGAGAGCCATTAAGGTGCGGTCGGGACTGCTGAATCTCCAGACGGAGGATACTTATCAAATTTTGGCAACGCGGGATTCATTTGATCCCACGAATGCGCGTCTGATGTCCACACATCTACTTGCGGGTCAAACCAGCTCGAATCATCCAAGCTTGCCGTTCTGATCGCGACAAACTGAGGGACTGCGTCGGGCTTGACCACAATCGGGGAACCACAGTCAGGGCAAAAACCCCGACGGGTCATGCCACCCATCTCACTGGGCGAGGCATGGAATCGCGGTGAGCCTTGCAAAAGCTTGAAAGCTTCCGTCGGCACGATAACGAAAGACGAAAACGGACCTCCGCTGGATCGTTGGCAATCACGGCAGTGACAGTGAAGCATCATAACCGGTTCGGCTGTGGATTCGTAGCGGATCGCGCCGCAAGCGCACCCCCCTGAGAATGGTGTGGTGATCGTTGTCATGTATTATTTGTGGTGTTACTTCGTTTTTTCCGCTGGCTCCTCTGAAGTCTTCATTTCGCTGCTCAGTGTGTTGGTTTTCTTCTTTATTGGCGGGCTCCTATTTCTTGATCGCAAGATCGGCAACATCCCAAATTTGGCGGATTTCAATCACATCGCCCGGGTCCGCGGGGCAGAAAGTGTGGCGTTTGATGGTCTGCGGCAGATGGCCCGGCAGTTGCGCGGCCTGATGCGACCCTCCTTTGATTTGGCCAGGATGCGCTTGGTGACAACGGCTATCTCTTTTCCTGTCGTCTTCTCGGATTCATCCATGAGCGCACTCCACTCTCCCGTTTTGGCGGGCCGTTTCGCGAACACCTCCAAATCTTGGTCGAGGCACTCTTTCGTAGGTGTATCCACAATGCGCGCGATGGAAGCTTCACCACGCAACGCCTTGGAGTAAGGACAGGTTTGGTTCGCTTCCTCCATGATGCGCTGTGCTTGTTCGGGAGCAACGTCGGGGAGCAGCGCATGGAGCTCGACAGCAAGGCCGTAGCCGCCCTTGTCATCCTCGACCAAACTCACCATGGCACGCACGGTGGAATCCTGGATCGGAGTGCCGAGCTTCTTGGCCGCATTGAGCAAAGCCCCGTGGTAGCAGGCCGAATAAGCTCCGGCGAACAGCAACTCGGGGATCGGCCCGCGGGTCTCGATACCCGCTTCCAGTCGGTTTCCCAACGTAACATTCAGCAGCCCGCCCCGTGACTTTACGGTCCCTGATCGTGCGCCTTTGGAAATCGCCTCTGAGGTGAATAGTGTTTTCATAAGCTGTTGATGCTAGGTGAGAGCGCGGCTTGATTGCTATGGGGCTAAACCCTACCGCGGCGATGAGTCATGCAATTGAAAACCCCGCCGAATCAAGAGCCGCCCGCAGCTTTGCTTTGCCGTCGGATCCAAGCACCATGCCGTGCCTGACGATCACGAGGTCCAAATCCCCATCCAAGGATCGTCGCCAGCGAACTCTTGAAG
>JANMGP010000325.1:0-14638 GCA_031374705.1 Verrucomicrobiaceae bacterium | reverse complement strand
AATATCCGCCGCTCGGTTTTCGCCAATGCCGGCGACGACGGCATTGATATGCTCGCGGGCAGTGTCACGGTCGAGGACAGCATCATCCGCAACATTCTGGATAAAGGAATGAGCTTGTTGCAAAACAACGTCACCGTTCGTCGCACGCAGATCGTGGATTGCGATTTCGGCATCTCGTGCAAAACACAGATCGGCAGCGAGGCCACGCCCTACACGCTCACGATGGAAAACGTCACGATTGTCGGCGAGGTACACGCTACCAATCTGGGAGATCAAAGCGGCGGCACCTACTGGCACAATGTCGGCGTCCACGTCCGCAACAAATACGGCACCGGACCGAATGCGCAGCTCTTCGTGAATGCGAAGAACTGCATCATCTCGGCCATCACTCCGATGCTCAATGACTACGCAAACGGAGGAAACAACTTCCCGCTGCTGACAACCACCTACAACTGCTACGAGGACGTCGCAGGCACGAATCCCGTGGACCCGGCCGTCCCGGCGGGAACCGGCGACATCGGTGCGGTTCCGCTTTTTGTGAATGCCGCCGCGAAGGATTTTCATCTTCAAGCGACCTCTCCGGCGCGGGACACCGGGGACCCTGCCTCGCCGCTCGATTCCGACAACTCGCGCGCCGACATGGGCGCACTGCCATACGGCACGAGCACATCAGGAACCGGCACGCTCACTTGGACGCCCTCGGGCGGACCTTACCGCGTGACTTCGGCGACGACCGTCCCGGTCGGGCTCACGCTCACCATCCAGTCCGGCACCGCAGTATATTTCGATCAAAACGCCCGCCTTACGGTGAACGGAAAAATCGCCGCGCTCGGCACTCCGGACAAGCGGATTACTTTCTCCCACGTCCCCGGCACCGTCGCCGCAGGCGACTGCGACCCGCTGAAAATCGGCACGCAAACCGGCCCGCCGAAATGGGGCGGCATCCGCGTGTTCGACTCGATGACACAGGAGAATGTTTTCAAGTACTGCGACTTCATCAACGCGCAGGGCACCGACCCGGCGACTGACGAAAACTACGGCTCGGTCGGCTTCATCCGTTCATGGGGATTTTGCGAGGGGTTGACGTTTTCGGGCACGCATCTGCGGATGCTCTATGGGCGAAACTGCAAGCTCACGGTGATGAAGTGCGTCTTCCCGAGTATGTTTATTTTCGACCCTTTGCTCGGGCGCATCGAGGAGCCGACGACGGATTTCATCGCCACTGCGGACAACCGCATGGAGCCACTGAAGGTTGAGTTTCCCACGACGGACGCGGAGGTGCTCGGCGTGAACGCGCCCAATTTCCCGAACGGGCTTCCGCTCAACGGCCACTGGCGCGTGTACTATAACAGCTTTAACGGAAACCGCGGGCATCAGGATGTGTTCGACGGAGACAGCGGGCGTTGGTCGCCGCGCGATGCGTCGAACAACCAGACGAACGGCCAGTTCATGCTCGACTGTCGCTTCAATCATTTCTTCGGACAAGCGGGCGACGAGCACATTGACCTCGGCGGCGACGCTTACATAGCGTCGAACATCTTCGAGAATGCGACGAAGGATTTTTGGACAAATGACACCGGCTACTCCAACGCGATCAGCTCCGGTGACAAAGGCAGCGGCACCACCATCATGGTCGCGCGCAACGTCTGCTACGACCTCGACCACGTCATTAACTGCAAGCTCAACACCGCCACGATTTTTGAGCACAACACCGTCGCGAATATGCACCCGGACTTTAATTTCGTCGGCTCCACGGTGACTCAAAGCGTCATCTGTGCGCCGATCAATTTCTACATCGCGGGCGACGGCGGCTCGCCGACTTACGGCGACGGCGCTTACACGGGCTTTAATATTTTCAGCAACATCCCGCACATTTTTAGCCGTCCGGACACGCGTGATTCGGACCCCGGCAGCGGCATCACAAACGTGAACGACATCACCACGCAGATCGAGTTTTTCCACAACATGCTCGACCAAATCGTCGATCCCGTCGTGGGCCCCAATCATCCCGGCGGATTTTTCAGCGGCACGTATGGACCAAACGAAGCGGGCGCTCCCAGCTTTGTGAATCCCGCCGCCGAGGACTACAGCCTCGCGCAGACTTCGCTCGCACGCCGTCGCACACCGCAGGGCTTCGACTACGGCGCGAGCATCCCCGAGTGGGCCTACATCGTCGGCGGCCCAACCGGCGCGACGGACCAGACAACCGCGAACTTCACCGTCGGCGGCCCCGGCCTTGTTGCTTATAAATGGCGGCTCGATGGCGGCGCGTGGAGTGCTTCCACGCAGATCGGCGCGGGCGGTTTGCTCGTTCGTGGTTCGGCGACTGTGCGGCAAGCGACCATCGGGCTGAACAGCCTCACGCCCGGCGTCCACACGCTCGAAGTGCTCGGTCAGGACATGGCCGGCAACTGGCAGGACAACGACCCCGCGCGCACCGTCATCGGCGCAGCGCAGGCGACACCGACGGTCCGCACATGGACGGTCGATACCTCGGCCACGCTCGTCCGCATCAACGAAGTCCTCGCAAACAGCGCGACGCTCGCCGACCAGGTCGAGTTGCACAACTACGGCACCGGACCCGTCACGCTCACCGGATGGTCGCTCACCGACGATGTGCTCGCTCCAGCGAAGTTCGTGCTCCCGACGACCACGATTCCCGCCGGCGGCTACGCGACATTTAGCAGCGCGCTGCTGAACCTCGATAAGGACGGCGACGCGGTGTATCTCTACCAAGGTGCCACGCAGCGCGACTCCGTGGTTTTCGGAGCGCAAATCGCCGACAAAACCATCGGCCGTGTCGTGTATGAAAATGCGCTCGCCTGGAAGCTCGGCACGCAGACACTCGGTGCGGCGAATAACTGGGCGATCACCGGCGACCTCAGCGGCATCCGCATCAGCGAGTGGTTCGCGGGCGGTTCGGTGCTCTACGACAACGACTGGCTGGAACTCAGTAACTCGCTCGCATTCCCCGTCGAACTCACCGGACTGCGCATCACGGACAACCGTGCCGGCGCACCGACGCAGCACGTCATGCCGCCGCTCAGCTTCATCGGGGCAAACGGCTTTCTGAAAATCATCGCCGATGGAACTGGAGGGAATCGCCTCTCCTTCAATCTCAGCGGACAACAGGACGACATCTCGATTCTTGATGCGTCCGGCACGCTGCTCGACACTGTGCAGTTCTTCGTCCAAACCGACGACTTCTCGCAAGGACGCGACCTCACCGGCACTGGCGGTGTTTCGCAATACGAACTCCCGACCGCCGGTCTCGCCAACACAACGACCGACGCAAACGCACTCGCACTCTTGCGCGGACTACGCATCTCGGAAGTGATGTTCAACGCACTCGGCGGTCAGGATTTTGAATACGTCGAACTCGCCAACACGGGCAGCACCGCGCTGCAACTCCAAGGCGTGAAGTTTGTCGAAGGTATTACATTCACCTTCACCGCGCCAACCACGCTCAACGCCGGAGAAAGCATCGTCGTAGTGAAGAACCTGACGAAGTTCCGCAGTCGCTACGGCAACGCGCCGGTCGTCGCGGGCACCTACACGGGCAACCTCGACAACAGCGGCGAAACCATCGCGCTTCAACTCCCGCCGCCATTTGATGCGAACATCCTCACCTTCAGCTACGGCGACACCTGGCGGCTCAGCGCCGACGGCGGCGGCACCGCGCTCACGACGCTGCCGGGCATCACGAAGGCCTCGCTATGGGGCGACAAGGATACATGGACCGCCACCACGCTCGGCGGCAGCCCTATGGGAGCCGCAGCGCGCACGGACACGTTTAGCGGATGGATGACGCTCAACGGTGTCAACTCAGTGGGCGACGACAACGACTTCGACGGCGTCCCAGCGCTAGTAGAAAGCGCCCTCGGCATGAACCCGAACAGCGGCAACAGTACGGACGGAATCGCCGGAGCGCCGATTGCAGTGAGCGGCAGCAGCTACACATTCCTCGTCCCGCAAAATGCAGGCGCAGCGCAAGGCCACGGCGTGACGGACCTCGTTTACACCGTCCAATCCCGCGCCGACCTGAACACGGGCGTGTGGACGACGATCGCGACCAAATCGTTCGGAACAAACTGGACGGGCACAGTCAGTCTTGGAGCGCCAGTGAGCGGCTTTATCCCCGTCACCGTGACCGACCCATCAGGCGGGCCGCAGCGGTTCTTCCACCTGCAAATCAACTGGGTTCCGTAGCGGACACGCCGGCAGGACGGCTCATCAATCACAGCGGGGCGGCACACAATGCCGCCCCGCTCGCTTTTCCCGCGGTAACAGCCCTCTCACGTTCCCGCGCTTGCATCATGGCGCGGATTCAGCGCACCGTCGCGATGTGCCTGGCACCTCCCAAATATTCAGTTCGCTCCGATCGCAGTTGTTCGCTTTGGAATTCCTTCCGGCGCGTCGCGTTGCCTTCTCCACATGTTTCGGAGAACACGGTTTTGTTTTTACATGACTACCACTGCATCAACCACACCCCTGGTTTCCATTCAGGACCTCGTCGTCCGTTACGGAAAAACGGAGGCCGTCCACAGTATCTCATTCGACATTCCGCGCGGTGCGATTTTCGGATTCATCGGGCCGAATGGTGCGGGGAAAACCAGCACGATCAAAGTGCTCGCGACGCTGATTAAGCCGGCATCGGGGACTGTCCGCGTTTGCGGATACGACGTCGCAAAAAAGCCAGGCGAGGTTCGTCGGAAGATCGGTTACATGCCGGATTTCTTCGGGGTGTATGACGATCTGACTGCCGAGGAATACCTGCATTTCTTTGCCGCGGCGTATCACATCCCGGCAATCCGGCGACGCCAGTTGATCACCGATGTGCTCGCGCTCACCGACCTGGGCGAAAAGGCCGGTGCTCCTGTGGATGGTCTGAGCCGCGGCATGAAGCAGCGCCTCGGGATCGCCCGCTTGCTTCTGCACGACCCGGACTTTCTCCTGCTCGACGAACCTGCCAACGGTCTCGACCCGCGTGCCAGAATCGAGATGCGCGAGCTCCTCAAGGAACTTCAGTCGATGGGGAAAACGATCCTCATCAGCAGTCACATCCTGCACGAACTCGCACAGTTTTGCTCCCACATCGGCATCATGGAGCAGGGACGAGTCGTCGCATGCGGACCGCTTCAGGAAATCTACCGCACCCTCGCATTGGACAGGGCCATCCACATCGGCCTCGTCGGTCCCGCGGAGCGCTGGCTTGATGGAATCCGCGCAATCCCCGGTGTCGCCAGTGTGGAGGAATTGCCCGACCGGCTCATGCTGCGGCTGCGCGAAGGCGAGCTCTCGCCGGAAGATTTGCTCGACGCCATTCGCGCCACCGGGGCGCGCGTGCGCATGTTCCAGCCGGACGCTGTGGACATGGAGACGGCCTTTATGAAACTCACGGAAGGCAGGACTGCGTAGCGGAAATGCAGGTCCTCTCGTTCGTCGTCGCAATCATTCTCCTAGCGGTCAACGCGGGCGCTGCGGGACTCGGCGTATCGATCGAGATTGCGGATGTGCAGCCACGGATGAACGCGCCCATTCTTATCCCGGCGACCGTTCAGTGGGATGGCGCGGGGTTGATGGAGGGGCGGCTCGAAGCCACGCTATTCCGGCGCGATCTGCCTGTGGGCGTGACGTATTCACAGCCGATGTTTCTTTCTCCCGGCAAGAGGAGAACCATCCTCACGCTCCCTCCACCGCCGGGTCTCGCGGATGGTGATTCGCTGGATGTGTTCGTTCGCTTCGCGGGGAAGGGGATGTCTGCGGATTCGGGAATGCAACCGCTCGGGAGCGTTCAACTCGGCGATGCGAAGGAACTCGTGCTTTGTGTGGCGCGCGTCGATAGCGTGAATCGCACACCGCGTGAATTCACGCTCGCGCGAGAGCGAAGTCTCTGGCTCGAAAGCGCCCTTCCGAAGCTGCCGTTCAATTGGCCCGGCCACGTCACAACGCGGCAGACTGTGTTGAACACGGATGATTTCCCGGTGAATCCCGCGGGATACTGTGCGTTCGACGGCGTCCTGCTCGACGGGCCTGCGTTTGCACGACTCAGCGAAAAGCAGCTCACCGCCCTCGCGCGTTGGGTTCGGGCGGGAGGAAACCTCGCGATCACTCCGGGCGACGCTGGGACTCCGCCGCTCGCGGAACGGCATCTATCGTTCTTTCGGCGTCTGGCGGCGGGAACGAATTACACGGCGATCCTGAACGATGCCGGACGCCTCGTTCCTCAGTCGGGGTCCGCGTTCGTCGGAACGGCGAGGCTTGCTCCGGAGCTTGGGCGGTTCGTCGTCGTTGCCGAACCCGAGTCGGGCTACGATCTCGATGGTCCGGTGTGGCGGAACTCCGTCGCATGGATGTGGAAGGCGAATGAGAAAATGCTCCGAGACATCGCGGCGTTCGATGCCGATGAGGCGTTCGTCAGCCGCCTTCGCGGGTCTCTCCCGGATGATCGGAGCGCGTGGGTCCTCCAGGCCGCTGCGGGCTTCCTGCCGATGGCACCCGATGCGCCACGGCAGATTCCGTTCGGAGTGCTCGCCTGCATTCTGGGCGGGCTGTTGATGGTCGTGGCTCCGGGAGAGTGGTTCGTTTTGGGGCGGTTGCGTAAGCGTCGCCTGACGTGGATTATTTTCCCGCTGTCGTGTGCCGGCTGCGCGTGGTTTGTCTCCAATCTCGCATCGCGCTACGTGGGATTTCAGGACCGTGCCGGATCGCTCCGAATCGTGGATATCGGCGAGGACGGCCGCATTATCCGCGATGTGCGCTTTCTCCAAATCCTGCCGTCCACAGATCGGGTCTGGACTCACGAAGTGCGGGACGGCCTCGCTGCGGTGGTGGTGCGAAAATCTGGAGAGGATCTGGACGATACGACGCCGGAACGAGCCTACGAGGAAGCGCCAGCGGAGTCGGAGTGGATATCGGCGGAGCGGTTTGTCCTGCGGCGGTCGCTTCGCCAGTGGACTCCCGCGCTTGTAAGAGTGACCACGTTTCCGGATGGGGAGGATGATTCCGGGGTGGATTGGGCTGCAGCGCGTGCGGCTGCGGAATCGGTCGCCAGGGACTCGATCGGCGTGAAGGCCTATGGCAACTGGAACGTGGCGCTCTCAGATAATCTTTCGCTCTGGAAATGGACGGATCCGTCGGATGCGTTCGGTGCGGAGCAAATGCCCGCGAGCGACTTCAGCGAGACACGCTCGATTGGGACGACCATCGCACGGGCTGCCGGCGTCAGTCACTACGCGCTGATTTCCCGCTACAGCCCTGCGCTCGGCGGTCACTATTCCGATCTCGCGACGTATTCCCCGCGGGAACACTCGTGCCTCGCGGCATGGCGCCGCAGCGGGACGGAGCTCGTCATTTACCGGCGCCATTTCCGGAAGGCTCCGGTGTCATTTCAGGAATACCGCGACCAATGATCCTCCCGCTTTTCGCCCGCGAGTTGACTGAGCGCGCCGCCCGCCGGCGGACGTACGCGACCCGTGCGGTTTTCGGCGCGGTGCTGTATGCCGTGTTCCTCATCACGGTCTATCGCACGATCGAAAAAGCCGGCGGCGAGGGGAACAGCTTTGCCGTTCTCGGCACGGGACGGCAGCTCTACGAACGGCTCGTCGGCTTTCTCTGCTGGAGCGTCTTGCTGTTTCAGCCCGCGCTCATGGCGGGTGGAATCACGTATGAAAAGGAGCGGGAGTCATTGTCACTGCTGATGCTCACAGGAATGTCGCCTGGCAAGATTCTCGTCGAAAAGTTCCTCGCAGGGCTGTTGCCGATGGCGTCGCTGCTTCTCCTCGCACTACCGCTCGGCGCGATCACCATGAGCTACGGAGGTGTTTCCGTTCCGTTGCTTTTTGCGGGAATCGGCGTCGTCTTCGCCGCGCTGCTCCACGCCGGTGCGCTCGCCATTCTGTGCTCGGCGTGGTGCCGCACGACAACCGGCGCTATCCTCGCTGCGTATGTCGGCATTGTTGTCGTTCAATTCGCGCCGGTCGTCGCTGCATCTGCGAGCCAGTTCTTCGCGGAGGAGGGTGCGGAGACGCCGGGGTGGGCGCTCGCCATCTGGCCGCCTGCGGCGTTTGAGCGCGTCCTCAATTTCCAAAACGCCGCATCCACATCCGCTGCGCAGCCCACGGAAATGCTTCGCGCGACTTTGCAGAGTTGCAACCTTCTGCTCGGAACCGCGTTGATTTTCCTGCTGCTCGGTCGGCTTTGCATCGAGCGTCGCGCGATGACTCCCGTCGTCGCACAGCGCGGTGCGCGACGCGTGGCACGCAAGCTCGGGCGCATCGGACTATGGTGGCGGCGCATGTGGCCGCTGCGGCGGGATCTTCCCGGCGATGAACCCGTCGCCTGGCGTGAATCCGGGCGCGGCATCCTCGGAGGTCGTGTGCGCTTTGCGAAACTCACCATTGGCTTGTCGCTCGCGACGCTCTTTCTCTGCGTAGGCCTCTTCATGATTCACCCGCGCACGGACGGGCCCGCGCGAATCCAGATCCTCGCCATGGTCACCGGCACCATCGCCGTTCTGGTCCTCGTCACGCGCAGCATCGGCTCGCTCCTCGATGAACGCACGAACCAGACGCTCGACATCCTCCTCACCACCCGGCTCGGAGCGGGCGCGATATTGAAGGAGAAAGTGGACGCCCTCACGCGGTATCGCGTGCTTTTCTGGCTCCTGCTTGCGATCGTCTTTGCTGCGCAGGGATGGGCGGAATTCTCGTACGTTCGCGCCAACATGACCGCGCAAGGTCTCGCGCAATTCTGGCTCTGCGGCACGCTCGCCGCCACCATTTATCCGTCGCTCATCATCTGGCTCTCCATGTTTATCGCACTGTGGCTTCGCTCCAAGGCCCGTGCGGTTGCCTGCGCCGTCTGCGTCGTTGCGGTATGGTTTGTCGCACCGCTCGTTATATTGGATTTCTCGTATATTGACAGACACGCATCCAATTCGGCGCTCTGGTTCTCGCTCATCAGTCCGCTCGGGATTCTTGATGCCAACGCAAACGACCTGCTCGCGCATTTCTCCACCGACGCGATGAGGGCCGGGCGGACTATCACCACGACCGGCAGCCCCGGGAGCCCTGTCGCGTTCAATTTCGGTTTTTACTCAGTCCTCACCGTGCTCCTACGCTGGCTGTGTCTGGCACTCGCCGAGCGCTGGCTGCGGACATTCCGGCGGTAAGCATTGGAACTCGGACGTTGGACGTTGGACGTTGGACGTTGGACGTTGGCGCGGACGTTGGACGTTGGCGCGGACGTCGATTAACGGCTTCGTCGGCTGCGGTTGACGGTTACATTTGCGCGAGGGCGTGTTTTGCGTAAGTTCACACCATGCGATTGAGTCGCCTCCTTTTTACCACCTTTACATTCATCAGTTCCCTCGCCCATGCCGTCAACGTTCCGCCGGAGATTGTCCAGCAGGGAGTGGCTCCCGTGCTTCGCCGCGCCGGAGTCGCGAAGAATCTCGATCTCGCGCCGCTCTTTCGCGACCCGGATGTCACGGGCAGTGCGGTGCGGGTTAGCGTGCGGATTGGCTCCACAACAAAGAATGTGGACCTCGCGCTCTACGATGCCGCGAAGCCAATCACCGTGGCCAACTTCCTCGCCTACGTGGATGCCGGACATTATCAAAACAATTTCTGCCATCGGGCGGTCCCGGGATTCATCGTGCAGGATGGCGGATTCCGGTGGACTGTGGACAACAATGTGGAGCCGGTTCCAGGCTTTGCCGCGATTCAAAACGAGCCCGGCATTTCCAATCTTCGCGGCACCATCGCGATGGCGAAACTCGGCGGCGACCCGAATAGCGCCACCAACCAGTGGTTCGTGAATCTCGCGAACAACTCGGCGAATCTCGATGCGCAAAATGGCGGGTTCACTGTTTTCGGCAGGGTTGTGGGAAACGGGATGGCCGTGATGGATGAAGTGGCAGTGCTACCGCGGGTGAACGCCGGAGGCGCATTCACCGACCTTCCGGTAAAGGATCACACGGGCGGAAACGTAAACCGCGTGCATACCGTGGAGACAAATGCCGCGAGGATTCCGGTGCTTGCATACAGCGCGACATCGGACGATGCCGCATTGGTCGCTGTCTCAATCACGGGGACGACGTTGCGCCTCACGCCCGCTGCAAGCCGGTTTGGCAGCACTATGGTGCATGTCACTGCGACGGACCTCGACGGCGCTGCGGTCACCATGAATCTCGCAGTGGATGTGATTCGCAGATCGACAGGCTGGCATGTCGAGACCGGGCCGAACGAGGAGGTGACGCTTGTATTCAACCCCGCCGACACTTCGGTGCTGCCCGAGGATAGTTTCGCCGTCGATTTTGGCAGCCGGTTGATCTCCGAGCCGGCGAGCCGCACTTTTTCCATCCGCAATGATTCCGCGGCTCCGTTGTCGGGGATTACGGTGGCTTCCAGCGGCGCGAACGCGGCAGAGTTTGTTGTGACGAGTGGAGCCGGGCCGACCAACGTCGCGGGCGGGGCGACGGTTTCGTTTGCGGTCGATTTTACTCCGGCTGCGACTGGCGGACGGAGTGCTGTCGTGCGGGTAAATTCGCCTGATCCTGAGCAGCCGACGCTCGATCTCGTGGCTTCCGGAACGGGAACGGAGATTCCGCCGCCGGTATTTGCCGGTGTGGCACCGCAGGCTTTTGGCGCGGCAGCGGACGACACTCTTACGATGCCGGACTTGCGCGGCACCGTGGTTACTGCGTCGGATCCGCGGGGTGTGGTTTCTTTTACGCAAACGCCGCTCCCTGGTGCGGTCCTTTCCGTTGGGAATTACACGCTTTCATTCTCGGCGACGAATTCAGCGGGCAAGACGGCGACGGCGCAAACGACGCTCGCCGTTCAAGCGGTTCCGCCGCCTGTGTTTGCGGGCGTCGCAGCGCAGACGCTGTTTGCCGGCGCAACGGGCTCCGTGGTGATGCCGGACCTCCGCGGCACGGTGGTCACGGCGACCGACCTTCGGGGAGTGACCGCATTTTCGCAGATGCCGCTCCCCGGGGCGTCGCTGGGGCTCGGCGACTATACGCTCTCGTTTTCCGCGACCAATTCGGCCGGCAAAACTGCGACGGCCCAGACGACGCTCGCGGTGCGGTTTGGCGCGGTGAGCGAGCCACGCGTGACTGTGGCGTCCGCTTACACCGGTGCGCCACTGCCGCCGGGGACGACCGGCCTTCCCGCGGGCAGCTTGCTTAGTGCTTTCGGCACGCCGGCGATCAGCGATCTCCGCGCAATGGCCTCGCGTGTCACGATTGCCGCAGGCCGGACAAAGCTCGCGGCGATCTACGTGGAGGATGTCGCCGGACTCGGAAGAATCGCGGCCGTGCAAGGCGGCGCGGCGGGCGTGACGGGTGCGACATTCAAGAGCTTCCTTGACCCGCTTCTCTCGCCGCAGGGCAAGGTCGCGTTCGGAGCAAAGCTCTCCGGGGTCAAAGGCACGGAGGATGAAGGAGTGTGGACGGACCTTTTCGGCAGCGCCGCTCCGTTGCTGCGCGAAGGCTCCCCGGTACAGGGACTGGCGTTTTTGAAACTGAAATCGGTCCTCAGCATCTCGTTGACCGACAATGCGCTGATCGCACTCGTGAAACTTGCGCCAACTCCCGGTTTCGTGACGCCAGAAAACGACGTCGCATTGCTCCGCATTACCGGCGCAAGCTCAGGGACGCTTCTCGCGCGAACCGGCTCGGGATTGCTCGGCTCGACCGTCAAAAAGCTGAGCACCTTTCAGCCGGCGTCCGCATCGGCCGGACAGGGGAGATGGCATGGCGCGAGCGATACGATCGCAAAACTTACACTCGCCGATAAGCGAATCGTGCTCGTGAAAATCGACAGCTCCGGCGTGCAGACTCCGCTGATTCGGACAAATCAAGCAAGCGTGGGTTTTGCACCGCTTCTCACCACTCTCGGGGTGCCGGATTTCGGTGGTCCGGGCATGGCAATCCTCGCTCAAAAGACCGCGCAACCCGGCGTCACAAATGCGAATGATTCCGTGTTGCTCCACTCGGCGAACGGAACTGCCTACACCGAGTTGCTCGGTGAGCAGGCCGGGTTCGGAAACTTCGCCGCGTTTTCCGATCCGGTCACTAACGGCGACGGGGATATCGCTTTCCTCGGCACTCGTCGCGGGGATGTCGCGCGTGCGCCCATGACAAACGCCCTCTGGCTGAGCGACGGAGTAGGTGCGCCAGAAATCGTCGCGGCCCTCGGCACCGCTGCAACGGACCGCGATGGCAGCGCGATCGCAGACACCGCGTGGAGTAAGTTCATGACATTCGCCATGCCCGACAATGGCGGTCCCGTCTTTATCGCGCAGGTGAAAGGCCGGGCTGTGACCGGTCGGAACAAGCTCGGGATGTGGGCGCGCGACCCCGCCGGAGTGCTTCGCGAGATCCTGCGGACCGGCGAAGACATCGCGCTTCCAACCGGAACAAAGCAACTCAGCGGCTTCACCCTGCTGAACGCGCTGCCCGGAAGTTTTGGCGCGCGGCGAAGCTATAATTCAGCGCACTCCCTCGCAGTGCAGGCGACTTTCGCCGACCGCACTCAGGCGCTTTTGCGGGTGGAAGTGCCGTGACCGGCTCCCCGCGCTCCGGGGAAACTAATTTCGCGCGGGGCGATTTCTTGGCTTGCGCCCGACGGGATAACGGGCATTTTGCGTCCCTCTACTCAGAGAAAACGGATGGGTGGCAGAGTGGTCGATCGCGCCCGCTTGGAAAGCGTGTTAGGTCTAAACAACCTACGAGGGTTCGAATCCCTCCCCATCCGCCATTCCCCGCAGGAATCAAGGAAACATCGCCATCTCAGGGTAATCAGGGTATCGTCGAAGCCGAAATGTCACACAACACTGACACACAAAACTGCCCAATACCGATGCCTCGACAGTCGGGTTTGCTCCTTCGCGGGGGACGCTACTATTTGAATATGCGGGTGCCGACAGAGCTTCGACCGCTCTACGGCAAGCGCGACATCATTCGTAAATCGCTCGGCACTTCCGACCGACGCGAAGCGATTGCGCGTGTGCGATTCGAGGCGTTCAAGCTCGACACGGAGTTTGAAGTGAAGCGGAACGAGTTGAAAATGGTAGCGGGAAAAAAGCAGATGGCTGCACCGCTGCTCAACATGAGCGAGAAGGAAGCGCACTCGCTCGTCGTGCGCTGGTTCATCAGCCTCGAAAAAGATACGACCGATTGGTGGGAGCGCTCGGGGCGAACACTTTCGAGCGATGAGTTGGAAGAGTGCCGCGAGAATTTTGGTGTCGAGGTGACAGCCTTCGACGGCGGCAACAGCCATTATGAAGGCGACGACGGCACGCAGTATCTCGACGGTTTTTTGAAAGCGGAGAGCTTGGATATTCCCAAGGACAGTCCTGCTTACCAAAAATTGCGCCCTCTATTCCGCAGGGCTCTGCTCGAAAACGCGCAACGGAAACTGGACTTGGCCACAGTGCGGAGCGTGAAATCGCACGAGCCGCTGTTTCGCGAAGTTTTCGCTCACACTCCACCGCCAAAGCCTCGGCAGGGCGTCGCGCTAGGAGAGATGCTCACCCGCTATCTCAAATGGCTGAAGGAAGCTGGGCGTGCTGACGTGACGCAACGCACCTACGAACTTCCAGCGCGGCTTCTCCGTGAAGTTCTAGGCGCAAATACGGAACTCGATTCAATCACTCAGGATGACATTGAGCGGCTTTTCCTTTTGTTGCGGCGAACACCTACGAACGCCACGAAGCGGTATCCGGGCCTCACGTTGGAACAGGCGATAGAGGCAGCAGACAAGCGAAGCGACTCGAACCGGCTTGGAGGAAAGACGCTGGAAAATTATTTCAACAACGTCGTCGCCATTTTCAATTTCGCTGTTGCGAAGCAATATATTGCTCTGAATCCGGCCAAGGACCGCTACTCGCGAGCGACATTTGAGCAGCCCGCAAAGCGAAAGAAAAAGGCGAAGTTTGAAATCGCCGAACTCAACCGACTCTTCCGAGCACCGCTCTACACCGGCTGCAAAGACGATGGCAACGGCTACGCTATGCCCGGCGATGAGAAGCCGCGCCGTGGGCGATTCTGGCTTCCTCTCGCTGGACTTTTTCAGGGCTTTCGCGCCAACGAAGTGGCGCAGCTTTATACGGAGGATATAGCAGAGATTGACGGCGTGCCCGTTTTCCGAATCCGCACCACGTTGGAGAACGGCGACGCCAGCGACAAGCGGCTAAAGACCCTGCAAAGCGAGCGGAATGTGCCGATTCACCCAGAGCTTCTCCGCATCGGATTTCTCGAATACGTCGCGGAGCGGCGGGGTGACACGTCCAGCCCGCGTTTGTTCCCGGATAATCCTCGCGGCGCGAACGGCTACTATTCCAGTCCATTCGGAAAATGGTTCGGGCGCTTCGTGGAAAGGACGCTTGGCGCGACGTGCAAGGCCACCTTCCACAGCTTCCGGCATCTTTTCCGCGATGCGATGCGGGATGCGGAGTTGTCCATTGACGACGCTGAGGCATTGGGCGGCTGGAAGGAGTCGGAGCGAAGTGCTGAAAGTCTCTACGGCAGCGGGCCGAGTTTGCAGCGCCTCCGCCAGCAAATCGCGAAGGTGAACTATCCCGGCCTCGACCTCACGCACCTGCACCCGATTTCAAGCTGAGGGTGCCA